>CAIOVE010000026.1 GCA_903861645.1 uncultured Hyphomicrobiales bacterium
CGGTCGCGGTCATGTACTGGGGCCTCGCGGGCCGCGTGTTGCTCGACCACCTGCGCGGCACGCCGTTCCTGCCCTGGGCCCTGCGCACGCTCGGCGCGAAATTCGGCGAGGGCGTCTACATGGACATGATGGACATCACCGAATTCGATTGCGTCAACGTCGGCGACTTCGCCGTGCTCAACTCGCTCTGCGCCCTGCAAACGCACCTTTACGAGGATCGCGTGATGAAGGTGGGCCGCGTCCACGTCGCCGCCGGCGTCACCGTCGGCGCGGGTTCGACGGTGCTCTACGACACCCACGTCGGCGAATTCGCCCGCCTCGGGCCGCTCACGGTCATCATGAAGGGCGAGGCGATCCCGGCGAACACCGAATGGATCGGCGCCCCGGCGCAGCCGAAACGCGCCGTCTGACGCGGGAGGCGCGTCGGAAGGCGAGCTAGAGCGGAATCCGATCATTCTGGATCGTAACCTGAGGCTGCGAAGTAGTTTCTGCATTCATCCGGCGTGACGAGTTGGATGAGACCTCCGATTTTCGTCCAGAGTCCATCGAGCGTTCGCTCGGCCGCTTTTCGCAGCAATGCCTTGAGTTTCGAGAACGCCTTTTCGATCGGGTTGAAGTCGGGGCTGTATGGCGGGAGATAAAGCAGTTTCGCGTCAGCGGCTTCGATCATCTCTCGCACATGCGGTCCCTTGTGACTTGAGAGATTGTCCATGATCACGACGTCGCCCGGCTGCAATTCGGGAACGAGAACCTTCTCGACATAGGTTTCGAAGGCGTCGCGATTGATAGGGCCGTCCAGCACGAACGGCGCGATGAACCCGTGCAGCGTCAGCGCGCCCACGAAAGTCGTCGTCTTCCAATGGCCATGCGGGACGCCGATGCGCAGCCGTTCGCCGCGCAAACAGCGGCCATGGCGACGCGCCATGTTGGTGGAAGCCCATGTCTCGTCGATAAACACGAGGCGTTCGGGTTCGAGGTCGAGCTGGTTGTCAAACCAGTCTTCACGCCGCTTCAGGATGTCGGGACGTTCCTGCTCGGTGGCGTGCGCGGTCTTTTTTTACGCGTCACGCGGTGTCGAACGAAGAAGCGCTGGATCGTCCCGAAGCCGAAGAACAGGCCGCGCGCCGCGAGGCTGCGGCGTATCTCCTCGATGGTCGCATCCTTCTGCGGTCCGAGCGAAGCCATAATGGCTTCATGGTGCGCATCGACTCGGCTGGAACGTCGGTCGCCACCCAGCGCCTTCGGGCGCGCATCGCCCTGCTGACGCTCCAGGGTTCGCCATCTGCTGACACTGGCGGCGCTCACTCCGAACCGCTCACCAGCTTCACGATGCGAAGCGCCGGCAGCCACAGCCGCCAAAACACGAACCCGAAGATCAACCGATAGCGCCTTCGACATGTCTGCCGGCCTCCGATCCGGCAAACAGTCTGAATCAGATCAACGCTGATTTGGGAATCCCTCACGATTCATTCAGATCGGATTCCGCTCTAGCGAACGCGCGGCGTGAATCAGCGCCGCCTTCGCCGCGGCGTACTGGGCGTTCGACCCCTGCGGCGAGGAGCCGGACACCGAGGCGATGAAAATCGCGGAGCCGCGGCCGCCCGCCTCCATGCGCGTCGCCGCGGCCCGCAACAGATTTGTCGCGTGCACGACGTTGAGACGAAAGGCGCGCTCCCAATCGCCGCCGGTCGTCGCGTCGAACTCGCGCGGCCCCGCGCTCCCGCCCGCGTTGGCCACCCCAATGTCGAGCCCGCCAAACTCGCGGACCGCCGCCTCGACGATGGCGCTCGCGGACGAATCGATCGTCACGTCGGCGGCGAGGATCGCCGCCTCGCCGCCCGCCGACAGGATTGCGTCCCGCGCCGCGAGAAGTCCCGCCTCGCCGCGCGCGACCAGCAAGACACGGCAGCCCTCCGCCGCGAGCTGGCGGGCGCAGGCAAGGCCGATGCCCCGGCTGGTGCCGGTGACGACGGCAATTGTTCCGGCAAGTTCGAGGTCCACGATTCATTCTCCGGCAACCACGGGCGCGACGGCGCCAAACAACCACTTTCTAAACCGGATGAATATGTTAGGC
>CAIOVE010000027.1 GCA_903861645.1 uncultured Hyphomicrobiales bacterium
CGGTTGTCGCCGCTGGCGCCCGCGTGTTCGCCTCGCCGCTGGCGCGCCGCATCGCCAAGGACGCCAATCTCGATCTCGGCAAGGTTTCCGGCACCGGTCCGCATGGCCGCGTTGTCGAGCGCGACGTCAAGGCGGCCATCGCCGGCGGCGGCGCGAAGGCCGCGCCCGCGTCGGCTCCGGCCGCCGCGCCCGCGCCGGTCGCGGCCCCGTCCGCCCCCACGACGATGGGCGACGACATGGTCAAGAAGTTGTTCGCGCCCGGCAGCTACGAGGAAATTCCCCACGACGGCATGCGCAAGACCATCGCGCGCCGCCTGACCGACGCGAAGGCGAGCATTCCGCATTTCTATCTGACGGTCGATTGCGAACTCGATCCGCTGCTGGCTCTGCGCGAGCAGATCAACGCCGCCGCGCCCAAGGACAAGGACGGCAAGCCCGCCTACAAGGTGTCGGTCAACGACTTCGTGGTGAAGGCGCTCGCGGTCGCCCTGCAACACGTGCCCGCCGCCAACGTCACCTGGACGGAAGGCGCGATGCTCAAGCACAAGCACTCGGATATTTCGGTCGCCGTCGCCATTCCCGACGGGCTGATCACGCCGATCGTGCGCAACGCCGAGCTCAAGGGGCTTGCCGCCATCGCCAACGAAATGAAGGATTTCGCCGCGCGCGCCAAGGCGCGCAAGCTGAAGCCCGAGGAATATCAGGGCGGCGTTTCCGCCGTCTCCAACCTCGGCATGTTCGGCATGAAGCACTTCACCGCCGTGATCAATCCGCCGCAATCCTCGATCCTCGCGGTTGGCGCGGGCGAGCAGCGCATGGTCGTGAAGAAGGGCCAGCCCGTCGTCGCCACCGTGATGACCGCGACGCTTTCCTGCGACCATCGCGCCATCGACGGCGCGCTTGGCGCGCAACTGCTGAGCGCGTTCAAGCAGCTGATCGAAAATCCCATCGGCATGCTGGTCTGAACGGGAGCGCGCGACCATGACCACTCCCTATGACGTCCTCATCATCGGCTCGGGCCCCGGCGGCTATGTCACCGCGATCCGTTCCGCCCAGCTTGGCCTGAAGACGGCCATCGTCGAGCGCGAGCATCTCGGCGGCATCTGCCTCAACTGGGGCTGCATTCCCACAAAGGCGCTGCTGCGCTCGGCGGAAATCCTCCATTACGCCCAGCATCCCGACGCCTACGGGTTGAAGATCGAGGGCAAGGTCAGCGCCGATCCGGCCGCGGTCGTGAAGCGTTCGCGCGGCGTGTCGCAGCAGTTGAACGGCGGAGTCGGCTTCCTGCTCAAGAAGAACAAGGTCGACGTCATCTGGGGCGAGGCCACCATCACGAAGGCCGGCGAGGTCTCCGTCGCGCCGACCAAGAAGCCGCCGATGCTGCCGCAGAATCCCGTGCCGAAGGGCGTGCTGGGCGCGGGAACCTACACGGCGAAAAACATCATCGTCGCCACCGGCGCGCGCCCGCGCGTGCTGCCGGGCATCGAGCCCGATGGCAAGCTCATCTGGACCTATTTCGAGGCCATGGTGCCGCCGGCCTTCCCGAAGTCGCTGATCGTCATGGGCTCCGGCGCCATCGGCATCGAGTTCGCCTCGTTCTATCGCACCATGGGTGCCGAGGTGACCGTGGTCGAGGTGCTGCCGCAGATCATGCCCGTCGAGGACGCGGAGATCGCGGGCATCGCGCGCAAGCGTTTCGAGAAGCTTGGCATCAAGATCATGACCTCGACCAAGGTGACCAAGGTCGAGAAGGGCGCCGACGACGTGACTTGCACGCTCGAGGACGAGAAGGGCGCCAAGACGACCCTCAAGGCCGAGCGCCTGATTTCGGCCGTCGGCGTGGTCGGCAACATTGAAAATCTTGGCCTCGAAAAACTCGGCGTCAAGACGGATCGCGGCTGCATCGTCGCCGACCCCTTCGGCAAGACCAGCGTGCCCGGCATCTTCGCCATCGGCGACGTCGCTGGCCCGCCCATGCTCGCCCACAAGGCCGAGCACGAGGGCGTCATCTGCGTCGAGGCGATCAAGGGTCTGCATCCGCACGCCATGGACAAGTCGATGATCCCCGGCTGCACCTATTGCCACCCGCAGGTCGCCTCGGTTGGCCTGACGGAGGCGAAGGCCAAGGCCGCCGGATACGAACTGAAGGTTGGCCGTTTCCCCTTCGTCGGCAATGGCAAGGCGATCGCCCTTGGCGAGCCCGATGGCCTCGTGAAAACCATTTTCGACGCCAAGACCGGCAAGCTGCTCGGCGCGCACATGGTGGGCGCGGAAGTGACCGAGCTCATCCAGGGCTTCGTGGTGGCGATGAATCTCGAAACCACCGAGGAAGACCTGATGCACACGGTCTTCCCGCATCCCACCCTGTCGGAAATGATGCACGAGAGCGTTCTGGACGCCTACGGCAAGGTTATTCATACGTAATTCGGTGGCGGCCTTCTTTCCGCCAACCTCCCGTTGTGATTGCATGGGGTCGGCGCCATCGCGCCGGCCAATTGGGGAGAATTTATTATGAACGCGCCATTGGGAATCATGGGTACGCCCGGCATCGGGCTCTTTTCGCTCATCATCATTGGCGGTTTCGCCGGCTGGATCGCCGGCATGATCGTCGGCTCGCGCCACTGGATCTTCACCAACATCCTCATCGGCATTCTCGGGTCGTGGCTCGGCTCGCAGCTCGCGGACCTCGCCAATGTCACCGTCGATCGTTCCATGGGCCATTTCGTCGCGGCGCTGATCGGCTCGTGCATCATCCTCTACGTCTGGCAGATGCTGCATCCCAAGCAGGGCGGCGGCTCGGGTGGAGGCTCCATCCTCCCGCCCGGTAAAATGGGCTGACACGATTGCCGCAAGCGGCGCGCGGGCATAGATAGACGCCGAATGCCGCCTCTGGCGCGGCGTCTGGATGAAAGCCATGGCCGTCGTCTTCGATATCGACAAGGATCCGAAGCGCTCGGGGGGCGATAAACCGCGTCACCCCGAGAAAGCCCATCGGCCCGATCAGCCCATCCTGCGCAAGCCCGACTGGATACGCGTCAAGGCGCCGGGCTCGGCGCTCTGGGCCGACACCAGCAGCATCGTCAAAAGCCACGGGCTCGTGACGGTCTGCGAGGAAGCGGGCTGTCCCAACGTTGGCGAGTGCTGGGAGAAAAAGCACGCGACGTTCATGATCATGGGCGACACCTGCACGCGGGCCTGCGCCTTCTGCAACGTGCGCACCGGCATGCCCGCGCCGCTCGACGCGCAAGAGCCGGAAAAGATCGGCTCGGCGGTCGCCGCGCTCGGCCTCGATCACGTCGTGATCACGTCCGTCGACCGCGACGACCTCGATGATGGCGGCGCGCTGCATTTCGTGCGCACCATCGAGGCGATCCGCAAGGCGACGCCGAAGACGACCATCGAAATCCTGACGCCGGATTTCCTGCGCAAGGAAGGCGCGCTCGAAACCGTCGTCGCCGCGCGTCCGGACGTGTTCAATCACAACCTTGAAACCGTGCCGTCGAAATATCTGCGCGTGCGGCCGGGCGCGCGCTACTTCCATTCCATCCGTCTCTTGCAGCGGGTGAAGGAACTCGACGCCTCGATCTTCACCAAGTCCGGCATCATGGTCGGGCTTGGCGAGACGCGCGAGGAAGTGTTGCAACTGATGGACGATCTTCGCTCGGCGGACGTCGATTTCCTCACCATCGGCCAGTATCTGCAACCGACGCGCAAACATCATCCCGTCATGGGATTCGTCACGCCGGAGGAATTCAAGTCCTACGAGACGGTGGCGCTCGCCAAGGGGTTCCTGCTGGTGTCGGCCTCGCCGCTGACGCGTTCCTCGCATCACGCGGGCGAGGACTTCGCCCGGCTGAAGGCCGCCCGCGCGGCGCGTTGAGGTTAACAAAAGGTTTCGCTTGCCGTCGAGCGCCCCCGTGTTTCAACGTGGCCGAGCCTGCATCGAGCCGGGCGGCGGGGACGAAGCCATGACGCAAGCACAAGCCACCGAACGCCGCGCGGCGCCGCGTCTGCGGGTTCTGTTTGGCGCGCGCATCGCGGGCGATGGCGCGTTTCCGGCGGTTGAGTGTCAGGTCAGGACGTTTTCGCCGCTGGGCGCGCGCATCGCGCCATCGACGCGTCGGCGCCTGCCCGACACGTTCGATCTGCACGTGGATCACCACCGGCGAACTTTTCACGCCGCGGTCGTCTGGCGCGGCGAGGGCGAGGTTGGCGTGCGCTTTCTGGCGCGTCCGCCGATCGTCAACCCGGCCTACGAGACCAAATCGCTGGAAAAATCCCGGCTCACGCCCCACGCCCTGCGGCGGCGCTTCACGCTGGTTTCGCGCGACTGAGCCTTGTTCGCCCGGCGCGACGCTAAATCCCGGTGTTCGCGGTCGCCGCGCGTGGTATGAGAGCCCGTTTTCACGGGATTCCCATGCCATCGTTCCGCGTGACCCGCCGGGTCGCCCATTCCCCCGACAACATGTTCGCGCTCGTCGCCGACGTCGAGGCCTACCCGCAATTCCTGCCGCTGTGTCAGGGGTTGCGCGTGCGCCGGCGGACGCCGGGCGCGGAGGGGCGCGAGGTCATCATCGCGGACATGGATGTTGGCTACAAGAACATCCGCGAGACCTTCGGCAGCCGTGTCACGCTGGACAAGCCCGCGCGCCGCATCCTCGTCGAATATATCGACGGGCCGTTTCGTCGGCTGGAAAACGTCTGGAATTTTCGCGAGGAGCCACGAGCCAATGGCGCGCCGGGCTGCGTGGTCGAATTTTTCATCGACTATGAATTCCGCAGCCGCATGCTCGGCCTTTTGATGGGCTCGATGTTCGACACGGCGTTTCGCAAGTTCGCCGAGGCCTTCGAGCGGCGCGCCGACCAGATTTACGGCGCGGGCGGCGGTTCGCGAGCTATCGGATCGTGAAACCTCTGCTCGCGCTGGCGTTGGTCGCGTCGCTGTTGGGTGGTCCGGCGCTGGCGGCCGACATCACCTTGCTCGTCGGTTTTCCGCCGGGGCAGGGCGCGGACGCCGAAACCACGCCCGACGCCGCGGCCGCCGTGCCCGGACAGCGGCTGACCACCGAACCGACCTACGAGGAATCGGGCCGCTTCTACGCGGAGCGCCTCGGCGCGTTCCTGCCCGGCGCGCCGAAGGTCACGATGAAACTGGCGCCAGGCGCCGCGAGCCTGCTGGCCGCGCGCCGCATGTTGACCGCGCCCGGCGACGGCTCGGTGATCGCGCTGCTTGGGCCGCGCGTCGCGCTGGAGCCGCTGATGGGCGCGGCGAACGCGCCGTGGCGCCCCGGCGATTTCGCCTGGATCGGCGCGCGCCAGAGGGATGATGACGTTTGCGTGGCGCGCGGGGACGCGCCGGCGCGCGCGCTCGACGATCTCCGCCGGCACGAACTATTCGCCGCCGCCCTGACGCCGGGCTCGCGCGGCTATCTCTACGCGCGCGCGCTCAATGAACTCGGCGGCGCGAAACTTAAAATCATTTCAGGTTATGGCAGCGAATTCGAGGCGGCCCGCGCGCTCGACACGGGCGAGGCCAACTTCTGGTGCGGCTGGTCGATGAACGCGCTGCGTTATCGCCACGACGACCTGCTTCGCGACGGGCGCGTACGGCCGCTCGTGCAGTTCTCGACAAGCCCCGTTCCGCTGGGCGCGGGGCCGCCGCGCGCCAGCGACTGGCCCGAGCGCGACATGGACCGCGAGGCGATGCGCGCGATTGAAAGCCAGACGCGCTTCGGCGCCTTCGCGCTCGCGGCGCCGCCGTCGACGCCCCCGGCTGTTCTCGCCACGCTGCGCGCGGGCTTTCTCGCCATGCTGCGCGACCCCGAGACGCGCCGCCTCGCTGGCCAACGCAACATGGATGTCGATCCCGTCCCCGGCGAGGAACTCGCCGTCCTCGCGCGGGATCTCGAGGCGACATCGCTTGCGGCTCGCGAAAGGTTGCGCGTCGTTTTGCGCGAGCGATAGACAGCAGTGGCGTTTCGCCTCTTGACGAGCCGGCCCCCGGCTTGGTCATTGAGGCCACCAAGGATCGGGAGCGAAACATGTCCCACGCAGCCACGCAGACGCCGGAGCTTCTGGCCTTCTCGAAGGATATCCGCTCGCTTGAGCTTTCGCCGCTTTGGGAACGCACCGTTTCGCAAAAGCCGGGCACACCCTGCGAGCCGCATATCTGGCGCTGGGCCGACGTCGAGCCGCTGTTGCTCAAGGCCTGCGATCTCATCGACAAGAAGGACGCCGAGCGTCGCGTCTTGATGCTGGAAAACCCGGCGCTGCGCGGCCAGAGTTTTGTCGCGCAGACCCTGTTCACCGGCTTGCAGATCATCCTGCCCGGCGAGGTCGCCGCCGCCCATCGCCATACGCCCAACGCCCTGCGCTTCGTGATGAAGGGCGAAGGCGCCTATACGTCGGTGGCCGGCGAGCGCGCCATGATGCACCCCGGCGATTTCATCGTGACGCCCAACTGGTCGTGGCACGATCACGGCAACATCGGCAAGGAGCCCGTTGTCTGGATGGATGGCCTCGACAGCGCCTTCACGCGCTTTTTCGGCGCGACCTTCCGCGAGGATTACCCGAGCGAGACGCAGCCGCTCTATCTGGCGGAGGGGTCGTCGGCCGCGGCCTACGGTTCCGCGCTTTTGCCGGTCGATTTCAAGCCCGCCGACGGCGCCTCGCCCATCCTGCGCTATCCCTACGAGCGCACGCGCGAGGCGCTGGAACATCTCGTTCGCAACCAGCCCTTGCACGCGAGCCACGGCGCCAAGCTGCGCTACGCCAATCCCGCCAACGGCAAATATCCCTTCCCGACGATGGCCGCCTTCATGCAGCTTCTGCCGAAGGGTTTCGCCGGTCGCCCCTGGCGCAGCACGGAAAACACCGTGTTCAATGTCGCCGAAGGGCGGGGCGTCGCGACCATTCTCGGCAAGACCTTTGATTTCGGTCCACATGACATTTTCGTCGCGCCGTCGTGGTGCGATTACGCCTTCGTCGCGCAAGAGGATTGCGTGATCTTCAGCTACACGGATCGCCCGGCGCAGGAGGCGACGGGCTTTCTGCGCGAGGAGCAGCTTTGAGGGTCAGGCGCGCGCCGCCAGCATTTCCAGCGCCGTGACGATGGCCGCCCGGCGCACCTCGGCGCGGCCGATATCGCCAAAGCGTTTCTCGACATGAACCGTTTCGCCGCCGCGTCGCGCGCTGGTGAAATGGACGAGGCCCACAGGCTTTTCCGGCGAGCCGCCGCCGGGGCCAGCGACGCCGGTGATGGCGACCGTCACGTCCGCGCGTGAATGGGCGAGGGCGCCTTCCGCCATCGCGCGGGCGACCGGCGCGCTTACCGCGCCATGGGCGATGATGAGGTCCATCGGCACGCCGATAAGCTCGTTCTTCGCCTCGTTGGAATAGGTGACGAAGCCGCGCTCGACGACGGCGGAGGAGCCAGCGATTTCCGTCAGCAATCCCGCGACGAGACCGCCTGTGCAGGATTCCGCCGTCGCGACCATCAAGCCGCGTCGGGCAAAGTCGGTGATCACCGCCGTGGCGCGCGCGACGAGCTCGGCGTCGAAGGGCGAGGCTTGGCTCATGTCAGGCGTCCGGGTTGGCGAAGGGCAGGCGAATGGTGGCGGTCGCCAGCGCGGCGATCCCTTCGCGGCGACCGGTGAAGCCCAGCCTCTCCGAGGTCGTCGCCTTGACGGCCACGCGGTCAATGGAAAGTCCCAGGATTTCCGCCAGCCGCGCGCGGATGGCGTCCCTGTGCGGGCCAACCTTGGGCGCCTCGCAGACGACGGTTCCATCGACGTGGGCGATGACGCCGCCGCGCGCCCGCACGAGGCCAGCGGCGTGGCTCAGGAAAATATCCGACGACGCGCCCTTCCAGCGCGGATCGGACGGCGGGAAATGCGAGCCGATGTCGCCATCGGCGAGCGCGCCAAGGATGGCGTCGGTGATCGCGTGCATGAGAACGTCGGCGTCGGAATGTCCGTCAAGGCCGCGCTCGTGGGCGATCCTGACGCCGCCGAGCCACAGATGTTCGCCGGGCGCGAAGGCATGGACATCGTAGCCCTGGCCGACCCTGAGATCGCCGAGGTCGCCCATGAGGCGCGCTTCCGCGCGGGCGAAATCGCCGGGCTCGGTGACTTTCATGTTGCGGGCGTCTCCCTCGAAGATGTGGACGGTCGCGCCGGCCCATTCGGCCACGGCGGCGTCGTCCGTCATGTCGTCGATCCCCGCCGCCGCCGCGCGCGCGTGGGCGTTGCTGATCAGTTGGCGGTCGAAGGCCTGCGGCGTCTGCACCGCGCGCAGGGAGGCACGGGCGGGCGTGCCGACGATGGCGCCGGCGGCGTCCACCTGCTTGATCGTGTCGCTCACCGGCAATCCCGGCGCCCCGGCGCCATGGGCGCGCGCGCTATCAACCGCTCGTCGAATTAAACCGATATCCACGAAAGGCCGGGCGCCATCATGAATCAAAAAGATTTTCGCCGATTTCGCGATCTCGCCGATCAGCCGTAATCCGGCCCTGACGCTCGCCTGCCGGGTCGCGCCGCCAAAGGCAGGGCCCGCGATGGACGCGGTGACGCCGCGCATCGCGGCGTTGAAAAGTTCGATATCGTCGGGGTGAATGACCGGGACAAGGGTTGCGCCTGGCGCGGCCCTTCCCAGATTGTCCAGCGTATGCGCGATCAATGGCCGGCCGGCCAGCGCGCGGTACTGCTTGGGCATGTCGCCGCCGGCGCGCAGGCCGCGCCCGGCCGCCACGACGACGATGGCGACGTCGGCGAATTCAGGCTCGGGGGTATTTGGAGATGGATCGTTCATTCGCCCGACCGTGGCCGATTTGGGCGATACGGTCAAACCCGCCGCGCATAGTGTAAAGCAAGGTTTGCGTTGCATTGCGAAATGGCTATCATATGGGCATGTTTTCGAGTGCACACGTAATGAGCAATATTCGAATTGGTGAAAAAGGGCCCGTTTTGTTGGGGCGCGCGATCCTCGCGCCGATGTCCGGCGTCACCGATGTCGCCATGCGGCGCATCGCACGGCGCTTTGGCGCGTCGCTCGTGGTGTCCGAAATGGTGGCCTCGGATTCCTACGTGAAAGGCGACGAGGAAAGCCGCTTGCGCGCCGAGGGCGAGGGCGTTTCCCCGCACGTCGTGCAGATCGCCGGGCGCGATCCCTACTGGATGGGCGAGGCGGCGCGACTGGCGGAGGCCTCTGGCGCCGACGTGGTCGACATCAACATGGGTTGCCCGGCCAAGAAGGTGACGGGCGGTTACGCGGGTTCGGCGCTTATGCGCACGCCCGATCTGGCGCATTCGCTTGTCGCGGCGACGGTCGCCGCGGTGAAAATTCCCGTCACGCTGAAAATGCGTCTCGGCTGGGACGATACCTGCCTCAACGCGGCGGCGCTGGCGCGCCGGGCGGAACAGGCGGGCGTCGCCATGATCACGATCCACGGCCGCACGCGCGCGCAATTCTACACGGGTCGCGCCAACTGGGCCGCGATCCGCGCGATCGTCGAGGCTGTTTCCATCCCCGTCGTCGCCAACGGCGACTGCGCCAGCGCGGACGACGCGCGGGCCATGCTCGCGGCCTCCGGCGCGGCGGGTGTCATGATCGGGCGCGCCGCCGTCGGCCGACCGTGGCTTGTCGGACGGATCGCGGCGGCCCTCGAAGGGCTTGCGGACGACGAACCTTCGCCGGCGCAAAAGCGCGACGCCGCCCTGGAGCATTTTCACGGGCTGATCGATCAGATGGGGCCACGGGTTGGCGTCCGGCACGCGCGCAAGCATCTGGCGGCCTACGCCGATCATGCGCGCCCGCCAACGCCGGGACGGGAAGACCCCGACCGGCGGCGCCTTGTAACCAGCGAGGATCCGCGCGAGGTCGCGGCTCTTCTCGCCCGTTTCTTCGACGACCTCGACTCTCGCGCGCGGGCAGCCTGACATGTTTTCCCTGAAGACCGGCCCCAGACCATCCAGCCTGATCGACGCGGCGGAACTGCTCAACGCCTTGCCCGATCCCATCCTCGCCATCGCGCCGGATGGACGCATCGCCGACGCCAACACCGCGGCGGAAGCGTTTTTCGAGACGGGGCGGGCGGCGCTGACCCGGCAGAAACTGTCCGACCTCCTGCCGTTCGGGTCGCCGCTGCTGGCGCTGGTCAGCTTCGTTCGGGACCATGGCGCCACGGTCAACGAGTACCGTGTCGATATCGGTTCCGTGAAATTCAGCTCCGACCGGATTGTGGACGTTCATGCGGCGCCATTGCCTAATAATTCGGCTGGTGTATTCATTATGCTCAAGGAACGAACAATAGCCGACAAAATGGATCGCCAACTGACGCATCGGGGGGCAGCCAGATCGGTTTCGGCGCTTGCCTCCATGCTGGCGCACGAGATCAAGAATCCCTTGTCCGGCATCCGCGGCGCGGCCCAGTTGCTGGAAACCGCCGTGCCCGACGACGACCGCGTGTTGACGCGACTTATCTGCGACGAAACCGACCGGATCGTGAAGCTCGTCGACCGCATGGAGGCGTTCTCGGACGAGCGGCCCATCGAACGCGAAAGCGTCAACATCCACGCCGTGCTCGACCACGTGAAACGGCTGGGGCAGGCGGGTTTCGCGCGCCACATCCGCTTTGTCGAAAACTACGATCCCTCGCTGCCGCCGGTCTACGCAAACAAGGACCAGATGATTCAGGTATTCCTGAATCTCGTGAAAAACGCGGCGGAAGCCATCGGCGACGACGCCATCGACGGAGAAATCGAGCTTTCGACGGCGTTCCGCCACGGCGTCCGGCTGAAAACCCGCACCTCCAGCGCGCCCGTGAGCCTGCCGCTGGAGATCTGCGTGCGGGACAATGGACCGGGCGTGCCGCCCGATATTGTCGAGAACCTGTTCGATCCTTTCGTCACCAACAAGTCGAATGGGACTGGCCTCGGACTTGCACTTGTCGCGAAGATCATCGGCGATCATGGCGGCATCGTCGAATGTGAATCCCTTTCCCGCCGCACCGTGTTCCGCGTTCTCATGCCCATGCATTCGCTGACGGATGGACGTTCGACGGCGAAAAACTGAACAAGATCGTCGTGTCAAGGCGCGACGACAGGAGAAGTGAATTTATGGCGACCGGGCATATTCTTGTTGCCGATGACGACGCGGCGATCCGTACAGTCATCAGTCAGGCGCTGACGCGCGCGGGCTACGAGGCCCGTGTGACCGGCACCGCGGCGACCCTGTGGCGTTGGGTGCAGGAGGGCGAGGGCGACCTCGTCATCACCGACGTGGTGATGCCCGACGAAAACGCGTTCGAACTCTTGCCGCGCATCAAGAAACTACGCCCGGAACTGCCGATCATCGTCATGAGCGCGCAGAATACCTTCATGACCGCCATCAAGGCCTCGGAGCGCGGCGCCTACGATTACCTGCCCAAGCCCTTCGACCTCAAGGAACTCATCGCCATCGTGGGGCGCGCGCTCAGCGAGCCGCGCAAGCCCGCCGATCGCGACAGCGCCGAGGAAATCGACGGCATGCCGCTGGTGGGCCGCTCGGTCGCCATGCAGGAGATTTACCGCACGCTCGCCCGACTGATGCAGACCGATCTCACGGTGATGATCACCGGCGAGTCTGGCACCGGCAAGGAACTTGTCGCTCGCGCCCTGCATGATTACGGCAAGCGCGCCAAGGGACCGTTTGTCGCCATCAACATGGCGGCGATCCCGCGCGATCTGATCGAGAGCGAGTTGTTCGGCCACGAGCGTGGCGCCTTCACCGGCGCGAACGCCCGCTCGGCGGGCCGTTTCGAGCAGGCCGAGGGCGGCACGCTGTTCCTCGATGAAATCGGCGACATGCCGATGGAGGCTCAGACCCGGTTGCTGCGTGTGTTGCAGCAGGGCGAATACACGACCGTTGGCGGTCGCACGGCGATCAAGACCAACGTGCGCATCGTCGCGGCCACCAACAAGGATCTGCGTATCCTGATCCAGCAGGGCCTGTTCCGCGAGGATCTTTTCTTCCGGCTCAATGTCGTGCCGCTGCGCCTGCCGCCCCTGCGCGAACGCAGCGAGGACGTGCCCGATCTCGCCCGGCATTTCTTCAAGCTGGCGGCGGAGGAAGGCCTGCCGCTGAAATCGATGGACAACGCCGCGCTGGAGCGGATGAAAAAGCATCGCTGGCCGGGCAACATCCGCGAACTGGAAAACCTCATCCGCCGACTGGCTGCCCTGTACCCGCAAGAAGTCATCGGGGAGTCGCAGGTCGAGGCGGAGCTCGGTTTCGACGCGCCCATGGCGACGGCGCCCGTCAAATCCGCCAATGGTTCCCTGACGTCTTCCGCCTCGGCGGCTCCAATGGCGGGAATGCCCGACGACAGCAGCCTGTCTCTCTCAGTCGAACATCATCTGGCGCGCATCTTCCGCGAGCATGGCGACAAGCTGCCTCCGCCTGGCCTCTACCACCGCATTCTGCGCGAGGTGGAATATCCGCTCATTTCCGTGGCCCTCGCGGCGACGCGGGGCAACCAGATCAAGGCGGCCGAGCTTCTCGGTCTCAATCGCAACACGCTTCGCAAGAAGGTGCGCGACCTCGATGTGCGGCTGATGCGCTCGTCGCGCTGAAAAAGCCGCGGGAATAGCCGGGGCGTGGCCCCGGCGAACCTCAAAAATGTCGCAATTCGGCAACAGCGTTGTATATAAGCAACGACTCTTCCGGCTGGATGCGCATTCCCAGTGCATTTGTTCGGGCGAGACCGTTGGCGATCCATCCCGATGGTCGCCATCGGCGGCAACAGGCATTGGCTGGATGACTCCCAGGGCATGACCCAAACCACGGACAATCCAACGCCGATCGCGTCGCAGCCGTTGGTCGAACGCCAGTTTCTGGCCCGTTTCGGCCCGTTCGCGGTCAGCACCGCGGCCATTCTGGCGCTCTTCACGCTGCTTGTTTTCGCCGACTACACGCCGATCGAGCCGACGGGCAGGGTGGTTGGCGGCCTGTTCCTCGCCAATCTGGCGATTATCGTCGTCCTGATCGTGCTGATGGCCGCGGAAATCTGGCGTCTGGTGGCGGCGCGGCGCGCGCACGCGGCTGGCGCGCGGTTGCATCTGCGCATTGTCCGACTGTTCTCTATCATCGCGGCGGCGCCGGCTGTTCTCATCGCCATCGTCGGCTCGATCACGCTCGACCGAAGCCTGAATCCCGCCTTCATGCAGAACGTGCGCGGCTTCGTTTACAACACGGCCGAGGCGGCGCGGCTGTTCAGGGAATCCCAGTGCCGATCGCTGCTGGCTGAATCGCGGCTCACCGCGCTCGATATTTCGCACGCGCGACAGGCGTTTGATTCCAACAAGCCGATCTTCGACGAGTTCTTTGAATCGCGCGCGCGTTTTCTTGGCTTCCGCGTCGCCGCGCTGATCAAGCCGGACGGGACGATCGTCCACCGGGTGGAGCCGAAATTCGAGGAACGGCCCGCCGCGCCGCTGGACCCGTCACCAGCGGGGGCGCAGGACAAGATCACGAGTTCGCCATCTCCCGCGCCCGCGACGACCGCCGCCGCTATTGTCGCGCCCGAGCCCACCGACTTCGAGGACGCGCGCAAGAACGAACCACAATGCCTGATCACCGACGATGGCCGGACGTTCGTCGCGCTCAGCCAGATCGATAATTTCGACAATACGTTCCTTTACGCGGCCCGCGCCATCGATCCATTCGCCATTGAATTTCCCGCGCAGGCGGCTGGCCTCATCAGCCTCTACGAGATCTTCGACGCGCACCGGTTGAACATCGAGATCGCCTTCGCCACCATGTTCGTGCTGCTCGCCCTCATCATGGTGCTGTCGGCGACGTGGCTCGGCCTGTCCTTCGCCTCGCGGCTGGTGACTCCGATCCGCCGCCTGATTTCGGCGACCGATCAGGTTTCCGCCGGCAATCTCTATGTGCAGGTGCCCGTCACGCGATCCGATGGAGACCTGGCGAGCCTCAGCGAAACCTTCAACAACATGACGTCGGAACTGCGCCTGCAACAGAACCGACTGATCTCGGCCAATCAGACCATCGATGAACGACGCATATTCACCGAGGCGGTTCTGTCCGGCGCGCCGGTGGCGATTCTTGGCGTCGATGGCCGCGGCCGGATCAACACGCTGAATCCCTCGGCGCTCAAGCTGCTCGGCTCGGAGGCCGAGCCCGACATGCGCATCGGCCAGCGGATCGACGACGCATTGCCGGAACTTGGCGACCTGCTCGACGAGGCGCGGGGATCGCGCGCGCGACTGCTTCAGGGCCAGATCACCCTCAGCCGCATGGGCCGAGAGCGCATTCTGAACGTGCGCGTCACCAGCGAGCAATCGGGCCAGACGGAGCGAAGCTTCGTGGTGACGCTCGATGACATCACCGAACTCGTGACCGCGCAGCGCACGTCCGCCTGGGCCGACGTCGCGCGGCGCATCGCGCACGAGATCAAGAATCCTCTGACGCCGATCCAGCTTTCGGCGGAACGCCTCAAGCGTAAATACGGGCGGCTCATAACCCAGGACCGCGAGGTCTTCGACCAGTGCACGGATACGATCGTGCGGCAGGTCGACGACATCAAGCGCATGGTCGATGAGTTCTCGTCCTTCGCGCGCATGCCCAAGGCGCGTCCGGGCGAGGATGACCTGTCGACCTGCGTGCGGCAGGTGCTTTTCCTCATGCGCGTCGGCCACCCCGAAATCACGATCGAGGAGCGTTTGCCCGATATGCCGGTGATCGCCATGTTCGATCGGCGATTGATGTCGCAGGCGCTGACAAATGTCGTCAAGAACGCCACCGAGGGCCTCGCGGGCGCGGAGCGTCCCGAGGGCGATCCACCGCGGATCGAGGTGAGCCTGAAGGTCGATGATGGCGGGATGGCCATCATCGACGTCATCGACAACGGCAAGGGATTTCCGGCCGAAAATCGCAGCCGATTGCTTGAGCCCTACGTCACCTCGCGCGCCGAGGGGACGGGGCTGGGCCTACCCATTGTCGCGAAAATTCTCGAGGAACATGGCGGCGGCATCGATCTGCTCGACGCGCCGTCGGGACAAGGCGCCTGGGTGCGTTTTCATTTTCCCGCGCGCGGACTGGCCGATGGGTCGGACACGCGCGCCGATATTGCAAAGTAAGGGCTGACTATGGCGACCGACATTCTGATCGTCGACGACGAGGCTGATATTCGCGAAGGCGTGTCGGGCATTCTTTCCGACGAGGGCCACGGCACGCGCACCGCGCGCAACGCTGACGAGGCGCTTGAAGCGATAGCCGCGCGGCGGCCGCATCTGCTGTTTCTCGACATCTGGATGCAGGGGTCGCGGCTCGACGGGTTGCAATTGCTGGAGGTCGTGAAGGAGCGACATCCAGGCCTGCCCGTGGTGATGATCTCCGGGCACGGCAACATCGAAACCGCCGTCGCCGCGATCCGCAAGGGAGCCTATGATTTCATCGAGAAGCCCTTCAAGGCCGACCGGCTGATCCTCGTGGCCGAGCGCGCCCTTGAAACCTCCCGTCTCAAGCGGGAGGTCAGCGAATTGCGCGCCCGCGCCGGCGCGACCAACAAGATCGTCGGCTCGTCGATCCTGATCAACCAGTTGCGGCAGGTGATCGACCGCGCCGGGCCGGCCAATTCGCGCATCCTCATCACCGGCCCCGCCGGCGCCGGCAAGGAGCTCGCCGCGCGCGCCATCCACGATGCTTCCGCGCGGTCGTCCGGACCCTTCGTTGTCCTCAACGCCGCGACCATCACGCCTGAATCGATGGAGCTCGAACTGTTTGGCATGGAGGCGGCCGACGGACGCCAGCGCAAGGTTGGCGCGCTGGAGGAAGCCCACGGCGGCACCCTCTATTTCGACGAAATCGCCGACATGCCGAAGGAGACGCAGGGCAAGATTCTGCGCGTTCTCGTCGACCAGAATTTCCAGCGCGTCGGCGGCGCGACGCGCGTGCATGTCGACGTGCGCATCATCTCGTCGTCGAGCCGCGACCTCGCC
The DNA here is from genome assembly GCA_903861645.1 of uncultured Hyphomicrobiales bacterium. Classification (GTDB taxonomy): domain Bacteria; phylum Pseudomonadota; class Alphaproteobacteria; order Rhizobiales; family Beijerinckiaceae; genus Terripilifer. The sequence goes on from CAIOVE010000027.1 coordinate 15,996, forward strand.
GCGGCGATCGAGCAGGGCGCCTTTCGCGAGGATCTGTTCCATCGCCTGTCGGTCGTGCCGATCCGCGTGCCGTCGCTCGCCGAGCGGCGCGACGACATTCCCGAACTCGTCGATTTTTTCATGGACCAGATCTGCCAGTTGTCGGGCATGCCGCGCCGCAAGATCGGCGCGGACGCCATGGCGGTGTTGCAGTCCCACGACTGGCCGGGCAACGTCCGCCAGCTTCGCAACAACGTCGAGCGCCTGATGATTCTGGCGGCGGGCGACGCGGATGCCGAAATCTCGGCCGAAATGCTCCCCGCCGAGATCGGCGCCCTTGTTCCAGCGACGCCCAATGGCATGGGCGGCGAGAAGCTCATGAGCCGTCCGCTGCGCGAGGCCCGCGAAATCTTCGAGCGCGAATATCTCATCGCCCAGATTAACCGTTTTGGCGGCAATATCTCCCGTACCGCCGAATTCATCGACATGGAGCGATCCGCCTTGCACCGGAAACTGAAATCGCTGGGAATCGACTGATTGGCGATCATCGGGACGGAGACCCCGCGAATTTGCATGGCCGCCATGATATGGACATTTCAGGGCGGCAAACGGGGCCGAGACGCTTACCGTCTATTGTGCAATGCACAATGGGCGCTTATATGTAAAGTAGACCTGTGAACGATTAGGTCGCGACATCCCGCGCAAGCCCCAAGGGCGCGCGGACAAAGGAGAATAAAAAAATGGCGGCTGAACGCACCCAGAATCTTCAGGACACCTTCCTGAACTACGTTCGCAAACAGAAAATTCCCCTGACGATCTTCCTCGTCAACGGCGTCAAGTTGCAGGGCGTGGTGAGCTGGTTCGACAATTTCTGCGTGCTGCTGCGGCGCGACGGTCATTCGCAACTCGTCTACAAGCACGCGATTTCGACCATCATGCCCGGCGCGCAGTTGCAGATGTTCGAGCCCGACGAGGCGCCTGAAAAGCCTTGAGCCGCGATAAGGGAACGGGAAACGACGAGGATCGCCGGCGGGAGCCTTCCCCCGGCTTCGATCTGGAGCGTTCGCGCGCGCTGCATACGAAGGCTCTGGTTGTCGGGCCTTATCTGAGCGATCGCGCGCGCGACCGATCGGAACGCGTCGCGATGGGCAGGAGCGAGGCGGCGCTCGTGACGGGCGCGGTCGCGGATGGCGGCTGGAGTCCGCACGATCCGCCCTCGGTTGATCTCCCCACGGCGCGGGAACGCCCCGGCCTCAAGGCGCATCGTCCGCCCGAGGCCCGGCTCGACGAAGCCGTCGGCCTGACCCAGGCGATCGACCTGAATGTGATCGGCACGACGCTCGTGCTGATGTCGCAAATCCGCCCCGCCACCTTCATCGGCAAGGGCAAGGTCGAGGAAATCGCCGCGCGGGTTAAGGAATCCGGCGTCGATCTCGTCATGTTCGATTGCGCGCTGTCGCCGGCGCAGCAACGCAATCTGGAAAAGGAACTGGGCGCCAAGGTCATCGACCGCACGGGCCTCATTCTGGAAATTTTCGGTCGTCGCGCCCGCACGCGTGAAGGCGTGTTGCAGGTGGAACTGGCCCATCTCGCCTACCAGAAAAGCCGTCTGGTGCGGTCATGGACCCATCTTGAGCGCCAGCGCGGCGGCTTCGGCTTTCTCGGCGGCCCCGGCGAAACCCAGATCGAAGCCGACCGCCGTCTCATTCAGGAACGGATGATCCGCCTCGAAAAAGACCTCGAAAGCGTCAAGCGCACGCGCGGCCTGCATCGCTCCAGCCGACGCGAGGAGCCGTTTCCCGTGGTCGCCCTCGTGGGTTACACCAACGCTGGCAAGTCAACCCTGTTCAATCGCCTGACCAGCGCCGACGCGCTGGCCAAGGACATGCTCTTCGCCACGCTGGACCCGACGATGCGCGTCGTTCGCTTGCCGCATGGCGCGCGGATCATGCTGTCCGACACGGTCGGCTTCATCTCCGATCTGCCGACCATGCTGGTCTCCGCCTTCCGCGCCACGCTGGAAGAGGTGATCGAGGCCGATGTCATCCTGCACGTGCGCGACATCTCCCACGAGGATTCCGAGGCCCAGAGCGCCGACGTCAGCCACGTGCTCGATGAACTCGGCGTCGCCGCCGACCGGCGCGAGCGCATGATCGAGGTCTGGAACAAGGCCGACCTTCTCGCGCCCAATGAACGCGAGCGGTTGGGCAACGCGGCGGGACGACGCGCCGGCGGACAGCGGCCTTATCTTGTCTCGGCGGTCACGGGCGAGGGGCTGGACGCTCTCCTCGCCAGTATCGAGGATCGCCTGTCCATCGGCCACGAGCGGTATGAAATCCGCGTGCCGCCGGAGGACGGGCAGGGGCTCGCGTGGCTGCACGACCGGGTTGAGGTGCTGTCGCGCAAGACGGGACGCACGGGGATCACCAAGCTCGTCGTGCGCGTCGGGCCGCATCAGGTGGAAAAGCTGCTGGCGCGCTTTCCAAAGGCCGTCGCGACTGTCGACTAATTCGCGCGGGCCCCGGTGAACGCGTCGATCAGCGCTCGCGCCTCGGCGACGGCTTTTTCATAAAAAGGCTCGCCACTCGCGCGTTCCGCGAAGCATTTGAGATATTCGGCGTCGCCTCGCATGCGCAGCTTGTCGATGGTATCGGCATAGTCGCCACCCTTCATGACGTTTTTCCGGCTGGACTCGTCAAACGCCTGGATGCGCTTTTCCGTCGCGCTCTTGAGGACGTCGCATGCCGCGATCGGCGTGATGGGGGTCGCGACACGCGCGTTGAGAATGATTACCCGACCGTCGCGCGCGACCGAAATATAAAACTCATCCGGCAATCGCGGGCTCATGTCCTGCGTCCGCGCCGCCAGAAGCGCGTGCGTCCGCGTCGAGCCCGTGGTCGCGCCCACGGGCAGGTCCGCGAACTTCACGACCTGGGCGTCGGCGCTCAGACCCTGCGTGTAAAATTCGGTCGATTTCAGCGCCGCGTCCGCGCCGACAGGTGGATTTGGCAGGCCCTTCCACCAGTTGCGATGGGCTGTCAGCCAGCGCTTCAGCAGGCCTTCGGTCGTGACGACCGCGCTCGTGCGATAGTCCTCGGTGGCGAACAGCAGTCCGTCGAGCTTTCCAAATCCCTCGTCCGACGCGCTCAATGTGTCGTTGTTCAGCTTGGCCGTCGCCGGCAAGCCGGGCAGGGAGATTTCGCCGATAACCGACTTCAGCCGCGCGAGAAGGTCGGTCGTGGCGACGTCCTGCTTCTTGCTCCAGGCCTCGGGAGACAGCGTTTTCTCCGTTCGCTTGATATCGCCGATCGCGCGGTCCCGCGCGGCGATATAAGCCTCTTCCGGCGACGCCGCTCGCGCCAGCGTCGTCGGCAGCAGAACGAGAATCGCTAGATGGATCGCCCGCATCGATATACTCCGTCTTGGGTCAATAACGCCCCGTCGGACTACTTAATCGTGAAACGGACATGACCGCGTGCGCGCCCGCACGCCTAGTCTTCTAGGCTCTTGGCTTCGTTCCAGAGGGCGTCCATATCGGCGAGCGACGCCGAGCCGATCTCGGCGCCGCGCGCCGCGAGGCTGGCCTCGATATGCGCGAAGCGGCGCTCGAACTTGGCGTTGGTCACCCGCACCGCCGCTTCCGGATCGGCGTCGACATGGCGCGCCAGATTGACGACGGCGAAGAGCAGGTCGCCGATTTCGCCGGCGACCGTCGCCTTGTCGGCGCCGTGATCGAGCGCCTGTTCGATCTCTGCGGTTTCCTCGCGGATCTTGTCGAGCACCAGCCGCGCGTCGTTCCAGTCGAAGCCGACTGTCGATGCCTTCGCCTGCAGTTTCATCGCGCGCGTCAGACCGGGCAGGGGCGTGGGCACGCCTGAAAGCACCCCTTTGGCGTCGGCTTCCTCCGGTAAACCGGACGCCGCGCGCGCCGCGCGTCGATCCGCCTTTTCCCGCGCCTTGATGGCGGCCCAGAGTGTCTTGACCTCGTCGGGCGACAGATCGCGCGCATCGCCGAACACATGGGGATGCCGGCGAATGAGCTTCGACGTCACCGCGTGGACGACGTCGCCAAAGTCGAAGCTCTTTTCCTCCTCGGCCATGCGGGCGTGGAAGACCACCTGCAAAAGAAGGTCGCCGAGCTCGTCGGCGAGATCGAGCCGATCGCCGCGCTGAACCGCGTCGGCGACCTCGTAGGCTTCCTCGATCGTGTAGGGAACAATGCTGTCGAAGGTCTGTTCGAGATCCCATGGGCAGCCGGTGACGGGCGTGCGCAAGGCCGCCATGATCGCGAGGAGGGCGTTGATGTCGCGGCTCGCCTGCATGAAATGCTCCCGCCGGGATCGCAAATAAAAAGGCGGCGGACAAAGCCGCCGCCTTTCAAACTCAATAGCCCGATGGATCAGGCGAGGGCGATCGAAACCGCCTCGCGACCCTTCGGCGTGTCGACGACGCGCATCGAAACGGCCTGGCCCTCGGGCAGGCTTGCAATGCCGGCCGGACGGAGGACGGAGATATGGACGAACACGTCCTTGCCGCCATCGTTGCTGGCGACAAAGCCGAAGCCCTTGGTCTCGTCGAACCACTTGACCTTGCCGGCCACCTCGACGGCGGTCAACGGGTCGGGCGCGCGACGTGGCGGACGCGCGCCATCGCGCGGACCGTCAAACTGACGCCGGGGAGGCGCCTCGGACGCGGTGGAGGTGTCAACCTCAAGCACGCGGGACACCTGAGCGCCCTTCATGCCCTGGCTAACAATAACCTTCATCTTGGAGCCGGGTGGAACCGACTCATAGCCGGACGACTGCAAGGCGCCGACATGCAGGAAGGCGTCGCCCGCGCCGTTGGCGAGTTCGACAAAGCCAAAGCCCTTGTCGGCCTTGAACCACTTGACCGTGGCGTCGACCGATGGCGCGCTGGGCGAAGGCATTCCGCCAACCGCCGCGTCGGGGGCCGCGCCAAATCCGCCGCCCATGGGCTGACGGGGTGGGCGATAAGCACGCCCCTCGAACGGGGGCGGACCATCATCATCATCAAATCCACGCTTACGCGGACGAAAATCCTTGCCCTTGCTCATCTGCTTTGCCCGTCTCCGACGACCGTAACCAACGCGCGACCCTGAACCCTACTCAAACAGCTTGCGTCACTTTTGACACGCAAAACACAAAAACCGGGCGGAGCACCGCCCCGTCCGTTTTCAGTCCTGATATAGAGCCAGCAAAGGCTTCAATCGGGGTCTGCCATCAGTCCGCGCACGCCGTGAAAACATTAATAACAGAAAAGCAGGGGGCTTGGCTATGGAAAATCTCGGCTGCCAATCAATTTTGTCGCGATCATGTCAAAATTGAGCCAACCGCGCGCTTTCCCCAGCGACGTCGACCGACTAACCTGCGTTCAATAATCGTTTGGGGGAGAAATTCGAATGTCGGAACGCCCATCGATTGGACTGATATTGCCCGTTGGCGGTCCGGCGCCGCCGCCCGAGGCGGCGCGCATGTATCCTGACATTGATTTCTTCGCCAAGGGGCTCGGCCTCAAGACCATGAACGAACAGGGCTATGATTCCGTGGTCGATCGCATCGGCGATGTCGCCGCCGAACTCGCCACGCGCAAGCCCGACGCCTTGACGCTGATCGGCACGTCTCTCAGCTTTTACAAAGGCGCGGCTTTCAACGAGGAAATCGTCGCGAACATCCGGACCTCCACGGGCCTGCCGTGCACCAGCATGAGCACCGCGGTGATCGAGGGTTTGCGCGCCGTGGGCGGCAAGCGGCTCGCCGTGGCGACCGCCTATATCGACGATGTCAACCAGCGGCTGGCGTGGTTCCTCGGGGAATGCGGTTTCGAGGTCGCGTCCATGATGGGGCTGTCGATCGAGATTTCCGGTACGGCGGGCGCCGTGACGGACGCCGAACTCGTGGCGCTCGGGCGACGCACCGCCGAAGCCGCGACGGGCGCCGACGCCTTGCTGGTGTCGTGTGGCGGGTTGCGCACGCTCGATGTCACCAAGCCGCTGGAGGAAGCGACTGGCTTGCCGGTTGTTTCCAGCATGCCGGCGGCGCTCTGGGCGGCCGCGCGGCTGGTGGGGCATGACGGCAGGTCGCCGGGTTTTGGCAGGCTGCTGGACATGCGCAACGCCTGAAACAGACGGTGGGGGGCCGCCGGGTTCGGACCAAACGCCATTCGCATAATCTATATTATGGAACCAAATAGTTCCGGCTTTCACGCGGCGCGGGTCGCCAGATCAAGCACGGAAACCCGCCGGCCATCGGCGAAGATGGCGAAACGATCCAGCCTCACGCCCAGCCGGTCTCCTGGCTTGAGCGCCGCGCCGATGGGCAAATCAAGTTCGATGTCGCCGGCGGCGCCATCAAGCCGGATTTCGCCGCGGCGCTTCGCGCCAAACCGGCGCAGCGCGACGAGCGTTCCGCGGGCCGACCGCGGGCCATCATCGATGGCCGCGTGTTCGGGTCGGAAGAAAAGTTCGGCGGGGCCTTCCTTGCCGGCGCCGACGCGCGCCAGAACCGTGTCGCCGATCCGCGCCTGACCGCCCCGCAGGTTGATTTCGACACGATTTGCGTCGCCGATGAAGCCGTAAATGAAAGGCGTCGCGGGGTCGTCGTAGATGGCGTCCGGGGTCGCCACCTGTTCGATCGCGCCACGATTTAGGACGGCGACGCGGTCCGACATTTCCAGCGCCTCGTCCTGATCGTGGGTGACGAAAACCGTCGTATGTCCCGTGCGATCGTGGATTTCGCGCAACCAGCGACGCAGATCCTTGCGCACCTGAGCATCTAGCGCGCCGAAAGGCTCGTCGAGCAAAAGCACCCGCGGCTCGACCGCCAGGGCGCGCGCCAGCGCGACGCGCTGACGCTGGCCGCCCGACAACTGGCCGGGATAGCGGCCCTCGTAACCGGTCAGTTGCACGAGGCCGAGCAGTTCCTCGACCCGGCTGGCGATGGCGCGCGCGCTCGGGCGCGTCGCGCGCGGACGGACGCGCAGACCATAGGCGATGTTGTCGGCGACGGTCATGTGGCGAAACAAGGCGTAGCTCTGGAACACAAAACCGACGCGACGCTCCTGGATGGACTGGCCGGCCATGTCCAGGTCGCCGAAATGAATGTCGCCGCCGGTTGGCGTCTCCAGACCCGCGAGAATGCGCAACAGCGTTGTCTTGCCCGAACCGGAAGGCCCAAGCAGGCCGATGAGTTCGCCCGAGGCGATATCGAGATCGACGCCATGCAGCGCCGGCGATACGCCGAACGTCTTCCTAAGGCCGCGTATGTGGATATCCATGGTTCGGCCTTTCAGTGTCGGCGACGGCGGGCGATTTCGTCCGCGTAGCGCCACTCGAGGAAGGTCTTGATGGCCAGCGTCACGAGCGCGAGCGAGGCCAGCAGCGAGGCGACGACAAAGGCGCCGGTCATGTCATAGTCGTTGTAGAGCGCCTCGACGTGAAGCGGCATGGTGTTGGTCGCGCCGCGGATGTGGCCGGAGAGAACGGCGACAGCGCCGAATTCGCCCACCGCGCGGGCGTTGCAAAGCAGGACGCCATAGAGCAGCCCCCATTTGATGTTGGGCAGCGTGACCTTGCGGAACATCGTGAAGGGCGAAGCCCCCAGCGTCAGCGCCGCCTGTTCGTCGTCCGATCCCTGTTGCTGCATCAGTGGAATCAACTCGCGCGCGACGAGCGGAAACGTCACGAACAGCGTCGCTAGCACGATGCCGGGAACCGCGAAAACGATCTGGATATCGTGGGCCGCGAGCCAGGGACCAAACACGCCACGCGAGCCGAAAAGCAGCACATAGACGAGGCCCGCGATCACCGGCGACACGGAAAACGGGAGATCGATCAGCGTGACGAGCAGACTCTTGCCGACGAAGTCGAAGCGCGAGATCGCCCAGGCCGCCGCGACGCCGAAGGTCAGATGCACGGGCACGCAAATCGCGGCGACGATACAGGTCAGCCGCACCGCGGCCAGCGTATCCGGATCGCCCAGGGTTTTCAGATAACCCGTGATACCCCGCTCAAAAGCGCCGACAAACACCGTCGCCAGCGGCAGAAACAGGAATAGCGTCAGGATCACGACCGCCAGACCGATGAGGATCGCCCGCGCGGCGGGGCTTTCCGCCGTGGCGTCGCGGTCCCTGCCCTGTGTCGGCGCGCGGACGGCGATGTCAGACATGTCCCATCCTCTTGCGGGTCCAACCCTGAACAAGATTGATCAACAGCAGCATGGCGAATGAAATCGTCAGCATGATGGTGGCGACCGCCGTCGCGCCGGCCTCGTCGAACTCCTCTAGCTTGACGACGATCAGCAGGGGCGCGATTTCGGAAAAGAAGGGAATGTTTCCCGAGATGAACACCACCGAGCCATATTCGCCAACGCCACGCGCCAGCGCGAGTGCGAAACCCGTGATGAATGCCGGCGCGAGCGGCGGCAGCACGACTTGCAGGACGGTCTTCAATCGCGAGGCGCCGAGCGTCGCCGAGGCTTCCTCGATTTCCGGGTCGAATTCCGCCAGCACCGGCTCGACGCTGCGCACCATGAATGGCAGCCCGATGAAGACCAGCGCAATGAAGATGCCGATCGGCGTGAAGGCGATCTTGACGCCCAACGCCGCCAGTGGCGCGCCAATCCAGCCGTTTGGCGCGTAGATCGCTGTCAGCGCGATGCCCGCGACGGCCGTGGGCAAGGCGAAAGGCAGATCGACCGCGGCATCGAGCAGCCGCCGACCGGGAAATTCATAGCGGGTCAAAACCCAGGCGACGATTCCGCCCAACACGACGTTCAACACCGCCGCGAGGAAGGCCAATCCAAAGGACAGCCGGAGCGCCGCGGCGATACGCGGCTGCGTTGCGATCGCGATGATGCCGCCAAGTCCCAGCCCCGAAGCGCGCCAGACAAGCGCGGCCAAGGGGACAAGGACCAGCAATCCCAACCACAGCAGCGCCGCGCCGAGCGCGGGACCAAATCCCGGCAGCGGCGAGGGTTTGACTAAACTGTCCGACAAGCTCATTTCCCGGCCGGACCATAAACCTGATCAAACGTTCCGCCATCGGCGAAATGCGCCTTGTTGGCCGCGTCCCAGCCGCCGAAATCCTTGTCGATTGTCAACAGGTTGAGCTTGGGCAGCAGGGCGATGTCGGCGGGGTCGGCCGCCGCCGCGTCGATTGGACGATAATGATTTTTCGCGATGATTTTCTGCGCGGCGGGCGTGTAGAGAAACCTGAGATAGGCCTCGGCGACCTTGCGGGTTCCGTTGACGTCGACATTGCCGTCGACCACGGCGACGGGCGGCTCGGCGAGGATGGAAATCGACGGCGCGATAATCTCGAACTTGTCCTTGCCGAATTCCTCGAAGGCGAGGAACGCCTCGTTTTCCCAGGCGATCAGCACATCGCCGATGCCCCGCTGGGCGAATGTCACCGTTGAGCCACGCGCGCCGGTGTCGAGCACCGGGGCGTTCTTGTAGATGGCCCCGATGAACGCGCGGATTTTCGCCTCGTCGTCGCCGAATTTGCCCTTCGCGTAGCCCCAAGCGGCCAGATAATTCCAGCGCGCGCCACCGGAGGTTTTCGGATTGGGCGTCACGACCGACACACCCGGTCGCGCCAGATCGTCCCAATCCTTGATCCCCTTCGGATTGCCCTTGCGCACGAGAAGCACGATCGAGGACGTATAGGGAGACGAATGATTGGGCAGGCGGTTCTGCCAGTCGGCGGCGATCTTGCCGGTCCGCGAGGCGATGGCGTCGATGTCGGGCGCGAGCGCGAGGGTCACGACATCCGCCTTCAACCCATCGATCACCGCCCTCGCCTGCCCGCCGGACCCCCCATGAGACGCGCGGATGGAAACAGCTTCGCCCGTTTGCTTGAGCCAATCGGCGGCGAAGGCGGCATTGATTTGCTTGTAGAGCTCGCGCGTCGGATCATACGACACATTCAGCAATGTCGTCTCGGCGCGCGCCAGTCCGATCGAGAGGCAGCACGCGGCGGCGGCCAGTGCACGGGTCAAAACAGTCGGGAGCGTCCGGGGATACATACGGGCCTCGCTTATCTCTTCTTATTCTGACTTGTGTAGTAAGAAAAAGCAAGCAGACTTCGGGAGCGCGCCCAATGCGGGAGAATTTTGGCGATACTTCAATGCTTTGTGGGGCGGTCTCAAATTTGAAGCGCAACACCCGGCGGGATAGCGGGTGTTTCCATGAGACAAGCATTCAAACATATTGACGCGGGCGAGCGGGATTTCATTCACCGTCATCTGAACGAGGGCCGCA
>CAIOVE010000028.1 GCA_903861645.1 uncultured Hyphomicrobiales bacterium
AAATGGTGATGCCGGGCGACAACGTGACGATGGCGGTGGCGCTGATCGTGCCGATCGCGATGGAGGAGAAGCTGCGCTTCGCCATCCGCGAGGGCGGCCGCACCGTCGGAGCCGGCGTCGTCGCTTCCATCATCGAGTGATTGAGCTCGTTCGGCGCGCCGTTCGCGGCGCGCCGGGCAAATCCGGATTTTGTTTCGATGTCTCGCCCTGGCGCGCGGCATCGGGTTCCGCGGGAAGGTCCGCGGTCGACAGGGCGAGAACATGAACGGTCAAAATATCCGCATACGCCTCAAGGCGTTCGATCATCGGATCCTTGACGCCTCCACCAAGGAGATCGTCTCGACCGCGAAGCGCACGGGCGCGCAGGTGCGTGGCCCGATCCCGCTTCCGACGCTGATCGAGAAGTTCACCGTGAACCGTTCGCCGCACGTCGACAAGAAGTCGCGCGAACAGTTCGAAATTCGTACGCACAAGCGGGTTCTCGACATCGTGGATCCGACGCCCCAGACGGTCGACGCTTTGATGAAGCTCGATCTCGCCGCCGGCGTCGACGTCGAGATCAAGCTCTAGGGAATCAACCGGGCGTCCATGCATCGCACGGCGTCTTGAAGGATTTATAACATGCGGTCAGGTGTCATCGCACAGAAGGTCGGCATGACCCGCGTCTTTACGGCGACGGGCGAACATGTGCCGGTTACCGTTCTGAAGCTGGACAATTGTCAGGTGGTTGCTCACCGGACCAAGGAAAGCAACGGCTACACGGCCTTGCAGCTTGGTATCGGTCGCGCCAAGGTGAAGAACGTGCCGAAGGCCGAGCGCGAGCGTTTCGCGCGCGCCGAGGTCGAGCCGAAGATGAAGCTCGCCGAGTTTCGCGTGGACGAGGCCGGTCTCATTCCGGTCGGCGCCGAGATCACCGCGGATCACTTCGTCGCCGGCCAGTTCGTCGATGTCAGCGGCACCACGCTGGGCAAGGGCTTCGCCGGTCCGATGAAGCGCTGGAACTTCGGCGGCCTTCGCGCGACCCACGGCGTCTCGGTCTCGCACCGTTCGCATGGTTCGACCGGTAACCGTCAGGATCCCGGCAAGACCTTCAAGAACAAGAAGATGGCCGGTCATCTCGGCGTCGAGCGCGTCACGACCCTGAACCTCAAGGTCGTCAGCACCGATGTCGAGCGCGGCCTGATCCTGGTCGAGGGCGCCGTTCCCGGCCACGCCGGCGGATACATCCACGTTCGCGACTCCATCAAGAAGGCGCTTCCCGCCGAGGCGCCCAAGCCCGGCAAGTTCCGCGTCGCGGCCAAGGCGGAAACGCCCGCTGCCGAACCAGCCAAGGAGGGCTGAGCCGTGAAGTTCGACATCACCTCGCTCGACGGTTCGTCCACCGGCTCCATCGAGCTCAACGACGACATCTTCGGTCTCGAGCCGCGTCCGGATCTGATCGCGCGCATGATCCGTTATCAGCTCGCCAAGCGTCGCGCCGGCACCCACGCGGTCAAGAACCGCGCGGATATCTGGCGCACCGGCAAGAAGATGTACAAGCAGAAGGGCACCGGCGGCGCCCGTCACGGTTCCGCCCGCGTGCCGCAGTTCCGCGGCGGTGGTCGCGCCTTCGGCCCGCAGGTGCGCAGCCACGCGCACGACATGCCCAAGAAAGTCCGCGCGCTCGCCCTGCGTCACGCGCTGTCGGCCAAGGCCAAGAATGGCGGCATCATCGTGTGGGCCTCGGCCAACGTTGACGCGCCCAAGACCAAGACCCTGAAGGAGAGCTTCGAGAAGCTCGGCCTCGCCAACGCGCTCATCATCGATGGCGCCGAGCCGAACGCCAACTTCCAGCTCGCCGCGCGCAACATTCCGCAGATCGACGTGCTGCCCGTGCAGGGCATCAATGTTTACGACATCATCCGCCGCGAGAAGCTCGTGCTGACCAAGGCGGCCATCGACGCGCTGGAGGCGCGATTCAAATGAGCCAGGCGCGTTTCGCGGACACCCGCCATTACGATGTGATCGTCTCCCCGGTAATTACCGAGAAGGCGACGATGGCGTCCGAACAGAACAAGGTGGTCTTCAAGGTCCGCAAGGACGCCACCAAGCCGCAGATCAAGGCGGCCGTCGAGCGGTTGTTCGACGTCAAGGTCGAGAGCGTCAACACGCTTGTTCGCAAGGGCAAGACCAAGGTGTTTCGCGGCATGTTGGGTTCGCAGTCGGATGTCAAGAAAGCGGTCGTGACCCTCGCCGAGGGCCACAAGATCGACGTGACGACCGGGCTGTGAGCAGGAATTCAGGGACAGGAGCCAGACCATGGCGCTGAAATCATTCAAACCGGTCACGCCAGGCCTCAGGCAGCTGGTGATCGTCGACCGCAGCGAGCTCTACAAGGGCAAGCCGGTCAAGACGCTGACCGAGGGCAAGCATTCGCAGGGCGGCCGCAACAATACCGGTCGCATCACCGTGCGCTTCCGCGGTGGCGGCCACAAGCAGACCTATCGCCTCGTCGACTTCAAGCGTCGCAAGGTCGATATGCCCGCCAAGGTCGAGCGCCTCGAGTACGATCCCAACCGCACCGCCTTCATCGCGCTGATCAAGTATGCCGATGGCACGTTGTCCTACATCCTGGCGCCGCAGCGTCTGTCGGTGGGCGACGAGGTCGTGTCCGGTGTTCAGGTCGACGTGAAGCCTGGCAACGCGATGCCTTTGGCGTCCATGCCGGTCGGCACGATCGTCCACAACATCGAGATGAAGATCGGCAAGGGCGGCGCCATGGCGCGCTCGGCCGGCGCCTACGCGCAGATCGTCGGTCGCGACCAGGGTTATGTGTCGGTTCGTCTGAATTCTGGCGAGCAGCGCCTCATTCATGGTCAGTGCTACGCGACGGTTGGCGCCGTCTCGAACCCCGACCACATGAACACGTCGATGGGCAAGGCCGGTCGTCATCGTTGGTTGGGCCAGCGCCCGCATAACCGCGGCGTCGTCATGAACCCGGTCGACCATCCGCACGGCGGCGGCGAAGGCCGCACCTCCGGCGGTCGTCATCCTGTCACGCCGTGGGGCAAGCCCACGAAGGGCAAGAAGACCCGCAGCAACAAGTCGACGGACCGGTTTATTGTGACCTCGCGTCACAAGAGCAAGAAGAAGGGCTGATCCCATGACACGTTCGATCTGGAAAGGCCCGTTCATCGACGGTTATCTGCTGAAGAAGGCGGATACCGCGCGCGCGTCCGGCCGTTCGGAAGTTATCAAGATCTGGAGCCGTCGCTCGACAATCCTGCCGCAATTCGTGGGCTTGACGTTTGGCGTTTACAACGGCCACAAGCACATCCCCGTCGCCGTGACCGAGGACATGATCGGTCACAAGTTCGGCGAGTTCTCGCCGACGCGCACGTTCCACGGCCATGCCGCCGACAAGAAAGCCAAGAGGGGCTGATCATGGGCAAGGCATCAACGCCTCGCGCGCTGAAAGACAACGAAGCCAAGGCGGTTTTGCGGATGGTCCGCATCTCCCCACAGAAGCTTAATCTTCTTGCCCAGCTGATCCGCGGCAAGAAGGTCGATCGCGCGCTCGCGGATCTTCGCTTTTCGCGCAAGCGGATCGCCGTCGAGGTCAAGAAGACCCTCGAAAGCGCCATCGCGAACGCCGAGAACAACCATTCGCTGGACGTCGACGATCTCGTCGTCGCCGAGGCGCATGTCGGTCGCGCCATGGTGATGAAGCGTTTCCACGCCCGCGCCCGCGGTCGCGCGGGTCGCGTCGAGAAGCCCTTCGCGCATCTGACGATCGTCGTGCGTGAAGTTCAGGCCGAACCGGCCGCGGCGCAGGCCTGAGGAGAACGAGATGGGACAGAAGGTCAATCCGATCGGCCTGCGGCTTGGGATCAACCGCACGTGGGACTCGCGCTGGTTCGCGACCCGCGGCGATTACGCCAAGCTGCTGCACGAGGACATGGCGATCCGCGCTTCGCTCATGAAGACGCTGAAGCAGGCCGCCGTGTCGAAAATCGTCATCGAGCGTCCGCACAAGAAGTGCCGCGTCACGATCTATTCGGCGCGTCCCGGCGTCGTCATCGGCAAGAAGGGCGCGGACATCGACAAGATCCGCAAGTCCGTCGCCGGCCTGACGGAGTCCGAGGTCGTCATCAATATCGTCGAGGTGCGCAAGCCCGAGGTCGACGCCACCCTGGTGGCCGACTCGATCGCCCAGCAGCTCGAGCGTCGCGTGGCTTTCCGTCGCGCCATGAAGCGCGCCGTTCAGTCGGCGATGCGTCTGGGCGCCGAGGGTATCCGCATCAACTGCTCGGGCCGTCTCGGCGGCGCTGAAATCGCGCGCCTCGAGTGGTATCGCGAAGGTCGCGTGCCGCTGCACACGCTGCGCGCCGACGTTGATTACGGCGTCGCCACGGCGCACACGGCCTACGGCACCTGCGGCATCAAGGTCTGGATCTTCAAGGGCGAAATCCTTGAGCACGACCCGATGGCCCAGGACAAGAAGATGGCCGAGCAAGATCACGGCGGCGGTGGTGGCGGTGATCGCCGTCCGCGACGCGACCGTCCCGCGGCCTGAACCGCTTTCGCACGCAACGAGCTGAATCATGCTGCAACCCAAACGCACCAAGTTCCGCAAGGCCTTCAAGGGCCGCATCCATGGCGTCGCCAAGGGTGGCTTTGAACTGAACTTCGGCCAGTTCGGCCTGAAGGCCGTCGAACCGGAGCGCATCACCGCGCGTCAGATCGAGGCGGCCCGCCGCGCGCTGACCCGTCACATGAAGCGCGCCGGCCGCGTCTGGATCCGCGTGTTCCCGGACGTGCCGGTGTCGAAGAAGCCCGTCGAAGTCCGCATGGGTAAAGGCAAGGGCGCGCCGGAATACTGGGCGTGCCGCGTCAAGCCCGGTCGCATCATGTTCGAGTGCGACGGCGTGCCGGCGCAGATCGCCAAGGAAGCGATGGCTCTCGCCGCCGCCAAGTTGCCGATCAAGACGCGCTTCATTCAGCGCATCGCCGAGTAAGGAGCCAAGCCATGAAGTCCAAGCAGCGCTTCGGCGATCTCAAGGCCCTGAGCGACGACCAGCTTTCGGATGAACTCCTGAAGCTGAAGAAGGAACAGTTCAATCTGCGTTTCCAGCGCGCGACTGGCCAGCTCGAGAACACCTCGCGCGTGCGTGTCGTTCGCCGCGATATCGCGCGTATCAAGACGCTGGCGTCGCGCAAGCGCGCCGCCGCCGCCGCCAAGTAAGGGCTCCCACATGCCGAAGAGAATTCTCCAGGGCGTCGTCGTCAGCGACAAGCAGGCGAAGACCGTGGTGGTGAAGGTCGAACGCAGGTTCACCCATCCGCTGTTGAAGAAGACCGTGCGCCGGTCCAAGAACTACCACGCGCACGACGAGAACAAGGCTTTCAAGGTCGGCGACACCGTCCAGATCGAGGAAAGCAAGCCGATCTCGAAGCTCAAGCGCTGGGTGGTCGTGCCATCCGCCGGAACGGATTCCGGGGCGAAGGGCTGAGGTGAATTTAAACCGGGCGCGCGCGCGCGCCCAACGGGCGTAGTCCGCTGGTTTCGACTGGTGGAAACCGATCCGCGAAGAAAGGCATATCGCCATGATTCAGATGCAGACCAACCTCGACGTGGCCGACAACTCCGGCGCGCGCCGCGTGATGTGCATCAAGGTGCTCGGCGGCTCCAAGCGTAAGTACGCTGGGGTCGGCGATATCATCGTCGTTTCCATCAAGGAGGCGATCCCGCGCGGCAAGGTGAAGAAGGGCGACGTCATGAAGGCCGTCGTCGTTCGCACCGCCAAGGATATCCGGCGCTCGGACGGATCGGTTATCCGGTTCGACTCGAACGCGGCCGTGCTGATCAACAATCAGTCGGAGCCCGTCGGCACCCGTATCTTCGGGCCGGTGCCGCGCGAGTTGCGCGCCAAGAACCACATGAAAATCATCTCGCTCGCGCCGGAGGTGCTGTAATGGCCGCGAAGATCAAGAAGGGCGACAAGGTCGTCGTCCTCGCTGGCCGTGACAAGGGTCGCACCGGCGAAGTCGTGCAGGTGATGCCGCGCGAGACCCGCGCCGTCGTGCGTGGCGTGAACGTGGTCAAGCGCCACACGCGCCAGACCGGCCAGCAGGAAGGCGGCATCATTTCCAAGGAAGCCCCGATTCACCTGTCCAATCTCGCCATCGCCGACCCCAAGGATGGCAAGGCGACGCGCGTTGGCTTCAAGACACTCGACGACGGCCGCAAGGTCCGCGTCGCCAAGCGTTCGGGAGATCTGATCGATGGCTGAGGCCCAGACTGAAAAAGCTCCGGCCAAGGCGAAGGCCAAGGCTGGCGAGGGTTCGCGCGGCAAGCGCGAGCCGAAGCTCGAGACGCGCGCCGCCACGGCCGCCGATCTGGCGATCCCCGAGGGCTATTCGCCCCGCATGCGCAAGCATTACGAGGAAGTGGTTCGTCCGAAGCTCATCGCCGAGTTCGGCTACAAGAACCCGCTCGAAGTGCCGCGCCTCGAGAAGATCGTGCTCAACATGGGCGTTGGCGAAGCCGTCAACGACACCAAGAAGGTAGCTTCGGCCGCCGCCGACCTGGCGCTCATCGCCGGCCAGCGGCCGGTCGTGACCCGCGCCCGCAAGGCGATCTCGACCTTCAAGGTGCGCGAGAACATGCCGATCGGCGCCAAGGTCACCTTGCGCAAGACCCGCATGTACGAGTTTCTCGACCGTCTGGTCACGATCGCGCTGCCGCGCATTCGCGACTTCCGCGGTCTGAACCCGAAGTCGTTCGACGGCAGGGGCAACTACGCCCTCGGCGTCAAGGAGCACCTGGTGTTCCCCGAGATCGATTACGACAAGGCCGAGTCTGTACTGGGCATGGACATCATTGTATGCACCACCGCCCGCACCGACGCGGAGGCTCGCGCGCTGCTCAGCGCCTTCAATTTCCCGTTCCGGCAGTGAGACCCTCCGGGTCTCAAACGCGGACACATAGGTGAGAAGCTCATGGCTAAGAAGAGCTCGATAGAAAACAACAAGCGGCGCATGAAACTGGTCAAGCAGTATGCTCCGCGTCGCGCCCGCCTCAAGGCGATCGCCGACAACGACACGCTGTCGATGGAAGAGCGGTTCGAGGCGCGCCTCAAGCTCGCCGCGTTGCCGCGCAACGGCGCCGCGGTTCGCATCCACAATCGCTGCGAGGTCTCCGGTCGTCCGCACGCGGTCTATCGCAAGATGAAGATGTCGCGTATCGCGTTGCGGGAACTGGGCTCGAAGGGCCTTATTCCCGGCCTCGTCAAGTCCAGCTGGTAAGGAGGGCGATCCATGTCGATGAACGATCCCCTGGGCGATATGCTCACCCGCATCCGCAACGCGCAGATGCGTCGCAAGTCAAAGGTCACCACGCCCGGTTCGCGCCTGCGCGCCCACGTGCTGGATGTCCTCAAGGACGAAGGTTACATTCGTGGCTATGCGTCGACTGAGTTCGGCAATGGCCGCACCGAGTTCGAGATCGAATTGAAGTATTTCGATGGCGAACCCGTGATCCGCGAAATTGAACGCGTGTCGAAGCCGGGACGCCGGGTCTATTCAGCGGTCGAGGCCATGCCTCGCGTCGCCAATGGACTGGGCATCACGATCATCTCAACCCCCAAGGGCGTCATGGCCGATCACGTCGCGCGCGAGCAGAACGTGGGCGGCGAAGTGCTCTGCAAGGTATTCTGACGGGCGCGCGAGGAACATCATGTCTCGAGTCGGAAAAAAGCCGGTCCCAGTGCCCACGGGCGTGACCGCGAAAGTCGATGGCCAGGTCGTGTCCGTCAAGGGCGCGAAGGGCGAACTCGCGTTCAGCGTCCCCGAGGATGTCTCGGTGGCGTTCGAGGGCGGTCAGATCAAGGTCGATCCGCGCGGCGAAAGCAAGCGCGCGCGGGCGATGTGGGGCATGTCCCGGGCGATGATCAACAACATCGTCGTGGGCGTCTCCAAGGGTTACGAGCGTAAGCTGGAAATCACCGGCGTGGGTTACAAGGCGGCCATCGCGGGCAAGAACCTGCAGTTGTCGCTTGGTTTCAGCCACGATGTGAATTATCCGGTGCCCACCGGCGTGACGATCACGACGCCCAAGCCGACCGAAATTCTGGTCGTCGGGGCCGACAAGCGTCAGGTCGGCCAGGTCGCGGCGGAAATTCGCGCCTACCGCGGCCCCGAGCCCTACAAGGGCAAGGGCGTCAAGTACGAGGGCGAGTACATCTTCCGCAAGGAAGGCAAGAAGAAGTAAGGAACCTCGCGATGAGCAAGGACAAGCAAGGTCTTCGTCGAGTCGCGCGCGTTCGTCGCGCGGTCAAGGCGCGGGCGAATGGCAAGCCGCGGTTGTCGGTTTTCCGTTCTTCGAAGCAGATTTACGCCCAGATCATCGACGACGCGAATGGCGTGACCATCGCCGCGGCTTCGTCGCTCGAGAAGGATCAGCGCGAGGCCCTCAAGACGGGCGCCACGGTCGACGCCGCCAAGACGATTGGCAAGCTGATCGCCGAGCGCGCCGTCGCCAAGGGCGTCAAGGACGTCGTGTTCGATCGCGGCGGCTATATCTATCATGGCCGCGTCAAGGCGGTCGCCGAGGGAGCCCGCGAGGGCGGCCTCAACTTCTGAAAACGGTTTCGCCCGCGCGCGCGGGCGGGATATCCCAGCGAGCGGTTCGCGTCGCGGATCGCGCAAGTGACGGAAAGCAAACATGGCTGATGAAGAACGCAAGGGCGGTCGTGGACCGCGCCGCGACCGCGAGCCGCGCGAGGAGCGCGACAACGAGTTCGTGGATCGTCTCGTGCATATCAACCGCGTCGCCAAGGTGGTGAAGGGCGGTCGGCGCTTCGGTTTCGCCGCGCTCGTCGTCGTCGGCGACCAGAAGGGGCGCGTCGGCTTCGGTCATGGCAAGGCGCGCGAAGTGCCGGAAGCCATCCGCAAGGCCACGGAAGCCGCCAAGCGCTCGCTTGTTCGCGTGCCGCTGCGCGAGGGCCGCACCCTCCATCATGACGTCTACGGCCGCCACGGCGCTGGCCGCGTCATCCTGCGCGCCGCTCCGGCCGGCACCGGCATTATCGCTGGCGGCCCGATGCGCGCCGTTTTCGAGACGCTCGGCATGCACGACGTCGTCGCCAAGTCGCAGGGTTCCTCGAACCCCTACAACATGGTGCGGGCCACGTTCGACGCGCTCAAGCGCGAGGATTCGCCGCGCACCGTCGCCGCGCGTCGCAGCCTGAAGGTTTCGACGTTGCAGTCCCGTCGCCAGGGCGTCGACGCCGACGCCGTCGACGCGTGATCGGGAGAGCGCCATGACTGAACCATCGAAGAAGACCGTCACGGTCGAACAGGTGCGCAGCCCCATCGCCCGGTCGAAAGACCAGCGCGCCACGCTGATCGGCCTGAACCTGAACAAGATTGGCCGTCGTTCCTCGCTCGAGGACACGCCGTCGGTGCGTGGGATGATCGCGAAAGTCGCTCATCTCATCCGCGTCGTCGACGCCAAGTGAGGAGACGGACATGAAACTCAACGAGATCACCGACAACCCCGGCTCCTCCAAGAACCGCACCCGCGTGGGTCGCGGCATCGGTTCGGGCAAGGGCAAGACCGCCGGTCGTGGCGGCAAGGGTCAGACCGCGCGCTCCGGCGTGCGCATCAAGGGCTTCGAGGGCGGCCAGATGCCGCTGCATCGTCGCCTGCCCAAGCGCGGCTTCACCAACATCTTCAAGACCGACTACAACGAGGTCAATCTTGGCCGCGTGCAGACGGCCATCGATGCTGGCAAGCTCGACGCCGCGGCGCCCATCACCATCGAGGCGTTGATCGCCGCCGGCGTTTGCGCCAAGGCGCGCGACGGCGTCAAGATCCTCGGCGCCGGCGAACTGAAGAGCAAGGCGACCTTCGAGGTGGCCCGCGCGTCGAAGTCCGCCATCGAGGCGATCGAGAAGGCGGGCGGCAGCGTCAAGTTGCTCGTCGAAGACGCCGCGCCTCAGGGCTGACGTTTCGGGGTCTAGCCCCTATATGTTTCGGGCGGGGCGGAGGCGAAAACCTTGCGCCCCGTTCGTCGTCTCAAGACTACCCGGCGCGGCGCGCCGTCGATTGGAGAATATCCATGGCTTCGGCAGCCGAACAGCTCGCGGCATCGATCAATTTCTCCGCCATAGGCAAGGCGGAGGAACTCAAGAAGCGCATCTGGTTCACCCTGGGCGCGCTCGTCATCTATCGCGCGGGCACCTATATCCCGCTCCCCGGCATTGATCCCGCCGCCTTCGAGGCGAACTTCACGCGCCAGAGCCAGGGCGTGCTGGAGTTGTTCAACATGTTCGCGGGCGGCGCCGTGCAGCGCATGGCGATCTTCGCCCTGAACATCATGCCGTACATTTCGGCCTCGATCATCATTCAGTTGCTGACCTCGGTTTTCCCCTCGCTCGAAACCTTGAAGAAGGAAGGCGAGCAGGGCCGCAAGGTGCTCAACCAGTACACCCGCTACCTCACGGTGTTCCTGGCGATTTTCCAGGCCTATGGCATCGCCATCGGTCTCGAGGGGCAGGGCGGTACGGTCGCCGAACCCGGCTGGTTCTTCCGCATTTCGACCGTTCTGACCCTCACCGGCGGCACGATGTTCCTGATGTGGCTCGGCGAGCAGATCACCTCGCGCGGCATCGGCAACGGCTCGTCGCTGATCATCTTCGCGGGCATTGTCGCGGCGTTCCCCTCGGCGATCGTCAATACGCTTGAACTCGGCCGTCAGGGCGCGATTTCCGGCGGGTTGATCTTCGTCGTCGCCGTCATGTCGTTGCTGGTCATCGCCTTCATCGTGTTCATGGAGCGCGCCCAGCGTCGCCTGCTGATCACCTATCCCAAGCGGCAGGTCGGCAATCGCGTCTATGAGGGGCAGACGTCGTTCCTGCCGCTCAAGCTCAACACGTCAGGCGTCATCCCGCCGATCTTCGCCTCGTCGTTGCTGCTGCTGCCGACCACGGTGGCGAATTTCGCGCAGTCGAGCGGCACGGGCGGTTTCCTCGGCCTGATCACGACCTACCTGGGTCATGGCCGTCCGCTCTACATGCTCATGTACATCGCATTGATCGTTTTCTTCTCGTTCTTCTACACGGCGATCGTGTTCAATCCGACCGAGACGGCCGACAATCTGCGCAAGCATGGCGGGTTCCTACCGGGCATCCGGCCCGGCGAGCGCACAGCGCAGTTCATCGACACTGTGTTGATGCGGATCACCGTCATCGGGGCCGCCTATCTGTCGATCATCTGCATCCTACCCGAAATGCTCATTTCCTATGCCGCGCTGCCGTTCTATTTTGGCGGCACGTCGCTCCTCATCGTCGTCAGCGTGACCATGGACACGGTCGCCCAGATTCACGGGCATCTGCAGGCGCAGCAGTATGAGGGGCTGGTCAAGAAGGCGAAACTGCGGGGGCGCAAGAAATGAGACTGATCCTGCTGGGACCTCCCGGCGCGGGCAAGGGGACGCAGGCCGCGCGTCTCGTGGAGAAATTCAATATCCCGCAACTGTCGACCGGCGACATGCTGCGCGCCGCGGTCAAGGCTGGCACCGAAACTGGCCTCAAGGCCAAGGCGGTGATGGACGCCGGCGGTCTCGTCTCGGACGAGATCGTCGTGGGAATCATCGCCGACCGCATCGCCGAGCCCGACGCGCGCCGTGGATTCATCCTCGATGGCTTCCCCCGCACCGTCGCGCAGGCCGAGGCGTTGGACGTCCTGCTCGCTCGCATGGACATGCGGCTCGACGCCATCGTCGAACTCAAGGTTGACGAGAAGGCTTTGCTGGCGCGCATCGAGAATCGCGCGCGGGAAACCATCGCCGCCGGCGGGACCGTGCGGGCCGACGATAACGCCGAGGCGTTGAAGGTCCGTCTGGACTCCTATCGCGCGCAGACGGCGCCGGTGTCGGCCTATTACGCCGGCAAGGGCGCGCTCAAGACGGTCGACGGCATGGCGCCGATCGACGACGTGACCGCGGCGATTCACCGGGCGATCGGCGCCTGAGGAAAATATCCGGTCCGCCGCATTGATTTGTTGACGAGCCTTCGTCGACACATTATGAGGCGGGTATGGACGACGCCCGGCCCCGACAAGGGGACGCGGGCGTTTTGTCTTGTATTTCACGCCCACATGAGCCGGCCTCCACCGGACGTGGGTTTCCGTCGCCTCGGGCGACACCTCGACCGCGTCGCGCGGTCATCACATGGAGACGGCCAATGGCTCGTATAGCGGGCGTTAATATCCCCACCAACAAGCGCGTCATCATTGCGTTGCAGTATATCCACGGCATCGGCGCCAAGAAGGCCGAGGAAATCTGCGAAAAGGTCAACATTCCCGCCGAGCGTCGCGTGTCGCAACTGACCGACGCCGAAGTCCTCCAGATCCGCGAGACCATCGATCGCGACTACATGGTGGAAGGCGACCTGCGCCGCGAAGTCGCGATGAACATCAAGCGCCTGATGGATCTGGGTTGCTATCGCGGCCTGCGCCATCGTCGTCAGCTGCCGGTTCGCGGTCAGCGCACGCACACCAACGCCCGCACCCGCAAGGGCAAGGCCAAGCCGATCGCCGGCAAGAAGAAGTAATCCGGGGCGAAATCTCTCGCCTCTGACCCCGCCGGTTCGCCGGCGTAACAGAGCCCCAGCGCCTGGCATGACGGGCGCGCCAGAAGGACGATTAGAAATATGGCCAAGGAAGCTGGACGCGTTCGTCGTCGCGAACGCAAAAACATCGCGTCGGGCGTCGCCCACGTGAACTCGACGTTCAACAATACCATGATCACCATCAGCGACGCCCAGGGCAACACGATCTCGTGGTCCTCGGCTGGCACGATGGGCTTCAAGGGTTCGCGCAAGTCGACCCCCTACGCCGCGCAGATGGCGGCCGAGGACGCGGCCCGCAAGGCCGCCGAACACGGCATGCGCACCATCGAGGTCGAGGTGTCCGGTCCCGGTTCGGGTCGTGAATCCGCCCTGCGCGCCTTGCAGGCGTCGGGCTTCACGGTCACCTCGATCCGCGACGTCACGCCGATCCCGCACAACGGCTGCCGTCCGCGCAAGCGTCGGCGCGTCTGATCCTTTTTAAAATCGATTTCGGCCGCGCCGACGGGCGTGGCCGTTTCCCGTCGCGCGCGAGCGTGGCGATTTTCACGCGAAAGCGCCGGGTCAGGGTCGACGGACCGATATACCCGCGCCGAAGGTGACACGCATGTTGCAGAAAAACTGGCAAGAACTGATCCGCCCGAACAAGCTCGAAGTGACGGCTGGCGACGATACCCGCCGCACGGCCACCCTTGTCGCCGAGCCGCTTGAGCGGGGCTTTGGCCTCACGCTCGGCAACGCGCTGCGTCGCGTGCTTCTTTCGTCGCTTCAGGGCGCGGCCATCACGTCCGTCCACATCGACGGCGTGTTGCATGAGTTCTCGTCCATCCCCGGCGTGCGCGAGGATGTGACCGACATCATCATGAACATCAAGGATATCGCCATCAAGATGCAGGCCGAGGGGCCCAAGCGCGTCGTGCTGAAGAAGCAGGGACCGGGCGTCGTGACGGCGGGCGATATCGCCGTGACCGGCGACATTCAGGTGCTGAATCCCGAGTTGATGATCTGTCATCTCGATGACGGCGCCGAGATTCGCATGGAATTCACGGTCAACAACGGCAAGGGCTACGTCGCCGCCGAGCATAATCGCGCCGAGGATTCGCCGATTGGCCTGATCCCCGTCGACAGCCTGTTCTCGCCGGTCAAGAAAGTGAGCTATCGCGTCGAGAACACCCGCGAGGGCCAGAAGCTCGATTACGACAAGCTGACGATGACGGTCGAGACGAACGGCTCGATCACCCCCGAGGACGCGGTCGCCTTCAGCGCGCGCATCCTTCAGGACCAGCTCAACATCTTCGTGAATTTCGAGGAGCCCCGCCGCGAGGAGGTCAGCCCGTCGATTCCCGAGCTCGCCTTCAACCCGGCGCTGCTCAAGAAGGTCGACGAGCTCGAGCTTTCCGTGCGTTCGGCCAACTGCCTCAAGAACGACAATCTCGTTTATATCGGCGACCTCATCCAGAAGTCCGAGGCGGAAATGCTCCGCACGCCGAACTTCGGCCGCAAGTCGCTCAACGAGATCAAGGAAGTGCTTGCCCAGATGGGTCTGCACCTCGGCATGGAAGTGACCGGCTGGCCGCCGGAAAACATCGAGGAGCTCGCCAAGCGCTTCGAGGAGCACTACTAGAATTGTCCGCCTGACGCGGAACAAAACCCTTCCCCCAAAGTGGGGAAGGGGCAATCAGGACGGTCGACCCTTGGCACGGCGGCCGGAAAAGCCAAAGGAGAGCCAAAATGTATCATGGTCGCGCCAAACGGCGTTTCAACCGCACCGCCGAACACCGCAAGGCGATGTTCGCCAACATGTGCCAGGCGCTCATCAAGCATGAGCAGATCGTCACCACGCTGCCGAAGGCCAAGGACTTGCGTCCCGTCGTCGAGAAGCTGGTGACCCTTGGCAAGCGCGGCGACCTGCACGCGCGCCGTCAGGCCATTTCGCAGATCAAGGACGTCCTGCTCGTCAAGAAGCTCTTCGACGTGCTCGGCCCGCGCTACAAGGAGCGTCAGGGCGGCTACACCCGCGTTCTCAAGGCGGGCTTCCGCTTCGGCGACAACGCGCCGATGGCCGTGATCGAGTTCGTCGATCGCGATGTCAGCGCCAAGGGCAAGGACTCCGGTCAGCCGGCCGAGGACAAGGCCGCCTGAGGCGGGCCTTTTCGCAAATCTTTCAAGCGGGCGTCCCTCGGGGCGCCCGTTTTCGTTCCGGGCCAGCGCGCCAACGATGGCCGGAAGGCAAATTTAACACCGCTGCTGTAGTCGGTTTGCAATGCCCGCAGGGCCTTTACGTGGAACCGCGTCATGCGCGTCATCGTCATCGCGGACTTCGCGATTCCCTCGGGCGGCGCCCAACGCGTCGCCGTCGAGTCGGCGCGCGCCTTGGCCGAGTCGGGCGCGCGGGTCACTTTTCTGCACGCGGTCGCCGGGAGCGACCCCGCGCTTGACCACCCCGGCATTGAACTGATTTGCGCCGGCGTTCCCGACGTCTGGTCGCGCGATCCCCTTTCCGCCGCGATCAACGGCGTCTGGAGCCGGCAAGCCGCGGATCGCGCGCGCGCGGCCCTCGCGCCGTTCATCGGCGCGCGCGAGACGGTTGTGCATTTGCATCAATGGACTCGGGCGTTTTCACCCTCGATCTTCGGCGTGTTGCGCGAAAGTCGCCTGCCCACGGCCATTACGGCGCACGACTATTTTCTCGCCTGCCCGAACGGCGTTCTGTTCCGTTTTGACACACACGAGCCCTGTGAACTGGCGCCCATGAGCGGGCGTTGCATGGCGACGAATTGCGACACGCGCTCCTATCCGCACAAGCTGGTGCGTGTCGCCCGTCAGGCCGCGACCAATCGCCAGTATGGCGGCTGGACTGTCGACGTCGTGCATATCGCCGATCGCGCGCGGGATCGTCTCGCCCCCCTGCTGCCGGCGACTTGGCGACATCACCGTGTCGACAACCCTATATCGGTCGAGCGCGCGCCGCCGGTGGAGATTGGCCCGGACGCCGCTTTCGCTTTCGTTGGTCGGCTGACCGAGGACAAGGGCGCCATCGTTGCCGCGCGCGCGGCCGCGGCCGCCGGGGCGCGCATGATTTTCATCGGCGATGGCCCCGCGCGCGCGGAGATCGCCGCGATCCTGCCCGACGCCACCATCACCGGATGGGTCGCCCCCGCCGAGGTCGCGAGCCGCCTGCGCGCGCGGGCAAGGGCCGTTCTTGCCCCCTCGCTGTGGCCGGAGACCGGCCCTCTGACCGTGCTCGAGGCGGCCGCCATGGGCTTGCCGGCGATCGTTTCGGAGCGCTGTGGCGCCGCTGGGAAGGTCGACGCCACGACGGGGGCCGTGGTCGCGCCGACCGTCGAGGCGAACGCCGCCGCCATGGCGCGGCTGATGGACGACGCCGTTGTCCGCGCGATGGGGCGCGCGGCCCATGACCGGTACTGGTCGAACGCGCCGACGCCCGCCGCGCACGCCACCCGGCTGCTGGCGCTTTACGGGGCCATGTTATCCGCCTGAACGCTTTGTTCGCGCTCCGCCGCGCCCTATATCTCCTCGGGTACGGGAATCAGGGAGTTCGCCCATGCGGCGCCTAGCGAAATGGGTCGTATTGCTGCTTGTCTTCGCGCCAGCGGTGGCGTCGGCGCAGGCCCAGCGCGTCGTGCCGCGCGAACGCGGCGAGGTCATGCTGTCATACGCGCCCGTGGTGAAGCGCGTCGCCTCGGCCGTCGTGAACGTCTACGCCTCGCGCGTCGAACAACGCCCGAAAAATCCCCTGTTCGATGATCCGATCTTCCGTCAGTTCTTTGGCGGTGGCGGCCCGCCGCAGGGCCGCGTCGCGCAATCGCTCGGCTCGGGCGTCATTGTCGACGCCAACGGGCTGGTGGTCACGAACCATCACGTCATCGAGGGCATGACGGACGTGAAGGTCTCCCTGTCCGACAAGCGCGAGTTCGAGGCGGAGATCGTGCTGCGCGACCAGCGCACGGATCTCGCCGTGCTGCGCATCAAGGGCGGCTCCAATTTTCCCGTGCTGGAGCTGGGCGATTCCGACGCGCTGGAGGTCGGCGATTTCGCGCTGGCCGTCGGCAATCCCTTTGGCGTCGGACAAACGGTGACGCAGGGCATTGTCTCGGCGCTGGCGCGCACGCAGGTCGGCATCAGCGATTTCGGCTTTTTCATCCAGACCGACGCCGCCATCAATCCCGGCAATTCCGGCGGCGCGCTGGTTGACCTCAACGGGCGTCTCGTCGGCATCAATTCGGCGATCTATTCGCGCTCGGGCGGCTCCATGGGCATCGGCTTCGCCATCCCCGTCAACATGGTCAAGGTGGTGATCGCCACGGCCAAGGGCGGCGGCAAGATGGTCAAGCGGCCATGGCTGGGCGCGACGCTCCAGTCCGTGTCCCACGAGATCGCGGAGTCGCTGGGGCTGGAGCGGTCGTCCGGCGCGCTCGTCGCCGAAATTGTCGACCGCAGCCCGGCCGCGGAGGCCGGCCTCAGGCGCGGCGACATCATCACATCCGTTGATGGACAGGCCGTCGACGACCCCGAGGCGCTGGGGTACCGGCTGGCGACCAAGCCGCTGGGCGGCCTCGCCTCGCTGGGCGTGCAGAGGGGCGGCAAGTCCGTCATCGCGCCGCTCAAATTGCAATCGGCGCCGGAAACGCCGCCGCGCGAGACTCTCAAGCTCGCCGGCAATTCTCCCTTCGCCGGCGCGACGGTAATGAACCTGTCGCCCGCCGTTCAGGAGGAGCTCGGCGGCGCCGTCGGACGCGAGGGCGTTGTCGTCGCCGACGTGGAGGAAAGCTCCATCGCCGCGAACGTGGGCATTCAGAAGGGCGACATCGTGATCGCCGTCAACGATGCCAGGATCGCGCGCACAGGCGATCTTCGACAGGCCACGCAGGCCCGTCAGCGGCTCTGGAAACTGACCATCAATCGGGGCGGTCAGGTGATCACGTCGGTCTTCGGCGGCTAACGGAATTTGTCCAGCACGGCGGCGCGCACGACGGCTTTCTCGTCAGCCGAAATGCCGGTCAGCGCGCGCGCCACCATGTCGCGCGCGGTCGCGGCGTCGCGATAATCGACGAGGCGTTCGCTGGCCGCCCCCTCGGCGATGACGGCGGGATCGGTCAGCACCTGGTGAAACGCTTCCCTGAGGACGGCGAGCCGATCGGGCGGCGTGCCCGGCGTGGTCACGAGAATGCGACCGATGCCATCGAGCGCCGAACGAAAATCGATCATTGCCGCCGCCGCGGGCGACACGTCGATTGTCTCGAACAAGGTTGGCGCCTCCGGCAGCAGTTTTGAACGCTGGCGCGAGACGGCCGCGACGGCGATGGCGCGCCCGCCACGCGCGTAATGGGCGGCCGACGAATCCGAGACATAGATCGAATCCAGTTCGCCGCGTTCGACGGCGAGCGCCACGTCGCTCGAGGATTTGTAGCCAAGGATCACCTTGCAATCGAGTTTGAGCGCCTCGCAGGTGATCGAAGCCCCGTCCGACAGCCCGCCCGTCGGGCCCGTGCCGCCCCACAGCACCTTGCGGCCCGGCGCCATGGCGTCGCGCGGGTTCGCGATGCCGGATTTCGGCCCCGCCAACCACATCCAGGGCGACGAATTGACGATTCCCAGATGGTCCATCTTCGTCAGGTCGTAGCGCGCGTTGTCCTGTTCGAGAATCTGGCCCAGCGCGGCGGGCGTCCCGTTGAGGAAAAGCACGGACAGACCGTCCGGCGGAGCGGCGTAAACGCGATTGAGGGCGACCAGTTGGCCCGCGCCGGGCATGCTTTCGACCACGACGACGGCGCCCAGCGCGCGCGACAGCGGCGCCGCCAGCAGGCGGGCGTAGGAGTCAAAGCCGCCGCCCACGCCTACGCCAATGACGATCCGCACCGTCTTGCCACGATAGAAGTCACGCGCGTCCTCCGCCCGAACGGCGAAAGCGCCGACCAGCGTCAACAGCAGCGCCGCGACAACGCGCCAGCCGATACGCATGGCCCGAGCGCTCAGCGCGCCGCGGGCGGTGGCGGCGTGGTCTTGGCCACGCTCGGGCGCGCCAGATGGCGCTCGGCGTAGGCCGCCAGCGCGGGCCGCTTGGCGATCATGGCGGCGCTTTCGGGCAGTTTCCGCAAGTAGTGCAGGATGGGCAGGATGAAGGCGTCGGCCAGCGTGAAGGATTCTCCGACGAGATGCCCGGTCGGCGCCACGGTCCGGTCAAGCAGATCGAGCGCCTTCTCGACCTTGGGAAGGGCGGCGTCGATCAGCGCGCGATCAGGCGACTTGTCGGGGGTCGAGGGAAAGAAATACGCCAGCGCGTATTGCCGCATCAGCACGGGATCGAGCTGCGTGTTCACGCAGGAAATCCATTGCTCGACCTTCGCGGCGCCGATCGCGTCCGCGGGCACGAGCGACGGCCCGGAAAACGCCTTGTCGATATAGGCGCAGATGGCGCGCGTCTCGAACAACGTGCAATCGCCATGGCGCATGCCGGGAATCTTGCCGGTGGGATTGACCGCGAGCAATTCGGGCGAATGGGGCCGCGCCTGCGTCAACGCGTAGGGCGCGCCTTTTTCCTCGCAGGCGATGCGCGCGGTCCAGACGTAATTGCTTGGCGCCGCGCCGATGATCTCAAGAACAGCCATGGAACCCTCCCGTTTTCAAAAAGCCTACGGGCAATCCCACGCGTTTTCAATGTCGGCGGTTCAACGCGTGACGCAAGCGCCGGCATTGTCTATAGACGGGCCATGAAGGCTTATCTGATCGTTTTCCTCGGCGCGGGGCTTGGCGGCATGTTGCGCCATGGCGTCAACAACGCCTGCGCGCGCTATTGCGGCCTCGAATTTCCCTGGGGCGTTCTGATCATCAACGTGCTGGGATCGGCGATCATGGGATTGCTGGCCGGCTATTTCGCCTTCCGGATCGCCGAACCCTGGAGCCAGGATGCCCGGCTTTTCGCCATGACGGGCATTCTTGGCGGGTTCACGACGTTCTCGGCCTTCTCGCTGGACGCGGTGTTGTTGTGGGAACGCGGCGCGCACGTCTCGGCGGCGCTTTATGTCGCGGGGTCGGTGGCGCTGGCGATCCTCGGCCTCGTGCTGGGACTGGCCGCCGTGAGGGTTTCCACATGACCGAGGCTTCCTCGACGGGCGTTCAGACCCTGCCCGTGACCGAGGACGAGGACGGGATGCGCCTTGACCGCTGGTTCAAGCGTCGCTTTCCCGAACTGTCCCTGTCGCACCTCAACAAGTTGACCCGCACCGGGCAAATCCGCGTTGATGGCAAGCGCGCGGACACGTCCACGCGCCTCGCGGCGAATGTGCTGGTGCGCGTCCCGCCGCTGAAGTTCGAGGCCAAGGCGCCGGCGATCGTTCGCGCGGAACCCAACGAGGCCGACGCCCGCGCGTTGCGCGACATGATCCTCTTCGAGGACAAATGGCTGATGGCGCTGAACAAGCCCTGGGGCCTCGCCGTGCAGGGTGGTTCGGGCACCAAGCGACACATCGACGGCATGCTGGAATCCCTGACCGACGCCCATGGCGAGCGTCCGCGGCTTGTTCATCGCCTCGATCGCGACACGAGCGGCGTCTTGCTGGTCGCCAAGACGCGCAAGATCGCGTCGGATCTGGGCGAGATCTTTCGCTCGCGTCAGGCGCGCAAGATTTACTGGTCTGTGGTCGAGGGCGTGCCGCACCCGATGCAGGGACGCATCTCGCTGTTTCTCGCAAAGGGCGC
Source organism: uncultured Hyphomicrobiales bacterium (assembly GCA_903861645.1). Taxonomy (GTDB): domain Bacteria; phylum Pseudomonadota; class Alphaproteobacteria; order Rhizobiales; family Beijerinckiaceae; genus Terripilifer. The sequence continues at coordinate 20,332 of CAIOVE010000028.1, forward strand.
GGGCATGGGCGACGAGCGCGAGGCGCGCAAGCCCGGCGTTCGGCGCGATCCCGAGAAAATGCGCATCGCCAAGCATGGCGAGGAGGACGCGCAACATTCCGTCACCTTCTACGCGGTGGTCGACAAGCTCGCGCCGCGTCTCGCGTGGTTGTCGATGAAGCCGATCACCGGCCGCACGCACCAGTTGCGCGCCCACGCGGAAGCCATCGGCCATCCCATCATCGGCGACCCGAAATACACCGGCGATCGCGCGGTCAACGACCCGCGCCGCACCGACCCCCTGCGCGCGATCCCCAGCGAGATCGAGCGCAAGCTGCATCTGGTCGCGCGCCGCCTCGTGCTGCCGCATCCCAAGGGCGGCACGCTCGACGTCACCGCGCCGCTGCCGCCGCACATGAAGAAAACCTTCGATCTGCTGGGCTTCGACGCCAAGCAATACGACCCCATCGAGGACGCGCCGGAATAAGCAGTTCGTCAGGAGGATTCATGTCGCAGGGAAACAGCCGGCTCCCGCCCGTCGCGGAAGCCGATTACACGCAGGCGCAGAAGGACGCGCTGGCCGATTTCAAGGCCACGCGCAATGTCGGTTTCTCCGGTCCTTGGCACGTATTCATCCGCAGCCCGGAATTGCTGACCCACGCGCAGCGCATGGGCGAGTATCTGCGCTATCGTTGCCCGATCAGCGGCCGGTTGAGCGAACTCGCGATCCTGCTCGTCGCGCGCGAGTGGACGCAGGATTTCGAGTGGGGCACGCACCATAAGCACGCCGCAAAGGCGGGCGTCAGCGACGCGACCATCGCCGCGATCCGCGAGGGTCGCCGCCCCGACGCCCTCAACGACGACGAGCAACTTGTGTGGGATTTCGTCACCGAGCTGATGCGCACGCGGCGCGTGTCGGACACGACCTACGCCAAGGCGCTGGCGCGGTTCGGCGAGACGGGAACCGTCGATCTCGCGGGCATCGTCGGCTACTACTCGCTGCTGGCCGCGACGATGAACGTCGCGCGCGTCGACCCGCCCGCGGGCGAGGGGCGCTTGCCGCGCTTCCCGGAGTAGGGGCTACCTCGGCTTGTAGGCGCCTAGCTCCTTCACCACGGCCTCGACGAACGAATTGTCGACGACATCGCCGGCCTTCACGTCGGCGTTCTCGATCAGCTTCATGCGCTTGAAGAATTCGAGATCGCTGGCGAGGCTTTCGACGTCGGCGAAGCCATCGGGATTGCACGCGGCGGGCGATGTCTCCGCGTGCAGCTTCGGGTCTTTGATGTCCGTATAGGCCACGAGCGTGTCGATCACCTCGCGCGCGCCGGGCCCGGCGATTCGGCCATCCTTCAACGCGTCGTTGTAGTCGCGCACGCCGCGCAGATAGGCGCGCATGAATTTCGTCGCGGCGTCGCGATGCTTGAGCGCGAAATCATCGGCGTAGATCAGCACCGCCGTTTGATGGCTTTTGAACAGCGTGTCGTTGCCGGCGACGCTGACCGCGACACCCTCGCGTTCGGCGAGCGTCGCGGTCGGCTCGTTCGTCACGCCCGCGTCGATGGCCTTGTTGCGATAGGCGACGAGGTGATCGGGAAATCCAAGATCAATCGTCGAGACATCCGCGAAGGCGAGACCGGCCTTGCGCAACGCCGCGTCGAGCGTTGCCGCGTTGCCGGTTCCGACGGCGGCGACCGCCACCTTCATGCCCTTGAGGTCGGTGAAGGATTTGTAGCGTCCGCTGTCGACGAGATCCTTGCGCACCATGACGCGCGAAAAGTTATAGGCCGGCGTGCTGGAGCCCTTGTCGGCGACAATGCGGATGCCGATCTTGCGTCCGACCGCGTTGTACAGGCCTGCCGAAACCGTGCCGCCGCCCACATCGAGCTGGCCGGCGCCCAGCGGCGCGATCATCTGCGCCGCCGTCTTGAACCCGACGAATTCCACGTCGAGGCCCTCGGCCTTGAAGTAGCCCTTGCGGTCGGCGATGTAGACGCCGATGTCGCTGACGGTGTTCACATTGCCGACGCGAACTTTCGTTTGCGCCAACGCCGTCGTCGCGCCCGCCATCGCCAGCGCGCCGACGATGATCCGCCAAGCCGATTTCATGCACCCCTCCACTGATTGGGCGCGGACCCTAGTCGAGGCGGCGGCCGCCGGCAAATGCCAAAGGGGGACTGGCGGCGGCGCGCGTCCTCGCTTAAATCTGGCCCATGCGCGAAGACCTGACGAAAGACCTGTTGCCGCAACACGGCGAAGCCATCGATCCCGTGGCGATGGCCCGGCGCGATCTTGTTCGCCATCTACCCGCGCGATTTTTCAAGGACGTGACCGTTGTCGAGCGCGACGGCGCCTTCGCGCTGACGTTGGACGGAAAGGGCGCGCGCACGCCGGGCCGCAACGCGCTGGCGTTGCCGACGCGCGCCGCGGCGGAAGCCGTCGCCGCCGAATGGGCCGCGCTCGACAAGGTGATCGATCCCAGCCTGATGCCGCTGACGCGCCTTGTCAATTCCGCCATTGACGGCGTCGCCCGCGAGGCAGGCGCCGTGCGCGACGAAATCGTCAAATACGCGGGTTCTGATCTGCTGTGTTATCGCGCCGCCGAGCCGGACGCGCTGGTGCGGGCGCAGGCAGAAAAATGGGATCCGGCGCTCGACTGGGCGCGCGAGGAACTCGGCGCGCGCTTCATCCTGTCGGAAGGCGTGATGTTCGTGACGCAGCCGCAAGCGGCGCTCGACGCGATCCGCCTCGCCGTGGATACGGTGGCCGCGCCGTTTCGCCTCGCGGCCCTGTCTTCGATGACGACGCTGATGGGGTCGGCCGTGCTCGCGCTGGCCGTCGCGCGGGGTCATCTGACGCCACAGGAGGCCTGGAACGCCGCGCACGTGGACGAGGATTTCCAGATGCGCGCCTGGGGCGCCGACGACGAGGCGCTGGCGCGTCGCGCGCGACGCTGGCGCGACATGGAGACCGCGGCAACGCTGCTCGCCCTGAGCTGAGCGCGGTCAGATACCCGCGCCGGGATCGATGATGTCGTCGGGCAGGGCGTCGGCGCGCGCGATCAGCAGTCGCAAGGTGGGGCGCGCGATCAGATCGACGATCGTCACCGCGATGCCCGCCGCGACATTGCCCGATACGCCGCCGGCGACGACGCCCAGCAGCGCGGCGAGACCCATCGCGCTGGCGCTTTCACGCGCGAAAGCCGCGCGCCGCGGCGTGCCGGATTCGCCGACATGCGCGCGCAACTTGTCCGCGAAAGTCGCCGCGATGGGCGGCGCCGCGGCGATGTCGTTGGTCGCCTCGCCGGTCGCGGCGTCGAGATCGATGACGCCGAGTCCCGCGGTCTGGTTGGTCAGCCTGTCGATCAGGATGAACACGCCGAGTTCGCGGTCGCCCCGCTCGCGCGCCACCACCAGCGCCTTGTCGCACGCCAGCGAGACAAGCCCGATCTGGTTCATGGACAGCGCGTCGGCGGGCTTTTCGTTGAAGTTTTCGATATCGATGGCGTGATGCAGGTTCGCGACGCGCGCGTTGGCGTTCGCCGTCGCCTGCTGGATGATGTAGTCGCGGCCCTGCGTCAGCGGCTCATCGATCATCCAGAGCACGCGCGCCAGCAGCGAACGCCGCGGCGTCAATCGATGCGTTGGCGCCGACAGCACATCGCCGCGCGAAATATCGATCTCGTCGGCGAGCGTTATCGTGACCGCCTGACCAGCCCACGCCTCGGCGAGATCGCCATCCGCGGTGACAATGCGCGCGACGGTCGAGCGCCGCGCGCCGGGCAGCACGACGATTTCGTCGCCCGTTCGCAGAACGCCCGACGCGATCGTGCCGGCGTAGCCGCGGAAATCGAGGTTCGGGCGATTGACCCATTGCACGGGCATGGCGAAGGCCGCGTCCGAGCGATCGGCGAAACTTGGGTCGACCGTGTCGAGATGTTCGAGAAGGGTCGGGCCGGCGTACCACGGCGCGCGCGTCGAACGCGCGGTGATGTTGTCGCCATCGCGCGCCGACATGGGAATGCAGACGATGGAGGAGAAGCCGAGGCCCGCGACTGTCTCGCGATAATCGGCGACGATCTTGTCGTAGGTCGCCCGCGAGAAATCGACGAGGTCCATTTTGTTGACGGCAAGCACGATGTGCCGGACGCCAAGCATCGAAACGATGTAGGAATGGCGACGCGTTTGCGGCAGAATTCCCTTGCGCGCGTCGATCAGGATGATCGCGAGTTCCGCCGTCGAGGCGCCCGTCGCCATGTTGCGCGTGTATTGCTCGTGGCCGGGCGTGTCGGCGACGATGAAGGCGCGCGTTTTCGATGAAAAATAGCGATAGGCGACATCGATGGTGATGCCCTGTTCGCGTTCGGCGCTCAGACCGTCGAGCAGCAGCGCGAAGTCGAGACTGTCTCCCTGCGTGCCGAATTTCTTGCTGTCGCGCTCGAGCGCCTCCAACTGATCCTCGAACACCGAGTTGGTGTCGTAGAGCAGGCGGCCGATCAGAGTCGACTTGCCGTCGTCGACCGAGCCGCAGGTGAAAAAGCGCAGCAGCGTTTCGGCGCGCGGAGTTGGCGCGACGGCGGCGGGAAGGTCGCCCGACATCAGAAATATCCTTCCTGTTTCTTGGCTTCCATCGAGCCGGAGCCATCATGGTCGATGACGCGGCCCTGTCGCTCCGACGCGCGCGAGGCGCGCATTTCCGCGATGATCTGGGCGAGCGTGGTCGCCTCGCTCTCAACCGCGCCGGTCAGGGGATAGCAGCCCAGCGTGCGAAACCTGACCATGCGGTGTTGCACGGTTTCGCCCGGCCGCAGCGGCAGCCGGTCGTCGTCGCGCATGATCAAGGCGCCATCGCGCTCGACCACGGGCCGCGACGCGGCGAAATACAGCGGCACGACGGGAATATTCTCGCGCACGATGTAGTCCCACACGTCCGCCTCGGTCCAGTTTGACAGCGGAAACACGCGGAAGCTTTCGCCCGGCCGCTTGCGCGTGTTGTATTGGCGCCATGGTTCTGGTCGCTGGTTCTTCGGATCCCAGCGATGCTCGGCGGAACGCAGCGAGAAAACGCGTTCCTTGGCGCGCGATTTTTCCTCGTCGCGCCGCGCGCCTCCGAAGGCCGCGTCAAATCCGTATTTGTCGAGCGCCTGCTTCAGCCCCTGCGTTTTCATGACGTCGGTATGCAGGCGCGATCCGGAGTCGATCGGATTGATTCCCGCCTTCACGCCCTCTTCGTTGATGTGCACGATGAGGTCGAGACCGAGATCCCTGGCGAGCTTGTCGCGAAACTCGATCATTTCGCGGAACTTCCACGTCGTGTCGACGTGCAGCAGCGGGAAGGGCGGTTTTGCCGGATAAAACGCCTTCATCGCGAGATGCAACAGAACGGCGGAATCCTTGCCGATGGAATAGAGCAGCACGGGCTTCTCGCAGGTCGCGGCGACCTCGCGGAAAATCTGGATGCTTTCGGCCTCCAGCGACTCAAGATGCGACAGGGCCATCAGGCGTTCCCCGCGTTGGCGCGAACGAGCCGGCCATCGGGCCCGACATGCAGACCGCATTCCTTCTTGTCTTCCTGCTCCCACCACCAACGGCCCGCGCGTTCGGGCTCTCCCGGCAAGATCGCGCGCGTGCAGGGCGCGCAACCGATGGAAACGAAGCCCTTGTCGTGCAGCGGGTTCACGGGAATGGCGTGGCGCGCGACGTAATCGACGACGCGTTCGCGCGTCCAGTCGAAGATCGGGCTGAGTTTGATCAGCCCGCGCGCGTTGTCGGCGGTGACGAAGGCCAACGCGCCGCGGTGGTCCGACTGGTCGGCGCGCAGGCCCGCGATCCAGCCCTCGGCGCCATCAAGCGCGCGCGCCAGCGGCTCGACCTTGCGCGCCTCGCAGCACGCCTTGCGCGCCTCGATGGAGTTGTAAAATCCATTGACGCCCTGCCGCGCCACCAGCGCCTCGACCGCCGCGCCATCGGGGAAATAGGGCGCGATGGCGACGCCATAACGCTCCTCGGTGCGCGTCCAGACGTCGTAGGCCTCGGGAAATAGACGCCCTGTGTCGAGCGTGGCGAGCGCGATGTCGATCTTTTCGGTCGCGATCATATGGGTGATCGCCTGATCCTCGATGCCGAGGCTCGTGGTGAAAATGATGCGGCCGGGCAGGGCCGCGCGCAGGGCGGCGAGCCGCGCGGGCGCCTCAAGCGGCGCGATCCGCGCGTTCAGGCTCGCGGCGATAGCGTCGAGGTCTGGTGCGCTCATGGGTTTCTCCGCCGGAGGGCGCTCGCCGTGGGCCGGCGCCGGTGAGGGCTATATAGAGCCAAAACAACATTTTGCAACAGGCTAATTATTTTAAACACGTAAAATGACTGTAATATATGTTTCGTGTCTTCCATCCGCCTTCCGTCGAGTACCCGGCCCACCGCGCGCGTGCTAGGAGCGGATGACAGTCAAGCCGCCGGAGCCCAGCCTTGAAACACATCCTCGACGCCCTCGAAGAACGCCGCGCGAACGCCCGGCTGGGCGGCGGTCAGGCCCGCATCGATACGCAGCACAAGCGCGGCAAGCTGACGGCGCGCGAGCGCATCGATCTGTTCCTCGATCACGGCTCGTTCGAGGAATACGACATGTTCGTCCAGCACCGCGCCGTCGATTTCGGCATGGACAAGGGCGAGAAGATTCCCGGCGATGGCGTGGTCACCGGCTGGGGCACGGTCAACGGGCGCGTGGTCTATGTCTACGCCAAGGACTTCACCGTTTTCGGCGGCTCGCTGAGCGAGACGCACGCGCAGAAGATCATGAAGATCCAGGACATGGCGCTGCGCAACAAGGCGCCGATCATCGGCCTGTTCGACGCGGGCGGCGCGCGCATTCAGGAGGGCGTCGCGGCGCTCGGCGGCTACGCCGAGGTTTTCCAGCGCAACGTGCTGGCCTCCGGCGTCATCCCGCAGATTTCCGTCATCATGGGCCCCTGCGCGGGCGGCGACGTCTATTCGCCCGCGATGACCGATTTCATCTTTATGGTGCGCGACACGAGCTACATGTTCGTCACCGGCCCCGACGTGGTGAAAACCGTCACCAACGAGACCGTCACCGCGGAGGAGCTGGGCGGCGCCAAGGTGCACACGACGAAATCGTCCATCGCCGACGGCGCCTACGACAACGACGTCGAGGCCCTGTTGCAGATGCGCCGGCTGATCGACTTCCTGCCCTCGTCGAACCGCGACGAATTGCCTGAATGGCCGTCCTTCGACGATCCCGCGCGCGAGGAAATCTCCCTCGACACGCTGATCCCCGACAATCCGAACAAGCCCTACGACATCAGGGAACTGATCCTGAAGGTCGCCGACGAGGGCGACTTCTTCGAAATTCAGGAAGCCCACGCGCGCAACATCGTCACGGGTTTCGCTCGCGTCGAGGGGCGCACGACCGGTATCGTCGCCAACCAGCCGATGGTGCTGGCCGGCGTGCTCGACAGCGACGCCTCGCGCAAGGCGGCGCGTTTCGTGCGCTTCTGCGACGCGTTCAACATTCCCATCGTCACCTTCGTCGACGTGCCCGGCTTCCTGCCCGGCACGGCGCAGGAATATGGCGGCCTCATCAAGCATGGCGCGAAACTGCTGTTCGCCTATGCCGAGGCGACGGTGCCGAAGGTCACGCTCATCACGCGCAAGGCCTTCGGCGGCGCCTACGACGTCATGGCGTCGAAGCATCTGCGCGGCGACGTGAACTACGCCTGGCCGACGGCGCAGATCGCGGTCATGGGCGCGAAGGGCGCCGTGGAAATCATCTTCCGCGCCGACATCAAGGATCCCGGCAAGATCGCCGAGCGCACGAAGGAATACGAGGAGCGTTTCCTGTCGCCCTTCGTCGCCGCCGAGCGCGGTTATATTGACGATGTCATCATGCCGCACGCCACGCGCCGGCGCATCGCCCGCGCGCTCGCCATGCTCCGCCACAAAGAGCTGGAGAACCCGTGGAAGAAGCACGACAACATTCCGTTGTGAGGTGACAACTTCCCGTGGGTTGGTATCTCACCCCACCCTCGGCAGCGCCTTCAGGATCGCCGCGCGACGGGGTTCGAGCGCCGGCGGCAGACAGAGCCGCGCGCCGAGTTCGTCGACGGGTTCATCCACCGCGAAGCCCGGCCCATCCGTCGCGATTTCGAACAGCACGCCCGATGGCTCGCGAAAATAGATCGATTTGAAATAGGTCCGGTCGCGCACTTGCGTCGGCGTCAGGTCGAGATCGCGGATGGCTTGCGCCAGCGCGGTCTGTTCGGCCGCGTCGCGCGCGCGAAACGCGATGTGATGCACGCTGCCGACGCCCTGCGCGCCCGTGGCGAGGGTCTGGCTCGTCAGCAGGTCGAGCGCGCCGCCGAGCGCCGGCTTCTCCGGCGCGGCGAAACGAATGCGCATGTAGTCGCCGAGGCGCGCGTGGCTTTCCGGCGTCCAGCCGAGGCCCTGCGTCAACACGCGCGCGGTGGCGGCGGCGTCGGCGACCAACAAGGTGACGTTGGCGAAGCCGCGGATGGCGCATTCGGCGGGAATGTCCTCGCCCGCGTAGGCCGGCAAGGCGCCGGCCTCGGCGGTCTCGATCAGTTCCAGCGCAAGCCCGTCGGGATTGTGGAAGGCAAGCGCGCGTCCGCCCTCCGCGAGGCCGAAGGGCACGCCCTCGTCGTTGAAACGGTCGATCCAGAACGCCGCGGCGTCCATCGGAATCGCGAAGGCTAGCGACACGACCTCGCCCGCGCCCGGCCTTCCCGGCTCGGCGTCCGGCCGCGCGAAAAAGGTCAGGATTGAGCCCGGCGAACCGGTCTCGTCGCCGAAATAGAAATGCCAGGCGGAGGGATCGTCGAAATTCACGGTCTTTTTCACCAGCCGCAAACCCAGCACGCGCGCGTGAAAGTCGATGGCGCGCATGGGTTCGCCGCAGATGGCGGTCAGGTGATGAATCCCGCTGGACACAGGCATGGGGACGGCTCCTTTGGCGTCTGTTTAGCCGCCAGCGCGCGCCGCGCCAAATCGGCGTTCAGACAAAGGCAACCATCGCCGTTGGCGGCGGCTTAACCCTGCGCGCCGGTCGTGTCGGGGGATTCACGCATCGGCAAGGAGCCTTGCCGCATCTTAACTCGCATAAGCAACGGCGATGAACTTCCGTTAACCAGACAACAGTGGGGCCAGACATGACGCTCGATGAAAGCCGCGAACTCGCCAAGACCCTCGACCGCGGCCGCGCCGCGGTGATGGAAGCCGCCCGCCGCGGCGAAATCATCGCCGAGGACGTCGCCCGCCTGCGCCGCGACATTTTCGTCGATGGCGTCATCGACCGCGAGGAAGCGGACGCCCTGTTCGCGCTCGATCGCGCCATTGCGACCAAATGTCCCGAATGGACCGAGTTTTTCGTCGAGGCGATCACCGATCACGTGGTCTGGCAGTCGCGGCCGACCGGCGTCGTCAACGAGGCGCAGGGCGAATGGCTGATCGCGCGCGCCGATGCCGCGGCGAGCCTCAATGGCCTTGCCGTGCTGGTCAACGTGCTCGCCGAGGCGCATCGCGTGCCCGCTTGGTTCCTTGCCGCGGTCCGCGCGCGCGCCGCGCGCAACTGGGCCGGCGTCGCCGAGGCGCGCGCCGCCGCCTGATCGGCCTCGCCAATAGGCTTATGGACGCGCCCCGGCGCGTCGCCTAGATATCGCGGATCATCTCGATCCCGCCGCGGGAGCGCTCGCGCGGCCGGACGTGGCCGGGGTCCGCATGTTCAAGAAAATCCTCATCGCCAACCGTGGCGAAATCGCCTGCCGCGTCATCAAAACCGCCCGCCGCATGGGCATCGCCACCGTCGCGGTCTAGTCCGAGGCGGACAAGGACGCGTTGCACGTGGAAATGGCCGACGAGGCCGTTCTCATCGGCCCGCCGCCCGCCGCGCAATCCTATTTGCTCATCGACGCCATCATCGACGCGTGCAAGCGCACGGGCGCCGAAGCGGTGCACCCCGGTTATGGATTCCTGTCCGAGCGCGAGGCCTTCGCCCAGGCGTTGAAGGATAACGGCATCGTCTTCATCGGCCCCAACCCCGGCGCCATCGCCGCCATGGGCGACAAGATCGAGTCGAAGAAGGTCGCGCACGCCGCGAAGGTCTCAACCGTGCCGGGTTATCTCGGTGTCATCGAGGACGCGGCGCAGGCCGTGCGCATCGCCGACGAAATCGGCTATCCTGTCATGTTGAAGGCGTCGGCGGGCGGCGGCGGCAAGGGCATGCGCATCGCCAACGCGCGCGAGGAAGTCGCGGAAGGGTTCGACCGCGCGCGTTCCGAGGCCAAGTCGTCCTTCGGCGACGACCGCGTGTTCGTCGAGAAATTCATCGTCAATCCGCGCCACATCGAAATTCAGGTGCTCGGCGACAAGCACGGCAATATTGTTTATCTCGGCGAGCGCGAATGCTCGATCCAGCGCCGCAACCAGAAGGTGCTGGAGGAGGCGCCGTCGCCGCTGCTCGACGAGGAGACGCGCCGCAAGATGGGCGAGCAGGCCGTGGCGCTGGCGCGCGCGGTCAATTACGACAGCGCCGGCACGGTCGAGTTCGTCGCCGGGCAGGACAAGAGCTTCTATTTCCTCGAAATGAACACCCGTTTGCAGGTCGAGCATCCCGTGACGGAACTCGTCACTGGCCTCGATCTGGTCGAGCAGATGATCCGCGTCGCGGCGGGCGAGCCCCTGTCGTTCCGGCAGGCGGACGTGAAGCTGCGCGGCTGGGCCGTGGAGAGCCGCGTTTACGCCGAGGATCCCGCCCGCGGCTTTCTGCCTTCGATCGGGCGGCTGACCACCTATCGTCCGCCGATGGAGGAGCACGTTGACGGCGTGACGACCCGCGTCGACACCGGCGTGTACGAAGGCGGAGAGATTTCGATCCACTACGATCCGATGATCGCAAAGCTCGTCACCCACGCGGGCGATCGTTTGACCGCCATCGCCGCGCAATCGCGCGCGCTCGACGAATTCGCCATCGACGGTATTCGCCATAATATTCCGTTTCTCGCCTCGCTGATGGATCACGAACGCTGGAAAGCGGGCCGCCTCTCCACCGGTTTCATCGCCGAGGAGTTTCCCGCGGGTTTCACGCCGCGCGCGGTCGAGGGCGAGAACGCTCACGTGATCGCCTGCGTCGCCGCGTCGATCGATCATCTTCTCAATGAGCGCAAGCGGCGAATTTCAGGGCAGATGCAGACGCAGCGCCTTGTCGCGTTCGAACGCGCCCGTTCGGTCATGCTGGGCAACGCGCGCCACGACATCCACGTCGACGACGCCGATGATGGATTGCTCGTGCGGTTCGACGACGATTCCGCCCACGCGCACCGCGTGTCATCGGATTGGACGCCCGTCGAGCGCGTCTGGCGCGGCCTGATCGACGGCGAGCCAGTGTCCTGTCAGGCGCGGGCCATTCTCAACGGCGTGGAGCTGACATGGCGCGGCATGACCATCGCCGCGCGTGTGTTCACGCGTCGCGAGGCCGAACTCGCCGCGCTGATGCCGCCGCCGCGCGTCGCCGACACGTCGAAGGCGCTGCATTGCCCGATGCCCGGCCTCGTCAAGGCGCTGCTCGTGACGGAGGGTCAAGAGGTTCGCGCGGGCGATCCGCTGTGCATTGTCGAGGCGATGAAGATGGAAAACGTGCTGCGCGCCGAACGCGACGTCACCGTCAAGAAGATCGCCTGCAAGGAAGGCGAGTCGCTCGCCGTCGACGCGGTGATCATGGAATTTAGCTGAGCGAATTAATCCGCGCGACTATTCCATCTTGATGTCGGCCTCGCTCACGATTCGGCCGGTGGCCTCGTTCTCGCCGCGCAGGAATTCGCCGAACTTCGCGCCGCAGGCGACGGAGGGATAGAACTCCAACGGCTTGAGACGCGCGCGAAGCTCGGGCTGCTCCATCGCCTTCGTCACGAGGGCCGACAGTTTGTCGAGAACGGCCGGCGGCGTTTTAGCCGGCGCGACGAGGCCGAACCACGCCGCGTAGGCGACGTCGTGACCGCCTTCGCGAGCGGTGGGAATATCGGGCCAGCCCTCGATGCGCTTTGGCGAGAGCGTCGCCAGAATGCGCGCGCGTCCGTCCGCGACCATGGCGCCGATATCGGCGATATTTACGGTCACGCTGGCGACCTCGCCGCCGAGAAGCGCGTTGATGGCGAGCGCGTTGCTGGGATAGGGCACGAAGTTCACGTCAACGCCGGCGCTCTTCTTCAGCAGTTCCACCGCGACCCGTTGCGCCGTCGCGGGGCCAATGGCCGCCGTCGACACCGCGCCGGGTTTCGCCTTGGCGGCGTTCAGGAAATCGTCGAGCGTCTTGAATGGCGACGACGCGCCAACCGCGATGACCAGCGGCGAGTCGACCAGCGCGCAGACCGGCTCGTAGCTGCCGATGGGATCATAGGGCAGCTTGCGCAGGAACGAGGTGATGAGAAAGGAATTCGCCACGAGCAGCATCGTGCCGCCATCGGGCGCGGCGCGCGCGGCGAATTCATTGCCGATGATCGAATTCGCGCCGGGCCGGTTGTCGACCACCACGCTGGGGCCGCCGACCTTGCCAATTTGATCAGCGACGAGACGCCCCAGCACGTCCGCCGTGCCGCCCGCCGGGAAGGTCACGACGATCTTCATGGGCGAGGGCAATTCCTGCGCGCTGGCGAGGGAAGCCAGCGCGAGGCTCGCGGCGATCAATGTCGAAATACGGCGCATGTTGAACTCCGGATTCACGCCCGCGTCGCGGACGCCTGTGTCACGACCTTACGCAACGGGCGCGCCACCCTCGACGGCGCCGCCCGCGTCCTTCCACGCCTTGAACCCGCCGCCGATATGCGCGACCGCGGGCAGGCCCATGCGTTGCGCCGTCTGCGTCGCGAGGGCCGAGCGCCAGCCCGCCGCGCAGAAGAAGACGAATGTCTTTGGCTGAGAGAAAACCGGCTTGTGATAGGGGCTTTCCGGATCGATCCAGAATTCCAGCATGCCGCGCGGACAATGCAACGCTCCGGGCACGCGGCCCTCGCGCTCGAGTTCGCGGGGATCGCGCAAGTCGATCAGCGCGACGTCGTCGCGGCCCTGCATGGCGATGACCTGCGCGGCGGCGAGCGTTGTCACTTCGGCCTCGGCGGCGGCGATCATGTCCTTGTAGCCAACCTTGCGTTTCGGGCCGGCCGGTTGTGGCTTTTGCGCGAGGAAGGCGCTTAACGCGCCCACTTCCGCCTTTTCGCCCTGCTCATCGGCGGCCATGCGCTCGTAGAAGCGCGCGACGCCCTCGTACATGGCGGCGGCGGCCGGATCGTCGCCGGCGAATTCGGCGATTTCGCGCATCTCCGCGACCCAGCGATAGGCCTTCTGATACATGCCGGGAATCTGTCGCTCGAACCATGGAGTCAGCGCTGGCTGGCTCTCGGCGAGTTCATCGCGCAGGCCCTTGGCCGCGCCGGAGCGCGTCGCCGCCAGCATCATGGCCGAGCCGACCGCGGTCAGCCCCTTGGTAATGCCGGCGTAGGCCATCTTGAGCGCTGACGCCGCGCCGATGGGCGCGTCGAGCACGCGCGCGTCGATGCCGAAATCGCGCACCGCGGCGAAAGCGCCGGCGTTGGGACCGGATGCGTAAAACGATGGACCCGAGGCGCCCTTGCGGGGCGGCGTGCCGATGATGCCGGCGTCGACGAAGGGCGCGCCGGTGGCGGCGATGACCTCGCCTATCTTGATCACGGTCGCCGGCGACACGGCGTTGCAATCGACGAAGGGCGGCTTTTTCGTCGCCGCGCGCAGATGTGGCGCCATTCGTTCGGCGAAGGCCAGCGCGTCGCCGGGCGGCACGATGGACAGAATCAAATCCGCGCTCGCCAGCTCCGCGTCGGCGACGGCGACCATGCCCGCCGCCGCCGCGCGTTTCGCGCTGGCCTCGCCGCGACCGGAGAGCGATGTAATGACCTGAGCGCCATGGGCGACCAGCACGCCCGCGACGCCGGCGCCCATGGCGCCCTGCGCGACCACAGCGATTTTCATTGGATGACCTCGTGTTCTGTTCAGCAAACTTTAGGCGCGCGAATGGTTGCTGTCCATCGACGCCATGACATCAGGTGTTTCACGAATGGATCAGGCCGAGCTCTTTTCGGCGTTTTTTGGATAGAGCGCGCGCGGCGAGTTCATGGCTCGCGCGCAGATAGTCTTCAAGCGCGGTATCGTCCATGCTTTCCGTGCTTACGCGCTGAACCCACGTCAGGCCACGCGAGGCGAGATAGGGCGCGGGTCGCAAACCCGGCCGTTCCTTGAGCATTTCGAAACTCATCGGCGAGCACTTGAAGGTCACCGTGAGCGCCTGATCTTCGCTCCAGCCGCCAATCGCGAAGACCTTGCCGCCAACCTTCCAGACATCGGCGCCGCCCCATTGCACGACATGGGTCGCATGGGGCAGGCGGGCGCAGAATGTATTGAACGCCTCAGGCGTCATGCGTCTCGGGCCGCGTGTCGTGGAATTTGCGATAGTCGATGCGCGTCACGCCCTCGTCGTCGACGCCGAGAATATCGACGTAATGATGGTTCCAGTTGATGGCGTCGTGATCGTAGAGCGCCCGCGCGTTCAGTTGCTGGGCGGATGTTTCGTCCAGTCCGCTGAAAGTCACCACGAAACTGGCCTCGACCTCGGCAAGGTCATCCGCGTCGAGCCCGTGGATGGGGCTTGTTTCATCGATGATGTGAAAGATCGTCCAGCTCAGGGCGAACATCGGATTGGCGCTCCTGTCGAGCGCGAGTTCGCGAAACCGGCGAAACCTTATGCCTTCGTCGCTGGTTTCCAGACGGGTCATCCAGAGTTTCGCCGTCGCGTCGGTGATCATATTGTGGCGCGCGTTGGCCATGCGGACCATCAGCGTCGCCGAGCCATTGACCGTCCCGATCACTGGATTGCGGGCGAACATCACGCGCGCGCGGGGTCGCGAGAATCGCGCGAACACAAGACCCGTCATGGCCGCCGTGATCGACAGGCCCGTGAAGATTTCCAGCGTCGCGACCCAGTGCCCGTAACGGGTTTGTGGATGCATGTCGCCATAACCGACTGTCGCGAGGGTCTCGATCGAGAAATAGAACAGATCCTCGAAGCCGGGTCGCGCGTTGGCGATGGGCCGGTCGCCAAGATCGTAAAGCAGCGCGAAAACACAATTAACCGCCATGTAAACGGCGGCGAAGGTGCCGACGAAAAGCGGCCAGGAGGCCGTCATGGCATAGTGATACAAGTCGCCTGGTCGCCATCGCTCAAGCCCGTGCGCGACCACCTCGCGCTCGCCAATCTTGACGATGCGCGGTCGCTGCATTCCGCCGAACCCGTGGCTGTTCTCAGTCATCGCGCCGAAGTCTCTATGCCTGGGCGGGCGCCATGTTGCGATTCCCGCCGCGTGGGGCCATCTTCCCTTCGCGCGCGAGCTTGGCAAGCGTCATATGGAGCCAGTTGATCATGCCCGGTCTATCGTCGCCCGATTTCGTGGCGTTGGTCTTTTTCCTGATCGCCTGGCTGGGTTATTCGCGGATCATCGCGGGCGGTCGGGGCGACAAGCGCGGCCTCAATCATCTCATGGAAGAGTATCGCGTCGCCTGGATGCGGGAGATGGCCTCGCGGGAACAGCGCATGGTCGATTCCGGGGTCATGGCGTCGCTCCAGAACGGAACGGCGTTTTTCGCTTCCACCTCGATACTGGCAATTGGCGGCTCGGCGGCGCTTTTGCGCGGGGCCGACGACGCGGTGAAGGTTTTCTCGGAATTGTCCTTTGGCCTGACCCCCTCGCGCGGTCTCTTCGAGTTGAAGGTCATCGGCCTGCTGATCATCTTTGGCTATGCCTTCTTCAAATTCGCCTGGGCCTACCGGCTGTTCAACTTCACCGCCATCCTGATCGGCGCGACCCCGTCCCGAAATTCGCCCGACGCGGACGCCCGCGACCGCATGGCCCTGCGCGCGGCCGCCATGTCGAGCGCCGCCGGACGGCATTTTTCCCGCGGGCAGCGGGCGTTTTTCTTCGCCTTGGCCTATCTCGGCTGGTTCCTCGGCCCCTGGGTGTTCATCGGCATGACGGCGGCTGTTGTCTATGTCATGTGGGCCCGGCAGTTCGCCTCCGACGCGCGGCTGGCGCTTTTTCCGCCCGGCGACACCCGCGGCGCGCCTTGACCCGCGCCCGCGCAGACCGCATGTCCAAGGCATGACCAGCGAATCCGAAACAGACACCAAAAAGCAGTCGCGCCAGTCCCTCGAGGATCTGGCGCTGCGCCTGTGCGCCGCGCGGGGCGACGGCAAGAGCATCGACCCGACCGAGGTCGCCAAGGCCTTCGCGGAAGCGCGTGGCGAGGACGATCTTGCCTGGCGCAAGTGGCTGGTGCACGTCCGCGCGGCGGCGGTTGGCCTCGCCCGGCAGGGCCGGCTCGTGATCTACCGCAAGGGCAAGCCGGCCGACCCCGAGGATTTTCGCGGCGTCTGGCGCATGGGCCTGCCGCACGGCGAATAGATCTTGCATGGTCTTGACGACGACGGCGATTTGACGACCTTCCCTTTCGCCGTAGAACAGCACGGCATGGCGAACGGGGTGCTCAATCGTGGCGAACGCGCGGACTGACAGGGGGCTTTGGGACTTCTGGATCGATCGCGGCGGCACGTTCACCGATATTGTCGGGCGCGACCCCGGCGGCCATCTGCATCCCCGCAAATTGCTCTCCGAGAACCCGGAAGCCTATCGCGACGCCGCCGTGCAGGGCATCCGCGATCTTCTGGGCCTCGCGCCGGGCGAGGCCATACCCGCTGGCCGCGTCGGCGCGGTGAAGATGGGCTCGACCGTCGCCACCAACGCCCTTCTGGAGCGCAAGGGCGAAAAGACCGTTCTGCTCGCCACGAAGGGTTTCCGCGACGCGTTGGAGATCGGCTATCAGGCGCGTCCGAAAATCTTCGCCCAGCAGATCGTCAAGCCCGAACAGCTCTATGCCGATGTCATCGAGATCGACGAGCGCGTGCGGGCCGATGGCGTCGTTGAAAAAACCCCCGATCTCGCCGCGGCGCGTCGCGCGCTGATCGAGGCGCGCGCCGCGGGAGTCAACGCGGTGGCGATCGTGTTCATGCACGCCTATCGCTATCCCGACCACGAAAAGGCCGTCGCCGGGGTGGCGCGCGAACTCGGTTTCGCGCGCGTTTCCGTCAGCCACGAATGCTCCCCGCTCATCAAGTTTGTCGGGCGCGGCGACACGACCGTGGTCGACGCCTATCTCACGCCGATCCTGTCGCGCTATGTTGCGCAGGTCGCCGAGGAACTCGACATCGAGCGCACCGGCGCCCGGCTGATGTTCATGATGTCGTCCGGCGGTCTGACCTCGGCCGATCTTTTCGCCGGCAAGGACGCGATCCTGTCGGGACCGGCGGGCGGCGTTGTCGCCATGGCGCGGACGGCGGCGTCGGCCGGTTTCAAGCGCGTCATCGGCTTTGACATGGGCGGCACGTCGACCGACGTGGCGCATTTTGACGGCGAGTTCGAGCGCGCCTTTGAAACGGAGGTCGCGGGCGTTCGCATGCGCGCGCCGATGATGGCCATTCACACTGTCGCGGCGGGTGGCGGTTCATTGTTGCGCTTCGATGGCTCGCGCATGCGCGTTGGTCCGCAATCGGCGGGCGCCGATCCCGGCCCCGCCTGTTACCGGCGCGGCGGGCCGCTGGCCGTGACCGACGCGAATGTCATGGTCGGCAAGCTCATTCCCGATCTTTTTCCCAGAATTTTCGGCCCGGCCCAGAATGAGCCGCTCGACTCGGACGCCGTGCGCGCCGGCTTCGAGGCGCTCGCGCAACGAATCGGCGGCGGTCGCGCGCCCGAGGATATCGCCGATGGCTATATTTCAATCGCCGTCGCGGCCATGGCGGAAGCCATCAAGAAGATATCGGTCGCGCGCGGCTATGACGTCACCCGCTACGCGATAAACTGCTTTGGCGGCGCCGGCGGCCAGCACGCGTGTCTCGTCGCAGACGCGCTGGGCATGACCAGCGTGTTCGTGCATCCGTTGTCGTCGCTGTTGTCCGCCTATGGCATGGGACTCGCCGATATCAGGGCGCTGCGTACGCGCGGCGTCGAGGCGCCGCTGGACGTCAAGGGTTTCGCGGCGATGACCCGGCTGGCGAAAACGCTCGCGGCGGAGGCCGTGGCGGAGGTGCGCGGGCAGGGCGTCGCGCGCGCGAATGTCGAAACAAGCCTGACTTTGCATCTGCGCTACGATGGGTCGGACACGGCGATCATCACGCCGTTTCCCGAGGGGGCGGCCGCGATCGCCATCGCGGCGGCGCGTCGCGCGTTCGAGCGCGCGCACAAGGCGCGCTTCGGTTTCATCGATCCGGCCAAGCGACTGGTCGTCGCGGCCATCGGCGCGGAAGCCTCGGGCGGCGGCGCCGCCTTTTCGGAACGCGCGCGGCGCGCGTCGACGGCGCCCGTGCCCAAGCCCGCGCGGCGGGCGCGTTTCTATTCGCGCGGCGAGTGGCGCGACGCGCGCGTGTTCCTGCGCGATCAACTGGCGATCGGTCATATCGTCAATGGCCCCGCGCTGATCATGGAGCCCCATCAGACCATCGTCGTCGAGGACGGCTGGCGCGCGGAAGTCACGCGTCGCGATCACATCGTTCTCACGCGGTACAAGAAACTGGCGCGTCGTCGCGCCATTGGCGCCAGCGCCGATCCGACGATGCTGGAGATTTTCAACAATCGCTTCATGTCCATCGCCGAGCAGATGGGCGTGACCTTGCAGAACACGGCCATGTCCGTGAACATCAAGGAGCGGCTTGATTTTTCCTGCGCGCTGTTCGACGCCAACGGCGAACTGATCGCCAACGCGCCGCATATTCCCGTGCATTTGGGCTCGATGGATTCCTCCGTCGCGACCGTCATCAAGGACAACGCCGGGCGCATCAGGAAGGGCGACGCCTTCGCGCTCAACGCGCCTTACAATGGCGGCACGCATCTGCCCGACGTGACCGTGTGCGCGCCCGTGTTCGATCGCGCCGGCAAGCGCATCCTGTTCTGGGTCGCCTCGCGCGGCCATCACGCCGATATCGGCGGCCTCGCGCCGGGCTCGATGACGCCGCGCGCCACGCGCATCGAGGAAGAAGGCGTCTATATCGACAATTTCAAGCTGGTCGAGAACGGCCGCTTCCGCGAAAAGGAATTTCGCGCCTTGCTCGCGGGGGCGCGTTATCCCGCGCGCAACCCCGATCAGAACATCGGCGACATCAAGGCGCAGATCGCCGCCAACACCATGGGCGCGACGCTGATTGGCAAGATGGTCGATGAATTCGGCCTCGACGTCGTCTCGGCCTACATGCGTCACGTGCGCGACAACGCCGCTGAAAGCGTGGCGCGCGTTGTCGGCGCGTTGAAGGATTCAAGCTTCGAGTCCATCACGGATCAGGGCGCGCGGATCAAGGTCAGGATTTCCGTCGATCGGGCGAACCGGACCGCGACGATCGACTTCACGGGCACGTCGCCGCAACGCGACTCCAATTTCAACGCGCCCGAGCCCGTGGCGCGCGCCGCGGTGCTCTATGTGTTCCGCGTCATGGTGAACGACGAAATCCCGATCAACGCGGGCTGCCTGCGGCCCATCAAGATCATCATCCCCGAAGGCTCCATGCTGTCGCCGCGCTATCCCGCGGCCGTCGTCGCCGGCAATGTCGAAACGAGCCAGATGGTCACCGACACATTGTTCGGCGCGTTGCACGCGATTGGCAGCGCGCAGGGGACGATGAACAATCTCACCTTCGGCGACGACACCTATCAATATTACGAGACGATCTGTTCGGGCGCGCCGGCGGGTCCGGGATTCAATGGCGCGAGCGCGGTGCAAACGCACATGACGAATTCGCGGCTGACCGATCCGGAAGTGCTGGAATTGCGCTTCCCCGTGTTGCTGGAGGATTTCCACGTGCGCCGTGGCTCGGGTGGTCGCGGCGAATGGTACGCGGGCGACGGCGTCAGCCGCACCATCCGCTTCCTGCGGCCGATGGACATGGCGATCTTGTCGGGTCGCCGCATTCAGCCCGCGTTCGGCGTGGATGGCGGCGAGATTGGACAACTCGGTCGCAATCTCGTCCGCCGCCTCGACGGGCGCGTCGAGGAATTGCAGGGTTGCGACCAGACGCGACTGGAAGCGGGCGAGGCGATCACCGTCATCACGCCCACAGGCGGCGGCTGGGGCAAGGCTTGAACCTTCGCGGCGGCATGAACATCGTGCTGGTCGGCGGCGGCCACGCGCATGTTCATGTTCTCGCGGAATTGGCCCGGAAAAACCTCCCCGGCGCGCGCGTCACGCTCGTGACGCCGTCGCCCGAGACGCCCTATTCAGGCATGATCCCCGGCGTCGTCGCCGGCCTTTACCGGCGCGAGGAGGCGCATGTCGATCTGGCGCGTCTGTGCGCGGCGACGGGCGCGCGGTTGCTGTTGGGCGAAGCGCGCGGCCTTGATCGCGCGGGCAAGCGCCTGTTGCTCGCGAGCGGGGAGACCGTGCCCTACGACCTCGTTTCGTTCGACGTCGGCGCGACGCCCGCGACGCGCGGCGTCATGGGCGCGCGCGAACACGCCATCGTCGCCAAGACGATCTCGCGTTTTCTCGAAAAATTCGAACACTTGCGCGATATGGCGCGCGCGCCAACGGGGCCGCGCCGTATTGTTGTCGTGGGCGGCGGCGCCGGTGGCGTCGAACTCGCGCTGGCGATCAGCGCGCGCTTGCTGGCCGACGCCCGCGATGAAGGCCGCGGCGACAAGGATTTCAGTTTGGCGCTCGTGACAGCGCACGCGCTCCTCCCCACCCATTCGGCGGGCGCGCGTCGTCGCGTGCGCGCGGCGCTCGCGCGCGCCGGCGTCGCGGTCATCGAGCAAAGCCCGGTGACCGGGATTTCAGCCGACGC
Organism: uncultured Hyphomicrobiales bacterium; assembly: GCA_903861645.1. Classification (GTDB taxonomy): domain Bacteria; phylum Pseudomonadota; class Alphaproteobacteria; order Rhizobiales; family Beijerinckiaceae; genus Terripilifer. The sequence continues at coordinate 41,236 of CAIOVE010000028.1, forward strand.
GGTCCATTGCGCCAACGGCGCGCGTATCGCCGCCGATGCGACCATTTTGACCACCGCCGCCGCGCCGCCTGACTGGTTCGCGGGCCTCGATCTGCCGCGCGATGGCGATGGCTTTCTTGCCGTTCGTCCGACGTTGCAATCAACGGGCGACGACGATGTATTCGCCGCTGGCGATTGCGCGGCGTTAATCGCGTCACCGCGCGAGAAGGCGGGTGTTTACGCGGTACGCGCCGGTCCGCCGCTCGCGGCGAATATTGTTCGGCGCGCCATGGGGCGAGCGACATTGCCGTGGACGCCGCAATCGGCGCATTTGAGCATTATCGCGACGGCCGATGGCCGCGCCATCGCCGCGCGGGGACCTTTCACGATTGAAGGCGCGTGGGTTTGGCGCTGGAAACAAAGGCTGGATCGCGCGTGGATGGCGCGATACCGCGGTTTAAAGCCAGACTAGCGCGTCGCGACGAAAGGTTGCCCCAGCGCCGCGGGCGCCGCGGCGTTGCGGCGCGCGCCAATCGACAGGATCATCAGCGCGACAATGGTTGCGAGATAGGGCGTCGCCGATAGCAACTGTCCGGGCACGCCGATGGACGCGGCCTGCGCGTGGAGTTGCAGCACCGTGGCGCCGCCAAACAACAGCGCGCCCAGAACGACGCGCCATGGCTTCCACGACGCGAAAACCACCAGCGCCAACGCGATCCATCCGCGGCCCGCCGTCATGCCCGGCGACCAGAAGGGCGTGTAGGCCAGCGATAGATAGGCGCCGGCGAGCCCGGCGCAGGCGCCGCCAAACAGCGTCGACAGAACGCGCACGCGTCGCACGGGCAAGCCCAGCGCGTGAGCTGAATGATGATTGTCGCCGATGGCGCGCAGCGTCAGGCCCGCGCGCGTGCGATTGAGAAACCACCAGCAAGCGGCGACGAGCGCGATGGCCGCGTAAACAAACATGTCCTCGCCGAAAACAAGGCGACCGACATAGGGAATATCCGACAGATAGGGGATGGCGAGACGCGAGGCGGCTTCGCGCTTCTGACCAACGAAGGGCGCGCCCATCAGGCCGGACAGGCCGACGCCAAGAATGGTCAAGGAGAGTCCGCTCGCGACCTGATTGATGGCGAGACCAATCGCCAGCAGCGCGAACAGCGATGACAATACGACGCCCGCGGCAATGCCGGCGAGCGCCCCGATGAGTGTCGATCCACTCGAAAAAGCGGCCGCGAATCCGACGGAAGCGCCAACGATCATCATGCCTTCGACGCCAAGATTGAGAACGCCGGAGCGCTCCGCCACCAGTTCGCCGATGGCGGCGATGATCAGGGGCGTCGCGGCGGTCACCACCGTCATCAACACGAGTTCAAGCATATCGGCGCTCATCCTAGCCTCCGATCCGCAGGTGAATGCGATAACGCGTGACGGCGTCCGCGCCGAGCACGCACATCAGCAGAATGCCCTGATAGGCGCGGGTCATGTCCTGCGGCAGCTTCATCGCGACTTGCGCCGTTTCGCCGCCGATATAGGTCAGCGCCAGCACGAGGCCGGCGATCAGAATGCCCAGGGGTCGCAGGCGTCCGAGGAACGCGACGATGATCGCCGTAAAGCCGTAGCCGCCGGAGATCGCCGGCTGCAACTGGCCGATCTGTCCGGCGACCTCGCATATGCCCGCGAGCCCCGCTAGTCCGCCGGAGATGGCGAAAGCGACAAGCGTAAGACGCTTTTCGCTAAACCCGGCGAAGCGCGCCGCGCGCGGGGCCTCGCCGACGAGGCGAATTTCGAAGCCGAACAGCGAACGCGCGAAAACGAAGGCGGCGATGGCGACAACCGCCAGCGCGATCAGCACGCCGGCGTGCAACCGCTCGCCTTCCATCAGGAAGGGCAAGCGCGCGACGTCGTCGAACGTGACGCTCTGGGGAAAGTTGAAGCCATGGGGATCGCGCAACGGGCCACGCACGAGATAGTCGAGACCGAGCTCCGCGACATAAACAAGCATGAGGCTCGTCAGGATTTCCGAGGCGCCAAGCCACGCGCGGAGTATCGCGGGGATCAATCCGTAAGCCGCTCCGCCGATCACGCCCAGCAACAGCATCGCCGGCAAGATCCACCAGCCGCCGAACGTCTCCTGCATCGCCCCGTCATGCGTCGCTATGCCAAGGCAGGCGCCCGCGAGGCCGCCGATGATGAACTGGCCTTCCGCGCCGATGTTCCAGAGATTGGCGCGAAAACAGAAGGAAAGGCCGACCGCGATGAGCACCAGCGGGCAGGCCTTGACCGCCAGTTCCTGCAACGACCAGCTTTCGAGCAGCGGATCGACGAAATAAACCTGAAACGCCTCGACCGGCGACTTGCCCAGCAGCGCGATGACGACGCCGCCAAGCAGGATGGAAACGAGCAGCGCGCCAACGGGCGCGGCGATTTCGAGGACGCGCGAGCGAACGCGCCGCGGCTCAAGATCAATGCGCATGGCTATCCGCCGAACCCGCGGTCGCGCCCGCCATCAGCATGCCGATGTCCTCGCGCGTGATGTCGCGCGCGGCTCGGGGCTTTGAAAGACGGCCTTCGTGAATGACCGCGATGCGGTCGCAGATTTCAAACAGTTCATCGAGATCCTGACTGATGACGATCACGGCCGCGCCGGAACCCGCCAGATCAACAAGCGCCTGCCGAATGGCGGCGGAAGCAAGCGCGTCGACGCCCCACGTCGGCTGATTGACCACGAGCACCTTGGGGTCGCGCAGAATTTCACGACCGACGACGAACTTTTGCAGATTGCCGCCCGACAGATCGCGCGCGGCGGCTTGCGGGCCGGCGGCGCGCACGTCGAAACGCTCGATGACTCGCGCGGCGGCCAGGCGCGCGCGATCGAACTGGATCAATCCGCGCCGCGCCACGTCGCCCAACGCGTGCAACGACAGCACGGCGTTATCGCTCAGCGAAAAGTCCGGCGCGGCGGCGTGGCCGTTGCGTTCCTCCGGCGTGAAGGCGGCGCCGCGCGCGCGCCGGGCGTCAACGCCGTCGACGCCCACCGATGCGCCGTCGATGCGAATGGCGTCCGCGCGGTCCGCGGGCGTTTCGCCCGACAGCGCGTCGAAGAATTCCGATTGTCCATTGCCGGCGACGCCCGCGACGCCCAGAATTTCGCCGCCGCGCACCGAAAACGAAATGTCCTCGAGGTCGACGCCATGGGGGTCTGGCGAAACGATCGACAATCGATCGACGATGAACCGCTCCGGCCCCGGCGCGCGGTTGCCATTGGGCTTTATCTCTGCGATCGACGCGCCGACCATGAGCGCGGCGAGCGAGCGGGCGCTTTCGGCGCGCGGATCGCAGACGCCCACCACCTTGCCGCGCCGCAGGATGGTCGCGCGTTCGCACAAGCGTTTCACTTCATCGAGCTTGTGGGAAATGTAGAGCAGGGCGCGGCCCTCGGCCTTCAGCTTGTCGAGCGTGACGAACAGCGTCTCGACCTCTCGCGGCGTCAGCACGGACGTTGGTTCGTCCAGCACGACAAGTCGCGGGTCTTGCAGCAGACAGCGGGCGATCTCGATGCGTTGTCTTTCTCCCGCCGAAAGGGTCCAGACCTCGCGATCCGGCTCGAGCGTCAGGCCATAGCGGCGCGAAAATCCCAGCACCTGTTCGCGCAGGTCCGACAGGTCGCGCGATTTGGGCAGCGCGAGCGCGATGTTCTCCGCCACGGTCAGGTTGTCGAACAGCGAGAAATGCTGAAACACCATGCCTATGCCGCGCGAGCGCGCGGCGTCGGGGTTGGCGAGCAGCACGGGTTCGCCGTCGATGGAAATCGTGCCCTCGGAGGGTTCGAGCAGGCCATAGAGCATCTTGACCAGCGTCGACTTGCCCGCGCCGTTCTCGCCAATGAGGGCGTGCGCCTCATGCGCGTAAATATCGAGATCGACGTGATCGTTGGCGACGAAATCGCCAAAGCGCTTGACGATGCCCCGCACCGAAACGAGCGGGGCCTTGCCCGTCGTCTGTTCCGTCCCCGTCGCGCCGTCGTCGTTCAATGATCAGCCCCGTTCCGTCGCCTATTGAAGCACGGACAACGAGGCAAGCAAAGCGCGCGCCAAATCCCCGTGGGGATAATCAAAGCGTCAGGGTTCGCTCGCCGAGCGCCCTGAGCGTCGCCACGAATTCGGCGCGTCGCGCGAGCACCGCGCGCTGATTGACGTAGCCCTTGTCGGTGATTTCGCCCGCGTCGACCGAGGGCGGCTCCTCCATCAGCAAGGCGCGCGTGGCGTAGGTCGACGATCCCCCGCCCAACGCCTTCAACGCGCGAAGGCCCGCGCGGGCGCGATCAACGACGGTGGGATGATCCAGCGCGACGCGCGCGGGCGCGTCGTCGGGCAGTTCGGCGAGCGCGCGGCAAGCCGGGACATTGGCGAAGACCAGCAGGCCGATTTCCTCCTCGTCGTGCCCGGTGATCACCACGTCCGACGCGATCGGGGCGAGCATTTCGATGGCCTTGACGCGCAGCGCGCCGACGCTGACCCATGTGCCGGACATCAACTTGAAGTCCTCGGCGACGCGTCCGTCGAAAAACAATCCCTTGTTGGGGTCATTGGCGTCCGCCATGCGAACGGCGTCGCCGATTATGTAAAAGCCATCGACGTCGAAGGCCTTGCGTGTTAGATCGTCGCGCTTCCAGTAGCCCGGCATGACGAAGGGGCTTCGCACGCGTATTTCACGCTTGCCCGCGTTGGGAACCAGCTTGAGTTCGACGCCCGGCGCCGGCACGCCGATATTGCCGGCGCGGTCGGCCTGGAAATGACAATCGCTCGCCAACGGCGCCGTTTCGGTCGACCCCCATGACGATACCAGCGCCACTGGATGGCCGGCGATGTCGCGCGACATGCCCAGCAGCGCGTCCCAGATATTTTGCGGCAGCGCCGCTCCCGCGTAAAAGATCACGCGTAGGGATGACAGCACGTGACGGGCCAGCGCGGCGTCCTTGCGCAATTCCTCGACCAACAGATCGAGGCCGCGCGGCACGTTGAAATGAATCGTGCTCGACGTGTCGCGCAGATTGGCGAGCGTGCGTCCGAAGGCGCCGGGCGCGGGCTTGCCGCCGTCGATGTAGAGCGTGCCGCCGTTGCGCAGCACCATGTTGAAGTTGTGGTTGCCTCCGAAGGTGTGGCTCCAGGGCAACCAGTCCAGGATGACGGGCGGCGTCGTCTCGACGAAGGGCCAGATTTGCGCCTTCGATTCCTGGCTCGCGCACAACATGCGCTGCGTGTTGATGACGCCCTTTGGCTCGCCCGTCGATCCCGATGTGAACAGGAATTTAGCGATTGTGTCGGGGCCTGTCGCGAGGAAGGCGCGATTGACCGCCTCCACGTCGCGGCGCGCGCGCGCGTCCGCCAACGCCACCGCGTTCGCCATGCCGCGCGTATCGTTGTCGCCCACAATAACAGCGCCATCGTGCAGATCGGCGACCGCGTGGATCGCGGCGCCGAAGGAAGCGAGGCTTGGCGCGAAGATCGCGCCGGGCGTCAGCAGGCCGATAACCGCGCGCAGCTTCGCGTGATCCTTGGACAGGAGGGAATAGGCCTGCGAAATTGGCGCGCAGGGCGAGCCCATGTGCATCGCCGCCAACGCGAGCAGCGCGTGGTCAACGCCATTGTCCGACAGGATCGCCAGCGGACGCGCCGCGCTCAACCGCGCGCCGATCATCCATGTCGCGAGCGCCTCCACGCGCGCAAGCGCTTGCGCGTAGGTCACGCGCGTCCAGTCCTTGCTCGTCTCGCCGCCCGGTCGCTCGGCGAGAAACACCCGGTCGGGCGCGACGCGCGCCCAATGAACCAGCCAATCGCCAGCGCGGTTGGCGAAAGCGCGCAATGGCGTCCTCGAGCGCAGGATCACCGCGCCATCCGGGAGTTGTTCCATGGCGATATCGGGCCGCGCGAAGAGATATTCATGGCCGATTGTCATTATTGCCTCGATAAAACGTCGCGCGACGGTTTGATTCTAGGAATATTTTAGCGCGAACGAACAAATAGCCTCAACAGTTTCGTCGCGGGCCTCGCGATGCGGCGCGTGTCTGATCCCCGGCATGATCAGCGTCTCGCAAGGCGCGGTCGTGAGATCGCGGGCGCGATCCACCTGAGCGATCGTGCCGTACTGGTCGTCCTCGCCCTGAATGACCTGAACCGGCGCGCTTATGCGCGGAAGACAATCGGATATATCAAAGGATGTCTTGAACTCCGGATCGAGCCAGGCGTCGTTCCATCCGCGGAAGGCGACATCCACTTGCGCGTGCCAGCGCGCGAGTTTCTGGCGCAGGTCGGTCGTTTCATAGGCCGTTTTCGCGTTGCGGATTTCAGCGAGCGCCATGTCCTCGACAAAAAAATGTGGCGCGATCAACGTCAGGCAGCGCAATCGTCCGTCCTTTCTCGCGGCGGCGTAACTGGCGGCGATCGAGGCGCCATCGGAGTGGCCGACGAGCGCGAAGCGCCCCACGCCAAGCCTGTCGAGCACGCGCGGCAATACCGCGCTCGCGTGGCGTTGCATGTAATCGAGGGGGCGTGGCAGGGCGACCGGATCGGAAGCCCCGTATCCCTCGCGCGAATAGGCGACAACGCGGGCGCCGCTGACCGTGGCGAGCCGTTCGGGAAAATCGCCCCACAGGCCGACGCATCCCAGCCCCTCGTGCAGAAGGACAAAGGTCGGCGTGTCCGGGTTTGTCGTCCCGTGTGAAACATATTCAAGCCTGACGTCGCCAAGGTCCAGAAACGCCGGATCGGCGCGCGTTGTCACCACGTTCCCTCGCGTAGCTTGAAGCGCTGGATCTTGCCCGTCGCGGTCTTGGGCAGCGCCTCGACGACCTTGATCCAGCGCGGATATTTCCACATGCCGACGCTCGCCTTGACGTGCTCCTTGAGGCTTTCCTCAAGTCCGTTGGCCGAAACGCCATCCTTCAGCACCACGAAGGCGCGCGGCTTGAGCAGGCCGTCGTCATCCTCGCCGGGCACGACGGCGGCCTCGAGGACGGCTGGATGGGTGGCGAGCGCGGCTTCGACCTCGAAGGGCGATACCCAGATGCCGCTGACCTTGAACATGTCGTCGGCGCGTCCCGCGTAGGTGTAGCGATCGTTGGCGCGCGTGTATTTATCGCCGGTGCGCGTCCATTCGCCCTGAAACGTCGCGCGGCTCTTGGCGCGCTGGTTCCAGTAGCCATCCGCGGCCGAGGGGCCGCGCACGTAAAGCTCGCCGATTTCGCCATCGGGCACGGGCGCGCCCGCGTCGTCGAGCAGGCGCAGGTCATAGCCGGGCACGGCCTTGCCGGAGGTGCCGTAAACAATATCGCCAGGCGCGTTCGACAAAAATATGTGCAGCATTTCCGTCGAGCCGACGCCATCCAGAATATCCGCGCCAAAACGCTTGGCGAATTGCGCGCCGATGTGTTCGGGAAGCGCCTCTCCGGCGGAGGCGCAGATGCGCAGGCGCGACGAGCCCCGGCGTTCGGCGCAGGCCTTGTCGTGCAGCATCGCGGCGAACAACGTTGGCACGCCATAAAAGATGGTGGGCGCGTGCTTTTCCATGAGGTCGAACACGGCCGAGGGCGTTGGCCGTCCCGGATAAAGGAGGGTTGTCGCGCCAACCGACATGGGAAACGTCAGCGCGTTGCCGAGGCCATAGGCGAAAAACAGCTTCGCGGCCGAATAGACAACGTCATCCTCGCGGATGCCGAGCACTTGCCGAGCGTAGGTCGTCGCGGTCGCCATCAGGCTTGTCTGGATATGGCGCGCGCCCTTGGGATTGCCCGTCGATCCCGATGAATAAAGCCAGAAACAGGTTTCGTCGGGATGTGTTGGCGCGACATCGAGCAAGGGCGTCTCGGCGGCGAGCGCGCGCGTCAGGCCAAGTCGCCCATCGGCGTCATCGACGTCCGCGACGATGACATGCCCCGAATAGGGCGCGGCGACGAGCGCCGGCAGCACGGCGGGCAGCAAGGCGTTCGACACGAACAAGGCTTTCGCGCGCGAGTCGGTCAGCATGTAGCCATATTGCTCCGCGCTCAGCATGGTGTTGACGGGCACGGGCGTGACGCCCGCGCGGATCGCGCCAAGGAACACGGCGGGCCAGTCGACCGTGTCCTGCATGACCATGAGGATGCGATCCTCGCGTCGCAGGCCAAGGCGCGCGAGCAGGGCCGCGACCCGCCCCGTCTGGTCGCGCAGTTGGGCGTAGGTCAATGCGCGCTCCGGATCGACGAAGGCGAGCTTGTCGCCGCGACCTTCCGCCATGTGTCGATCCAGCAAGTCCGCGCAGGCGTTATAGGTCTCGCTCGCCGCCATGGTTTCCTCCCGTTTCGCGGCTCTAGCGGCCGGTGAATTCGATCGCCCCGTGGGGCAATAAATAGAGAATATGGGCCTTGCCGCCCGTGACGGTCGGCCAATGGTCGGACCCTGGCGAATAAACATACCAGCCCGACGACATGCCATCGAAGCGCGCTTCCGCGTCGATTGGCGCGATCAGGCCGATCTCGCCCTCGGGATGGACGTGGTGCGGCCCCTTGATGTCATGCATTTCAACGACGTCGACGCTGAAATATCCTGCCGGTCCACCCGGCTTAAGCGCGCGACCAAAGCGGATGCCGGCCGCAGTCCGCTGGCACAGCCAGCCTTCCGCGACGCCCTGACCGATCAGCGCGACGAGTGATGCGAATTCGCGTCCGTCCACGGGAAACGTCCGTCGCAGATGCGTTTCAAGCGCCGCGTCGAGGGGTCGCTCCCCGATCTCCGACACGACGGCGGTCATTATGCGTTCGAATTTTTCCCGCGCCCGCGACTGGCTTTCCAGCTCCATGCGCGCCCTCCATGCATTAAAATGCATTAACATCATATGGGGGGTGCCATTGTCAAGGCATTGATGTACTATTTCGCACATGACTCGACTCGACTTGGATCCGGCCGCGCCCGAGGTCGCCGCCGACACGACCTATCTGGCCGAACTTGGCCAGCGCGTCAGGCGCGCCCGCGCGCTGCGCGGCATGTCCCGCAAGACGCTCGCGCGTGTCTCCGGCATTTCGGAACGCTATCTGGCCCAGCTTGAAAGCGGCGCCGGCAATCTCTCCATCGTTCTGTTGCGAAAGGTGTCGCGCGCCACGGGCGCGCCGCTCGAGGAATTGGTGGGCGAGGGCGAGCAGCCCGCCGACTGGCCGCTGTTTCGCGAGCTGTTGCGGCGCGCCTCGCCCGCGGCGATCGAGCTGGCGCGCAAGGCGCTCGATGGTGGAACGGGCGACGCCCCGCCGACGCCGCGATCCGTCGACCGGGTCGCGCTGATTGGCTTGCGCGGCGCGGGCAAGTCAACCGTCGGGCGACTGGCCGCCCAGCGCCTGGGCTGGAGCTTCATTGAACTCAATCACGAGGTTGAGCGCGCCGCCGGCCTTTCGGTGACGGAGGTCTTCAATCTCTACGGGCAGGACGGTTATCGCCGGCTGGAGCAGAAGGCCCTGCGCGCGGTGATCGAGCAACCGGGGCCGCTTATTTTGGCCACCGGCGGCGGCATCGTCGCCGAACCGCTGACCTTCGACCAGTTGCTGTCGTCCTTTTTCACGGTCTGGGTGAAGGCGCTGCCGGGCCAGCACATGAACCGCGTGCGTGAACAGGGCGACCTGCGCCCCATGGCCAACGATCGCGGCGCGATGGATGAACTGGTCGCGATTCTTTCCAGTCGCGAGCCGCTTTACGCGCGCGCCAACGCGCAGATCGACACGTCTGAAATGTCCGTGGATCGCGCCGCGGGGGCGTTGGTCGACCTCATCCAGCACGCCGACGCGCGAGCGCGCATCGACCGGGGATCCATGAATGTCTGATCAGGTTTCAGCCGGCGCCGTCACGCGCGAGGATCGCGGCGATGTCGCCGTGCTCGTCATTGATCATCCGCCCGTCAACGCCCTTTCACAGGCCGTGCGCGCCGATCTCATCCGCCACGTGCTCGAACTGGGCGCCGACCCCGCCATCGCCTGCGCGGTGATCGCCGGGCGTGGCCGCGCCTTCATCGCGGGCGCCGACATCAGGGAGTTCGGCAAGCCGCCCTTCGCGCCGCTGACCTACGAGGCGGCGTTCATCATCGAAGCCAGCCACAAGCCCGTCGTCGCCGCGATCCATGGCGTGGCGCTGGGCGGCGGCTGCGAAATCGCGCTGGCCTGTCACGCGCGCGTCGTGACACCCGACGCGCGATTGGGCTTGCCGGAGGTTACGCTTGGCATTCTGCCGGGCGGCGGCGGCACGTTCCGTTTGCCGCGCGCCATCGACCCGCTTGTCGCCATCGAGATGATCGGATCGGGTCATCACGCGCGCGCCGACGAGGCGCTCCGACTGGGACTCGTCGACGCCATCGCGACGGGCGATGTGATCGAGGAGGCCATGGCCATGGCGCGCGCGCTCGTTGGCCAGCCCTTGCGGCGTCTTTCGTCGGCGCCCGCGCGCGAAATTGACGACGCGCGCGCCCGCGAGCTCGTCGCCGCGATCGAGAAGAAGGCGCGGGGCCAGATGTCGCCGGGCGAGGCCGCCCGCGCCGTGTACGACAATCTGCGCGCGCCTCTCGCCGACGCGCAGGCGCGCGAGCGCGAGGCGGCTTCTCGGCTCGTTTACACGGAGCAGGCGGCGGCGTTGCGCCATGTTTTCTTCGCCGAGCGCGAGGCGGCGCGCATTCCCCTGATCGAGGGCGTCGCCGCGCGGAAGGTCGAGACCGTCGGCGTCGCCGGCTGCGGGACCATGGGCGCGGGCATCGCCGTCGCGCTGGTCGACGCCGGCTATGCCGTCATTGTTGTCGAGCGCGATGAACAATCCGCCGCGGCCGGCGCCGAACGCATCGCCGCGCTGCATGATCGCGCTGTCGCGTCCGGTCGCCTCGATGAGGAGACGCGGCGCGCGCGAATGGCGCGCATGGCCTTCGCGACCGACAAGGCCGCCTTCGCGCCCTGCGATCTCGTCATCGAGGCCGTGTTCGACGATCTCGAGGTGAAGCAGGCGCTGTTTCGCGATGTTTCCGCCATCGTGCGCGACGATTGCATTCTGGCGACCAACACGAGCTATCTCGACCCGAACGCCATCGCTTCCGCCGCGCGCGATCCCGCGCGGGTCGTCGGCATGCATTTCTTTTCGCCCGCCAACATCATGCGGTTGCTGGAAGTCGTGCACGCCAACCGCACCTCGTCGGACGTGCTGGCGACCGCCGTCGCCGTCGGTCGCAAGCTCGGCAAATTACCCATTCTGGCGGGCGGTTGCGAGGGCTTCATCGGCAACCGCATCCTGGCCGCCTATCGCCGTCAATGTGAATACATGCTGGAGGAAGGCGCCACGCCGCGCGAGGTCGACGAGGCTATGGAATCCCTCGGGCTGCCCATGGGGCCCTTCGCGGTCGCCGATCTCTCCGGCCTCGACATCGCCTGGGCGCGTCGCAAGCGATTGGCGCCGACGCGCGATCCGCGCGAGCGTTACGTCGCCATCCCCGACACGCTTTGCGAAATGGGTAGGCTGGGCCGCAAGACCAATGCGGGCTGGTATCGCTATGTCGATGGCCGCCGCGCCGACGATCCCGTCGTGCGGGACATCATCGACGCGGCCGCCCACGCGCGGGAGTTTCCGCGCCACCGATTCTCGGCCGCCGAAATTCAACTACGCATCATAGCCGCCATGGCCAACGAGGGCGCGCGTATTCTCGATGAGGGCATGGCGCTGCGCGCCAGCGACATCGACCTTGTTTACATCAACGGCTATGGCTGGCCGCGTTGGTTGGGCGGCCCGATGTTTCAGGCCGATCGCATCGGCCTGCGCGCGATACTTGACGAGGCGCGCGCAATGGAGGCGCGCGACGGGCATGGCTGGACGCCGTCGCCCCTGCTGGTTCGCATGGCGGAGCGCGGCGAAACATTCGGCGGCGCGCGCGATGGAGTTCGCCCATGACAAATCTCGCGATGGAGCTTGCGGGCTCGTTTGGACTGGAAAACCTCGTTCTCCGGGAACGCCCGGCCCGCGCGCCGGGCGTGGGCGAGGTTCGCCTGCGCGTTGAATACGCGAGCCTCAACCGCCGCGATCTGTTGCTTGTCGAGGGCGTTTATAATCCGCGGCAATCGTTGCCGGTCGTGCCCTGCTCCGATGGCGCCGGCGTCGTCGACGCGGTCGGCGAGGGCTGCGCGCGTCTGCGCGTCGGCGATCGCGCCGTGTTGCACTTTTTCACGGGCTGGCTCTCGGGCGAGCCCGACAGCGCCAAGCTCGCCACCGCGCTTGGCGGGCCGGGTGGCGACGGCACGCTGCAACAAACGTTGATCGTGCCGGAATCCGCGCTGGCGCGCATTCCAGATTCCCTGACGACCGAGGCCGCCGCGACGCTGCCCTGCGCCGGCCTGACGGCCTGGTCCGCCGTCGTCGATCAGGGCGGGCTGCGACCGGGCTCCATCGTTGTCACTCAAGGCACCGGTGGCGTCTCGCTTTTCGCCCTGCAATTCGCGCGCATGATGGGCGCGCGTGTCATCGCGACAACGTCCTCCGACGCCAAGGCGGAAACGTTGCGGCGGCTCGGCGCCGATGTCGTTGTGAACTACCGTACCCATCCCGATTGGTCGCGCGCGGCGCGCGATGGCGCCGGCGGCCCAATCGATCTGATTGTCGACGTGGGCGGCGCCGATACGCTCGACGCGTCGCTGCGCATGATCCGCCCGGGCGGAACCATCGCGTTGATCGGCGTGCTCGGCGGCGCGAAGGCGTCGATCACGCTCCCGCTGGCGGTCATGCGGCAGGTGCGCCTGCAAGGCGTCACCTGTGGCCATCGCGAGGCCTTCGAACTCATGTTGCGTGGCGTCGAGCGCCATGGCGTCGACCCCGTGATCTCGCATCGCTTCAAGCTGGCCGAGGCGCGCGCCGCCTTTGAGTGCATGAAGGCCAACGCGCATGTCGGCAAGATCATCGTCGATCTGCGCTAATACCAATGGCGAAGTGATCAGCCACATCGCCGTTGGCAAGCGCGAACGCGCGCCGGCGCCAATGCGCCGAACGTCTGGATTGACCATGTGTCAATCCAGACAGCCCTTGATGTAAGACTTAGCCGGGGCAATCGCGGGACAGCTTTCCGTCAAGCCATTCGAGCGCGGGCGCGAGCTGTTTTTCCCACAGCGCCCAGTCGTGCCGACCGGGGTCGCTGCGAAATGGCGCGGCGACGCCGCCATCCGCCAGCGCGGCGACGATCGCCTTGTTGGCGTTGCGCAACGAGGCAAAATCGTCGTCGCCGACGGCGAAATAGAACGGCGTTCGATCCTTGTCGGCGATGTAGGCGGGGAGGCGCGGAAACAAATTCCACGCGTTGAAACGGCGGGCGTCGAGTGGTTCGCCATAGGAGCCGTGGAACATGCGCGTTGGTCGTTTCGCGAATGCCTCGGGATCGTCGGGCATGGGCGCCCATATCGCGCCGCTCAGGCTGAAGGCCGCCGCGTATTCGCGCGGATGATCCATGGCGTAGAGCAACGCGCCATAGCCGCCCATCGACAGGCCGCCCGTCGCGCGACCGCCGCGACAGGCGAGCGCGGGCAGGTTCTTTTCGATGAAATCCGGAAGATCGCGCGTCACCGCGCGCGACACCATGCCGGCGCCGCCCGGGTCGGGATTGTCGACAAACCAGCTCGCGCCGCCCCATGGCATGACGATCATCAGCGGCTTGATCCGGCCCGCCGCGATCAGCGTGTCGACGGTCTGTTGCACGTGGCCCATGATTGGCCAGTCGCGTTGCGCGCCATTGACCCCATGCATGAGGTAGAGCGTGGGCCATCGGCGCCTCGCCGGCGGCTCCGCGGCCGGCTTGTAAAGCGAAAACGGCAAACCACCGGAAGGCATGCCCGCGCTTGGCGCCGAAAGGTCGAGCGACAGTTCGCTCGCGCCGACGACGTTCGGCGCCAGCGCGAGCAAACCCAGCAAGGCGGCTTCAAGCCAAAGGCGAAGCTTCATGCGCGACTTTTTGCTCCGATGGCGCCAGGTCGACGGGCGATGGCCGCGCTGGCGTTTCCTGCTTTCGTCCCGTTGGCGCGCTCGACGTTCGCTTGCCGGCGCCCTTGAAATACTCCACCGTTACGGCGACCGCGTAAAGGGCGATCGAACCGCCGATATTGACGGCGATCTGCATGAGCGGACCGTCGCCTTGCAACGTGAGCGCGAGGCCCATCAATTGCGCCAGCACGAGGCCGGAGAGAAACACCGCGAGCGTTTGCCGGCCCACGCGCATCATCGCCTCGACGAACCAGCCGCGCAACGCCGCGCCGCCTTCGCCCGCCAGCAGGAAGGCCAGATAAGCGATGGCGAGGAAATGCAGATAGCGGAACGGGCCCAGATGCGTCTTGTCGATCAACACGGGCAGAAGCGTTTCGTGCGCGTCGGCGAGCCAGTCTGAATAACCCCAGGCGCCATAGCAGCGAAAACCGTAATGGCAGGAGAAGGGCGCCGCGAGAATGATGGTCGCGATGGCGACGCCGATCAGCCGACGATCAAAACGCGGGGCCGGCAGCCATTTCATGCCAAAGGCGAAGCCAGTGAAGAACACGAGTTGCCAGCCGAACGGATTGAAATACCACTGGCGATCGGAAAAGGGTTCCGCGTAAAGCTCGAGCCATCGCAGGTTCGAGGCCAGCCATAGCGCGCCCACAAGAAACGCCACGCCGGGCAGGGACCGTCGCGCCACCGCCATGACCACGGGCACGAGCGCGAGAATGACGAGATACATTGGCAGGATGTCGAAGAAGTTCGGCACATAGGTCAGCGTCATGAATTTCGCGAGCATGTGGCCGGGATCAGCGAGAAACGGCGCGAGATTCAGCTCCTGTCCGAGAAACTTCGTGCCCAGTCGCGCGTCTATCCAGCCGAGCATCGCGACAATGACGGCGAAGACGCCGATGTGGCCCCAATAAACCTGCCAGATGCGATAAAGAATGCGCGTCGCGCCGATGCGCCAGCCCGATTTGAGAAACGCCGCGCCAAACGCGAAGGACGAGGCGACCCCGGAGCAGAAAACGAAAATCTCCGTCGCGTCGGAAAAGCCGAAACGCGCGGGAATCCAGTTGACGAATTCGCTGCCGGGAATGTGGGCGTACAGGATGATGAACATCCCGATGCCGCGGAAAAAATCCAGCCTTGGATCGCGCGCTGGCTTGCGCGCGACGCGTTGCGGGGGAGCGTGGTCGTTCAACAAGGAAAAACTCTGATGTTACACGCCACGCGTCCGCGTGACGGCGCCGACAACAAGGCCAAACAAAATATGGCCCACGAGCGAGGCGTAGGCCAGCGGAATCCAGCCAAGGAAGGGCGGGAAGCCGGCGATCAGATGCGCCATGACGTAGAGCGAGAAGATGAACAGGCCAACGCCAAAGCCGATAGACGTCAACCACCACGGCAAACCGGGAACGATCAGGCGTTGCAGCGGCCGCGCGATGAACAGATAACCCAGTGGATAAAAGACGAAGCCGACAAGCAGATGAATGGCCTCGCCCAGCGCGCGATTCTCGAATCCAAGGACGCTTTGCACCAATCCCGCGGGTTCCAGCGGCACGTCGATGCCCGGTAACATCGGCGTGATCACCCGCGCCCAGATTTCCCATGTCAGGTCCGCCGCGACGCCAGCGGCGAGCGCGGTGAAAAGCGTTCGCGCGTCAAGAGGCGGAAAAAACGCCGGACGCGCGGGCAAGGTTTGCGTCATGCTGGTCATGGGCGGTTATCCGGCGAAAGTTCAGGCGATGAGGCGGGGCGCTTCGGTCACGAGCGATACAGGGGACGCCCGACGTTCCGAGGCGAGAAATCGCGCGCGCGCCAGCGCGACGAAGGAGTCATCGCGCTTCAGGCGGCGCCGCGTCGCCAGCACCGTTTCGAGCGCCTGACCGTCCCGCCGCTCGCTCGCGAGCCGCGCGAGCAGGCGCACGAAAACGTCGCGCTGGGCGTTGCTGCCGCCGACCCGCGGCAATTCCCGCAGCAGATGTTCAAAATCGACGCGCGAGGCGCCGCCGTCCGCGAGGCCCAGAATGGCGCGCGCCAGCGGCCGTCCGACATAGGCGCGCACGTCTTCCTGCTCATCGTCGACGCCGCCGGAAGCCGCCAGCGTCTCGACGAGGTCGCGCGCGGAGTCGAGCCGGCCCGCCGAGACGAGCGCGACCAGATTGTGCAAGGCGGCGAAGGTCAGCGTCGCGTCCTTCACGCGCGCCTGCGCGATGGCCGCCGGACCCGCCCAACGGGCGCCAACATCGACGCCGAATTGCTCGACGCGCGCCAGTAGCGCCACCGCGTTCGACATGTCGCGGAAGTCATCGCTGGAGCGCGGCCAGACTTCCTCGTCGAACAGCGCGAGCGCGTGACTGACGCGGCCGAGTTCCAGATTCAGCAACGCCGCGTGCCAGCTCATGTGCAGGGCGAAGTTGTTGCAATTGCTCCATGTCGGGCGGCGCGCCTCGATCCAGGCCAGGCCGTCGGCGGCGCGGCCCGTCATCTCGTACACGTGGCCCACGGCGTGAATCGCCCAGGAATCCTCCGGTTCGATATCGACGGCCTGGCGGCCAAGTTGTTCGGCGGCGTCGTAGGCGCCCATTTCCTCGAGGGCGAAGGCGCGGCAGCCCAAAAGAAATCCATGGCCCGGATGGTCGGTCGGCAAGGCCGCGAGCGTCCCGTCGACGCTGGTCATCATGCCCATGGTGTCGCCGGTCATGAACCGCAGCGCGTGCGCCAGTTTCGCGAGCAAAAAAGCCTCCGGACGGGCTTTCAGGCGGTCGTCGAGAATATCGGCCGCGGCCGCGAGCCCACCGCGCGCGGCCCTCTCCAGCGCGGCCACGAGGCTCGCCTCGTCGGTGGAGCCACCGACACGCGCGAGGCCGAGACGGGCATTGGCGAGATTGGCGCGCGCGGCGGACATCGTCTCCGATCGGGCCAGCATGACGTTGGCGAAACCCGCCAGCGCGTGCGCCGCGGCGAAATCCGGCGCGGCGCGCAAGGCGACGCCGATCGCATCGCCGGCGCCGGGCTTGTGCGCGGCCACCGCCTGGGTCGCCGCCTCGAACGCCGCGATGGCGGCGTCATCGGCGGTCTTGACCTCAAGTCCAAATCGGTCGATTTGCATGTCGTGTCTCCGGCTTCGCAAAGTATTCGCGCCGGCGGGAGACATTGTTACATAGGAAAGGTGTCGATCACGCGTTCGTGTTCCTGAGTGGCGTAAAAGTCGTCGCTTGTCACGATTTCGTGATGTCGGCTGCTCATCCGTAACAAATTGGCCCGCGCGCCGAATATCTGGAGACGAAGGCCCGTGGCCGATCGCGAGGAAGAACTTGGGGCGTTGATGCGCGCGGCGGTCGCCGGCGACGCATCGGCCTATGACGTTCTGCTGCGCGCGCTGACCCAGAGCCTTCGTCCCGTCGTGCGCTCGGCCTGCGCGCGCGTCGGGACGCCTATGGCCGATGTCGAGGATATCGTGCAGGACGTTCTGCTCGCGGTTCACCTGAAGCGCCACACATGGGATCCCGCGCAACGGCTCGGGCCCTGGTTGCGCGCCATCGTCCATCACAAGGTCATCGATGGCCTGCGTCGACGCGGCCGTCGCGACGAGATTCCCATTGACGACGTGATCGAGGTCTTGCCCGCCGAACGGGAGGAGCCGCCGCCGTCGCGCGCGGCGCTTGACCGTTACACGGACGCGCTTGGCGGACGCCAGCGGGATGTTGTGCGCGCCATCGGCATGGACGGAGCCTCCATTGCCCAGACCGCGACGAAACTGGGCATGAGCGAGGGCGCGGTGCGGGTCGCATTGCATCGCGGCCTGTCCAGTCTCGCGCGGCTGTATCGGAGTTCGGAGTCATGAACACGGAAAGCCTGATCGCCACGCTCACGACCGACGCGGCGGCTCGCCCGCGCCGCTCTCTGGCGCGCGACTGCTGGCTGGCGTTGATTGGCGGCGCCGTTGTCGCTGTCGCCATGATGGCGGCGACCATCCATCCTCGGGCGGATTTCGCGGTGGTCGATCACGAACCGCGGTTCCTCTTCAAATTCGTTGTGTCGCTGGCGCTGGCCTTGCCCGCGGCGTGGCTTGTTTTTCGCGCGGCGCGCCCGCAGGCCAAGCCGCGCCTCGCGAGTCTGATGATCGCGCCGCTGTTGCTTATCCTGGCGTGCGCGATCGAGCTTTATTTGACGCCGTCCTCGACGTGGGCGACGCGCGCCATCGGATCGAACGCCATATTTTGCGCGATTTGCGTGCCCCTTCTTTCCATCGCGCCGATGATCGGCCTTTTTTACGCCTTGTCGCGGGCGGCGCCGGCGAACGCGCGGTTGGCGGGTTTTGTCGCCGGACTTTGCGCCGGCGGAATCGGCGCGGCGGCCTACGCGGCCCATTGCACCGACGACTCGCCATTGTTCGTCGCCGTCTGGTACTCCATGGGCGTCGTGCTCATAGGCGCCGTTGGCGCGCTTTTGGGGTCGCGCTATCTGCGTTGGTAAGGCGGCGCGGTTTGGCGTCGCGCGTCCATCGGGTTATCCTTTTTCCATTCGTGGGGGAGGATCGGGCGCTTGGTTTCGACGCAAGGCTATGACTACATCATCGTTGGCGCGGGTTCGGCTGGTTGCGCGCTCGCCAACCGCCTGACGGAAGACCCCGCGGCGCGTGTTCTGCTGCTGGAGGCGGGCGGTTGGGACAGCGATCCGGTCCTCGCCGTTCCGGTCATGTGGCCCTATATCCTCATCAACCGCCTGCACGACTGGAATTACTTCTCGGAGCCCGAACCCTCCATGGGCGGACGCCCCGTGGAATGCGCGCGCGGCAAGGTCGTCGGCGGGTCGTCGTCCATCAACGCGATGGCCTACGTGCGCGGCCATCGCGGCGATTATGACCGCTGGGCTTCGATGGGTCTGCCCGAATGGTCCTTCGCCCATGTGTTGCCCTATTTCCGCAAGCAGGAGGCCTGGGAAGACGGACCAAACGAATTTCGCGGCGGCGACGGCCCGCTGAAAACGAGACGCAATCGCTACGCCGACCCTCTCGTCGAGGCGTGGCGCGCCGCGGGCGTCGCGGCTGGTTACAAGATCACCGAGGATCTGAACGGCGCCGATCAGGAAGGCTTTGGCGCCTGGCAGACAACCAACGTCGATGGCCGCCGGTGCAGCGCCTCCGTCGCCTATCTGCGGCCCGCGTTGAAACGCGCGAACCTGTCGGTCGAGACGCTGGCGCTCGTCACGGGCCTGCGCATGGAGGGCGATCGAGCGGTCGGCGTTGAATACATTCAGGGCGGTCAACGCAAATTCGCGGCCGCCGATCGCGAGGTCATCCTTTCGGGCGGCGTGATCAATTCGCCGCAACTGCTCTTGCTCGCGGGCATCGGCGACCCCGAAAAGCTGCGCGCGCATGGCATCGCTTCGCGCATCGCCCTGCGTGGCGTTGGTGAAAATTTGCAGGATCACATTTCCGCTGGCATCGCCTACGCGCGACGGCCACCGGGGCCATTCCATCGCGCCATGCGCCTTGATCGCATCGCCCTCGCTTTTGGCGACGCCTATCTGCGCGGCAAGGGCGTGGCGACCGATCTGCCCGGTTGCGACATGGCGTTCCTTCGCACGAAATACGCCGACGCCATGCCCGACGTGCAATTCCTCACGACCGCGGCGCCAATCACCGCGCATCCGTGGTTGCCGCCGTTCAAGCAGCCCTATGCCGACGGCTTTGGCGCGCGCGCGGCCTTGCTGCGTCCCGAAAGCCGCGGGCGGGTCGAACTGGCTTCCGCCGATCCAGCCCAACCCATGCGCATCCGGCAGAATTTTCTCGCCACCGATCGCGACCGCAAGGTTCTGCGCGAGGGCCTGCGCATGGCGCGCGATGTTGGCCACCAGAAGGAACTCGCGTCCTTTATAGGCAAGGAACTGGCGCCCGCGCCGGACGCCTGGAGCGACGCGGACATCGACGCCTATGTCGCAGCGACGGGCATCACCGTGCATCACCCCATGGGCACCTGCAAAATGGGCGCGACGACGGACCCCGACAGCGTTGTCGATCCGGAGCTACGGGTGATTGGCGCGCGCAATCTGCGCGTGGTGGACGCGTCGGTCATGCCCGACCTCGTTGGCGGCAACATCAACGCGCCCGTCATCATGATCGCGGAGAAGGCCGCCGACATGATCCGCGGTCGCGCGGCGCCGGCGCCCGCGTCCGTCTAGGGCGGCGGCTTCAATAATGTGGCGGCGGCGGTTCCGGCCCGTCGCGCCGCGGCTCCAGCGTTTGCATCTCCTCGCGCAGTTGCGCGAGACGCCGTTCGAGAAAGTCGATCTTGCGCCATTGCGCGGTCATGACTTCGTTCAGTTCCGCGATGGTCCGGTCCTGATGCGCGATGCGCGTTTCCAGCGCGTCGAGCCGCGCGGCGTCGGATGAGGGTTTTTCGCTCATGGTTGTATTCCCGCGCGTTGGGCGCTCGAATCCCTAGCCGCGCCCCAGAAACGGCTGACCGATCGGAAAGGCCAGCGCTTCCAGCAGATTGGTCTGGTCGGGCAGGGCCGCCATCAGCGTTGCGATCTCGGCGATGTCGGCGGCTTTCATGGCGTCCTCGGGCGGGCGGCCCTCCATGCCGGGCACCAGTTCCGTGATCGTCGAGCCCGGATGCAGGATCGACACGGTGACTCCGTGTTCGCGGCCATCGAGCGCGAGCGAGCGCGTCATGCCCTCCATCGCGAACTTGCTCGACGTGTAGCCGATGGCGTTCGGCCGTGGCGATTTCGCGCTGATGCTGCCGATGTTGATGATGCGGCCGCGCTTTTGCGCGATCATGCGGCGCATCGCGGCGCGGCAGCAAAGAAACGTCGAGGTCAGGTTCGTGTCGATGATGTCGCGCCAGCGTTCGAGGGTCAGATCGACGGTTGGCGTGTGATCGGCGATGCCGGCCGAGTTGACCAGCAGATCGAGCTTGCCGAATTCCTTGTCCACGAACGCGAACAACGCCTCGATGTCCGCCTCGCTTCGCGCGTCGCAGGCCCGCGCGATCGCCACGCCGCCAGACTTGTTGATGCGCTCGGCGAGCGTCGCCAGCTTTTCCGCGCGGCGCGCGGCGATGATGACCTTCACGCCCTCGCGTGCGAAGGCCTCGGCGATGGCTTCTCCAATGCCGGAACTCGCGCCGGTGATGATGGCGACGCGACCTTGCAGACGGCTCATGGCGTTGACCTCAGGCTTCATTCAGGAATGTTTCGACGAGCCGCGCGATGGCCGCGGGATCGTCGTGGTGCATGTTGTGACTGGTTTCCGGCACCTGATGGTGGCGCACGTTGCGCACCATGGCGAGGCGGCCTTCCCAGCCGCCGGGCTCCTTCGCGTAGCGCGTTGGGCGATCCGACGACAGCCAGAGCACGGGCGCCTCGATGGCGCCGAGGCAGGCGGCGACTTCCTCGCGGCGATTGGCGACGGCGAAGGGCAGCCGATGTTTCGGATCGAAGGCGACGAGAACATTGCCCTGCGCGTCGCGTCGCGAGGTATGCGCGGCAAGGAACAGCGCCTTCTCCATCGACAGCCGCGGATGCGCTTGTTTGAGCCTTTCGGCGAGCGCCTCGACGCTGGCGTAGGGGCGCGAGGACTCAGGTCCGTCGCGCCACGCCTTCAGCCATTTGGCGAGTCGCGTCGGCGTCTCGGCGGGGTCGGGGCCAGGCAGGCCAAAGCCGTCCAGCGAGACAAGCTTGCGCACCCGCTCGGGCCGAACGCCCGCGTAGAAATTCGCGACATTGCCCCCGAGCGAATGGGCGACAAGCGCGACTTTTTCATCCGGGCTGATCTGGTCGAGCAGCGCGTCGAGATCGGCGAGATAATCGTGGAACCAGTAGCCCTGCGCCGCCCAGCCGCTTTGTCCGTGGCCGCGCCAGTCGGGCGCGATGAAATGATATTCGCCCTTGAACGCGTCGACCATGAACTGAAACGTCGCCGAGGCGTCGAGCGATCCATGCAGCAGGAAAACCTTCGGCGCGCCGGCGTCGCCCCATTCGCGCACGTGGCAGGTCAGGCCGCGGACGTCCGAGAAGCGCGACCGCGACGCGCGGCGTGGTTGGTAGGCTGCCGTTGGGTTCATCCGCGTTTCATGCCCTTGATGTGTTCTGGACGAACTATGCACGGCGCGCGGCGGCGAGGCAACGCGGGGCTTGCTTGACTGGCCCCCGCGGCGCGCCCTACGCTGATTGCAAAAGCGATCGCGGGAGGAACGGGTGAATTTTCTCTGGTTTCATCTGATGCCCTACATGGATTTGCCGGCGGATTTCCGCGAGACGAATCCGTCGGTCTGGGTCGATATAAACCCGGCGCTGTTCGACCCGGCTCGCGCGCACGAAATGTACAACGATTATTTCGATGAACTCGAATACGCGGCCAAGGTCGGCTTCGACGCCGTGTGCGTCAACGAGCATCACTCCAACGCCTATGGGTTGATGCCCTCGCCCAATCTGATCGCCATGGCGCTGGCGCGCGCGACGCGCGACACCAAAATCTGCGTGCTTGGCAATTCGCTGGCGCTCTACAATCCGCCGACGCGCGTCGCCGAGGAATTCGCGATGATCGATTGCGTTTCGGGCGGCCGCCTGATCGCGGGCTTCCCCGTCGGCACGCCGATGGACACGTGCTTCGCCTATTCCGCCAATCCAAGCCAGTTGCGGCAACGGTATCAGGAGGCGCACGACCTGATCGTGCGTTCGTGGACGGACCCCAAGCCCTTCGCGTTCAACGGGCGGTTCACGCAGCAGGCGCATGTGAACGTCTGGCCGCGCCCGGTCCAGAAGCCGCATCCGCCGATCTGGATTCCCGGCGGCGGTTCCGTCGAGACATGGACGTGGTGCGTCGAGAACGACTACGTTTACTGCTACCTTTCCTATGGCGGATACAAGATCGCGCAAGACACGATGAAGGGCTTCTGGAACGTGGTCGAAAGCCACGGCAAGGAGAAGAACCCCTATCGCGCCGGCTTTCTGCAATTCGTCGGGGTCGCCGAAAGCCGCCAGCAGGTGATGGACCTCTATTCCGAGCCGGCCGAATATTTCTATGGCCGCTGCCAGCATATTGATCCGCGCTACGCGGGCCCTCCCGGCTACGTCACCGAGGCGACGCAGCGCGCCGGATTGACGGGGCAGGTGGCGCGTGTCGCCGACCGCTCCAAGCGCCGCCGCGCGACCGAGATGAAGGAGATCGTCGATCTCGGTTATGTCGTCATCGGCACGCCGGATGACGTGGTCGAG
>CAIOVE010000029.1 GCA_903861645.1 uncultured Hyphomicrobiales bacterium
AACCCGTCGCCGCCGCGCGCGCGGAGCCGCGCCAGCCCGCCGCGGCGATGGCCGCGCCCGCTCCCGCCGCCGCGCCGGCGATGTCGACGGCGAGCTACGCCGCGCTCGTCGCCGGCGAACTCAATCGCCACAAGTCCTATCCGGAGTCGGCGCGGGCGGCGGGCGCGAGCGGCTCGGTGGGCGTCGCCTTCACCATTGGGCCATCTGGCCGCGCGACATCGATTGCCATCACCAGCGGTTCGGGGAACGCCGCGCTCGACAGCGCCGCGCGTCAGGCGGTGGCGTCGATCCGCGTGCCGCCGCCACCGGGCGGCGTGTTTCGCACCGCGACGACGATCCGGTTCAGCCTGCGTTAGGCCCGGCGCTTTACGACTCCCCCAATTCGGGCAATATGCCGGACAACGAGCCGAACGGCTCCGGTGTTGGAGGGACTCAAGTGGCCAAATTCGAACTGATGGTCGATGGCAAGGCGCACGCCGTCGACGCGGACGGCGACATGCCGTTGCTCTACGCGCTGCGCGACGATCTCGGCCTCAAGAATCCGCGCTTTGGTTGCGGCCTCGCCCAATGCGGCGCCTGCACGGTGCTGATTGACGGCCAGCCCTCGCGTTCGTGCTCGATCCCCGTCGACAGCCTCAAGGGCAAGAAGATCACGACCCTCGCCGGCATCCAGAAGGACGGCAAGCCGCACAAGGTGCAGGCGGCCTTCATCGAGGAACAGGTGCCGCAATGCGGCTACTGCCTCAATGGATGGGTGATGACGAGCGTCGCCCTGCTGGAGAAGAATCCGAAGCCGAGCGACGCGCAGATCCGCGACGCCCTGTCCGGCCTCAAGTGCCGCTGCGGCACCCATGTGGCGATCCTGCGCGCGGTCAAGCGCGCGGCCATGGCTTGAAAGGGAGAGCGCGCATGACCATCCAGACCAATCGCCGCGGTTTCATCGCCGGCGCCGGCTCGCTCACCATCGCCGTGGCCCTGCCCGGCGGCCCGGCGAAAGCCGCCGTCGCCAATTCGCGCCTGCCGCTCAATCCGGAAAACCTGTCCACCTACATCAGCGTCAACCGCGATGGGAGCGCCATCGGCTGGGTCGGCAAGGTCGACATGGGCCAGGGCACCGAAATCGGCTGGGCGCAGATGGTGGCCGAGGAACTTGACCTGCCGCTCGCGCGCGTGACGATCGTGCAGGGCCACACCAACGCCACCTTCAACATGGGCGGCGCCTCCGGCTCCACGGGCATCTGGCGCGGAGGCGCGGCGATGCGCGCCGCGGCCGCCGAGGCCCGCCGCGTGCTGGTCGAAATGGCCGCCGAGAAGCTCGGCGTCGCCGCCGACAAGCTCGCCGTCGACGACGGCGTTGTGTCCGTGAAGGGCGAACCCGCGAAGAAGGTCAGCTATGGCGACCTCATCGGCGGCAAGCACTTCGTCGAGACGTTGGAATGGAACAAGGAGATCGGCAGCAACCTCGCCGTGAAGGGCAAGGCCAAGGCGAAGTCGCCCGCCGAATACAAGATCGTCGGCAAGCCCGGCTATCGCCGCCGCGATGTCGCCGACAAGGTCGTCGGCCATCTCGAATACATGGTCGACGTCAGACTGCCGGGCATGCTGCATGGCCGCACGATAAGGCCGCCCGTGGCGGGTTCCGTTCCGACCGCCGTCGATGAAGCCTCGATCAAGCATATCAGGGGCGCGAAGGTCGTCTGGGAGAAAGGCTTTCTTGGCGTCGCGGCGCCGCGCGAATGGGACGCCATCAAGGCTTCGCGCGCGCTCAAGGTCACGTGGTCCGACGTCAAGCCGCCCTTCCCCGGCGTCGACAAGATTTACGATCACATCCGCGCCGCGCCGGTGATCAAGCGAGACGTCGACAAGGAAAAAGGCAAGATCGACGAGGCTTTCGCCAAGGCCGCGCGCATCGTCGAGGCGCAATATGAATGGCCCTTCCAGTCGCACGCCAGCATGGGTCCGGCCTGCGGCATCGTCGACGCGCGCAAGGATGGCGCGCGTGTCTGGTCTGGCACGCAGAAGCCGCATTACGCCCGTGACGGCATCGCCATGCTGCTCGGTCTCGATCCCGACAAGGTTGTCTGCACGTCCATGGTCGGTCCCGGCTCCTATGGTCGCAACGATTCCGGCGACGTCTGCATGGACGCCGCCGTCATGTCGCGCGCGCTCGGCAAGCCGGTGCGCGTGCAGGGCATGCGCCACGAAGGCACGGGTTGGGATCCCAAGGCCCCCGCCTCCGTTCAAACCTCGCGCGTCGCGCTCGACGCCGACAACAAGGTGCTTGCCTGGTATTTCGAGTCCAAGGTGTTCTCGAAGCGCGACGCCTTCAACAACGAGGGCGACCCCGCCTTCACGCTCACCGGGCAATTGCTCGGCGTGCCGTTGAAGCCGACGTTGATCTTCGGCGGCCCCGAGGAAAGCTATGGCTTCGACAGTTTCCTCAAGGTCTCGAACATCATCCCGCCCCTGCTCGACCGCGCCTCGCCGCTGCGCACCGCCCACATGCGCGACCCCGGCGGACCGCAGGTGCATTTCGCCGTGGAATCCTTCATGGACGAACTGGCCTACGCCGTCGGCATGGACCCGGTGGCGTTCCGGCTCAAATACGTCACCGACCCGCGCGACATCGCCGTCATCAAGGCCGCGTCGGAAAAAGCCGGCTGGCGTCCGCATGCGAGCGCCAGCAAGATCGTCGATGGCGACATCATGCGCGGACAGGGCATGTCCTACGCCACGCGCGGCGGCACGCGCGTCGCGATGGTCGCCGACGTCGAGGTGTCCAGGTCGACCGGCCGCGTCTGGGTGCGCAAATGGACCGTCGCCCATGATTGCGGACAGATCATCAACCCCGATCTGCTGCGCCTGACCATCGAGGGCAATGTCTGCCAGAGCACCAGCCGCGCGCTGTATGAGGAAGTGAGGTTCGACGACAAGAACGTCACGAGCGTCGACTGGCTGACCTACCCGATCCTCGACATGAAGGAGGCGCCCGAGACGGTCGACATCATTCTGATCGACCATCCGGAGAGCGCGCCGACGGGAGCCGGCGAAGGCTCGACGCGCCCGACCGCGGCGGCGATCGCCAACGCGATCTACGACGCGACCGGCGTGCGCATTCGCCGCGCGCCACTGATCCCCGAGCGCATCAAGGCGGGCATGGCCTGATCGCCATCATTCGGCGCCGGCGCGCCGCAGATATTGCAAATCGACAAAGCGCGTCGCCTCAGGCGGCGCGCTTTTCAGTTCGCCCGCCTCGATCATCAGCGAAATGACCGCGCGCATGCCCTCCATGTTGATTTCGCCGGCGCGCGGCATGATCGCGCGGGGCGGATCGAAATAGAACCTGACGATATCGCGGGCAATGTCCGGCGCCGCCCCCGTCGTTTCGGCGATGAGCGCGGCGACATCCGCGGCGTTGGCGGGGTCGTTCATGTAGCGATAGGCGCCGACGAAGGCGCGCGTGTAGCGCGTCACCGTTTCGGCGTTGGCCGCGGCCCAGGCGCGCCGCGCCGCGACCACGTTGAACTGCAACGCCGGAATGACTTGCAGGGAATCGCCGAGATTGACGTATCCCTTGCGCGCCAGCGCGAGATCGTCCGGCTGACCGACCGGCACCGCGTCGCATTCGCCGCGCAGCAGGCAGTCGACCCGCGGCGGCGTGCCAACGATTTCCCGCGTCGTGAAATCGCTCGCGCCGACGCCGGCACGCTTCAGGAGTTTCAACGTGCCAATGGTGATCGTGTCGACCGGCAGCGACAGGCCAATGGTCCGGCCGCGCAATTCGGCGAGCGATTTGATATCGGGTTTCGCCAGCACGGCGAAAACGGGATTGGCCAGACCGCCGACAATGGCGACGGAATCGGACCCCGCCAGCGCCGCCTGAACGAGATAGGGCGTCGCCGTGTGGCTGACATCCACCGCGCCCTTGTCGAGTTCGGCGATCTGGTGCTGCACGCCGGGCAGCGGCACGATTTGCAGATCGATGTTCTCGCGATCGAGAAAGCCGCGTCGCTGCGCGATATAAAGTCCAAGCTGCGAAATGCTGCGCGCCGAATTGGCGATGACGCCCATGCGCAGCGTCCGCCTATCCTGCGCCAGGGCCTGAGGCGCGGAAACGAGGACGAGCCCCAGCGCGAGCAAGCGAATGGTTGGCCTCATGCGATCCTCCCGCGATGGCGCTTCGATTGGCGCCACGAGGCAAGGTGCCGCGCCCGGCGGGACGACGTCAACCCGCGCGCGGTTGCCCGCGCGGCGCCGCGCGTATAAGCGTGATCCAAATTGGAGGATCACATGGCGGAAAAGACAATCAACGGCACGGTCGCCGAAGCGTATCTGGCCTTGCTGGCCGATCGGGGCGTCGATTGCCTATTCGCCAACGCCGGCACCGATTTCGCGCCACTGATCGAGGCGCTGTCGAAAGCCGAGGCCGACGGCGCGAAGGTTCCGCGCCCCGTCACCGCGCCGCATGAAAACGTCGCCGTCTGCATGGCGATTGGCTACTATCTGAAAACCGGTCGACCGCAACTCGTGATGGTGCATGTCAACGTCGGCACGGCCAACGCCATCTGCGCGATCATGAACGCGTGGCGCGGCAACGTGCCCGTCATCATGTCCGCCGGCCGCACGCCCTACAGCGAGGAAGGCGGCCTGCTCGGCAAGCGTTCCGGGGAAATCCACTGGCCGCAGGAAATGCGCGATCAGGGCGCCATGCTGCGCGAATTCGTGAAGTGGGACTACGAACTGCCCAACGCGGAAACGCTGGAAGTCACCGTCGACCGCGCGCTCAACATCGCCATGTCCGAGCCGCGCGGCCCCGTCTATCTGACCTTGCCGCGCGAGGTGCTGGCCGCGCCCGTCGACAAATTCACGTATCAGTCGCCGTCGCGGCGCCGCGCGGCCTCGCCGCCCTTCCCCGACCTCGCCGCCATCGACGAGGCGGCTGAACTCATCGCGCGCGCGGAAAACCCGCTGATCATCACGTCGAGCGCCGGCCGCGACGGCGCCGACATGGCGCGTCTCGAGGCCTTCGCCGATATTTTCGCGATCCCCGTTTCGCAGCGCAAGCCACGCTATGTCGCCATGTCGAGCGATCATCCGATGCACCTCGGCTACGAGCCAGACGCGATGTTGAAGGTCGCCGATCTCGTCATCGTCATCGAATGCGACGTGCCGTGGATTCCCGGCAAGCGCGCGCCCAACCCCGACGCAAAAGTCATTCATCTCGGCGTCGACCCTTTGTTCGCGGAATATCCGATCCGCGGTTTCACCGCCGATCTAGCCATAACAGGCGTTCTCGCGGGCACGCTGCCCGCGTTGACTCAGGCGCTGGCGACGCGGCGAGACGCCGCCATCGACCGCATCGAGAAGCGCCGCGCGCGGCTCGCCAACGCGCGCGCCACGCAGCGCGAGCGCTGGGCCGAGACGCTGGAGCGCGGACGCGACTCCCGGCCGATGTCGCCGGCCTGGATCACCCATTGCCTCGATCAGGTGAAGGGACAGGACGCCGTCGTCATCAAGGAATCCCCGCTGACGTTCGAGCACATGCGCTTCACCAAGCCCGGCACGATGTTCTCGGTGGGCGCGGCGGGCGGTCTCGGCTGGGGCCTGGGCACGGCGCTGGGCGTCAAGGCCGCGGCGCCGGATCAACTGGTCATCGCGACCTGTGGCGATGGCGCCTACATGTTCGGAAATCCGGTGCCGGCGCACTACGTGTCAGCCGCGGAAAAACTGCCGATCCTGACGGTCGTTTTCAACAACGCCATGTGGGGCGCGGTGAAGCGCAACACGCGCGAGGTCTATCCCGACGGTTACGCGGCCAAAAGCAACCGCGAGCCGTTGACGTATTTCGATCCGGCGTTGCGGTTCGAAAAAGCGGTGGAGGTTGCCGACGGTTACGGCGAATGCGTGGAAGACCCCGCGAAGCTGCCAGCCGCGATCGAGCGCGCGATGAAGGCCATCGAGGTCGAGAAGCGTCAGGCCTTGCTGAACGTCGTCTGCCGGGGGCCTTGAGCCCCCGACGACGGACTATGCGCGCGCGCCGAGGCGCGCGACGCCTGTTCAGCCCTTCGCCGCACGGATCGCTTCCCACACGCGCAAGGGCGTCGCGGGCATGTCGATGTGCGTGACGCCGAGCGGCGCGAGCGCGTCGCAGACGGCGTTCATGATCGACGTCATCGAGCCCGCGCAGCCCGCCTCGCCGCAACCCTTGACGCCGAGCGGATTGGTGGTCGCCGGCTGAGGCAACGACACATACTTGAACGGCAGGCCATCGCCGGCGCGCGGCATGGCGTAATCCATGAACGAACCCGTCGCGAGCTGGCCGTCCTCGGTATAGACCGTGTTTTCCAGCAGGCACTGGCCAATACCCTGCACCACGCCGCCCTGCACCTGCGCCTCGACGATCATCGGATTCACGACGACGCCGAAATCGCCGACCATCGTGTATTTGACGATTTCAACAACGCCCGTGTCCGGATCGATCTCGACTTCGCAAACGTGGCAACCGTTCGGGAAGGTCGCCGGCTTTGCGCTGCCGGTGTGATCGACGTCGAGCGACTTTGGCGCGTCGTCGGGCAGCTTGACCCCGTCGCGCAGCTTTTGCGCCATGTCCATGATCGAGATCGAACGATCCGTGCCGGCGACGGCGAACTTGCCACTCGCGAACTCGATATCGCCAACGCCCGCCTCGAGCAGATGCGAGGCGATCGTCTTGCCCTTTTCAATGATCAGCGCGCTCGTCTCGACGATGGCCGACCCCGAGCACATCAACGACTTCGAGCCGCCCGTGCCCGTGCCCATGCGCAGCTCGTCCGTGTCGGTCTGGATCATTCGGATCTTTTCGAAGGGAACGCCGAGTTGCGACGACAATACCTGCGCAAAGGTCGTCCAGTGACCCTGACCATGGTCATGTGAGCCCGTGCGCAAGGTCACGCCGCCGTCCGCGTCGAAGCGGATGTCGGCGAGTTCGCCCATTACCGGCGCCGTCACTTCCACGAATTGGCCAATGCCGCGACCGCGCAACTTGCCGCGCGTCTCGCTGTCGGCCTTGCGCGCGGCGAAGCCCGCCCAGTCGGACTCGCGCACCGCGGCGTCGAGAATGGCCGGGAAGTCGCCGGAATCGTAGGTCGAGCCCGTCGGCGCCTTGTAGGGCATTTCCGACGCCTTGATGTGATTGCGCTTGCGGATTTCGACGGGGTCGATCCCCATCTCGCGCGCGGCCGTGTCGACGAGCCGTTCGAGGAAATAATTGCCCTCGGGACGCCCCGCGCCACGATAGGCCGTGATCGGCACCGTGTTGGTGAAGACGCACCGGGTGTTCACTTCGATCAGCGGCGTCTTGTAGGCGCCATTCACATGCTTGGCGATGTTGAACGTCGAGAACAACGGCCCGATCATTGTCATGTAGGCGCCGAGATCGCCGAAACCGTTGCAGCGCACCGCGAGGAAATGGCCATCCTTGTCGAGCGCCAACTCGCAATCGAAATCCATCGCGCGACCATGGTGATCGGACAGGAACGATTCCGAGCGCGTATCGGTCCACTTGACGGGCTTGCCGAGTTCGCGCGCCGCGTGCATCGCGCAGATATATTCGGGGAACATCGACCCCTTCATGCCGAAGGAGCCGCCGACGTTGATGCCGATGAAGCGCACCTTCTCGGCCGGCATGTTCATCATTTCCGCGGCGGCGGCGCGCGAACCGTTGACGCCCTGCGTCGGCGCCCACAGCGTGAACTTGCCATGGTTCTTGTCGAAGTCCGCCAGACAGGCGCGCGGCTCCATCGCGTTGATGACGATGCGGCTGTCGGTGATGCGCATTTTCGTGACATGCGCGGCGCTGGCGAACGCTTCCGCCGTCTTCGCGGCATCGCCGAAGTGATAGTCGAGGGCGACATTGTTGGGCGCCTCGTCGACGATTTGCGGCGCGCCGGGCTTGACGGCGTCGCGCATGTCCACGACCGCGGGCAAGGTCTCCAGTTCAACGACAACCGCTTCCGCGGCGTCGCGCGCGCGCGCCGGCGTGTCGGCGACGACGCAAGCGATGGAATCGCCGACGAAGGTGACGCGATCGGTCGCGAGCGCGTACCGCTTCGGCTTCATCAACGGCGAGTCGTCGCGGTTCTTGAGCGCGACACGGAAGGGATAGGGACCATAGCCGGCCTTCATCAGGTCGGCGCCTGTATAGACGGCGATGACGCCGGGCATGGCGAGCGCGGCGCTCGTGTCGATGCTTGCAATACGCGCGTGCGCCGAGGTCGAGCGAACCATGGAAAGATAGACCTGGCCGGGCAGGTTCACATCGTCGGTATAGGATCCCTTGCCTTGCACGAGACGCGGATCCTCGTTGCGGCGCACGGGTTGACCCACGGCGAACTTCATCGTCGCGAGTTGTTCGTCATCGACACGGATGTTCATGGGTTCTGTCCCAACGCTGGAAAACACGGAGATGCTTGACAATAAGGCATGTCGCCGCGTGGTCAAACACCGCGCGCGCGATCAAGAATGTCATGAAATCAGGTGGCCGCGATGGCCTCGAGGCGCGCAGGCTCCAGCAGGCGCACGCCATCGGGGGTGATCACCAGCGATTTTTGCTTGGCCAGCTTGGTGAACATGCGGCTGACGGTTTCAATCGTCAGTCCGAGGAAGTCGCCGATATCCTGCCGAGTCATGGGCAGGGGCACGTTCACCGTCGATCCATTGATGCGCGACCAGCGATTGCGCAAGCCGATCAGGAAAGCGACGACTTTCTCCTCGGCCGTGCGTCGGCCAAGAATGACCATCTGTTCCTGCGCGATGCTCAATTCGTGGCTCGCGAAAGCGTGAAGACGCCGCAGCAAGTGTGGATGCGTGTCGAGGAAGTCGGAAAACTGCTTGCGCGAGAACTGGCAGGCCGTCACCTCGCCAAGGGCGTCGGCGGAAAAAACATTGCGCTCGCCCATGGACAGGCCGAGGAAGTCGCCGGTCAGGGCGAAGCCCACGATCTGGCGACGTCCATCGGGCAGCAACTTGTAGAGCCGCACGGCCCCGGACGTGATGTTGTAGACGACGTCGGAGGGCTCATCCTGCTCGAACATGGTTTCGCGCGCGGGAAAGCACATCTTGCGTGACAGCCGGTCAAGCGCGTTGAGTTCGTGCGGTTCAAGAGCGGCGCACACGCTGAGCTTGCGCGCCTGACAATGATCGCATTCGCCGCCCGAACGGGAGTTCGGGCAGATGGCGAGAGAAGCTAAAGCGGGCGTCTCATGAATCCCGGTCATATGCTGAGCCTGTCCCTGGGCGCTGATGGCCTCGGCCTCGCGTCGGATGGAAATTCGAATAGCACGGAAGCGCGCGTCGGCAAAGTTAGTTGATTTGCGTCAAGGATATATGGGGGCTTTCGCCCACACTCGCCTCCATGACGCAGGCCCTGCCCAACGAACAACCCCTTTTCAGAGCCGAGCCCCTGCGCGCCGCCTCGGCCGGGCGCGCCTATTCGCTGATACGCTTGTTTGAAATGGGCCTGGACCAGCGGCGTTGGAACGAATTCGTGCGTCGCGTCAGCCGCGCCGACAAATCAGGCGGCGTGATAATGATCCAGGATTCGCGCGGCGCCGCCCACGCCGTGTTCGCGTGGCGCGTCGCCCCAAGCCTGCGCGGCGAGCGCGTGCTGAGCGTAAATGACATGGTCGTCGGCAGCCTGCCGGGCCGCGCCCTGTGCGAGTCGCTGATCGACGCGGTGAACGCGCTCGCCCTCGAACATGATTGCCTGTCGATCGAAATCGAATCGGCCGCCCCCGGCGTGGGACCGTGTCGGGAAACCATGAACGCTCGCGGCTTCACCCTTGTCGAGGGGGCGCGGTTCTCCGCCCGCGTGAACGCGGCCTGACCGCGCGAAACGCCGCTGCCCGCGCGGCGGCTTTCCCGCGCGCGCCTTTCCGGGTTAAGGAAGTCCGGCACACGCCTCGACCGGAGCGTCCTCATGTCCAGCGACCGCGCGCCAACGCGACGAGTCGATCGCATCGCCTTTCTGTCCTCGGGAACGCCAGAGGCTGACGCGGCCGTGGCGCGACTCGCCGCGCGTCACGGAGCCTATGAGCCCGAACAAGCCGACCTGATCGTGGCCCTCGGCGGCGATGGCCTGATGCTGCAGACCCTGCACCGTTTCATGGGCTCTTCGAAGCCCGTATACGGCATGAACAGGGGTTCGGTGGGCTTCCTGATGAACGAATACGCCGAGGAGGGCCTGATCGAGCGGCTCCGCGCGGCACAGTCCTCGACCATTCATCCATTGATCATGCGCGCGGTCGGCGCGGACGGCGCGACGAGCGAATCGCGCGCCATCAACGAGGCGTCCCTGCTGCGCTCGTCCTATCAGGCGGCGAAGATGCGCATTTCCGTCAATGGCGCGGTAAGGCTCGCGGAACTTGTCGCCGACGGCGTGCTGGTCGCGACGCCGGCTGGCTCCACGGCCTACAATCTGTCGGTTAATGGCCCAATTCTGCCACTGGGCGCGCCCCTGATGGCGCTGACGCCGATTTCGGCCTTCCGCCCGCGGCGCTGGCGCGGCGCGCTCCTGCCCGATACGGCGATCGTCAGCATCGACATTCTCGAACCGGAAAAACGCCCGGTGAACGCGGTGGCCGACCACACGGAAATTCGCAACGTTCGTCGGGTCGACGTATCGATGGATCACGAGACGGGCCTGGTTCTACTTCACGACCCCGGCCATTCCCTCGACGAGCGCATTCTGCGCGAACAGTTCGGCTCCTGATCCCGCGCGAGGGGATCAGGCCTCGCCCTCGGGCCGCGCGTCGCCGGCGATGTCGGCGAGCCGCCGCCAGACGGCGGCGTCCTTCACCACGAAACCCGCGCTGGTGCGCTGCACCAGTTCGCGCTCCTCCAGCCTCAGCAGCTTGCGACGCAGCGTTTCTCGCGGCACGCCCAGAAATTCCGACAGCGAGGCGATATTCGTGGGTCGGATCATCACCATGGACTGTTGGGGATCGAACGTCAGTCGCCCCACGGCGAAATAGACCATGATTTCATCGATCTCGACCCCGTGCCGCGCGCGCAGGCTCCCTATCAGCCGATAGAGCCGCGTGGCGACGCGAGCGGCGGCCAGCATGTCATTGCGCTCATTCATGCTTGCCTCGGGTCAAAGATCCATCCGCCGCGGCGCCCGGACGTCAGCCGAGCGTCTCGGGCTCGACAAACGCCGCGTAATCGACGCGGCCTTGCTCGACCCTGACCTCGACCCGGACGCGATGGCCATCGGGAACAACGCCAACGTCGATGTTCTTCTCGGGCAGGATGACAACGATTCGCTTGCCAATCACCGCGAAGAGGTTCTTCCCCTGCTCCAGCAGGCGGGCGGCGGCGATCTTGATCGTCGGATAATAGCGCTCGTCCTTCCACGCGCTCGCGGCGCCCGAATCGACCATGAGATGCACGTTGCCATCGGGGAAATTCGCGATGAAGAATTTCGCGCGATCTGGCTTCCACTCAGGTCCAAGAGAAGGGTCGATCAGCCAGCCGCACTGAAACGCGCGACAGTCGCCCGGACGATCCTCGTAAATCATGCAGCCCACGCCCGGCCTGGCGTGAACACACCACTTGCCCATGGGCTTGTCGAGGGGCGCGATGGCGAACAGCTTGCAGCAAAGCATGCAATCGCCGCAGGACTTGCCGGCTGCGGGCCGGATGGTTTGTGCTGTTTCTGTCATGGGTCCGAGCTAACCCGTTTTGGGTCTTATGAAAAGAGGCGCATGCGATCGCGATACCCAGCGATGGCCGCTATCAACGAAAAACCCCGGCGCTTTCGCGCCGGGGCCTTATTTGGATCAATTCAGATCGCTGGAAGCGATCAGAACTGGCGCTGAACGCGCAGGCGAGCCTGCCAGGTGTTCGACGAAGCGCCCGTGACCCAAGTCGCCGGGATGGGGGTCGGATTCGCGCCGTTCGTGCCGGCCAGCTTCTGCTGCAGGTTCAGGTACTGAACTTCCGCGCCGATATCGAGGTCCTTGACCGGCGTCCAGACGAGCTGGCCAGCGATCTTGAACAGGTTGGCGTTGCTCAGGCCGCCCAGGGTCCAGTCCGTGTTGCGGGTCATCGTGCCAGGGGTGATCTGGGCATAGGACGACAGCAACACCGAGCGGATGGTCGGGGTCCAGTAGTGGGTGAACCAGCCAGCGATCGACCAGGCCGTGGTCTCTTCCGAACGGAAGCAGGCACGGGTGATCGTGCCGGCGGCGCAAGCAACAGCGCTCGCGCCGACGTACATGTTACGGTCCTGACGCCACAGACCACCGAGTTCGCGGCCGATGTTCGGCGGGGAGCCCGAGGTGTTGTTGCCGAGCACGTGGTCGAGATCGCCCACGCCATAGGCGGCGGTCAGGTAGAGGTGGTCGCCAGCCGCGAGCTGCGGCAGGTTGAGCTTCAGGCCAGCGCCGAGCGACCAGCCCGTCTGGGTCAGGACGACGTTGGAGCTGCCGCCAGCCGCCGGGTTGGTGTTGGTCAGAGCGGTGATCGCGCCGTTCTGCACGACGCTGCCCATGATCTGGATCGCGCCCCAGCTCTGGTCGAACCGGACGTTGCCGACAAGCGCCGGCCAGGTGTACGGGCCGTTGGCGATGCCAGGGGTGGCCGAAGCCGCCGTAGCGCTGACCAAGCCCAAAAGAGTGGTCGCGTTGGCCAAGTTTCTGCCGATCGCGATGCCCGGGGTCGTCGAGTAGCCGGAGAGACCGCCGCGATCCTCGATGCCGAGGGTGGCCGAGAAGCCGCCGCCGAACGTCGCGGTGTACGACAGGATGTTGATCGCGCCCGGGAAGCCCGAGTTCGAGAACGAAGCGTAGTTATAGGCCGGCAGGAAGGAGAAGATTTCCGCCGTCGTGCGACCAAAGGTGAAGCCAGAGAACTGGACGATCGCCTGCTCGACGGTCAGGGCGGTCGCCGAAGCGCCACCGGTCACGGTCGAAGCGGTCTGGTAGTTCTGGTTGTAGACGCCCGACACGGCGTTGCCGCGCAGCGCGATGAAGGTGCGGGCCGTGCCCCAGGCGGTCTGCGTACGCGCGTCGAGTTCAACGCGGCCGCGGCCGAGGAAGCCGGTCGAGTCCATCACGCCCGACGGGATATAGGACGCTGATGAGGCAGCGCCAGTCGGAACGAGGGTGATGAAAGCGGCGTTCGCCTTCCACGACGGGATCGAGATCGAGTTCTTCGGCTGCGAGTAGGCGTATTCAGCGCGCAGGTAGCCGCCGACGCGCAGACAGGTGTCCGTGCCCGGGATGTAGAAGAAGCCGGCGCCGTAGGCGTCGCAAATCTTGACGTATTCCGCCGGAGCCGACTTCCGCGAGGGAAGATCGGCCGCCTGAGCGGCGGCAACAGCGGCGATACCAGCCGCCGAACCGAGGAGAAGGCTCTTGATGACCTTCATGGTGTACCTCCAGTGTGATGAACCATGGAACCGGTTGCCTCGCGCCAGGCCAGAGCCCTTTGCTTATTCACCGCCCCTTCGATCCGCGCCGCCTGCCCCCCAAGGGAATGGAAAACGACACGGTCTGCTCCCGGTGATTCCGTTCGCATGCTGGAACATAAGCCGCGCCGGACGAATATTTTGGGCACACACACCCAAAATGGGCAAAACACGATTTCGGTAAGGAACTGTTGTCCGCAAGCCACACTTTTATGACGCCATATCGACGGATTCCGGCCGCAAACCCGCCATTTCGCGACTGCGAAGATAGTGAAACCCGAAAAATTTCAAAAATGCAGCGATATTGGCTGTCCGATCATTGATCGGCAGCGTTTTCCCCAGAAATGGCGGACCTTTGATTCGTTCAGGCTGCGAAGAGTTCCGCCTCGATCGCGGCCAGATCGATTTCAACGACCGGCGCCGTCGACGCGAGCAAGGCTTCCGCGGTCAGCCGCGCCTCGCGCGCCGCGGCGGCGTCGATCAGTTCGGCGCTCGCCTGCCGGGCCTCTTCGCGGGCGGCCTCCGATTCGAGGCGGCGAAGGCCGGCCATCACGGCCGCGTCGACGGACGGATCGACCGACCGCAGCGCTGCCCGCGCCCGCGCGACGCGCGTTCGCGTCAGCCCGGACTCCTGATCGTCGCCCGCCAGTCCGGCCCTGAAGGCCGGCAACAGGCTGGCGGGAAATCCCGCCTTCTTGCAGAGCGCGGCGAAGGCCGAGCCCTCGAACCGACCAACGAGCCCGGCGACGCGCGACGCCGGCAACCCCGTCAGCTCAACCAGCATGGCCTCGAAGAGAGCCCGCGCGCCGCTCAACAGGGCGCGCAGGGCCAGATGGGGCGTCAACTGACCCGACAGGCGCAGGCGGCGCGCGAGATCGGCGTTCCAGGCGTCCGGCGCGTGATGCGCGTCCCCGGCGATGATGACGAAGCCCTTCTCGCAGGATTCGCGGCCCACGCGTTTCATGCGTTCCTCGGCCATCCAGCCACGCGCGGAAACGAAGGCCGAAAGCGCCCGGGTCGCCGCGAGAACGAGATCGGCGCGCACCCCGGCGGACAGGTCCGGCCGCGTCAGAAGGGCCTCGCGGACCTCGCCGTCGTCGCCGAAACGCTCGATGATCCGGCGCAGGGCCGCGTCGGGAACCTCGGCGGCCGGATTGACCGCCAGCGAAATGACCGCTTCGCGCGCGCCGACCTCGGCAAGCGCCCGGGCGACCGCCGACGAAAGGCAGGGACGCAACGCGATGGCGGACTGGGCGAAGGCGTCGCCGACGGCGGCGCAGTCGACGAGTTCGGCGTCGCTCAGCAGGGGCGAGCGCGCCAGCACGACGGCGGCGATATCGGACTGATCGCAGGCCAGCGCCGAGATGCAATGATGCGGCGCCTCGCGCGCGCTGGCGAAGGCCTCGGCGAGCGCCCGGCGCACCAGCGGCGAGCGATCGTCCAGCATGGCGGTCAGCGCGGACTCGGCGTCGGCGCGGTCGCGATCGGCAAGGTCGTTGTACAGATAGGCGCGGGCCAGCGCGCTGGTCGCCTCGGCGCGGGCGCCCACGGGCGCGGTCTGGACCCAGGTCAGAAAGCGTTGAACGATCATGCGCGCGGGCCGGCTGAACGGCGGCGCGCGGCGCCCATCGGGGCCAGGCGCGCGAAACATGTCTGGAACGGTGCGACGACTGGCATGATTTTCCGCTTCGGCGAGTCTGGATGGCTCGCCCGTCAGCATGACTTTTTATGGTAAACAGAGCTTTAAGCGCGCTTCATGACAGGCGGAGATCATTGAATGTCACTGGACCCGGCCCGGCCTTCGGACCTTCATCCTCGCGGCGGACTTTATTTCGAGGCGATCAAACCGGGCCGCGTCTACGCCCATCGGCTGACGCGCACCGTCACCCAGATGGACAACATGCTGTTTTCCAACATGACCCTCAATCCACAGCCGCTGCACATCGACGCGCATTATTGCGCCACCGAGACCGAATGGGGCCGTCCGCTGATGAACTCGTTGTTCACGCTCGGCCTGATGATCGGCGTTTCCGTCAGCGACCTGTCGGTGGGAACCACCATCGCCAACCTCGGCATGACCGACGTGCGTTTTCCCGCGCCGCTCTTCGAGGGCGACACGATCCACTGCACGACGGAGGTGATTTCGGCCCGCTTGTCGAAATCGCGCGCCGACGCCGGCGTTGTCGAGTATCTTCACAAGGCGTTCAATCAGGCGGATGTGTTGGTGGCAGAATGCCGCCGCCAGTCCCTCGTCCGCCGCCGCCCCCATCAGGATTGACCATGCGCTCCCTGCTCTTCGTGCCCGCCGACAGCCCCCGCAAGCTGGCGAAATCCCTCGAAAGCGGCGCCGACGCGCTGATCATCGATCTGGAGGACGCGGTCTCGCTCGCCGCCAAGCCCGCCGCGCGCGCCGGCGCCCATGATTTTCTGCGCGCGGCCCGGACGGCGGCTCGGCGGCCGATGCTGATCGTGCGGGTCAACGCGCTCGACAGCGGCCTGATCGACGCCGACCTCGACGCCATCATGCCCGCGGCCCCAGATGCGATCATGCTGCCGAAATCGCGCCATGGCGCCGATGTCCAGCATCTGTCGGTCAAGCTCGCCGTGCGCGAGGCGGAAAACGACTTGCCCGACGGCGGCGTGAAAATCATTCCCATCGCCACGGAAACCGCCGGCGCGATCTTCGGCTTGTCATCTTACGCGGGCGCGAGCGAGCGCCTCGCGGGACTGACCTGGGGGGCGGAGGATCTGGCCGCCGCGCTCGGCGCCGAGACGAACCGCCTGGAGGATGGCGGCTACGCCGACCCCTATCGCCTCGCCCGCGCCATGACCCTGTTCGCCGCGCGCGCCGCCGATATCGAGCCCATCGACACCGTCTTCCCGAATTTTCGCGACGACGCGGGCCTGCGCGCCGAATGCGCGGCGGCGCGTCGCGATGGCTTCACGGGCAAGATGGCGATCCATCCCTGTCAGGTCGCGGCGATCAACGCGGCCTTCACCCCCTCGCCCGAGGCCCTCGACCACGCGCGCAAAATCGTCGCCGCCTTCGCGGAAAATCCCGATGCGGGCGTGCTGAACCTCGACGGCGCGATGATCGATCGACCGCATCTGAAACAGGCGGAGCGACTGCTGGCGAGAACGGGGACGCCATAGATCTTCTCATCCGGGCGAGACGCGCCGCGACTTTTTGCCGACGCGCGCATTGACTGGACGATAAAGGCCAAGCCTATGTTGGCGCGAGCCAATGACGATTTCGGAACAGACCATGAGCGACCAGGACTTCAATCCGTTCGACACGAACGCCCCCTCCTCCGACGCGTTCACCGTCAGCTCGTCAAAAAGCTGGTTCGAGCGGATCGTCGATGGATTCAAGGGAATCCTTTTCGGCCTGCTGTTGATCATC
The DNA here is from genome assembly GCA_903861645.1 of uncultured Hyphomicrobiales bacterium. Taxonomy (GTDB): domain Bacteria; phylum Pseudomonadota; class Alphaproteobacteria; order Rhizobiales; family Beijerinckiaceae; genus Terripilifer. The sequence goes on from CAIOVE010000029.1 coordinate 16,851, forward strand.
GCCGCCGGATTCCTGCTGTTCTGGAACGAGGGACGCGCCGCTAGGACGGCGGCCGCGCTGAGCGAGGGAGCCGGCGCGGTGATAACCGTCGCCGCCGACAGGATCGACCCCGCGAACGAGGGCAAACTGGTGCATGTCGCGGGCGACACCAGCGCGCCGCAGGCCGCGCGGGACGGCGATTTCGGTTTCGAGGCAAAGGCGCTGAAGCTCGTCCGGAAGGTCGAGATGTATCAGTGGAAGGAAGAAAGCCACAGCGAGACGCAAAAGAAACTTGGCGGCGGCGAGGAGACGATCACGCGCTATGTCTATTCGCGCGAATGGGCCGACAGGGCCATTGATTCCAGCCGTTTCCGCGAGACCTCGGGACATCGCAATCCCGCAATGCCCGCCGTCGCCTCGCGCGAATTCGCCGCGCCCAACGCTCGACTTGGCGCCTTCGCGCTGGGCGATCGCGTGATTGGCTTGCTGGACGCGAGCGAGCCCTTCAGCGCGCCCGATGGGGCCGCCGCGGCCGCGCGCGGGCGGTTCGGCGACCGCGCTAAAATCGCGGCGGGCGGCGTCTATGTCGGTGCCAATCCCGACGCGCCGGCCATCGGCGACGTGCGCGTCGCGTGGACCGCGCTGCCGTTGACGCCCCTGAGCGTCGTCGCGCGCCAGACTCAATCCACTTTTTCGCCCTGGACCGCGCGCAATGGCAACGAGATCCTGCTGGTTGAGAAAGGCGTTCTCGATCCCGCCCTCATGTTCAAGCATGGGCAGGACGAAAACCGGGTGATGACCTGGATTTTGCGCGCCCTTGGCTTGCTGATGATGTTCATTGGTTTCCGCGTGGCGATGTCCCTGCTTGAAGTCATCGCCGACGTCGTGCCGTTCATCGGCAACATCATTGGCGCGGGCGCGTCCCTGATCGCGCTGGTGTGCACGCTGACATTGGCGCCGGTGATCATCGCCGTCGCATGGCTTTTCTATCGCCCCCTCGTGGCGATCATCGCCCTCGCGGTTGGCGCCGCGCTTGTTTATGGCGTGCGCGAATTGGCAAAGCGCCGGCACGCCATGCGCGCGAGCGTGGCTCCGCCGGCCTCGCCAAATCCGTCGCCCGCGACGAATGCGACCGGCGCGGCGACCGCGCCTCCCCAGTGGGGTCTGGGCCCGCGCAAATAGTCTGGTCGAGGCGGGAGACGCTCCCCCTCGACTTGGCCAGCCTCGCCGCGCTAGCATGGCTCCAACAAAATTTTGGAGGAAACCATGAGCGGCGTCCCGACTTATGAGACCGTGAAGATCGAGCGCGACGGCGCGACGACCTTCGTCATCCTGAATCGGCCCGAAAAGCGCAACGCCATGAGCCCGCAGCTGCACCTCGACATGTGCGAGGCGCTCGACTGGGCGTCCGAGGACGACGAGACCCGCGTTGTCGTGGTGACGGGCGCGGGCGAGCATTTCTGCGCCGGGCAGGATCTGAAACTGTTCTTCCGCGCCAACGAGAACGATCCCAAGGCCATGCGCAAGACGGGCGCGGCCTCGCAATCGTGGCGCTGGGACAAGCTCTCGCGTTGCCCCAAGCCCACCATCGCCATGGTGCGCGGCTATTGCTTCGGCGGCGGCTTCACGCCCGTTATCGCCTGCGATTTCGCCATTGCCGCTGATGACGCGACCTTCGGCCTGTCGGAAGTGAACTGGGGCATCATTCCCGGCGGCCTCGTCGCCTGGGCGGTGACGCAGATCATGAATTATCGCGACGCCATGTATTATTCGGTCACGGGCGAACGCTTCAGCGGCAAGGAAGCCGCCGCGATGAAGTTCGTCAACAAGGCGGTGCCAGCCGCGCAACTTCGCGAGGCGACCATGGCGCTGGCGCGCACGCTCGAAGCCAAGAACCCGCTGACCGTCCGCTACACCAAGGAAGCGATTCGTTCGGTGCGCGGCGTCTCGCAGGATCAGGCGCTCGACTATCTCGACGCCAAGATCAACGCGCTCAAGCACGTCGATCCCGACAAGGGCGGCGACAAGGCGATGAAGCAGTTCCTCGACGAAAAGAGCTTCAAGCCCGGCCTTGGCGAATACAAGCGAAGCTGAGCCTCGCGGCGATCACGTGCCCTGCACCGGCGCGAAAAAGCACTGCGTGCGCACCGGGTCGCCCCAGCGAAAAACCCAGTATTCCCCATCGGGCGAGGGTTGCGCGTGGTCTTGCGTGACGACCTCGCCCGTGTCGAACAACTGATAGCCGCCGGGAACGATCTTCACTTCCTCGCGGGTGAGGTGCTTGATGTCATTGTCGCCACAGCAGTAGCGCTTGGTCGACGGATCGACCTCCTTGCCATTCCACCATTTGTCGTGGGCGGCGGCGGCGGTGCTGGCGAGCGCAATAAAGGCGAACAGGGGCAAGGCTTTCATCGCTGACCTCTCTTTCGAAAGGCCCGCCGAGGCGCGCTTCCCCGCGACTCGCGCCGGTCATGTCGTCAAGCGACGGACCCGGCTTCGCACTAACCGATTTCAACAAAGCAAAAGGGGCGCCACCGCGGGCGCCCTAAAAGCGGTTATCCACCGTTGCAGCGATCAGCCACCGCCGCTCGCGTTGCCCGCGCCCGCTGGCCGGCGCATCTGGAACACGTCGTCGAGCACCGTGTAATCCTGATAGCCGCAACGGGCGAGCGGCTTCATGCGCGTGACCTGCACGATGCCGTTCTCGATGTAGGAATCATCGATCCAAACGCCGATCACCTGCCCGAGCACGAGGCGATTGTCCGAATAACCGCCATCCATGTTTTTCAGATGGATGATTTCCGTCACCTTGCATTCGAGCTGGGCGGGGCTCGCCTTGACGCGCGGCGGCGCGACCAGCTTCGACGGCGCCATTTCAAGTCCAGCGTGGATGAATTCGCTCTGGCCGCGCGGCAGCGGCGCGGACGTATCGCTCATCTGGCCACGCAAATCCCACGTCGCCAGATTCCAGACGAACTCGCGAGTTTCCTCCGCGAAGGTCAGCGAATCCTTCACGCCATCGCTGGAAAAACCGATCAGCGGCGGCGCGCCGGAAAAGGCGTTGAAGAACGAATAGGGCGCGAGGTTGATCTCGCCCGCCCTGTTCATCGTCGACACCCAGCCCACGGGTCGTGGCGCGATCAGCGCCTTGAAGGGATCATGGGGCAACAGCGCCTTGTCGCGCAGGTGATATTCGTAAAACAATCTGAACTCCTCGATGGATCAGGCGTCGAATCGGCTGACGATGGCGGCCATGTCCGGCCGCGCTCGGTCCTCGATCGCGGATTTGGCGCGGCCAATGTGCACGAATCCCGCCATTTTTTCATGCGGCAACAGGCCGATCGCCTCGAGCACGCGACGGTCGTAGGCGTACCATTGCGTCAGCCACGACGCGGCAAAGCCCATGGCGTTCGCCGCGACGACGAGATTCATGCAAACGGCGCCGGCCGAAAGAACCTGCTCCCAGTCGGGAATCTTCACATGCGGCGCCGCGCGCGAGACCACGCCGACGACGAGTGGCGCGTGCGACAGGCGCCGGCGCTCAAGCGAGAGCTGGTCCGCGCTGGCCTCGGGGTGATCGGCGGCGAAAACGCCCGCGATGATCTCGCCGGCCCGGTCGCGTCCCCGCCCCTCGAAAACGATGAACCGCCAGGGCGCGAGCTTGCCATGGTCGGGCACGCGCGCGGCGATGGACAGCAGCGTCTCCAGTTGCGCGGCGTCCGGCCCCGGCCCATCGAGCGCCAGCGGCGGCACGGAACGGCGGGTCTTGAGCATGGAGATGGCGTCGATCATGATTTCACCCGGCGCTGGCGGCGGGCGCGCGCGCCACGGTTTAGCCGCCTTCGTTTGATGAGACAGGGCTACACCGGCCCGATGCCGGACGCAAAGGGCCGGACGCGGTTGCCCCCGCGCCGTCGTCCGTCTATGGCGCGGGGGCAATGCCGGCGTCGGCCAATGACGGCGCGATCCGGGCTTGGAATTTCGATGAAGCGGCTTTTCCGGACACTCGCCTGCATCGCTCTCGTGACCCTTGGTCCCGCGCTCGGCGGAGCACGGGCGCAGAACGCCGCGACGATCGCCGAACCCGGTCAGGGCGGCCTGCGGCTATCGGCCAGCCTGAGCGGCGATCAGAAACTGGTCGGCTCCGGTCTGGAATGGCGCGTCTTTCAGGAACGCGCGGAACCCGATGGAACCCACGGCCTGATCGCAAAGTCGAGCGATCCCCAGCCGGTGATCCGGCTCGATGACGGCGAATATGTCGTGCATGTCGCCTACGGCCTCGCCAGCGCCATGCGCCGCGTTTCCGTGCGTGGACAAGTGGTCGACCAGAAGCTGAACCTGAACGCGGGCATGCTGCGCATCGCCGGCCTGCTGGGCGACGCGGCCATTCCGCCGAACCGGTTGCAGATCGCCATTTACGTGCCGGAGCGCGGCGGCAACGAATCACGCCTGATCGTCTCGGACGCCCGACCGGGCGCGAACATACGCCTGCCCGAGGGCGCCTATCGCGTTATCTCGACCTACCTCGACAAGGACGGCGCGGGCACGACGCCCGGCGCGACGGGTCGCGGCAACGCGACCAACTCGGTGGTCAACGCGGAGGTGCGCGTGCAGGCGGGCAAATTGACCGATGTGACCCTGCGGCATCACGCGGCCGTCCTGACCCTCAAGCTGGTCAATACGCCCGGCGGCGAGGCGCTCGCCAACACCAGTTTTTCCGTGCTGACGCCGGGCGGCGACGTCATTCGCGAATTGATCGGCGCCTTCCCCTCGCTCGTGCTGGCCGAGGGCGAATATGTCGTCATTGCCCGTCGCGACGGGAAAACCTTTCAGGGCACCTTCAAGGTGCAATCAAGCCTCGACCGGGATATCGAAGTCGTCGCAAACTGATCATGGCGAGCGCGCGCGGTCGCGCCCGTCGAACGGGAACACTGGGGGCTGGCATGCAAACCTTCTTCGTTGAAATCAAATGCGCGCTCGGCAAGACCTACGCCGTCGCCAACGCCCTCGCCGAGGCCGAAATCGCCTCCGAAATCTATTCGATCGCCGGCAATTACGACATTCTCGCCAAGTTCTACGTGCCGAAGGACGCCGACATCGGCCATTTCGTCGGCGAGAAGGTGCAGCCGATTCCCGGCATCGTCGACACCCGTACCATCATCACCTTCAAGGCGTTCTGATCGGCCGTTGATCTGGCGCAGGGACGCGCGCGCCACGAATCGCGATCCTGAACGTGATTGGAGACCGCCATGCGACCGCTGAACCATTTGAATTTGTTGGCCCTGCTGGTGACGGTCTTCGCGTCCCCAGTGGCGGCTGCCGACGCCGGCAAAGGCGAGACCATCGCCGTGCGCTGGTGCGCCGCCTGTCATCTCGTCAAGCCGGGACAATCGCAGGCGAAAGCGGACGCGCCGCCCTTCACGGCGATCGCCACAAGACGCACGTACGAGGATTTGCGCCTGTTCCTCGCCAATCCCTATCCGCGCATGCCCGACATGTCGCTGACGCGCGACGAGATCGCCGACCTCGTCGCATTCATCAAGACCTACGGTCTCGCGCCGGGCGAAACGCCCCCCGCGCCGCCGCCAGTCAAGGACGATCCCGCCCGGCCGCGACCCGGCTAGTCGGCCCGCTTCACGTCCGGCGGCGTCGCCTCGTCGACGAGCGCCTTGAGCGCCGCGTCGAGGCTCATGCTCGTCTGCGCCTGCGACCCCAGACGGCGGATCGACACGGTCCGCTCCTCGGCCTCGCGCTTGCCGACCACGATCATCGCGGGAATTTTCGCCAGCGAGTGTTCGCGCACCTTGTAGTTGATCTTCTCGTTGCGCAAATCGGCGTCGACGCGCAGGCCAAGCTTGCGCGCGGCGGCGATGATTTCGAGCGCGTAGGAATCGGCGTCCTGCGTGATCGTCGCCACGACGATCTGCACCGGCGACAGCCAGAGCGGCAGATGGCCCGCGAAGTTCTCGATGAGAATGCCGGTGAAGCGCTCGAGCGAGCCGCAGATGGCGCGATGCACCATGACCGGCGCGGTTTTTTCGCTGTTGGCGGAAATGTAGAACGCGCCGAAGCGTTCCGGCAGGTTGAAGTCGACCTGCGTCGTGCCGCACTGCCAGTCGCGACCGATGGCGTCGCGCAGAACGTATTCGAACTTCGGCCCGTAGAAGGCGCCCTCGCCCGGATTGAGCGCGGTTTCCACGACGTCGCCGTGCCGCGCCTTGATCTCGTCGAGAACGCGCGACATCACCGCTTCCGCGTGATCCCACATGGCGTCGGTGCCGACGCGTTTTTCGGGTCGCGTCGAGAGCTTCACCACGATGCGATCAAAGCCGAAATCGCGATAAACCGACAGGATCAGCTCGTTGATCTTGTGGCATTCCTCCGCGAGCTGGTCCTCGGTGCAGAAAATATGCGCGTCGTCCTGCGTGAAGGCGCGCACGCGCATGACGCCATGCATGGCGCCAGACGGCTCGTAGCGATGCACGACGCCGAACTCGGCGAAACGCAATGGCAGATCGCGATAGCTGCGCAGCCCGTGCTTGAAAATCTGCACGTGGCCGGGACAGTTCATCGGCTTCAACGCAAACACGCGCTCGTCGGCGGTGTCGTCGCCCGCCGACTTCGTCATGAACATGTTTTCCTTGTACCAGCCCCAGTGTCCCGAGGTCTCCCACAAGGATTTATCCATGACCTGCGGCGCGTTCACTTCCTGATAGTCGGCGGCGAGACGCCGGCGCATGTAGGAAATCAGCGTCTGGAACAGCGTCCAGCCCTTCGGATGCCAGAAGATGGCGCCCGGCGCCTCCTCCTGAAAATGGAACAAATCCATCTCGCGACCAAGGCGGCGATGGTCGCGCCGTTCGGCCTCCTCGAGCCGATGCAGATAGGCGTCGAGGTCTTCCTGCTTGGCGAAGGCCGTCGCGTAAATGCGTTGCAGCATCGGCTTGGTGGAATCGCCGCGCCAGTAGGCTCCCGCCACCTTCATCAGCTTGAACGCCGAACCAATCTTGCCCGTCGAGGTCATGTGCGGGCCGCGGCACAGGTCGAGCCAGTCGCCCTGCTTGTAAATTTTCAGATCCTGATCGGCGGGAATCGCCTGCACCAGTTCGACCTTGAAGGCCTCGCCATTCTTCTCGAAAAACGAGATGGCGTCGGCGCGCGACCAGATTTCCTTGGTGAAAGGCCGATCGCGCGCGATGATCTCGCGCAT
>CAIOVE010000030.1 GCA_903861645.1 uncultured Hyphomicrobiales bacterium
CATCGAGCGATGCTTCAACAAACTCAAGAATGCCCGGCGCTTCGCGACGAGATACGACAAGCTCGCCGAAACGTTCGGAGGCTTCGTTCAAATCGCCTGCATCCGGCTATGGATGCGCTACTTTGTCAACGAGACCTAATTTCCTGGCGACCATTACTAATCAATTGTCGTTCCGATTGATGACGATAGGCCATACTCGTCAACGCATCGTTAGAACGTGGCCTGTATTACGTTGGGTAAGCTCACGGGTATTTCCATGACCTCCGTTCAATCGACATCGACTGCTTTCAAATTCATCCAGAGCGAGCGAACACGCATCCTCTCGATCGACGACGACCCCATTCAGCGCGAATTCGCTGCGGTTTATCTGTCCGCCCCGAACACGGAAGTCGAATCCGCCGACAGCGCCGAGGCTGGGCTGCTTCTCCTGGAAAAAGGCGATTACGATATCCTTCTGCTGGACATCGATATGCCCGGCATGAATGGCATAGATCTGGTGCGGAGCCTGCGCGCGGACACTCGTTTCGCCGATTTGCCGGTCGTCATGGTGACGGGCCGGGAGGACATGGTCAGCATCGACGCCGCCTACGAGGCGGGCGCGACCTCCTTCGTCACCAAGCCGGTCAACTGGCGCGTCTTGAGCTACCATCTGCGCTTCGTATTGCGGGCGGAACAGGCCAGGCGGGGTTCATGAGGCGCTTCCGCGCCTTTGCGACGTGGGTCGGGACGGTGTCGAGCGCCATCGTTCGCGACGCGCGCGGCGGCGCCGCCATAACCTTCGCGATGGCGCTTCCCGCCCTGCTGGGCGTCACCGGCGCCGGTCTCGACTACGCCAATCTATACACGCAGAAATCCCGGCTTCAGGCCGTCGCCGACGGCGCCGCGCTCGCGTCCGCGCGAGAACTGCGCCTCGGCAACACCAGCTCCAGCACCGCGACCCAGGTCGCGCAGAACTATGTCAACTCGAATTCGGTGGGCGCGAGCATCGCCTTCACCGACGTCATCGCGAGCGACAACAGCGCGATCACGGTCAAGCTCTCCGCGAACGTGCCGACCTACGTGGCGCGCTTCGTGGACACCAGTCTGACCACCATCAACGCAACCGCCACCGCCAAGATCGTGGGTGGCCAGCCCATTTGCGTCGTCGGCCTCGAAACACAGGCCTACAAAACGATCTACCTGCAACAGTCCGCGTCCATCAACGCGTCCGGCTGTTCGATCTACTCGAATTCCAAGAGCAAGTTCGGCATTGTCGCGATGGATAAAAGCGCCATCAGCGCGGCCTTCGTGTGCTCGTCCGGCGGCGTGGCGGTCCGCGGCGGGACGGTTTCGCCCAAGCCCCTGACCGATTGCCCCGCGATACCGGACCCGTTGGCCGCGCGCTCTCCGCCCGCCTACAGTGGCTGCTCGCAGACGAACATGGCGATCGCAAGCGGCGCGACGACGCTCTATCCCGGCGTTTATTGCGGCGGCCTTTCAATCAGCGGCGGCGCGACGGTCAACCTCGCCTCGGGCGTCTACATCATCAAGGATGGATCGTTGACGGTTACCGACGGCGCCACGCTGCAAGGCACGAACGTCGGCTTTTATCTGACGGGGACGCAGGCGTTTCTCGACTTCGAAACCCAGTCCACGATCGATCTTTCCGCGCCGACCACGGGCGCCCTCGCGGGTATTCTCGTCTTCGCCGACCGGGCAACGTCGGGAGACAGGGTTCACACCGGATTTGGCAACACAACCGGTTCCGGCAAACCCTGGGACTCCAGCAGTTCATCGGATAACTGGGATTCTTCGGGCGGCGGCAATGGATCGAGCGGCGGCTCTTCGTCACCGGGCGGTCCTTCGTCCGGCTGGAGCAACTCCAGCATCGGCGTGCACTACATCGTGAGCAACAACGCCCGCAACCTGCTCGGCACGATCTATCTCCCCAATGGCCGCCTGTTCGTCGGCGCGCAGAACCCGATCGCCGACAAATCCGCCTACACGATCGTCGTCGCCCGGCAGTTCTCCCTCGCGGCCGGCCCGACAATGGTGCTGAACTCCAACTACAGCGCCACGGACGTTCCCGTGCCCGACAATCTCGGCCCGAACGCAACCAAGGCCTATCTGTCGAATTAATCGGCGGAGCGCCAACGCCGGAATAATCCGGTTGACGCGGCGCGGCTCATGCGGCGTTCGCTTCATGCGAACGACCGCCATTCTCCGCCGGCCGATTAATGGATGCAGCGACGATGAACGAGCCTAGCCGGCGATCCGACGCTCGTGTTGCACGACCTTCAGCATTTCGCTGATTTCCCGCGCGGGAACGGGCCGCGAGAACAGGTAGCCTTGTAGGTAATGGCAACCGCAAATCCGCAGGAAGCGCTGCTGTTCGACGGTCTACACGCCCTCGGCGGTGATCTTCAGGCCGAGCGCGCGCGACATCGCGGCGATGGCCTGGACGATGGCCGCGGATTGAACCTTCCCCACTTCATCGACGAAGGATTTGTCGATCTTCAACTTGTCGAGCGGCAATTTGCGCAGATAGGTCAGACTCGAAAAGCCCGTGCCGAAATCGTCGAGCGCGATGCGGATTCCGAGCGAGCGGAAATGGTTGATGGCGCTGATGGCGAGGTCGAAATCCTCGATGAATACGCTCTCGACGATCTCGAGCTCCACGCGCGAGAATGGCAGCCCGACCTCGCGGATGATCTGTTCGACGCTTCCCGCGAAATCCGGATCGCGCAACTGGACCGCCGAGATATTGACGGCGACTCCGAGCCCCGGCCACGCCAGCGCGTCCTCGCAGGCCCGCCGCAACACGAAGGCGCCGAGTTCGACAATGGCGCCGGTGGCTTCGGCGATCTCGGTGAAGGTCGCCGGTCCGATCGCCCCGCGTTGCGGGTGATCCCAGCGCACCAGCGCCTCGACCGCGACCATGCGCGACCCGTCGGCCAGCATCTGCGGCTGGTAAACGAGGTGAAACTCGTTGTTTTCAATACCGGTCAATATCTGCTGATGCACAGCCAGTCGCTTCCGTGTGGGAGCCTCTATTGTGATTATTCATGAAAAGCATGACTCGTTGGTTACGAGGAGGCTCGTTTAGGACCGGCTCACGCGTTAATTTCAGGCTACGCAGCGCGCGCGTCGAGGCCCGACGATACGGTCCCATGGTCAATTGAAAAGGGATTTGGAGGCCTCGGAGGGAATCGAACCCCCGTACAAGGATTTGCAGTCCTCTGCGTAGCCACTCCGCCACGAGGCCGTGGGCTCGTGGAGCCCGCGCGGTCGCGCCGTATAGCAACAGTTCACTGTTCGCCGCAAGCCCGCGGCCACGAATTTGGCGATCCACGGCAATCGATGACGGATTTGCCATTTGGGGTTTGCAATCCGCCGATCGTTTGCTATACGCCCGCCACTGCCCGGCGACGCCGTGGCGTGTTCCCCGATAGCTCAGCTGGTAGAGCATTCGACTGTTAATCGAATTGTCGCAGGTTCGAGCCCTGCTCGGGGAGCCAAATCACTTCACGGCTCAGTCTGATCGTTTGGCCGCCCGCTCGTGGCCCATGATCGGTTCTGCCTGAAAAGTTGGCTCGGCTGCATCAAAATTTGCCAATCACACTGGCCGCCCCCTACAGTCGCGCAAATTCGTCCCGAGGAAATCGAATGCCATTCCGGAGCGTCAGGCTCACCGACTTCAACACGGATCGCATGCCGGGCGCGCCGTGGGACGTCGAGTTGTTGTGCCGCGATTCGCGCGGCGTTTACGTACTGCCCTTCCCCGGTCGTCGAATCGACGGGGCCTGGGTCAACAGCCGGACGAGCGAAACGCTCGAGTTCGAGGTGCTCGGCTGGCGACTCTGGGAGGACCGGTTCAAGGATGACCTGAAGCTCGCCCGCTCGCCCCGCCTGGCGGCCAACCGCGACGCCGAGCCGGCCGATTCCCCGAACGACCCAGGGCAGGCGCGACGGACCAGGTCGGCCGTCGAAACGGATTAACGCGCGACCACGCGGCTATCGACCGAACGCCGTATAGGACAGGACGCCATAAGGCAGGGTCGGCTGGGCGCCGGCGATCAGTTTCGGCAGGCCCGGCATTGGCGGCGCGAGATCGACTGGGCGACGCGGCGGCGTTGGCGCGTCGACGGCGACCGCGACCAACGGAGCGACGACCGCCAGATCGCTCGGACGGCGCGGCGGCAAAGGCGTTGGCTCGATGGCTTCCACCACATCAGGCGCGGGTTCAATAACAGCGGGCGCCGATCGGACGACGGCTGTCTGGACGGGCGCGAGCGATCCCCGCGCCGCGACGGCAGGCGCTTGTGGAGCCGGCGGCGAAAGCATCGCCAGAACCGAGCCGAACAGATCGGTTCCGCCGGGCGCGTTTCGCGGCGCGGGCGCCGGCTTCACGCGGGCGATCTGAATCTGGTCGGCGTTGCAGTCGCGCACGCCGAGCGCGATGAGTTCGGCGCCGGTCAGTACGCGATATTCGCGGGTCAGGCCGCCAAGACGAGCCTGCACGGCGGGCGGATAGGCGGCCATGAGCTGGGCCGAGACGGCCTCGTCGCGGACCTTGGTGTTCCAGTCATAGGCCTTGTGGAACTTGAGTAGGCTCGAGGGGTAAACGCAGACATTCGGCAGCCCGAGCGCCAGCGTGCAGGCCGAGCGGCACTCGTGCAGTCGCACTTCCCTGCCCTCGGCGCGATATTGCTCGGTGCGCGCCTGATAATCGGCCACGAGCCCGCCGACGTCCTTCATGACGATGACGGGAGCGGGAAAAGGCGGCGGATCGAGATAGGCCACGGCGGAACCAGCGAATGATATCGCGACAACTGACAGGCGCATTGGACCAAATTATGGTTTCCTCGACCTTAAGCCTCATCAAACCTAATTCGATCAATGTCCCTCGCCAGTTGGCTTCGAGTCGGATATAGCCGGAACAGATGACATTGCTCGCCACGACAGACGACCTTCGCGCGGCTTGCGCCCGCTTCACCGCCCATGACTTCGTCACGGTCGACACGGAGTTTCTTCGCGAAACGACCTTCTGGCCGCAGGTCTGCGTGATCCAGATCGCCACCGACGACGAGGCGGTGGCCATAGACGCCCTCGCCGACGGGCTCGATCTGACGCCATTCTTCGACCTCATGGCCAACGAAAAGGTCACAAAGGTCTTTCACGCGGCCCGGCAAGATCTTGAAATCATTTGGCATCTTGCCAAGATGATTCCCTCGCCGCTATTCGACACGCAGGTCGCCGCCATGGTCTGCGGCTTTGGCGATCAGGCGTCGTATGGCGACCTCGTGCAGGCGATCTGCAAGGTGACGGTCGACAAATCGTCGCGCTTCACCGACTGGTCGCGGCGGCCCCTGTCCGAGGCGCAGATCACCTATGCGCTGGCCGATGTCACGCATCTGCGCGACGTCTATCGCAACCTTGTCGCCCGCCTCGAAAAGTCTGGACGGGCCGGCTGGGTCAAGGACGAGATGGGCGTGCTGCTGTCGCCCTCGACCTACGAACAACATCCCGACAACGCCTGGGAGCGCCTGCGTGGGCGGGCCCGCAAACCGCGCGACCTCGCCGTGCTGATGGAAGTCGCCGCCTGGCGCGAGCGCGAGGCGCAGTCGCGCAATGTGCCGCGCTCGCGCGTGCTCAAGGACGACGCGCTGATCGATATCGTGCTCGCCGCCCCCAAGGACGCGGAAGCGCTGGCGCATCTTCGCTCGACCCCGCGCGGCATGGAAAAATCCCGCGGCGGCGTCGAGCTGCTCGCCGCCATCGAGCGCGGACTGGCGCGCGACCCCAAGACCCTGCCCCGCCTGGAGCGCCCGCGCGGCGGCTCCAACGGCGGCGCGACGGTTGAACTGCTGAAAGTGCTGTTGCGGCAGGTTTCGGAGAAATCCGGCGTCGCGGCGAAAATGATCGCCACGGTCGAGGAACTGGAAGCTATCGCGCAGGACGATCGCGCCAAGGCGCCGGCGCTGTCGGGTTGGCGGCGCGAGATTTTTGGCGCGCGGGCCCTTGAGTTGAAGCACGGACGGCTGGCGCTGACCATGGAAAAGGGCAAGGTCATCGCCCTCGAATGGCAGGACGCGCCGGGCGCTGATTCGGAAGCGGCGGCCGAATAGCCATTCCGCGATATCCAGACCGCCCCGTTGCTTGCGCCGGGCGGGCGACTTGCCAGCGATCCCCCTATCGTTATTATCTTTTTTGCCGGATCAACCGGCTTTTCAAATGGGGAAAATTTTTATGTCTCGTAAATTGCTCGCCGAGTTCATCGGCACATTCTGGCTTGTTTTCGGTGGTTGCGGCAGCGCCATCTTCGCCGCCGCCTTTCCGCAGGTGGGCATTGGCCTGCTCGGCGTTTCCCTCGCCTTCGGCCTCACGGTTCTGACCATGGCCTACGCGGTCGGACCGGTTTCCGGCGGTCACTTCAATCCGGCGGTATCGGCGGGTCTCGCCGCGGCGGGCCGGTTTTCGTGGAGTGAATTCGTTCCCTATGTCGTCGCGCAGGTCGTGGGCGCTGTTCTCGCGGCGGGCGCCCTTTACGTGATCGCCTCCGGCAAGGCCGACTTCAAGACCATCGGCGGCTTCGCGGCCAACGGTTATGGCGAACACTCGCCGGGCGGCTATTCGATGGCCGCGGCGCTGTTCGCCGAGGCGCTGCTGACCGGCTTCTTCCTGTTGGTCATCCTCGGCTCGACCGAAAAGCGCGCCGCCGCCGGCTTCGCGCCGATCGCGATCGGCCTGTGCCTGACGCTGATCCACCTGATCTCGATCCCGATCACCAATACGTCGGTCAACCCGGCGCGCTCGACCGGTCAGGCGCTGTTCGTGGGCGACTGGGCCATCGGGCAGTTGTGGCTGTTCTGGCTCGCGCCGATCGTTGGGGCCGTCATTGCCGGCCTCATCCACAAGGCGCTGCTGACCGACGACAAGTAACCGGTCCGGGCTACTTCTCGACGACGATTTCCGGCTCGCGCCCGATCAGGCGCGCGAGCTGTTTCAATCGACCCTGCAATCGATCGATCGCGAACGAGGCGAGGTCGGGCGGCAGCGACAGGCGCAGCTTGTTCTTGCGGCACGTCAGCGGACAGCGCGGCAAGACGCCTGGCATTGCGGCCGACAGCACATAGGCGACGCGCATCGCCGCGCCCAGAATATGGGCGCGGTCGAGCATGCGGGCGCTGGCGAGGGTCCGTAGCAGCGGGCTGACGTCGCCATCAGGCCCGATATGCCGATAGGACGCCGCGAGCGCCAGATAGGCGCGGCCGGGGTGATCGATGGCGACAAAGCTCGCGTTGGCGATAATGTTCAGCGACTGTTCGCCGCGATAATCGGGATGCGCGCGCCAGCCGATATCGGCCAGCAGGCAGGCCGCGTGGCGCAGGCGACGATCCTCCTCGGTTTCCTCGAACTGCGTCGACAGCATGAAATCATCGGTCCAGTCGCAGAGATCCTCGCCATGTTGGGGGGCGCGGGAACGCAGCACATTGAGATCGCGCGCCGCCGAAATCAGCGGATCGACGCGCCGTTGCGCGGCGTCGAGACGCTCGTAGATCATGCCCTCGCGCACGCCACTGGCGGATACGACGATATCCCGCGGCTTGGCGACGGCGATGAGTTCGCCCAGCACGGCCGCCGCATAGGGCAGCAACGTACGGCGCGCCGGCGCGACGGAGTCGATATTGACGAGCGTATCGACGTTGACCCTCTCCACGAGCGCGGCGAAATCGGCCGCCTCGCGCGCCGGAATGACGTAGCCGTGCATGACATTGAGCGGATAATTGCGCTGGCGCATGTGCAGACGCGCCAGCGCGCGCCATGAGCCGCCGATGGCGTAGAACGTGCGGTCGCGCATGGCTTCGGCGACCTTGCAGGCCTGTATCGCCTCGCGGGCGATGCGCGCCGCCTTCTTCGGGCTCTTGCCGGACATATCCATCAAGGCGAGACCACCCAGCGGCAGGGTCGCGCCCCGGCTGAGCCGGGCGCCCTTGAGCGGATTCAGTTCCAGCGAGCCGCCGCCAAGATCGCCCGACACGCCATCGGGCTTGTGAAAACCGGCGACGACGCCCAGCGCGGCAAGCTCCGCCTCGCGCTGGCCGGACAGAAGTTCAATCGGCGCGCCGATGGCCTCGCGGGCGGCGGCGAGAAAGGCCTTGCCGTTGGCCGCGTCGCGCGCCGCCGCCGTCGCGATGACGTGCACCTCGCCCACATCCATGACCTCGCAGAGCGCCCGAAAGCGTCGCAGGGCCGTGAGCGCCTTTTCTATGCCCTCGCCCGCCAGGCGTCCCGAGGTCGCGACGCCGCGCCCCAGTCCGCACAGATGCTTCTCGTTGAAAATCGGCGTCGGCGCGCGCGACAGGCCCTCATAGGCGACCAGACGCACGGAGTTCGAACCAATGTCGATGATGGCGAGCGGCTTGCCGATGGCCAACCGACCCGGCGCGTCCAGTTTGGCGAGTGGTTGGGGCGTCCGGGATATATTCATGGATCAGCTGGCTTCCAGTCGCTTGGAGAGGGTCTGCGGAGCGGATTCCTTGAGCGATTTTCCGCGGCCCGACAAGCTCGGATTCGTCATGAAATAGTCGTGCGCGTTGAACGGCTCCTCGCCGGCGCGCGGGCCCATGCGCTCGCTCGATCCATCCGGCAGCACGCGATAGCTCTGCTGGTTGTCCATGAGGTTGGCGACCATGATCTGGTCGAGCACCTGCTCATGCACGGTGGGATTGAGCACGGGCATCAGCACTTCCACGCGACGATCGAGGTTGCGCGGCATGAGGTCGGCGGAAGCGATGTAAACGAAGGCCTCGGGATGCGGCAGGCCGTGGCCGCCGCCAAAGGCGTAAACGCGGGCATGTTCGAGGAAACGCCCGACGATGGATTTGACGCGGATGTTTTCCGAGAAACCGGGCACGCCCGGCCGAAGGCAGCAGATGCCGCGCACGATCAGATCGATCTGGACGCCCGCCTGTCCAGCCTCGTAGAGCGCGTCGATCACCTGCGGATCGACCAGCGCGTTGCACTTGGCCCAGATCGACGCCGGCCGCCCGGCGCGCGCGTGCGCCATTTCGTCGGCGATGTGGTCAAGCAAGCGCTGCTTGAGACTGATCGGCGAGACGGAAAGTTTTTCCAGGCTCGCCGGGCGCGCGTAACCGGTGATGAAATTAAAAATCTTGGCGACGTCGCGACCAACGGCCGGATCGGCCGTGAACAGCGAAATATCCGTGTAGATGCGCGCGGTGATCGGATGGTAGTTGCCTGTGCCCACGTGGCAGTAGCTGGCGAGCGTGCCGCCCTCGCGGCGCACGACCATCGACAGCTTGCCGTGCGTCTTCAGATCAACGAAGCCGAAAATCACCTGCGCGCCGGCGCGTTCGAGGTCGCGCGCCCAGCGAATATTGGCTTCCTCGTCGAAGCGGGCCTTCAACTCGATCAGCGCGGTGACGGACTTGCCCGCTTCCGCCGCCTCGACGAGCGTGCGGACAATGGGGCTGTCGGCGGAGGTGCGATAGAGCGTCTGCTTGATCGCGACGACGTTGGGATCGCGCGCCGCCTGCATCAGGAACTGCACGACGACGTCGAAGCTTTCATAGGGATGATGGACGACGAGATCCTTTTGCTTGATCGCCGCGAAGCAGTCGCCGCCGTTCTCGCGCACGCGCTCGGGAAAGCGCGGATTATAGGGCTTGAACTTGAGATCGGGCCGGTCGACGCCAACAACCTCCGACAATTCGTTCAACGCCAGCATGCCATCCTGAAGAAAGATTTCGTCCGGCTGCACCTCAAGCTCGGCGGCGATGAAATTACGCAGATGCTCGGGCAGCGTCGCCTCGAATTCGAGGCGGATCACCGAACCGCGGCGGCGACGCTTGAGCGCCGTCTCGAAGTTGAGCACGAGGTCTTCGGCCTCTTCCTCGATTTCCACTTCGCTGTCGCGCACGACGCGGAACAGGCCCTGCCCGCGAACCTCGTAGCCGGGAAACAGGCGGTCCGTGTACATGCGGATGAGGGTTTCCAGCGCGACAAAGCGGGTGAAGCCCGAGCCCGGCTCCTCCGGCAGGCGCACGAAACGGTCGATCTTGAGCGGCAAGCGGACGAGCGCGTTCATGCGGCGCCCATCCTCGGCGCCGGTCAGTTCAAGCGCCACGCTGAAACCGAAATTCGGAATAAAGGGAAACGGATGCGCCGGGTCGATGGCGAGCGGCGTCAGCACGGGAAAGATGTTGCGGAGGAAGTGATCCTCGAGCCAGGCCTCGTCGGCGGGCGCCAGCTCCTCGGCGGTCAGGATCATCACGCCGACCTGCCGCAGCTCGTGGCGCAACTCCCGCCAGCGCCGGCTCTGCTCCGCGGTCAGCTTGCGCGTGCGTTCGCGAATGCGCGCAAGTTGCTCGATCGGCGTCAGGCCGTCATCGCCCGGCGACAGATGGCCGAGACGCGCCTGTCCCCGCAGACCGGCGACGCGCACCATGAAGAATTCGTCGAGGTTGCTCGCCGAGATCGACAGAAAGCGCAGTTGCTCGAGCAGCGGATGGTTGCGGTTCGAGGCTTCCTCGAGCACGCGATGGTTGAACTCGAGCCAGGACAATTCCCTGTTGATGAATCGCCGGGGCGACAGGGCCAGTTCCCCGCCAATATCCTCCGCCGCGACAACAGGTTCGGCGTCCGCCTGCCTGGCCAGCGCTGTCGCGTATTTCGCCTGTCGTGCCACGCTCATTCTCCCGGTTCACCGTCGGTGCGCGCGACCCTTCACGGCGAAACATGACGGTAGCATGACGTTAGGACGAAGTCTGTTCCAGCCGCCTCAGGAAATCGGCGGCCATGGGGCGGGTGATGGCCCTGCCCCGCTCCAGCGCCTCGCGATCCAGCGCCTCGACAATCGCGCGAGCTGAAGCCAGCGACCGCTCGATCCGCAAGGCCAGAAACTCGACCACCGTGGTGTCGACCATCAACTGCCGGTCGACGAAAAGCTTGACGAGCACCGCGCGCACAAGGGCGTCGTCGGGTTCGGCGATCTCGACGGCGGGCGACTGGCGCAGCCGCGACAGGAGGTCCGGCAAGGCGACGCCCCATCCGTCCGGCCACGAGCGGGCGGTCATCGCCAGAAAGCCGCCGCCGGAACGCACGAGATTGATCAGATGGAACATTTCGCGTTCGACGCCGCGCGCCTGATCGGCGTCCTCGATCAAAACCGCGCCCGATCTGGCGAGCGCCGGCAAGTCGGCGAGCGGCAGGGCCGAGCCCGACAGCACGCGGGCGCCGGAACGGCGCGCCCAGATGGTCGCCAGATGGCTCTTGCCGGCGCCCGTCGGCCCCAGCAGCAGCAGCATGGGGTCCGGCCAATCCGGCCAGCGCTCGAACGTCTCGAAGGCGACCTGGTTCGACGGCGACACGAGAAAATCCTCGCGCCCGAAGCGCGGTTCGGTCGGCAGATCGAGCGCCAGTTGGCGCGGGTTCCCGGTCATGCAGGCTATTTCATCCACGCGCGGCCACGTTCATGTGGCGCAGCCATTGCGCGAGATAGGCGCCGGTCGAGGCGATCGTCAACGCCGCGACCGTCCAGATCAACAGGACGCGCCAGCCGTCGAGCGGCCAGTCGAAGGCGCGACTGGCCAGAACCGCGGCGGCGAGCACGATTTGCGCCGCCGTATTCAACTTGGAGACCGGCAAGGGCCTGATCTGCATCGGCGTATGCAAGACCCAGGAGACGAGGACCGCGCCGATGATCATCACGTCGCGCGAGACCACCAGAATGGCCAGGGTGACAGGCAGGATGCCGTCGACCGCCAGCCAGATGTAGATCGACACCAGCAGGGCCTTGTCGGCGAGCGGGTCGAGATAGGCGCCCAGTTCCGTGCGCAGATCGAAATGGCGGGCAAGGAAACCGTCGACGCCATCGGAGACGCCGGCGATCACAAAGGCGGCGAAAGCCTCGGGCCAGCGCTGCCAGACCATCAGGGCGACCGTCACCGGCACGAGAAGCAGGCGCCCCACCGTGATCAGATTCGGCAGTCCCGTGAGATAGTCGCGAGCGTTCATCCCCGCGCGCACTATACAGGTTCGCCCACGCTGGCAAAGACGTGTTTCGCCCTCGCCCGCCTTGCCTTGCCCGCCGCCGCGCGCTAACCCCGCCCCATACAGGGGAATTGCGATGCCGGATCAGGGCAAGAACGGGCTGACCTACGCCCAGGCGGGCGTCGACATCGACGCCGGCAACGAAATGGTCGATCGGATCAAGCCGCTCGTGCGCGCCACGCGGCGACCGGGCGCGGACGCGGAAATCGGCGGGTTCGGTGGCTTGTTCGACCTGAAGGCGGCCGGTTTCATCGATCCGATCCTCGTCGCGGCCAACGATGGCGTCGGCACCAAGGTCAAGATCGCCATCGATGCGGGCATTCACGACACGGTCGGCGTCGACCTCGTCGCCATGTGCGTCAACGATTTGATCGTTCAGGGCGCCGAGCCGCTGTTTTTTCTCGACTATTACGCGACCGGCAAGCTGGAGCCGGCCACCGGCGCGGCCATCGTCAAGGGCATCGCGGCGGGTTGCGTGGAATCGGGGTGCGCGCTGATCGGCGGCGAAACCGCCGAAATGCCCGGCCTGTACCGGGGTGGCGACTATGACCTTGCCGGTTTCGCGGTGGGCGCCGCGGAGCGGGGCCGCCTGCTGCCGCGCGGCGACCTGACGCCGGGCGATGTCGTCTTCGGCCTGCCCTCGTCGGGCGTTCACTCCAACGGTTTCTCGCTGGTGCGGCGCATCGTCGAACGCGCGGGCCTCGGCTGGGACGCGCCCGCCCCCTTCGAACCCGCGCGCAAGTTGGGCGAGGCGCTGCTGACGCCCACCCGGCTTTACGTGAAGCCGCTGCTCGCCGCCCTCAAGGCGACACAGGCCATCAAGGCGCTGGCGCATATCACCGGCGGCGGTTTCCCCGACAATATTCCGCGCGTTCTGCCGGAGGGCGTGGGCGTCTCGATCGACCTGCCGGCGATCCCGGTCCTGCCCGTGTTCAAGTGGCTCGCCGCCGCTGGCGGGGTCGCCGAACGGGAGATGTTGCGGACCTTCAATTGCGGCATCGGCATGATCGTCGTCGCCTCGAAGGATGGCGCCGACGAGGCCGAGGCGGCGCTGCGGGCCGCTGGCGAAAAACCTGTGCGCCTAGGCGAGGCCATCGCAGCCAGCGGCGAGGATCGCGTCGTCTATCGCGGACGCCTCGACCTGTGAGCGGCGCGCCCGCCCGCAAGAAGGTCGCGGCGCTGATTTCCGGGCGCGGCTCCAACATGACGAGCCTGCTCGCCGCGGCCGCGGCGCCCGATTATCCCGCCGAAATCGCGCTCGTGCTGTCGAACAGGCCGGACGCCGCCGGTCTGGCGACGGCCGCGGCGAAGGGTATCGAAACCCTCGCCATCGACCATCGGCTTTACACGTCGCGCGAGGATTTCGAGCGCGCCATGCAGGCGGCGCTGGAGGCGCGCGGCATCGAGATCGTCTGCCTCGCCGGCTTCATGCGCCTGCTGACGCCGTGGTTCGTTGAACGCTGGTCGGGCAGGATGCTCAACATTCACCCGGCCTTGCTGCCCTCCTACAAGGGCCTGCATACGCACGAGCGCGCGCTGGCCGATGGCGTGAAAATTCACGGCTGCACCGTGCATTTCGTCGCGCCGGAAATGGACGCGGGCCCGATCATCGCTCAGGCCGCCGTGGCCGTGCGCGACGACGACACGCCCGATACGCTGGGCGCGCGGGTGTTGGCGCGGGAACACGAGATTTATCCACTCGCGCTGAGGCTGGTGGCGGGCGGCCATGCGCGGATCGTGGATGGCCGGGTTATGGGCGGCGCGCCGGCGACGGGCGATCTCGTCAATCCGCGCCGCGACTGAGGATTAGCGCGACGGGTGCGGCCGGTCGCGCGCCTCGCGCTCCCAGCGACGCAGCAGATCCGCGCGACGCGCGGGATATTTCGCGCCCACCGTCAGTGTCTGTCCGATGAGTTCTTGAATCGAATGAATCGTTTGTGATTCAAGAGAGGCGACCTGATTCGGAGGGGTCGCTGATGTGGACCAACGAAAATCGCGCGCGTTATGATCGAAGCCGTTTGCGCTATCCCAGCGA
>CAIOVE010000031.1 GCA_903861645.1 uncultured Hyphomicrobiales bacterium
GCTTCGCGACGAGATACGACAAGCTCGCCGAAACGTTCGGAGGCTTCGTTCAAATCGCCTGCATCCGGCTATGGATGCGCTACTTTGTCAACGAGACCTAGACGCGCATGGCCGTGGGAAAAATTCAATGAAAAACTTGCGAAGACTGTGTAACGATCTTGCTGCCGCTGTTCAGGATGTTTCCGGTACAAATCCGGACTTGTTGTCGCAGCGCTTGGATATTGATTTGCAGGCGGCCGATGTAAAGGCGATACGCGCCGGTCTCACAATCATAACCGGCGCTAAACTTCGCGCCGATGATATTATGATCAATGTTGTAGCAAGCGACGATAAGACATCCGAAATCGTCATTGTCTTCGAGAAACAAAAGCCAGACGTAAATCTCGCTGGCGTTGACGCCCTCGATCCCGTCCTGACGAAGCAATATTCGTCGACCGGTAAGGGCTACGCGATCTTGTATCGCATCAATGGCGCTTTGATTACCATCACGGTTTCAACGCCAGCCAATGCCATCGACTCCGTCTCGGCCGAGAGGGTTCGAAATTCCTGATTTAGAGGCGTTTCTCGCCAACTGATCGAGGCGCGTTGGACGACCTGACGTTTCAGACCTCGCCACACCTCCATCCTGGAGACGCCTCCATGAACGAGGTCATTGAACAATTCATTCAGCGAGGCGATCTCGCGCATCTCGCCCTTTTCATCTGGGCGAGCGGCGCGTCGGGCCTGTTGATGTGGAGCCTGCGCGAGCTGGCCTCCGCGAACCGACGCTTTGATGCCTTCGTGCGTGAACTGTCGCGTTTCAATCGTCATTTCGGAGAAGACGAATGATTCTTCGCTCCCTGATGCACGCGCTGTTGCTCATCGCGGGCGGTCCATGGCTCGCGCGCGACGAAGACGAGGTTTTCAGAAGGTTCCGGCGGGCGCTGGAGCGCGCGGCGAGCCTGACGCGCGGCCGCGACATCGCGGCTGGCTAGAATTCATCACCGGGACATTCATTCATGACGCAAACGGTTCAGGAGGACCGCGCCGGCGCTCGCGCCGCGTGGGAAACGAAACGCGCGCCCGCGGCGTTCGGGGATATCACGACGGCGGGCGTGTTCGATGGCTACGCCTCCATCTTTGGCGCGATGGATCTCGGCGGCGATATCGTCGAGCGCGGCGCCTTTCGCGATACGCTGCGCAAGCGTGGCGCGGCGGGCGTGCGCATGCTTTGGCAACACGATCAGGCCGAGCCCATCGGAACCTGGCTCTCCGTCGTGGAAGACGCGCGGGGCCTGCGTGTGCGTGGCAGGCTCAATCTCGCGGTCGCCCGCGCGCGCGAGGCGCTCGCCCTCATGCGCGAGGGATCGCTGGATGGTCTTTCAATCGGCTTTCGCACGGAACTCGCGACGAAGGACGCGACAACCGGCGCGCGGCTGCTGCGCAAGCTCGATCTGTGGGAGATCTCGCTCGTCACCTTTCCCATGGCGCCCCGCGCGCGGGTGATTTCAGTCAAGGGCTCGTCGCCACTCCGACGCGAATCGTTGCGCGTCGAGGCGAGGATCGCCAATACGGCAAGCGCTCTCGCGTTCGAGAACGAAATCACCGCTTGCCTTGTGGCGGCGCGCGCGCGTGACGCCGGGACAGACGACGCCTGGCGCGGATAGTCCGCGCGTTTCATCAGTATTCAAATTCAGGCTCCACGCGCGTCCGCGACCCGGATCGCGCCTGGCCTTGCGCGACGCCGTCCGCGCGAGGGCGACCATTCGCGACGGCTTCGCCACCGCGCCGCGCGCGGAATCCTAACAGCATGAAAGAGGTGTCCTCCATGACGTTGCAAACGCCATTCGCCGCCGTCGAGACCAAGGCCATCGCCGATCTCGACTCGCTGCATCGCGCCTTCGCCGCGTTTCGCGAAACCAATGACGAGAGACTTGCCCAGATCGAGGGCCGGCTTTCGGCCGACGTGATCACCGAGGAAAAGCTGTCGCGCATCGATCGCGCGCTCGATGAAACGAAGAGCCGCCTTGACGCGCAGATGATTGAGCGCGCGCGTCCGCGACTCGCGTTGTCCGAGAAATCCGCCCTCGATCCGGCCGAACGCGAACACAAGGCCGCGTTTCGCGCCTATATGAAAAGCGGCGAGAGCGTTGGCCTCAAGACGCTCGAAGCGAAGGCGATGACGGAAGGGTCCGGCCCCGACGGCGGTTATCTCGTGCCCATTCCGGCCGAGCGCGAGATCATGCGGCGGATCGCCAACATCTCGCCGATCCGCTCGATCGCCAGCGTGCGGGAGACGTCGACCGCGACCTTCCGCAAGGCCTATTCCAAAGCTGGTCCGGCGGCTGGGTGGGTGGCCGAGACCGACGCGCGTCCGCAGAGCGCCAACCAGCAGATCGCCGACATGACCTTCCCCGCCATGGAACTCTACGCGATGCCGGCGGCGACCCAGACTCTGCTCGACGACGCCGTCGTCGATGTCGAGCAGTGGATCGCCGACGAAATCGCCACGGTCTTCGCCGAGCAGGAGGGCGCGGCCTTCGTCAATGGCGACGGCGTCAACAAGCCGAAGGGGTTCATGACCTATCCCAAGGCGCTTCAGTCCACCTGGTCCTGGGGCAATACGGGCTATATCGACACGGGCGTGTCGGGCGACTTCGCCGCGACTTCCCCCTCCGATGTATTGTTCGACCTCGTCTACGCGCTGCGCGCGGGCTATCGGCAGAACGCGCGCTTCGTGATGAACCGCAAGGCTCAGTCGCGGGTGCGCAAATTCAAGACGACCACCGGGGAATATATCTGGGAGCCGCCGGCGACCCTCGGCGGACCCGCCACGCTGATGAATTTCCCGCTCGTGGAAGCCGAGGACATGCCGGATATCGCGGCCGATTCATTCTCGATCGCGTTCGGCGATTTCAACCGCGGCTATCTCGTGGTCGATCGCCTTGGCGTTCGCGTGCTGCGCGATCCCTATTCGGCCAAGCCCTATGTGCTGTTCTACACGACCAAGCGCGTGGGCGGCGGCATGCAGGATTTCGAGGCGATCAAGCTGCTGAAGTTCGGCACGACCTGATCCCGAATGCGAGGCGGACGCGCGGGTCAGCGCGTCCGCCACGTGGCGAGAACGCCATCGATCCAGGACCGTTGCGGCGCGACCAGCGCGCCTTGCGTAAGCGCGCCGCAATGTGAAGGCGGAACGCCCGTGGACCAATTCGTGATGGCCACGACGGTCGCGTCTGACTCCGCGAAAATCGGCCCGCCGGAATCGCCCGTGCAGGCGCCAAGGGCGTGGCCATCGGCGCCTTCCGCCCAGAGCAGGATTCTGGACAGGGGCGCGCGCGCCGCTAGCGGGCCCCAGTGAAACGTTCCTCCGCTCGCGCCAACGCCCTCGCGCGTCAATCCATATCCGGCGATCCTGAAGCGTTGCCCGATGGTCGTGCTTGCGTCGTCCGACAGGTTCGCGGCCGCGAAACGTTCGGGCAGCGCCGTCGTCAAAAGCACAAGCGCGAGGTCAATGGATTTCTCGCGCGTGACGATCGCGTTGGGGCGATAGCCAGGATGCGTGGCGATGGCGGCGACCGGGCGCATGATTGGCTGTCCGTTGGCGTCGCGAAAGTGGACGGCGGTATTGGCGGCGTCACGAACGCAGTGCGCCGCGGTCAACACGATGTCCGAGGCGATAACGACGCCGGTGCAAAACGACGCTGCTTTCGCCTGCCGGGCGAGAACCATGACGACATGGCGCTCCAGTGGGCCGTGATCCGCCGAAGGTCCGACGATGGCGGTCGCCCCGCGCGGCGCGGCGAGGCTCGCCGCGATCATAAAGATCATCAGGATCGTCGAATGCTTCATGCGTGGACGTCGCCTCCATCGCGCTTCTTAACCCATTCGTCCGGGAGCTCCAATGACACCCATATTGCTGACCCCACCCGCCATCGAGCCGGTATCGCTCGCCGAGCAAAAGGCCTGGTTGAGGAATGATGACGCAAGCGAGGACGACATCGTCGCCGCGCTGGTGTCAAGCGCTCGCGCCATGGTGGAAAGCGCGACCCGTCTTTGCCTGATCACGCAGACGTGGCGAATGTCGCTCGATGACTGGCCGCGCGCCACGCCTCGCGGACGGACGGGCTTACGCGATCATTTGATTGTCGGCGCGCCAGTCGCGCCATTCCATTCCGTCGCGGCGATCCAGGTTCGCGATTCGAGCGGCGCGTCTCATGCCATCGACTCCTCGAATTTCGAAGTCGACGCTTCGCCGGATGGCGCGCGCATCATGTTCCTTGTCGATCCTCCGTCGCCGGGCGTCGCGCTCGGCGGGATCTGGATCGATGTCGTGGCGGGTTACGGGGACGCGCCGGCCGACGTGCCGGAACCATTGCGTCTGGCGATCAAGATGCTTGCCGCGAGGTGGTTCGAGAATCGCGGCGACGTCGAGGCCGACGCGGCCGCCGAGCGATTGCCCGCTCCCATAGCAGCGCTCATCGCGCCGTTTCGCCGCGCGAGGTTGACATGAGCGATCGGCCCACCATTGCCGCCAGACGTTGGCTGTTCACGCTCGAGGCGCCGAATGACACGCCCGATGATGCCGGCGGTGTTTCGCGTGTCTATGCCAGCGTGGCGACCATCCGCGCTAGATTGAAGGACGTGGCTGTCGCGCCAAGTTTTCGCAACGATCAGCAGGGTCAGAATGTCACGCACGAGATCGCGTTCCGATCGCGCGAGGGCATGACGGCCGAGATGCGCTTCCGGCTGGCGGCGCGCGTTTTCCAGATCGTCGGGCTTCAGGCGATCGACGACAAGGGATTATTCACGAAGGCCCTGTGCGAGGAGGTCAAGCCATGACCATGTCGGCGGCGCTCGCCGTTCGAAAGTCGGTTCGCGCCACGCTTGTGGGCGACGCGGCGCTTGTGTCCATTCTCGGAGGCGCCAACGTATTCGACGAGGCGCCGCGCGGCGTCGCCATGCCTTATGTCACCTTTGGCGACTGGCAATCGCGCGACTGGTCGACCGCGAGCGATGAGGGCGCCGAGCACATTTTCGTCGTCAACGCGTGGTCTTCGCAACCTGGCGCGCGCGAGGCATTGATCATCGCCGAGCGCATGCGCGCTCTGTTGCATGATCAACCCCTCTCGCTTGATAACCATCGCCTCGTCAATCTTCGGTTCACGCAGTTCGAAACGAAACGCGAGGTCAACGGTCGCTTCAATCGCGTGGCCGCGCGCTTTCGCGCGACGACCGAACAATTGCCCGTGTAGTCGCATAAATGGAGTTTTAAATGGCCGCTCAAAAAGGCAAGGATTTGCTGCTCAAGATCGACGACGGAACCGGCGTGTTCGTCACGGTCGCGGGCATGCGCACGCAAAGGCTGGCGTTGAACGCCGACACGGTCGACGCGACAAGCGCCGACTCGGTTGGCGGATGGCGCGAACTGTTGGCGGGCGCCGGGCTGCGTCGCGCCTCAATTTCTGGTTCGGGCCTTTTCAAGGACGCCGCCTCCGACGGGTTGATCCGGCAGGCTTTCTTCGACGGCGCGATCCGGGGCTGGCAGGTCGCGATACCCGCATTTGGAGTCATCCAGGGCTTGTTCCAGATTTCCGCGCTCGACTGGCGCGGCGATCACACTGCGGAACTTACCTTCGAAATGACGCTGGAATCCGCGGGCGCGCTGACGTTCGTGGCGAGCTGACCTCATGAGCGCCAACACACACCGGGGCGACGTCAGCGCCCATCTTGGCGGCAAGACCTATGTGCTCAGACTGACTCTGGGCGCGCTCGCGCAGATGGAGTCGGCGTTTGGCGCGACGGATCTTGTCGCGCTCGCGAGCCGGTTCGAGCAGGGGCGGCTGTCGGCGCGCGATCTGCTCGTCATCATTGGCCTCGGGCTGCGCGGCGGCGGAGCGGCGATCGCCGACGAGGAAGTCGCGGCCATGTCGGTCGAGGGCGGATTGCAAGGCTATGTTCGCATCGCCGCCGACTTGCTCGCCGCCACGTTTGGCGCCGACGCGTCGCGCGAGAGCGAGGCGGCAAACCCTATCTAGCCGCCGATCGCGCGATATCCGAGCCAACCCGTTTCAAGTCCGGCCACGAGGCCTTTCCCTGGGACGAGGCAATGGCGTTCGGATTCGGCGTTCTGCGGCTGTCATCCCATGCGTTCTGGTCATTGACGCCGCGAGAACTCGCCGCGGCGATCGATGGCGTTCACGGACGCGCGCGCGTTGATCAGCCGACGTCGCGCGCGACGCTGTCGCGGCTCATGGCAGCCTTTCCAGATGGAGACAATCGATGACCGATCTGACAACGGCGGGCGCGTTCGTCGCGCAGGATCTCAATCAGGTCAAGACATCGCTCGATAACATAGGGCTTGCGTCCGACAAGGTGTCGAGCAGTCTGACAAGGACATTCGCCAACGCCGTCGTCGCTGGAAAATCATTCGACATGACGCTGCAATCCGTGCTGACGAATCTCTCACGCGTGGCGTTGAACAGCGCGCTGCAACCGGTGACTCAAGGGTTGACCAACGGCGTCAATTCGTTGCTTGGCGGGCTGCTCGGCGGACTTTCCGGTGGATCGGGACTGGCGGGCGCGACTAGCGTTGGCGTTCAGCCATTCGCGGATGGCGGCATTGTGGCGCGGCCGACGTTCTTCGGCGCGGGCGGTGGCCTAGGCCTGATGGGCGAGCGGGGCGCCGAAGCCATTCTGCCGCTGGCGCGCGGACCAGGCGGCGAACTGGGCGTCGTCGCGCGGGGGCAGGGCGGCGGCTCGAATGTGCAAGTCAACATCTCGACGCCAGACGCGGCGTCGTTCCAGCAATCGCAGGTTCAGATTTCCGGCGCGCTCGCGCGCGCGGTCGCTCGTGGGCAACGGGGATTGTAACGGCGATGGTTTTCGAGACGGGGTTCGCGCGATGAATGGATTTCATGAAGTCCAGTTTCCGCTGGATATTTCGTTGCGGAGCAGCGGCGGCCCGCAGCGCCGCACGGACATTGTCACGCTCGGGTCAAATCGCGAGGAGCGCAACGCGCGTTGGGCGCGGTCGCGCCGGCGCTATGACGCCGGCTACGGCGTGAAAAGCCTTGCCGCCCTGAGCGAGGTCATCGCGTTTTTCGAGGAGCGACGCGGCATGCTTTATGGCTTCCGCTGGCGCGATCGCGCCGACTTCAAATCCTGCGCGCCGAACGCGACGCCTTCTCCGCTCGACCAGACGATCGGCATCGGCGATGGCGCGCGCGTGTCCTTCCAGATCGTCAAGACATATGGGAGCGCCTTCGCCCCGTATGCGCGGGACATCGCGAAGCCGGTGGCCGACTCGACACGGATCGCCGTCGCCGGAATGGAAAAAAGCGTCGGCGTGGACTTCGACGTCGACGCGACCACGGGAGTTGTCGCTTTTCGCGCGGGTCGCGCGCCGGCGGCCGGGGCCATCGTCACGGCGGGCTATCTTTTCGACACGCCCGCGCGGTTCGACACGGACTATCTGGAAATTGATCACACGGCGTTCGCGGCCGGTGAAATTCCAAAAATTCCCGTTATCGAAATTCTGCCCTGAGGTCGACATGCGTCCCATATCCGATCTGCTCGCGGGCCGCCTCTCCGGCGCCACGACGCTCTGTCACTGCTGGCGATTGACCTTGCGCGACGGAGGCCAAATGGGCTTCACCGATCACGATGGCGACCTGACGTTCGATGGCGTGAACTTTCTTGCTGGCTCGGGTCTCGATCCAAGCGCGATGGAGAGCGACGGCGGCTTTGTCATCGGCGGGGGCGAGGTTTCGGGCGCGTTGACCTCCGCCGCTTTGACGGAAGCGGATATCGCCGCGGGCCGCTACGATGGCGCCAGCGTCGAGACATGGTTGGTCGACTGGATGGCCGTGGATGCGCGCGTGCTGCTCGACACGGGCGTCATCGGAGAGGTCAGGCGTTCGGAATTCGCGTTCACCGCCGAAATTCGTTCGATTACGCATGAACTCGACCAACCGGTCGGGCGTTATTTTCAATCTGGTTGCGCGGCGGACCTGGGCGATGTCCGATGTCGCGTCGACACGACGGATCCCGCTTTTCGGGCAAGCGGCCGGATCGTTTCCACGGATGGGCGGATGACGCTGTCCCTGGACGCGATGGGATATGCGGATGGTTGGTTTACAAATGGCGTCGCGCAATTCGTCGAGGGAGTGAACGCCGGACTGAAAGTTGCGATCAAGTCACACGTTGCCGAGCCGGACGGGATGACGATCGCGCTCTGGACCCCGATCTCCCGCACCATCGCCGTTGGCGATCTCATTATCCTGATAGCCGGATGCGACAAGAGGTTGACGACGTGCGCCGGCAAGTTCGCGAACCAGATTAATTTTCGTGGTTTTCCGCATATCCCCGGCATTGACGTTCTTCTGTCCTACGCCAACGCCAACATGCCGGCGATGGATGGCGGGAGCCTGTTTCGGTGAGCGCGCTTAATCGGGCGCTGATCGTGGCGCGCGCGCGCGCGTGGATTGGCACGCCCTATCTGCATCAGGCTTCGGTCCTTGGCGTTGGTTGCGACTGCCTTGGGCTGGTGCGCGGCGTGTGGCGCGAGGTCGTCGGGCCTGAACCCGAGGCCGCCGGCCCCTACTCGCCCGACTGGGCCGAGGCGAGCCGCGAGGAGAGGCTCGCAAAGGCGGGCGCGCGGCACTTTGACATGGTCGACGTCGCGAGGCTCCGGCCCGGCGACGTGTTGCTGTTTCGCTGGCGCGCCGACACGCCCGCCAAACATCTGGCCATCGCGACGGCTGATGACACGATGGTTCACGCGCACGATGGCGCGCGCGTTTGCGAGGTCGCCATTTCGCCCTGGTGGCGACGACGGCTGGCTTATGCGTTCGCCTTTCCCGGCGTCGACTGAACGCGCCGACGATACGAGGTTCATTGCATGGCGACTCTTGTTTTGCAGGCGGCCGGCGGCTTCGTCGGCGGCCTTGTCGGCGGTCCTGTTGGCGCCCTGCTTGGGCGCGCCGTCGGCGCGACGCTCGGCGCGGTGGTCGATCAGTCGCTGTTTGGCGTCGGGGCGAAGCACTCGGTCGGTCCGCGCCTGACGACGCTCGCCGGACTGACGTCGAGCGAGGGCGCGGCGGTTCCACGCGTTTACGGGCGGGCGCGCGTCGGCGGGCAGTTGATCTGGGCGACGCGTTTCATTGAAACGTCGAATGAGCAGCGCGCGGGCGGCAAGGGCGGCGGCGGCGCGTCGCAAACAAGCTATAATTACGCCGCGAATTTCGCGGTCGGGCTGTGCGAGGGTCCGATCGCGATGGTGCGGCGCGTTTGGGCCGATGGACAGGAGATCGATCCATCGACGGTTACGATGCGGGTTTATCGCGGCGATGAATCGCAGACGCCGGATCCGCTGATCGTCGCGAAGGAGGGCGCGATCAACGCGCCCGCCTATCGAGGCCTCGCCTATATCGTGTTCGAGCAGATGCCGCTCGCCAACTTCGGCAATCGCATTCCGCAATTGTCGTTCGAGGTGCTACGCCCCATCGAGGGGCTTGGCTCGCTGATCCGTGGCGTTTGCCTCATTCCCGGGGCCACCGAATTCGGTTATTCGCCGGTGGCCATCCGCTCGGCGCCCACGCAAGGCGCGACCGCCTGGGAAAACAGGCACTTGTTGAGCGCGCCAAGCGACTGGACGGCGTCTCTCGACGCCTTGCAGGCGCTCTGCCCGAATTTGACGAGCGTGGCGTTGGTTGTTTCATGGTTTGGCGACGATCTGCGGGCGAGCCATTGCACGGTGGCGCCACGCGTGGAACTGGCCGCGAAAACGACCGTCGGCGCCGAATGGTCGGTTGACGGACTGACGCGGGCGAGCGCGCGTATCGTCAGTCAGGCTGATGGTGCGCCCGCCTATGGGGGCACGCCGAGCGACGACTCGGTGCTCGCCGCTATCGCCGACTTGCGCGCGCGCGGGCTGTCCGTCGTGCTTTATCCGTTCATGATGATGGACGTGCCGCCATCGAACACATTGCCCGATCCGTGGACAGGAGCCGGCGCGCAGCCGGCCTATCCGTGGCGTGGGCGCATCACGTGCGACCCCGCGCCAGGCGTTGCGGGCTCGCCGGATGGAACAGCCGCGGCCACCGATCAGGTCGGCGCGTTTTTTGGTTCCGGTTCGCCGTCGCCGTCCGAGTTTTCCTACCGTCGATTTGTCCTCCACTACGCGCGACTGTGCGCGGCGGCCGGCGGGGTCGACGCCATGTTGATTGGCTCGGAACTGGCGTCGCTGACGCGCGTGCGCTCGGCCAGCGGCGTCTATCCAGCGGCGAACGCGCTCGCGGCGCTGGCGAACGATGTCAAGGCCATCGTGGGGTCGGGCGTGAAAGTGTCATATGGCGCGGATTGGACGGAGTATGGCGCTCATGTCCTGTCGGACGGCGCCGAGGTAAGGTTCCCCCTCGATGTGTTGTGGTCGTCGCCCGCCGTCGATTTCGTTGGACTGGACGCGTATTTCCCATTGAGCGACTGGCGCGATGGCGACGCGCATCTGGATGTCGCCGTCGCGCGCGCCGTGCATGACATCGACTATCTGCGCGCGAGGGTGGCGAGCGGCGAGGGTTACGACTGGTATTACGCCGATGACGCGTCGCGTCGCGCGCAAGGTCGACTACCCATCACGGACGGACTCGCGGGCAAGCCGTGGGTATTCCGCCCCAAGGATCTGGTGGGTTGGTGGTCGAATCGGCATTTCGAACGCGTGGGCAACGTCGAACTGCCGACGCACACGGGGTGGAGTCCGGCGGGCAAGCCGATCTGGTTGATGGAGTTGGGCTGCCCCGCGATCGATCGCGGGGCCAACGCGCCAAATGTTTTTCCGGACTCGAAATCGTCGGCGTCCGGCTTGCCGCCATTTTCGCGTGGCTTTCGCGATGACCTCATGCAGGCGCGCGCCATCGAGGCGATGATTTCGCATTTCGACCCCGCGACCACGGCCGCCAATCCGCCTTCGCCCGTTTATGGCGGGGCCATGATCGACACGTCGCGCATGCATGTCTGGGCCTGGGACGCGCGGCCATTTCCATCATTTCCCGCCATGTCCGGCGTCTGGAACGACGCGGGCAACTGGGAAACCGGACATTGGCTAACGGGTCGTCTCGAGGGCGTGGCGATCGACCGTCTTGTCGAGACGATCATCAACGACGCGCGCCCCGGCGAGGCGCCCAT
Source organism: uncultured Hyphomicrobiales bacterium (assembly GCA_903861645.1). GTDB lineage: Bacteria > Pseudomonadota > Alphaproteobacteria > Rhizobiales > Beijerinckiaceae > Terripilifer. The sequence continues at coordinate 11,164 of CAIOVE010000031.1, forward strand.
CGAACGTCCCGCCATCGACGGTTTCCTCGATGGCTATGCCCTCGACAAGGTGATGTCGCCGCGCGACGCGTTGACGCCGCTGGCGTCGATGTTCGGCTTCGACGCCATTGCATCGGGCGGTCGTCTTCGCTTTTCGGCGATCGCGTCATTGGCGGTGGTCGAATTGACCGCCGACGATCTGGCGCCCGACGACAACGGCGCGCTGGTTTCGTTGACGCGCGCGCAGGAAAGCGAAACGCCCAACGAAATCGAGTTATCGTTCACCAATGGCGATCTCGATTATCGCGCGAGCGCCGTGATGTCGCGCCGCATCGAGGGTGGCTCGCGTCGTCAAGCCTCCACCGAGGCGGCGATCGTCACGAATGCATCGAGCGCCCAGCATCTGCTTGATACCTGGCTGCGCGATCTCTGGGTTTCGCGAGAGACGGCGACATTCTCCACGCGGCCAGGATTGATCGCCATCGAGGTGGGCGACATCGTGGCGTTGCCGGTTGATGGCGCGCGACGGCTTTTTCGCGTCACGCGCGCCACGGACGCCAAGGCGAGGAGTTTCGAGGCCCGCGCGGTCGAACCCGATGTGTTCGACGCGGCGCCGCCGCGTCTGGCGCGGCCCGTCATGCTGGCGCCGCGATTGCCCGGGCCGCCCGATGTCAAGGTGCTCGATCTCGCCATCGCCCGGGACACGCCGACGACATTGCAATATGTCGCCGCTTTCGCCGATCCGTGGTCGGGACCGCAGGCATTATGGCGCGCGTCTGGCGAGGCGAGCTTCGAACTCGCGCAAATCATCGAACGGCGCGCGACGATTGGCGTTACGCTGGACGATCTGCGACCCGGTCCTGTTGGTCGATACGATAACGCGAACGCGTTTCGGGTCGCGCTGGCGGGTGGCGCTCTGGCGGCGGTCACGGATGCGCAAATGCTTGGCGGCGCCAACCGCGCGGCCGTGCGTGGCGTCGATGGCGCGTGGGAAATCATCGGCTTCGCGCGGGCCGATCTTGTCGCTGCCAACGTTTGGCGGTTGTCGCGCTTGCTGCGCGGACTTGGCGGGCAGGAATATCTGGCCAATCGAACCCTTCCGTCCGGCGCCGATTTCGTTCTTCTCGATGGCGGCGTCGCGCCGCTTGTCGCGGGATTGGCTGAATGGAACACGCCGCGTCAATGGCGGCTTGGACCAGCCGACATGAATTATGTCGACGCACGGTTCACCGGGTTCTCAACCAGCGCCACGGCGTTGGCCTTGCGTCCTTTCGCGCCGACGCGCGCGGCGGCGCGTCGTGGTCCGGATGGCGTCGCGATCTCGTTCATTCGGCGTGGGCGCGTTGAGGCCGATGCGTGGGAGCCCATCGATGTTCCGCTTGGCGAGGACATCGAGCGCTACGAAATCGACATTCTCGATGGCGACATGGTCAGGCGCACGCTTGTTGCGTCCGCGCCGTCGCTTACCTACGCGTCGGCCGATGAAATCGCCGACTTCGGCGCGCCGGTCGCCACGCTCGACCTGCGGATACAGCAGATGAGCGCAACGGCGGGACGGGGCTTTCCGCTCGCCACGACCGTCGTCGTCGACTGAGACCACTCGTTTTCATTCCAGACAAGGAAGGCGCGCATGAGCGATACGCCCAATCTCGGCTTGCCCTATATCGACGCCGCGCAGGCGCAGAAGCACGTCACCCATAATGACGCGCTTTCGGAACTCGACGCGGTCGTGAACCTTGCGGTCAAGCAGCGCAACATCACGTCCGCGCCATCGGCGCCCTTGGCGGGGGATCGCTATATCGTTGGCGTCGGCGGGGTCGGCGCGTTCGCCGGGCACGACGGCGCGGTGGCCTATTTCGTCGACGGCGCCTGGCTTTTCGCGACGCCACGATCGGGCTGGCGATGTTTCGTCGAGAGCGAATCCGCCCTTCTGATTTTCATCGCGGGCGCCTGGGTCGACGCGGGCGCGGCGATTCACGCGTTGCAAAATCTGTCGACGCTGGGCGTTGGCGTCGTCGCCGACGCGTCTCATCCGCTATCGGCGAAGCTGAACGGGGCGCTGTTCACCGCGCTTTCCAGCGCCGAGGGCGGCTCGGGCGATCTGCGCCTGACGCTGAACAAGAGTTCGGCGGCGAACACGGCTTCACAGATTTATCAGGACGGCTATTCCGGTCGCGCCGAGACCGGGCTTTGCGGCGACGATCATTTTCACGTCAGGGTATCTTCCGATGGCGCGGTCTGGCGCGACGCGATCAATGTGGACCCCGCGACTGGCTTGGTCTCATTCCCCGCTGGTGTCGCTGGCGGGTTGAACACGATCTGGAATGGCGTTGGCGCGCCTTCCGCGAGCATTGGCGTCGTGGGGGACTTCTATCTCGACACAGCAAACGCGCGGATTTACGGTCCGAGGGCCGCGGGTGGCTGGCCGACAGCGGGACTTTCGTTGGTTGGACCCGCTGGAGCGACCGGCGGCGTCGGGCCACAAGGGCCCGTGGGTCCGGCTGGCGTCGTGGGGCCCGCGGGCACCGTCGGGCCTCAGGGACCGGCGGGTGCGAATGGCATATCGCGGTTGAATCGCGCGCCCACGATCAGCGATGACCAATCCATTGGCTATGCCGCGAACTCGACATGGCTGAACGCCGGCAATGGCGATGTCTGGCAGTGTCTGGCGTCGACGACCGGCGCCGCGGCGTGGCAGAAAACGGGAGCTTCGCGCGCGCTTCCGCTTGACGCCGCGCCATCCGCCGCGGCGGCCTATGGCGTCACGCGCCTGCGTCGCGCCTACGCGGGCAATGCGTTTCAGATCAAGCGCCTCTCGGATAACACAACGCTTGACGTTGGCTTCGTCAACGATGTCGCCGACTTCGGCGCGGCGGACGCGTTCTGTCAGGGAACGACGGGCGTATTCGCCAAATGGTACGATCAGTCAGGCAATGGCCTTGACGCGCTCGCCGGCGCCAATCCGCCGCGTCTGACATTCAATACGGTCAACGGCTTTCGCGCGATATCATTTTCAACGCTTGGCGGCGCCTATCAATCGTTCAATGTGCCCGCGGGCCTCTCGCTCGCGCGCAACAATTATTCCGTCTTCATGGTTATGATGTCGACGGGGCACGCGCAGGGACAGACAAGTTATGTCGTTAATGGCACGGACGCGTCGTACCTCAACAACTCGCTGCTGATCAGCGCCAACACAGGCCGGTTTCAGGCCGTGGCCAACGCGTTTCCTGTTTTCTTCAACGCCGACGCGGAACCGACGGCGCTTATTCTGTCGTCGGGCAACACGAGCCTGACCCTGACGGCCAATGAACAGAGCGCGACCGCGGCGGCGCCATTGACCGCCTCGAGCCTCGTTGGCGGAGCCATCGGCCTTTATTCCGGTTACCTTTTCATGGGCGAGGCGATGGCCTGCGCGTTTTATGCGCGCGCGCTGTCGTCCACCGAAACGTCCTCGCTCAAGAACGCCGCCTATCAGCAGTTTCGGATGACTCCGCAACTGCTGGACCGGCTCGTTCTGATCGCCGACAGCATTGGCGCGGGCGCCGACGCCGATGTCGCGATGCCCTGGTCGCGGCAGGCGCGCGATCTTTTCACGACACGACCCTGGCGTATTTTCAACCAGGGCGCGTCGGGTCAGACGGCGGCGTGGTTTGACGCCAATTACGCCGCCAACACGGGGCCTTTGAAACAGGCGGGCGTTCGCAACATCTTGATCATCAGTCTTGGCACGAACGACATCGCGGCCGGGACCGCGGCGACCGCCATATACGCCTCGTTGAGCAGCCTTGTCGGCAAGGCGAGGGCGACGGGTTACACCGATATCGGCATGGCGACCATTCTGCCGCGCTCCAACACAACGCTCGCGGGCGGCGGCGCGGCGCAGGAAACGGTGCGGCTCGCCCTGAACACGCTCATTCGCGCGAATGGCGCGGGCGCGGACTTTATCGTCGATGTCGGCGCGGATTCCGTCATGGGCGCCTATGCGAATGTTGGCGACGCGACACTTTATGTCGGCGGCCTGCATCCCACGGCAAGAGGGCAGGCTTATCTCGCGCGCGTTTACGCCGCGGCGATCAATGCCAGGGTCTAGGCGGCGAAATTCCCAAAGTCGGGAAGGCGCGGGCGCGCGGGTTCGATAACTGGAGTTTCGACATGAACTGGCCACACGAAAACAACATGCCGGAGATCATTGAGTTCTACGGTGATCCGCGCGGCGGGCACGGTGGCGCCAGCGCGGCGTGGATGGCGGAAAACGTCATGCCGCTGACGCCACCCTACGAGATGAAATTCTCGTGGGGGCCGAGGGTCGAACATCTGCTGTTTCACCGCAAGTGCCGCGACGCCTTCGGCGAGGCCTTGCTGGCGATCAAGAAACTCTACGGCGCGCAATCGGATATCGAGGCGCATCGCCTGCATCTCACGGGCGGGTCGTTCATGTTCCGGCTGATGCGGGGTTCCTCGACCCGGCTGTCGATCCATTCATGGGCCGCCGCCATCGACATCGATCCGCAACACAATCCGTTTCCGGCCAAATGGCGCCCAGGCTTCATTCCCGCCGAAGCCGCGGCCTGTTTCGAGAAGTGCGGCCTCGTTTGGCGCGGCGCCAATGGCGATGACGACCCCATGCATTTTCAGGCCGTCGATCATTCCTGGCGCGGTTGATTTTTCACGATGAAAGGACATGACATGAACGATTGCAAATCGCTTGTTGAAAGCCGCGCCTTCTGGTCGGCGCTTCTGGCGTTGATGGCGAGCGTGGCGACCGCGTTCCATCTGGCCGGACTCGCGGCGTGGGCGGCGGACGGCTCCACGCTCGATGGCGTCATGAATGGTCTCGCGATGCTCGGCGCCCTTGGCGCGATTGTGTTTCGTTATCAAGCGACGGCGAGAACCACTTCCATCTTGCCGCCGGGCGTCGGACCGGGCGCCGGCGCGCCCTTGGCGGTCATGTGCATGGCCCCGATCACGGGTTTATTGGCCGGTTGCTCGGCCAGCCAGCTGGCGGGTTACGCGAGCGCCGCCTCGACGAGCGCCAGCGTTTTGAAGGCGATCGGCGCGGACGTGGCGCGCATCGATTGCCAGTATGGCGATCTGATCAATGTCGTGGCGAATGATCTGGGCGCGGCCGATCGGGTCAGGGCGACGCTGGCGCGGAACGCTAGCTTGCTCAAGGACATTTGTCCCAACGCGACCGCGGCCAAGGTCAATGTGACGGCGGGAGGTTGAGATGAGCATAGATTTGCGCGCCATTGCCGCCGAGGCGGAGAAGGGTTTGAGAAAATTCAAGGCGCTCGCCGACGCGGTCGCCGGCAATCCGGTGACGCGGGCGATGGAAAGGCTGACGCCTGGATTGTCCGCCCTCGCGCGCGACGCCGAGGCGGCGGCCCGCGTCGCCAGCGTGCTGGGCGCCGCGGTTCCCGCCCTGCCAGCCCTGATCGCCGGGATCGACGGCTTGCGGTCGCTGGGGTTCAAGCCGATGGACCCCGCGGACCCGACCTATCTTGAACGCGAGCGCGAACTCGGTGGATGAGCAAATGTTCATCCACCGTTCATCAAGGCGCGATCAGGGTATGGCATGATCCGGCCGCCCTTCGTCCTCTTCCTGTTTTCGCTGTTCGTCGCAAATTGTCCTGGCGGCGCGAAGGCGGCTTACGCGCGTGTTTGCCTCGACGCCGCCCAGACGCGGGAGGCTATCGCGTCGCTCAAACTCGCCAATCCCGTTGTCGCCCAACGCAATGCCGCCATTCACGTGGGCGGCGGGGAGTTCCTGCGCAGCCGCCTGTGCCGCTGGAACGAGGACTACATCTATGAAATAAGCCTGTTGCTGCGCGACGGCCATGTCACGCAGGTCTATATCCGCGCCGAAGACGGTCGTATCGTGGGCAAGAACGGCGAATAGGACGGGGGTTGAGCGTTGCGCCTGCTGGTTGTCGAGGACGACAAGGATTTGAATCGACAGCTTGTCGCGGCGCTGGAGCAGGCGGGCTACGCCGTCGATCGCGCCTTTGATGGCGAGGAGGGATGGTTTCTGGGCGATACAGAGCCCTACGACGCGGTCGTGCTCGACATTGGCCTGCCCCGCAAGGACGGCGTTCGCGTGCTCGAGGAGTGGCGCAAGGCCGGTCGAAAAATGCCGGTCCTGTTGCTGACCGCGCGCGATGGCTGGAGCGACAAGGTACGGGGGTTCGACGCGGGCGCCGACGATTATGTCGCCAAGCCGTTTCACATGGAGGAGGTTCTCGCGCGTTTGCGCGCGCTCCTGCGGCGCGCGGCCGGCCACGCCACCAGCGATCTGACGTGCGGCCCGATCACGCTCGATACGCGAGGCGGGCGGGTTCTCGTCGATGGCAATCCGATCAAGCTGACGTCGCATGAGTATCGATTGCTGGCGTATCTGATGCACCATCTGGGGCGCGTGGTGTCGCGCACCGAGCTCGTCGAGCATCTTTACGATCAGGATTTCGATCGTGATTCCAATACGATCGAGGTGTTCGTGGGCAGGTTGCGCAAGAAACTCGGCGTTGACGCGATCCAGACCGTGCGCGGTCTTGGCTACATCATCGCGCCGCCCGGCGCCGAGGGCGACGGGACGATGGTCAAGTCGCCTTCGTGAGAATGGAGGCGTCGACGCCCAGACCCTGGTCGATCGCCGCCCGGCTGCTGTTGTCGGCGATCGCGTGCAGCGTGGCGCTGCTGTTGATCGCCGGCGTGGTTCTCACATCACTTTACCGCCGAACAACCGAGCTCGCCTTCGACCAGCGCCTTGGCGTTTATCTTCGCGCCATTGTCGCGGACGTCGCCACGCCGGGCGACGACACGCGCTCCGAGCCGGGGCAGTTGGGCGAGCCGCAGTTCGAGCTGACGCTTTCCGGCTGGTATTGGCAGATCACGCGTCTCGACACGGACAAGCCCGACATCAAGGCGTCGCGTTCGCTGTTCGCGGCGCAGTTGCCGCGTCTCGCCGACCTGGGCGTTCCCGCCGGCATTGGCGGCTCGCGTCGGGGTTACGCGGCCGGGCCCGACGGCAAGCCGATCCGCGTGGTTGAACGCGAAATCGACGTTGGCGACGCTGGCGTCTATCTCGTTCAGGTCGCGGCGACGACCGAGGAGGTCGACGATCAGATCTGGCGATTTGAGCTGTCGTTGAGCGTCGCCTTCGCCATTCTGGCGCTGGCTCTCGCCGCCGCGACGGTGGCGCAGGTTCGCTATGGTCTCGCCCCGCTTCGCCAGTTGGGCGACGAGGTTGGCGCCATCCGGCGGGGCGAGGCCGAGCGGATCGCCGGGGCCTATTCGGACGATCTCGCGCCGCTGGCGGGCGAACTCAACCTGATGATATCAGCCAATCGGGACATTCTGGAACGATCGCGCACGCAAGTTGGCAATCTCGCGCACGCGCTCAAGACGCCGCTCAGTGTGATCGCCAACGAGGCGCGGACGTGGAGCGGGCCCCTGGCCGATAAAGTCGCCGAGCAGGCGGCGCTCATGCGCGATCAGGTCACCTGGTATCTTGATCGGGCGCGCGTCGCGGCGCGCTCGCGGGTGATCGGCGCGACCACCGAAATCGCACAGGCGGTCGCCGGGTTGGCCCGCACCTTTTCCAAGATCTACGCCGATCGCGCCATTGAATTTGACGCCGATATTTCATCGACGGCCCGTTTCCGGGGAGAAAAGCAGGATTTCGAGGAAATGCTCGGCAATCTTGTCGATAACGCCGGCAAATGGGCGAGCGGTCGGGTCATGATCCGCGTCGATGTCCCGCCGGTTAGCGCGGATGGGCGCGCAATGATTGATGTGCTGGTCGATGACGATGGTCCTGGATTGCCCGAGGCCTCGCGGGCGCTCGCGGTAACCCGAGGCAAAAGACTGGATGAATCCAAGCCAGGCAGTGGCCTCGGCCTGTCGATCGTCACCGACCTCGCCGCCTTGCATGGCGGCTTTTTGCGCCTGGAGGATAGTCCGCTGGGTGGCTTGCGAGCCCGGCTTCGCTTGCCTTCCGTTTAGGCGCGCGGTACCGGAAAGAGACAGGGGATCGCCGCGCCACCGGAGGATTTGCATGCGCGTTTGGCCAGGCGTTGTGATTTTGACTTTCATCGTCGCGGGTTGCGCGCCAACCGGCCCAAGTCCAGCCGCGCCGCCCCCGGTCGCCGCCGCTCCCCAAGGGCCGCCGTCGCCCGCGGGCGTTATCGCCGGGCCTCTTGGCGCCTCGCTCAGCGAGGCGGACCGGCAAACAGCTTTTGACACGCAGGTCGACGCGCTCGACTCGGGTCAGCGCAAGTCGTGGAAGGGCAAGGCCGGCGTCTTTGGCTATGTCGAACCGGGCGTCGACGCCGGCGGTTGCCGCGACTACACCCACACGCTCTATATCGATGGCCGTCCGCAAAGCGGCAAGGGCAACGCCTGCCGACAGGCCAATGGGACGTGGAAATTCTGACGACCGCCGGGATCCCGCTCATGCCGCCGGGCGCGCGCGTCTCTTTTGGCGGGCGCAACAAGCGCCTTTCGGTCGCCGGAATTAAAGGCTAAATCAGCGGCATGATCTGGGTCGTTTTCGCCGTTTTGACGGGCACCGCCGTCCTTTCCGTTCTGTGGCCGTTGGCGCGGGCCCGCGGTCGCGTCGCGGCCGGGGCGGCCGTTGACCGCGCGCTTTACGACGCCACCATTGCTGGAATCGACCGCGACCTCGAGCGCGGGCTCGCCACCGAGGCAGACGCGCGGGCGGCCCGAACGGAGGCGGCGCGCCGTCTGCTTGCCGCCACGCCGGCGACGGTCGAGGGGAACTCTGGTTCCCGCTGGGCCAGACGCGTGGCCGCCGTGATCGCCCTTGTCTTCATTCCCGCGGTGACGCTCGGCCTTTACGCCTATACGGGCGCGTCCGATTATCCCGATCAGCCGCTCGAGGCCCGCCTCAAGGCGCCCGTGAGCGGCAACGATATCAATGTCGCGCTCGCGCGCATTGAAAAGCATCTGGCCGACGAGCCGGGCGACGCGCGCGGTTGGGAGATCGTGGCGCCTGTGTATCTTCGGCTTGGCCGCCCGCGCGACGCGGCGCGCGCCTGGCAGCAGGTCATCAAGCTGAATGGCGTAACCGCCGATCGGGCGAGTTCCTTTGGCGAGGCGCTGGTTTACGCGGAAGAAGGCAAGGTGACGCCGCAGGCGCGCGCCGCCTTTGAAAGCGCTCTCAAGGTGGATGAAAAGGAACCGCGCGCCCGGTTCTTCCTCGGCGTCGCCGCCGAGCAGGATGGAGATTCCGCGCGTGCGGTCGATATATGGACGCGCCTGCTCAACGACTCGCCCGCCGACGCGCCTTTCGCGCCGGCGGTTCGCGAGCGCATTCAATCCCTGGGCGCCGCCCCGCCCGTGGTCCGCGGCCCCGATAGTCCGGCTGGCGCGGCCATTGCCGCCTTGGCGCCGGAAGATCAGCAAAAGTTTATTCGCGGCATGGTCGCCCAACTGGCCGAACGACTCGCGCATGACGGCGCCGATCCCGAAGGATGGCTGCGGCTTGTGCGTGCCTATTCGGTTTTGGGCGAAGGCGACAAGGCGCGGGCGGCCCTGGTTGACGCGCGCAAGGCGCTGGATGGAAACGCCACGGCCATGGGTCAACTCGACTTGCTGTCGCGCGAACTTGGACTGGGCGGCTAGAATGACCCGAAAAAGCCGCCGCCTCGTTCTCATCGCCGCCGCGCTCGGCATGCTCGGCGTCGCGGCTGGCCTCGTGCTGTTCGCCATGCGCGACAACATCGTGTTCTTCTATGGACCAAGCGAACTGGCCGACAAGAAGCCCTCGCCGGGGTCGCGCCTGCGGATCGGCGGTTTGATCAAGGAGGGTTCGGTCGTTCGGGGCGATAACCTGAAAGTGGACTTCGTGGTCACCGACGGCAAGTCGGACGTCGCCGTGGTCTACGTCGGACAGACCCCGGACCTGTTCCGCGAGGGGCAGGGCGTCGTCGCCGAGGGCGTGCTTGTTTCGCCCGGTCGTTTCCGCGCCGATAGCGTGTTGGCCAAGCACGACGAAAAATACATGCCGCGCGAAGTCGCCGACGCGCTGAAGAAACAGGGCGTCTGGAACGAAGGCGCGGACAAGCCCGCTGGCAAGCCATGAGGTTCGCGTCATGATCGTTGAAACCGGGCATTACGCGTTGGTGCTGGCGTTGGCTCTGGCGCTGGTGCAGGCTGTTTTGCCTTTGTGGGGCGTTTTGCGCCGCGATGGCGCGCTGATGGCGATCGCCGCGCCCGCCGCCGTCACGCAATTCATTTTTCTCGCGGTCAGTTTCGCGGCCCTCACCCACGCGCATGTCGTGTCGGACTTCTCGGTGCTCAACGTCATCGAGAATTCCCACTCGCTGAAACCGATGATCTATAAAATCTCCGGAGTCTGGGGAAACCACGAGGGCTCCATGCTCCTCTGGGTGCTGATCCTCGGGCTCTTCGGCGCGATGGTGGCGCTGTTTTCGCGCATGATGCCGGATGATCTACGCGCCGCCGTTCTGTCGACCCAGGCGTGGCTTGGCTCGGCCTTTATCCTGTTCATTCTGTTGACGTCGAATCCCTTCGCCCGCGTATCCCCCGCGCCGCTCGAAGGGCGCGATCTCAACCCCATTTTGCAAGATCCGGGTCTCGCGATTCATCCGCCGCTGCTGTACGTCGGATATGTCGGCTTCTCGATCGTTTTCTCATTCGCGGCGGGCGCGCTGATCTGCGGTCGCATTGACGCGGCCTGGGCAAGGTTCGCGCGTCCGTGGACGCTGCTGGCTTGGATATTCCTCACGCTCGGCATCGCGATGGGCTCCTACTGGGCGTATTACACGCTTGGGTGGGGCGGTTTCTGGTTCTGGGATCCCGTCGAGAATGCGTCTCTCATGCCGTGGCTGGCCGGTACCGCGCTCCTGCATTCCATCGTCGTGATGGAAAAGCGCGACGCCCTGAAAATCTGGACGATCTTTCTCGCGATCCTGGCGTTTTCGCTGTCGTTGCTTGGCACGTTCCTCGTGCGTTCGGGCGTGCTGACCTCCGTGCACGCCTTCGCCAGCGATCCCCAGCGTGGCGTTTTCATTCTGGCGATTCTGGTGTTTTTCATCGGCGGCGCGCTCGGGCTGTTCGCGTGGCGCGCTTCCGCGCTCAAATCCGGGGGCATATTCGCCCCCATTTCGCGCGAGGGCGCGCTTGTCGCCAATAACCTGTTGTTGACGACGAGCTGCGCGACCGTTTTCGTGGGCACGCTTTATCCACTCGCGCTCGAAGCCCTGACCGGCGAAAAGATTTCCGTTGGCGCGCCGTTCTTCAATCTGACCTTCGGGCCCATCATCGCGCCCGTCTTCCTGTTGATGCCAATTGGTCAGGTGCTTGCCTGGAAACGGGGCGATCTGATCGGCGCCATGCAGCGCCTGATCATCGCGGCCGTCGCCGCGCTCGCGGCGACGCGTGTCCTGGCGGCGATGCATGGCGAGCCGGTCGTGGCGTTGATAGGTTCGGGCGTCGCCACATGGCTGATCGTCGGCTCGTTCGTCGAGGTTTTCGGGCGTGTCTTCTCGAGCGGCGCCAGTCTCGTGGTCATGTTCGCCCGCGGTGTCGGACTGCCGCGCTCGGCCTGGGGCACGGCCTTCGCGCACGCCGGCTTTGGCGTGACATTGCTCGGTCTCGCCGCAACGGGGTGGGGCGTCGAGAAGATCACAACCATCAAGGCCGGGGATGTGATCGAACTTGGTCCATGGCAGGTGGCCGTGCAAAGCCTCGATACGCGCCCGGGCCCCAATTTCCGGGCCAATATCGCGCCATCGTTGATCATGTCCGGCGGCGTCGCGATCGCCACGATAGAGCCGGCGCGCCGCTACTATCCGTCGCGACAGATGTCCACGACGGAAGCGGGAATCGCGACAATCGGCCTTGGGCAGGTTTACGTCAGTCTCTCCGGAGAAAATCCAGACGGTTCCCTTGACGCGCGGCTTTACTGGAAGCCGCTGGTCGCCTTGATCTGGCTCGGCGCCTTGATCATGGGGTTCGGCGGGGCGTTGTCCCTTTCGGATCGACGCCTGCGCATGGGCGTGGCGCGACGCGCGAAGGCCGCGGCGGTCGCCGCGCAACCGGCGGAGTAGCGCCATGCGTCTCGCCAGAGTTTTCATTTGCTTGGCTTTGTTGAGCACATCCGCTTTCGCCGTCGAGCCCGGAGAAGCATTGAAGGATCCCGCGCTCGAGGCGCGCGCGCGCGAAATTTCCGCGGAGCTTCGGTGTCTGGTTTGTCAGAACCAGTCCATCGACGACAGTCAGGCGAGCCTCGCCAAGGACTTGCGACTGCTTGTGCGCGAACGCATCGCGGACGGCGACAGCAACGACGCCGTGCGGGCCTATCTGGTCGCCCGCTATGGCGACTTTATTTTGCTCAAGCCGCCATTGAAAACCGAAACGGTATTTCTTTGGGCCACACCCTTCGCGATTCTCGCGCTCGGCGGCGTCGCGCTGGCGGTTTCGGCGCGGCGGCGGCGTGGCCTCGCCGCGAATATCGCGTCCGATCTGACCCCGGATGAGCGCAAGAAACTCGACGCCTTGCTCGACGCCTGAGCAATCGTCGTCCGCTTGTCATGGGCGGATTTTAATTCGCGTTTGTTCGCTTTGCCATTCCTTGTTTCCCGTCATTCCCTCACAATCGCCGACCAGGCCGTCAAGAGTTCAATATCGCGATGACCGATCACGATGACATCAAATCGCGCGCCGCTTTGGCTTCCATCGCGGCGAGCGCTCTTCTGACGTTGGGCAAGCTGGCCGCGGGCCTGCTGTCGGGATCGCTCGCGCTGATTTCCGAGGCCGGACACGGCTTGCTGGATACGGGCGCCACCATCCTCACTTATTTCGCGGTGCGCGCCTCCGCGCAACCCGCCGACGACGAGCATCATTACGGGCATGGCAAAATCGAGGCCGTGACGGCGCTGATCGAAACAGGACTTCTGATCGTTCTGGCGTTCGGCGTGATGGTGGAGGCCTTGCGCCGATTGTTCGGCCAGGCCGCCGAACCCGTCGACGCCAGTTGGCCGGTGTTCGCCGTGCTCGTGATTTCCATTGTCGTCGATTTCGTGCGCTACCGCTCGTTGAGCAAGATCGCGACCGAGACGCGCAGCGACGCGCTCGCCGCCGACGCCCTGCATTTTTCAAGCGATCTGATCGCCTCGATTTGTGTTCTCATCGGCCTTGGCGCGGCGTCGTTCGGGTTTCGGCAGGGCGATACGCTCGCCGCCGTCGCGGTCGCCTTTTTTATCGCCATCGCTGGATGGCGCCTTGGACGGCAGACGATCGATACGCTGGTTGATCGCGCGCCCGCCGGTCTTTCCGAGCGCTTGCGCGATCGGATCGAAAATATCGCGGGCGTCGTCCGCGTCGATTCGCTTCGGCTTCGACCAGCCGGCGCGCGCGTCATCGGCGAGCTGGGCGTTGGCGTTCCCCGAACCATGCCGCTTGAGCGCGTGGCCGTCATCAAGGCCGACATCACGCGCGCCATGTCGGAGGAAGCGCCGGAAACCGATATCACGATCACCGCGAACCCGGTGGCGCTCGACAACGAAAGCGTCCTTGAACAGGTGCTGCTGATCGCGGCGCGGCGGCGCGTGCCCGTGCATCATGTCACCGTGCAGGAAATTGATGGCGTAAAGTCAATCAGCTTCGATGTGGAACTGGACGGCGCCATGAGCCATGGGCGCGCGCATGACATCGCCAGCGGGCTGGAGGACGCCGTGCGCGCGGAGCTTGGCGGCGAAATCGAAGTGGACAGCCATATCGAACCGCTCGAGGTTCAGGAACTTTCGGGACAGGATGTTGGTACTCGACGAGCGGAAGACATCACCGGCGCGCTCGTCTCGCTCGCCGCCGCCGGCGCCATATTGCGGGACGTGCACGAGGTGCGCGCGCGCGAAACCCAGCAGGGCCTCGTGGTGAATTATCATTGCCGGGTCGATCCACGTTTGACGGTGAACGAAGTGCATGAAGCCGTTGACGCAATAGATCACGGCATGCGGCAAACATTCGCCGACATCGCCCGCGTGGTTGGTCACGCGGAACCGCCGGAAGCCTGATCCGCGTCATCAAGCAAGCGCGGATTGTTGAATATTTGAGCTTGCCGCCTTGGCCCGACGCCCGCAATTCTGGCGCTCGAATTCAGGGCGCTCATCAATGCTGTTCTTGTTTCTAATTTTGCCTGGCCTTCTCGTTCTGCTCATCGTCATGGCCATCGCTCTCACGGCGTCGGAGCCACCGTCAATCGACCCGTCCCGGGACGTCTTTGGTTTCGCGGCGCTCAAAGTTCGCGCGCTTGTTCGCGACGCCGCGGTTTTGTCCAGATATGCCGCGCGCGATGGCGAAGCGCTCCCGTTTCGTCTTTATGAATCGAGCGCCAATCGCGTTCTGATTTTCATGCACGGTTCCTCCTACCATGGGGCAGGGTATGAAGCACTGGCGCGGTCGATCAGCGAGGCTGGGGTCGCCAAGGTTGTCCTGCCAAACGCGCGTGGGCATTATTTCGCCGGGTCTCGTCGCGGCGATGTCGATTACATCGGTCAGTTGGAGGATGACATCGCCGATCTGATCGCGCATCTGCGCGCGCGGGGCATGTCGGGTCCGATCATGCTGGGTGGCCATTCGAGCGGCGGAGGCTTCGCGATCCGTTTCGCCGGCGGTCGCCATGGAAGGCTTGTCTCAACCTATGTCTTGTTAAGTCCGATTATTCCCACTTCTCCCGCCATGCGCGGTGGAGACGCCGGCGGATGGGCGAGTTTGCATGCGCGGCGGATTTTTGGCTTGCTGATATTCAACGCGCTTGGAATCAAGGGTTTCAACGCGCTGCCCGTCATCGCTTTCAACAAACCCGTCGATTTGCGAGATGGAACCGAGACGCTCGCCTATTCCCATCGCCTCAACGCTTCGATGCATCCCCGTTATCGCTTCGCGGGGGATCTTGCCGCGCTCGATGACAGGGCCGTTGTCCTGATCGGGGACAGGGATGAAGCCATTGACTCCACTGCGTTGCGCGGCATTTTCGCGGCGCACGCGCCGCGCGCGGCCTTCGCGATTCTGCCGGGGGTCAATCATTTCGGGGTTTTCAACGATCCCGTCGCGATTGCCGCTATCGCCGAAGCGCTGAGCGTCTTGCCGTAGCCTTGGGCATCCATCCGCGCTAGACATCGGCTCCTTTCCAGCCGAGCGCGTCGCCGATGCCATCCATCTCCTCCCGCAAGCCCTTCATTATTCTGGCGGCGGCATTCCTTGTTCTCTTCATCAACGGCGGCGCTCGCCATGCCATCGGGTTGACGTTGAAACCCATGGTGGAGGACATGGGTTGGGTGCGGGGCGATCTGGGTTTCGCCGTCGCCATTTTTCAGGTCTGCACGGCGTTCGCCATGTTCCTGTCGGGCCGCGCCATCGACGCGTTCAGCCCACGCTCGGTGCTCTGCGGCGGCCTGTTTCTATGCGGACTCGCGACGCTGGCCATGGCGTGGGTAACGCAACCGTGGCACGTCCTTGTTCTTTTCGGTGTCTTCTATGCCATCGGCAATGGCGTCTCCGGCGTCGTGCCTGTCGCGGTCATGGTGTCGCGCGCCTATCCCGCCGGCGCCGGCGCCGCGAGCGGTATTGGCATCTCCGGCATGAGCGTCGGCCAGTTCTTCATGATTGGCGCGCTGTCCTACGCCCTGGCGACGCTCGGCTGGCGTCAGGTCTTCCTGTGGGCGGGCGGGGCGCATTTCGTGCTGCTGCCGCTGTTGTTCTGGGCCATTCCCGGCGGCGACAAATCGGGGCCAAGGGCGGGCGCGGGGCAGGTGGGCCTCACCATGAAGCAGGCGACGCGAACCCGCCGTTTCTGGATTCTCACCATTGTTTACGCAATTTGTGGTTTTGACGATTTTTTCGTGACGACCCATGTCGTGGCGTTCGCGCTCGACAGCGGGTTGAAGCCCGCCATCGCCGGCAATCTGCTGGCGATCATGGGCGTCACGGGCCTGATCGGCGTCCTGGCCTCGGGCTATTGGGGCGACCGTTCGGGGCCGGCGCCGGCCACGATCACGGCCTTCGCCGCGCGCACGGCTGTTTTCGCGCTGGTTTATGTCGATCAATCGCCGCTATCGGTGACGATCTTCGCGCTGGTCTTCGGACTGACGTTCCTGATGACCGCGCCGCTGACCGTGCTGTTCGTGCGCGACGCCTTTGGCGTGGCGCATCTTGGGGCGATCGCCGGCCTTGTCACCATGGTTCATCATATTTTTGGCGGCATTGGCGCCTGGCTCGGCGCGGCGGTGTTCGACCACACAGGTCATTATGACGGCGCCTTCGCCGTCGCCTGCATCGGGTCGCTGGTCGCGCTCGTGTTCACCATGATGATTCCCCCCCGGCAAACCGCGCTGGCCTGAGGGCCCCGAAAGGGCGGTTGACATTTTTTGCCCTCGTGTGTTAGTGAATATTCACATACTGAATGGGGAGCTTCGTATGTTTGCCTCGCTGATGGGTTCGCGCCGGTTCGCGCCACTGTTCTGGTGCCAGTTCTTTTCAGCGTTCAACGACAATTTCGTGCGGCAGATGCTGGCGCTGACCATTTTGTTTCGCCTCGGGGAGGGACAATCCGGGCCGCTGATCACCCTGGCCGTGGCGATCTTCATTCTTCCGTCGCTGCTGATTTCGGCGCTCGGCGGCGAAATCGCCGACTCTCACGACAAATGCATCATCGCGCGCCGGCTGAAGTTCGCCGAGATATTCGTGCAACTGGTCGCGGCCGCGGGCTTCTGGTTCAGCTCGCTGCCCATGCTCTACGCGGCGCTTTTCGGACTTGGCGTTATTGCCGCCCTGTTTGGTCCGATCAAATACGGCATCCTCCCGGATCATCTGGGAACGCGAGAGCTGCCCGCGGGGAACGCGTTGATAGAGGGCGCGACGTTTCTCGCGATTTTGCTTGGCTTGATCGTTGGCGGGTACGCCGCCGATCACGCGCGCGCGCCGTGGACGGTGGTCGCGCAACTGACGTTGATCGCCCTCGCGTGCTGGGGGGCGAGCCGTTTCATTCCGGCGACCGGCGTCGCGGCGCCGGGCCTGCGCGTCAATCCCAACATATTGGCTTCGACCGGCGCCATGTTGCGCGAGTTGCGAAGCGACGGCCGCTTGTGGATCGGTGGACTCGCGGTCAGTCTTTTCTGGATGACCGGCGCGGTGGCGCTTTCGCTCGTGCCCGTCGTCATCAAAACACGCATTGGTGGCGGCGTGGATGTCGAGACGGCGATCAGCGCGCTGTTCGCCATTGGCGTGGCCATTGGATCCCTGCTGGCGGCGATGATTTCCCATGGGCGCATCATCCTGCTCGCGACGCCGGTAGCAGGCCTGATCATGGCGGGATTTCTGCTTGATCTTGGTCTGGCGACGTTCGGCTTGTCGACGGCGGCGTCGGAAATGGCGCTGATGGATTTCCTCAAGAGCGCGGTCGGCGCGCGCATCGCCATTGACGTCGCGGGGCTCGCGGCCGCCGGTGGCCTGTTCGTCGTGCCGGTCTTTTCAGCCGTTCAGTCATGGGCGGGCGAGGACCGCCGCGCGCGCGTCATCGCCGGCGTTAATATCCTCAACGCGCTGTTCATGGTTGGCGGCACAATCGTCGTCGCCGGCTTGCAGGCGGCGGGCTCGAGCGAACCCGCCTTGCTTGCCGGCCTCGGTCTCGTCAACGCGTGT
Source organism: uncultured Hyphomicrobiales bacterium (assembly GCA_903861645.1). Taxonomy (GTDB): domain Bacteria; phylum Pseudomonadota; class Alphaproteobacteria; order Rhizobiales; family Beijerinckiaceae; genus Terripilifer. The sequence continues at coordinate 28,825 of CAIOVE010000031.1, forward strand.
GTCGCCATCTGGCTGTTTCGCGCGCTGCCGGGCAATTTCATTTCGGATTTCCTGCACCTCGTATTCCGACTTTTCAACCGACTGGAAGTCATTGGCCTCGAGAACCTGAAACTGGCCGGCGATCGTCACGTCATCGCGGTCAATCATCTGTCGTTCCTCGACGCGCCCGTGTTGTTGTCCATTCTCGACAACAGGCCGGTCTTCGTGATTGACTGGCAGATCGCGCGGCTCTGGTGGGTCAGGCCCTTCCTGCGGGCGGCGCGCTGCTATCCGATGGACCCGATCAAGCCGTTGTCGACCCGAGGCCTGATCAAGGAAGTGCAGGCGAGCCATCCGCTCGTCATCTTTCCCGAGGGACGGATCACCGTCACGGGCGCGCTGATGAAGGTCTATCACGGCGCGGCGATGATCGCCGACAAGGCAGGCGCCGCCGTCGTGCCCGTTCGTCTGGAAGGGCTGGAACGCACCTACTTTTCCCGGCTGCGCGATGGTCTGACGCGTCGCGCGTTGTTTCCGAAGGTCAAGGTCACGTTCCTCGCGCCGCGTCGGCTGGAGATCGAGCCGGGGCTGGTTGGCCGCAAGCGCAGGCAGGCGGCGGGCGCGGCGCTCTACGACATCATGTCCGATCTGATTTTCGAGACCACGGATACGAGCCAGACGCTGACGCGCGCCCTGACGGAGGGCGCGCGCAAGGCGGGCGCGGCCAAGATCGTTCTCGAAGACCCCGTGACCGGCGCGCTCAGCGCGCGCATGTTGCGCGCGGGCGCGGCGGTGCTTGGCCGCAAGATCGCCGCGATCAGCGAACCCGGCGAATGCTTGGGTCTGATGTTGCCCAACGCCAATGGTGTCGCGGTCACGTTTTTCGCCGTGCAGGCGGCGGGGCGCGTCGCGGCGATGCTCAACTACACGGCGGGCGCCGTGAACCTTCGCTCGGCCTGCGCCGCGACCCGCGTGAAAACCGTTCTGACGTCGCGCGCCTTCATCGAGAAGGCGAAGCTCGAAGCCATCGTCGCGGCGCTCGGCGCGGACGTGGGCATCGTTTACCTTGAGGACGTCAGGGCAACCGTGACTCGGCTGGATCGCATCCGCGGACTTCTGGAGTCTGGCCGTGAGTTTCACAAGCGCGCGCCCGACGATCCGGCGGTCATCCTGTTTACATCGGGTTCGGAGGGCGCCCCGAAAGGCGTCGCGCTGTCACATCGCAATCTGCTGGCGAACGTGGCGCAAATAAACGCGCGCTACGATATCACGCCCGCCGATATCGTGTTCAACGTATTGCCCGTGTTTCATTCCTTTGGCCTTACCGGCGGCATGTTGATGCCCTTGCTTTCTGGCATGAAGGTCTTCCTTTATCCCTCGCCGCTGCATTATCGCATCATCCCGGAATTGATCTACGGGAACAACGCGACCGTGCTGTTTGGCACCGACACGTTCCTGAATGGCTACGCGCGCATGGCGAATCCCTATGATTTCCGCTCGTTGCGCTACATCGTGGCGGGCGCGGAGCGGGTGAAGGACGAAACGCGCAAGACCTACATGGAAAAGTTCGGCATTCGCATCATGGAGGGTTATGGCGTCACCGAGGCCGCGCCCGTGCTCGCGGTCAATTCGCCCATGTTCAGTCGCGCCGGCACGGTGGGACGCCTGATGCCTGGCATCGAACACAGGCTTGAGCCCGTGCCGGGCATCGAGGACGGCGGTCGCCTGCTCGTGCGCGGCCCCAACATCATGCTGGGCTATTTCCGCGCCGACAATCCCGGCGTCCTCGAACCCACGCCCGGCGGCTGGCACGACACGGGCGACATCTGCGCGGTCGATCCGCTGACTTTCGTCACGATCAAGGGGCGCGCGAAACGCTTCGCCAAGATCGCCGGCGAGATGGTTTCGCTGGCGGCGATCGAGCAGATGACGGCCGATCTCTGGCCCGAGCACGCGCCCGCGGCCGTTGCCTTGCCCGATCCGCGCAAGGGCGAGCGCATCGTGATGATCACCACAAAGGTGGGGGCGACGCGCGCGGAAATTCTCGCGCACATGAAAACGCGCGGCGCGACGGAGTTGATGGCGCCCTCCGAGATATTCATCGTGGACGCGCTGCCGTTGCTCGGCTCCGGCAAGACGGATTACGTCGAACTTAACCGTCTTGCGCGCGAGCGCGCCGGCGTGATGGCGGGGGGCTGACGTGGAGCCCGCGCGCAAAACCACCCATCGCCGCGACAGCGTCGCGACACGCGCCCGCATCGAAAAGGAGGCGCTGCGCCTGTTCGCCGAGAAGGGCGTCGATGGCGCCACGATCAAGGATATCGCCCAGGCGGTGGGCGTCGCCGACGCCGCGCTCTATCGCTATTATCCATCGAAGGAAGACATCGCGCGCGACGTTTTCACCCGCCATTACGCGGCGCTGTCGGAGGAGATTCGCGCCATCGGCGCGCGCGCGGAGCCTTTTGCCGCGACGGCGCGCGCGCTGGTGAAGCTATTGTGCGAGCTCTTCGACGGCGCCCCGGATGTTTTTTCCTTCATCCTGCTGAACCAGCATGCGCATCTTCGCTACGTCGGCCGGCGCGGCAACGCGGTCGAGGAACTGCGCGTCATCATGGCGCGCGCCCATGCGCGTGGCGAAATCGCGATTGGCGATCCAGACCTTGCCGCCGCGGTCGCCCTCGGCGCGGCCCTTCAGCCCGCCGTTTTCAAACTCTATGGCCGCTTGCCCGGCCCGTTGACCGATCACGCGGAGGCTCTGGCGGTCGCCGCCATTCGCGCGGTTGGCGCGGCGTAACCGGCCGCTTTGGCTGTCGACGGCGCGCCCAAAATCATGCGAATGTGGCGCGTCAGGAGAGAACCGCCCGCATGACACAGAACGCCGTCCGCGCCCCCGTCCATCTGGCTGATTACCGGCGGCCGGATTATCTGATCGACACGGTCAATCTGGATGTCAGCCTGCATCCGACGGCGACCCGCGTCATCGCGAAGCTGGCGCTGCGGCCGAACCCGCGCGGCGTCGCTGGCGCGCCGCTGCGCCTCGACGGCGACGGCCTGCGCGCGGTCAGGGTCGAACTCGACGACGCCGCGCTGGATCTTGGCAAGCTCGACATCGCGCCGGATCGGCTTGTGATCGCCGCGCCGCCCGCTGGCGCGTTCAGCCTGTTGATTGAAACCATCGTCGATCCCACGGCGAATACCCAGCTCAGTGGTCTCTATCGCTCCGGCTCCGCCTATTGCACCCAATGCGAGGCGGAAGGGTTTCGGCGGATCACGTACTTCCTCGATCGGCCCGATGTGCTCGCCGTTTACACGACGCGCATCGAGGCCGGGAAATCCGAGGCGCCTGTGTTGCTCGGCAACGGCAATCCCGTCGAGCACGGCGATATTGAAGGGGGCGCGCGGCATTTCGCGATCTGGCACGATCCCCATCCCAAGCCCGCGTATCTGTTCGCGCTGGTCGGCGGCGATCTCGGCTCCATCCATGATGCGTTTCGCACGCGGTCGGGGCGGGACGTGAAGCTCGGCATTTATGTCGAACATGGCAACGAGGGCCGCGCCGCCTATGCGATGGACGCGCTCAAGCGATCTATGAAATGGGACGAGGACGTGTTTGGCCGCGAATACGATCTTGACGTTTTCAACATTGTCGCCGTCTCCGACTTCAATATGGGGGCGATGGAAAACAAGGGATTGAACGTCTTCAACGACAAATACGTTCTCGCCCTGCCACGCACGGCCACCGACGGCGACTACGCTGGCATCGAGACCGTCATCGCGCACGAATATTTTCATAACTGGACGGGCAACCGCATTACCTGCCGCGACTGGTTCCAGCTATGCCTCAAGGAGGGGCTGACGGTTTTCCGCGACCAGGAATTTTCATCCGACCAGCGGTCGCGCCCGGTCAAGCGCATCGCCGATGTTCGCACGCTGCGCGCCTCGCAGTTCACCGAGGACGCGGGGCCGTTGGCTCATAACGTCAGGCCCGAAACATATCTCGAGATCAATAATTTCTATACGCCGACCGTTTATGAAAAAGGCGCCGAGGTCATCCGCGCCCTCAAGACTTTCATTGGTCCGGAAGCGTTTCACGCGGGCATGGACCTGTATTTCAGCCGCTACGATGGAACCGCGGCGACGGTCGAGGATTTCATTGGCTGTTTCGCCGAGGCCTCCGGTCGTGATCTCGCGCAATTCATGCGCTGGTACAGTCAGGCGGGAACGCCGCTGCTGACCGCGCGCGGCGTCCATGACGCCGCCGCGGGCGTCTACACACTCGATCTCGCGCAGACGACGCCACCCACGCCGGGCCAGCCGGACAAGTTGCCGCTCGTCATTCCCGTGGCGCTCGGACTTGTCGGCCCCGATGGCAAGGACATGGCGCTCGATACGCCGGAAGAAAACGAGCCCGGCGGCGCGAGCGCCGATGAGCGCGCGTCGGGCGTCTTCATTTTGACCACGCCGTCGCGACGCATCGTGTTTCGGCGCGTCGAGACGCGGCCCACGCCCTCGCTGTTGCGCCGGTTTTCCGCGCCCGCGCGGCTGGATTGCGAATACGACGCCGATGATCTCCTGCGACTTTTGCGAGGCGACAGCGATCTATTCAATCGCTGGCAGGCGGCGCAAACCTACGCGACGCGATTGCTGACTCATTCCGTCGACAACATCCGGGCGGGTGGCGACGCCATCGAGGATGTTCGCTTCATTGACGCCATTGGCTCGCTGCTCGCGACGGAGACGAAAGATCAAGCCTTTGTCGCGCAGGCGATCAGCTTGCCGACGGAGAACGATCTGGCGCGCGAAATCGGGACCGACGTTGACCCCGCCGCCATCTTCGCCGCGCGACGCGCCTTGCGCCGAGCCATGGCGCGGCGGCTTGAAAACGTGGCGCTGGCATCTATCGAAACCCTCGCCGCGTCTGGCGTCGCCTTTACGCCGGACGCCGCGGGCGCTGGCCGCAGGGCGCTCAAGAACGTGTTGCTCGATCTGGCTTGCGCGGGCGACGACGGCAAGGGCCTCGCACTGGCCGAGCGCTTGTTCGAGCATGCCGACAACATGACCGATCAGCTTGGCGCGCTCGTCGCGCTGTCGCAGGCGCCGGGCGCGCGCCGCGAGCGGGCGCTGGACATGTTCTTCCGTGCGCATGCCGCCTATCCCCTCGTCATCGACAAATGGTTCGCGTTGCAGGCAACATTGCCAGAGGCGGGCACGTTGGACAGGGTGCGCGAACTCATGGCGCATCATGCCTTCTCCAAATCCAATCCCAACCGCTTGCGCGCGCTCGTCGGTTCCTTCGCGTCCGGCAATCCGACGTGCTTCCACGCGGCGGACGGTTCCGGGCACGATTTTGTCGCCGGCGTTGTTATCGACCTGGACACGAGCAATCCGCAGATCGCGGCCCGTCTTCTTGGAGCGTTCAGATCGTGGCGGACATTGGAACCCCGACGTCGCGCGAGCGCCGAGGCAGCGTTGCGCCGCATTTCCTCGATCGCGACACTATCGGCTGATACGCGCGACATCGTCGATCGGTCCCTTGGCTGAACGCCGCGTTCCCGTTTTGATTCCTTTATTCCCGTCGGACGCGCGTTAACAGCGGCCGACGCTCCGTCAGGTTGTGTCGCGCGGGAATATTTTCGCGCGACGTCGCGTTAACCTCTGGACAAGGATTCAAAGGGGGATTCAGATAGGGGTGATTCGGCGTTACGCGGCAATGAGCGCTGAATCAATCCGGTCTAGGGGGCCATCAATGATGCGTGCAGACGCGATCGCGTCCGTTCATTCGGACGCGCGATGGGGATTCGCGCGCGCGGCGACCGAGGGGGGCGCGCGGCGGCATGTCTGGTCATCGCGTGTGCAGGTCGCGAGCCTGATCTTACTTGTCGCCATCATTTTTATACTTTCCGGTTCGCGCGCGATGCTTGATCGGGAAACCGCGCTCAGGGACGCCGCCGAAGATCTTGAAATGACCTCGATGCTCGTCGCCTCCGCGCTTGATGTCGCGAGCGCCGAGCGTGTTCGCGCACCGGCTGCCGGCAGTCTGCTGCCTGGACGCGTGTTCGCACGGGGACGTCGCGTTCTTGTGAGCGACGCGGCCGGCGCGCTCATCGCCGCCTGGCCCGGCGGCTTCGCGGACAGGGAAATGCTCGCCGATCGTCTTGGCCGCGCGCAGGCGCTGACAACCTTCGCCGACAAGGCCGGCGTCATGCGCATCGTGCTCGCGGACGGTTCTGAAGCCTTGGCGACGGTGCGTGACCGCGCCGCGGGCCGTGGGCAGATCGCCATTATTCATCCGATCCGCGAGGCGTTGTCGGACTGGCGAACCCATTCGATCAACGCGCTGCTCGTTATTCTGGTCGCCGTCGCGCTGATCGGCCTGCTGGCGCTCGGCTATACGTGGCAGCGCGGCCGTCGCCGCGACGCGGCGGAGATGGTCCTGACAATGCGCGAGCGCATGGACATGGCGCTGGTGCGCGGGCGCTGTGGTCTGTGGGATTGGGATATCGCGCGGGGGCGCATCCATTGGTCCCGCTCCATGTACGACATCCTCGACTTGGAGCCGGATGGACAATTCATGTCGCTGGGCGACGCGAACGCCATGATTCATCCAGCGGATGGCGACCTTTCGGCGATGGCGCGCATGATCGCGGCGTCGCAAACAAACACGGTCGACCATGAGTTCCGGTTGCGCAACGGTCGAGGCGAGTGGGTCTGGATTCGCGCGCGCGGCGAACTCACTCGCGATGGCGTCCGCGATGAAATGCATCTGGTCGGTATCGCCGTCGACGTCACGGAGCACCGCGCGCTCGCCGAGCGATCGGCCACCGCGGATATTCGCCTGCGCGACGCCATCGAAAACATTTCCGAGGCCTTTGTCCTTTGGGACGCGGACAACCGCCTTGTCATGTGCAACACGAAATTCCAGAAATTGCACGAGCAGATGCGCGCGCGTGTCGCGCCTGGCGACCATTACGATGACTTGATGTCGCCGGAATTACCCTTGTTCGACGCGGCTTCCTGCCTCGATACGATGGGCGAGCCGGGTTCGCGGACCTACGAAGCGCGGCTGAGCGACGGTCGCTGGATGCAGATCAACGAGCGGCGAACAGACGATGGCGGCCATGTGTCCGTCGGCACGGATATCACGGCGCTCAAGCGTCACGAGGAAAAGTTGCTCGATTCCGAGCGCCGGCTCACCGCGACGGTGGCGGACTTGCGTCGTTCGCGCAGGACTCTTGAGGCGCAGGCGACGCAGCTCAAGCAGATGGTCGCGCTCTATCACGAGCAGAAGGGGCAAGCCGAGGCGGCCAACCGCGCCAAGTCCGTGTTCCTCGCCAATATGAGCCACGAACTGCGAACGCCGCTCAACCACATCATTGGCTTCGCCGAATTGATGGAACACCAGACGTTTGGCGCATTGGGTTGCGAGCGGTACGTTGGCTATTGCGGCGATATCCGCAAGGGCGGCGAAAGCCTGCTGGCGATGATTTCGGATGTCTTGCAGATGGCCGAGCTTGAAACGCGGCAGGCGAACATCGAACGCAAGAATCTCGACGCCATCGAATTCGTCAACGCGGCGCTGGCCGAAAAGCGCGAACTCGCCGTGTCGCGCGATGTCGACATGCGGATCGAGGGCCTGCCCGCTGGCGTTGTCGAGGGTGATCGCGACGCCTTGGTCAAGGCGCTGTCGGCGCTGGTGGATAACGCGATCAAGTTCAGCGCGCGTGGCGGCCGGGTGCGGTTCAGAACACGAAATACCGCGGGCGCGTTGGAATTCTACGTGCAGGACAATGGCGTCGGTATTCCCGCCGACGCGATGAGCCGATTGGGTCGTCCGTTCGAGCAAATCAGCGCGCCGCTCGCAAACGGCATGAAAGGCTCCGGTCTTGGCCTGTCGATCGCCCGCTCGCTGGTGGAACTGCACGGGGGATCGCTTAAAATAAGATCCGTCGTCGGCAAGGGAACCGTCGTGCGCATGCGCCTGCCACTCGCCGCGAAGGCGAATCCTGTCTCGCGGGCGGTTTTCGCCGAGCAGAGCGTCTTTATCTGAATACGTTTTCGAAAATGCCCCTGACGCCACGCCGGGCGGCGAGCAGCGACGCTTCCAGCGTTCTGAAGTCCGGCAAGCCCGTCGCCGACGCCATTCTTCGCAGCACGCCCGGCGCGACCGTCGCGGGGTTAAACGCGCCATCGATGGCGATGCGCGTGAGCTGTGTCACGGTCGTGAATAATTCATGCGCTGTCCGCAGCGTTTCGGCCTGATCCAGCGGCAAGAGGTTCAGCGTCGCCGCGCTTTTAATGATGGTCAGGGGCGCGACATCGAGAATTGTCGGGTGGGCCTCCGCATGACGCAGGCAGATGTATTGCGCGATGAACTCGATATCCATCAGGCCGCCCGCGACGAGTTTCAGATCCCATGGGTCACGGTCGCCTTTTTCGCGAGCGATAAGCTTGCGCATGGCGAGCGCCTCGCGCTTCGTGACCTCGACGTCGCGTCGCGCGCGCAGGATGTCGGCGACCGCGCTTTCAATGTCGCGCGCCAGCGCGGCGTCGCCGGCCACCACGCGCGCGCGCGTCAGCGCCATGTGTTCCCATGTTTCGGCTTCCCTGACCTGATAGTCGCGGAAAGCGCTCAGGCGCGTCGCGACCGGGCCCTTGCCGCCCGATGGTCGTAGCCGCAGGTCGACCTCGTAAAGCTTGCCCCGGCGCGTGGGCGCCGTCAGAGCCGTGATCAGGCGTTGCGTCAGGCGCGCGTAATAGGTCGACGGATGCAGGCGCCGTGGCCCATCGGAGTCAACGACGTCGTCATCGTATTCATAGATCAAAATAAGATCGAGATCGGATGTCGCCGTCATCTCGCGCGAGCCCAGCCGGCCCATGCCGATGATCGCGCATCGGCCACGCGCGACGCGGCCATATTCCGACGCGAAGTCGGCTTCCACGCGCGCGAGAGTCGTTCGAAGCACCGCTTCCGCCAGCGCGGAAAATGCGTGGCCGGCGGGCTTAGCGTCCATCGCGCCCGAGAGGGCCCGCACGCCGATCAGGAACATCTCCTCCCGCGCGATATCGCGCGCGCCGTCCAGGAAAGCCTCGGTGTCGCGCGCGTCGCGCGCCATCGTCGCGAGGCGGCTTGCGTAAGCGTCGGCATTGATCGGCGCGCGCGCCAACGCTGGATCGATAGCAGCGTCGAGCACGTGCGGCATGCGACCGACCACGCTCGCGAGGCGGGGCGCGCCGCTAAGTATGTCGGCGAAAAGCTCGCGTACATCCGCATTCGAGCGCAAAATGGAAAACAGTTCGACGGCGCCATTCATCCGTCCAAGCGCTTCATCGAAAGCGATCAGCGCGGCGTCGGGGTCGCCGCCGGTGGCGAAGGCTTCCAGCAAGGATGGCACGAGCTCCGTGAGCACCTCGCGCGCGCGCGCGCCCTGAATGGCGGGGCGGCCTCCAAAGTGCCAGCCGCGAACGGTTTCCATCGCGCGCGGCGGATCGCTGAACCCCATCGCGCGCAGTGTTTCGATGGTTTCTGGATCGTCGGTCACGCCCGTGAATACAAGGCTGCCGGCGCGCGTGTCGAGCCCGGGCGCGTTTTCGAACAGACGGGCGTAGTGGCGTTCGACCCGTCGCAGATGGCCCGTGAGTTCCTTCTCGAACGACGAGCGTCGCGCATGGCCGAGGAAACGGGCGAAACGGATCAGGCCAGCGTCATCGTCCGGCAAGCGTTGTGTCTGCTCGTCCGCGATCATTTGCAGGCGATGTTCAATGGTCCGCAGATAACGATATGCCGCCGACAGGTCGTCGACGGCGTCGCGCGTCACCCAACCGTCGTCATGCAGTTCGCGAAGCATGTCGAGGGTGCGCGCGCCGCGCAAGGCGGGGCGTCGACCACCGAAAATAAGTTGCTGCGTCTGAACGAAAAACTCGACCTCGCGTATGCCGCCGCGTCCGAGCTTGACGTTGTGTCCGGCGACGGCGACTTCCGCGTGACCGCGCACGGCGTGAATCTGGCGTTTCATCGCGTGAATATCGGCGATCGCGGCGTAGTCAAAATATTTGCGCCAGACGAACGGCGCGAGATCGGCGAGAAATGTCTTGCCCAACGGGAGGTCGCCCGCAACCGGCCGCGCCTTGATCAGCGCGGCGCGCTCCCAGTTTTGTCCGAGCGTTTCATAATAGGAGAACGCCGCCGGCAGCGAAATCGCGACGGCGGTCGAACCGGGATCCGGCCGCAGGCGCAAATCGACGCGCAGCACGTAATCGTCGGCGGTGCGTTCCTGCAGCAACCTCGCCAACGCCCGCGTTATCCTGACGAAGATCGTCGACGGCTCCACGCCCTCGGGCAGGGCCGGAGACATCGGGTCGAAAAAAACGATCAGGTCGACGTCGCTTGAGTAATTGAGCTCGCGCGCGCCGTGCTTGCCCATGGCCAGAACGACGAGCCCGCAGTTTTGCTCGGGGTCGCGCGGGTCGGCGATGCGCAGTTTGCCTTCGCGCGCGGCTTCGCGAAGGAGAAACCGCAGCGCGGCGCTGACAGCCGCGTCGGCGAAATCGCTGATCGCCACGATGACGTCGTCAACACTCCAGACGCCGCCAATATCGGCAAGCGCGATGAGCAGGGCGACGTGTTGTCGGGCGATGCGCAGGCGACGCATGAGGGCGGCTTCATTCGATCCATCCTCGCCGTCGTCCGCGAGCGCTTTCAGGCACGCGTCGAGGGCGGTCTCCGGCGCCTCCCGCAGAATGGCGGCGAGCCGGCGCGGATCGCGGCACGCCAATCGCCAGATAAAAGGCGAGTGGTCCGCGACGCCCAAAAGCAGATCGCGCGTCGCGGCGTTTTGAACGAGATCGGGCAGTCCGGCGGCGATGCCTTCAGTCGTTGTCGTCAAATCCTCCAGTCGCGCGCGGGCGACCTTGATGGACATGGGCCGCGGCGCGCGCGTCAGTCTTTCCGCCAAGGAGCGAAGCGTCATCACGCGGGCGTTGGCGTCTGGACCGACGCGGGCAACGCCAGTACCGCGCGCAGGCCTGGCGCGTTGTCCTCCAGTCGCAAGGCGCCCTTGTGCAGGCGCGCGATGGCTGCGACGAGCGAGAGACCAAGACCGGAGCCGGGCGCGGATCGCGATGCCTCGAGACGCACGAAACGGTCGAGCACGCGCGTGCGATCCGCGGCGTCGGGTATGCCCGCGCCATGGTCGGCGACAATGATCTCGACGCTCGCGCCAACTTGGCGCGTCTCGACACGTATGTCGGAAGTCGCGTCCGGGTTGTTGGATTTGCCGTATTTAAGCGCGTTGTCGATGAGATTGGAGAGCGCGCGCGAGACAAGATCGCGGTCGGCTCGCACGACGAGACCCGGTTCTCCCGCGTAAACCAGCGTCATGCCGTTTTCCTCCGCGGATGGCTCATAAAGTTCGGCGACATCGCGCGCGGCCGCGCCGATATCGAAGTCTGTCATGCTTTCGGTCAGCGAGCCAGCCTCGAGACGGGCGATCATCAGCAACGCGTCAAATGTGCGAATCAATCCGTCGGACTCTCCGATAATGTTCTCCAGCGCGGCCTTGCGCTCGGTGTCGCCGGCATCGACGCGAAGGGCCGCCTCGGCGCCGTTGCGCAGGCGTGTCAAAGGCGTCTTGAGATCGTGCGCTATGTTGTCCGAGACCTCGCGCAGGCCGATCATCAATTGCGCGATCCGATCCAGCATGTCGTTCAGGTTGTGGGCGAGCCGATCCAGTTCGTCGCCCGTGCCCGCCATGGGCAAGCGTCGCGACATTTCGCCCAGCATGATGCCGCGGGCGGATTCATTCATCGCGTCGACACGCTTAAGCACGCGCGCGGCGACAAACGCGCCGCCGGAAACGCCGATGACCGTTAGCCAGACGAGCGAAGTCAACAGCGTTCGCACCAATATGCCGCGCAACGCCTCGCGGTCGGCGAGGTCGCGACCCACCAGCAGGCGGAATCCGCCGGGCAAAACAAACACGCGCGCGACGGCTGGATGGGCCGCGCCTTCGTCGCCGACGCGCTTGTAGGTGATCTCCGAGCCGCCGGGCGTTTCCAGAACGCCCGTTGAAATTTCCGCGACGTTGCCGACGATGCTTTCGCCCGCGAATGTCGTGACAAGATAAAGCGACGAGCCAGGCTGGCGCGAGCGGCGCTCCACCGCGTCGACCAGGCGACGAATGCCGCCCCGTCCATAGGCTTCCGACAGTCCGTTGATTTCCGCGTCAATGGTTTCGGCGGTCTGTTCGTCGATGAAGAGACGCGCGGTCAGGCCAACGCGACCCAGCAACAAGCCGCAACCGATCGCGAAGATGACGAGATAGGCGAGCGAGAGCTTGAATACGGTTGTTCTGAGGAGCTTACCGAGCGCCGTCACGTATCATGTACCCCGCGCCACGAATGGTGTGCAGTAATTGGGCGTCGCGCCCCTTTTCGATTTTCCCGCGCAGTCGCGAAATATGGACGTCGATCACGTTCGTCTGCGGATCGAAATGATAGTCCCAGACGTTTTCCAGCAACATGGTTCGCGTGACGACCTTGCCGGCGTGTTTCATCAGATATTCAAGCAGGCGAAACTCGCGCGGCTGAAGAGGTATTTCCTTGCCCGCGCGCCTGACCTCGTGGGCGAGACGGTCGAGTTCGAGATCGCCGACACGATAAAGGGTTGGTTCCCCCGAGGTGGCGCCGCGGCGTCGCGCCAGCACCTCGATACGCGCCAGCAGTTCCGAAAAGGCGTAGGGCTTGGCAAGGTAGTCGTCGCCGCCGGCGCGCAAGCCCTTGACGCGGTCGTCCACCTGCCCGAGGGCCGACAGGATCAGCACGGGCGTTTCTACCTTTTGTTCGCGCAGGCCGCCGATAAGCGACAGGCCGTCCATCTTGGGCAACATGCGGTCGACGATGAGCACGTCGTAGTCGCCATCGCGCGCGAGCGCGTAGCCTTCAAGTCCATCGGCGGCGTGGTCGGCGGCATGGCCCGCCTCGCGGAACGCCTTGATGAGGTAGGCGGCGGCTTCCTGATCGTCTTCGATGATGAGTATGCGCATATCCGACATATAGGGCGCCTTGGCGAAAAACGGCAGATCGTGGGCCGGTCCGCCGTCCAGATCGGGGCGCTCCCGGGGAGGGGAGCGCCCGTTGGTGGGATTGCCTCAGCCGGCGGCTGTCAGGCCGAGCGCGACGTAGCGAACGCCTTCCGCGCTTTTGACGCGCATCAGCACGGCCTTGTGACCATCCTTGCGGGCGGCGTCGATGGCCTGTCGAACGTCGGCCGGGCGGGATACCGCGTGGCCAGCGACCTCCAGTATCGTGTCGCCCTCGCGCAACCCCTTGCGCGCGCCCGCGCCATCCGGATCGACGTCGGCCACGACGACTCCCTGCTTGCCGCCAGTGGCGGGCGCAAGGGTCAGGCCGAAGCTCTTGAAGTCGCTCGGCTCGGCGCGCGGGCTGGCCTCGCCCTTGTCGGACTTGTCGGCGGGCAGGGCGCCGAGCTTGACGCTCGCCGTTTTTTCCGCGCCGTCATGAACATAGCCGATTTCAACGCTCTTGTTGGGTCCGAACGCGGCGATGCGGCGCGCGAGTTCGCGCGGGCCATCGACCTTTTCACCGTTGACCGCCGTGATGACATCGCCCGAATGGATGCCGGCCGCGGCCGCTGGCGAATTCGTCTGCGTATCGGCCACGAGCGCGCCTTTCTCGGCCTTGAGGCCGAGCGTATCGGCGATTTCAGCCGCCACCGGCTGTATCTGCACGCCGATCCAGCCGCGCGCCACCGAGCCCTTGTCCTTGAGCGAGGCGATCACGTCGCGGGCGACCTCCGCCGGAATGGCGAAGCCGATGCCGACGCTGCCGCCGGAGGGAGAGTAGATCGCCGTGTTGACGCCAACCACCTCGCCATTGGCGTTGAAGGTCGGTCCGCCCGAGTTGCCGCGGTTAACGGGCGCGTCGATCTGCAGATAGTCGTCATAGGGGCCCGACCCGATGTCGCGGCCACGCGCGGAGACAATGCCTGCCGTGACGGTGCCGCCCAGACCGAAGGGATTGCCGACCGCGATGACCCAATCGCCGACGCGTGGCGTCGTCGCGGACCAATCGACATGCGGGTAATTGCCGCCGTCCTTGATCTTCAGAAGCGCCAGGTCGGTTTTCTTGTCGGTTCCCACCACCTTGGCCGGCACGCTGCGACCGTCGTCGAGGGTGATCGACACCTCGGTGGCGTTCTCGACCACGTGGTTGTTGGTGACGACGTAACCGTCCGACGAGATGATGAAGCCCGAGCCCTGCGCCTGTCCGGTGCGCGGGCCTTGCGGGCGACCACCGGGCATGCCCGGCATGCCGTTCTGTCCACCGAAACGCTTGAAGAAGCGTTCAAGCGGATCGCCTGGCCGGAGGCTTGGCATGCCCTGATCGCCATCCTCATCGGCCGTGGCCGCGGCCTCGACGATCTTCACCTTCACGGAGACGACCGCGCCGCGCACATGTTCGACCGTGTCGGCGAACGAGATGGGCGCCACGCCCTGCGCGGTCGCCGCGATGGCGGGAGAGGGAGAAAACGCCAACTGGCCGGTCAGGCCGGCGATGGCCACCACCGCCGTTGCGCCCAGCAAGGCGGCGCGAAGGGTATTCCGGGTCTTCAACGAGACGATGCGGGACTGCATGTAAACCTCCTTGACAGTGGGTGGGCCGCATCAAGGGCGGCCCCTGTCGAGGATCGGTATATGGAGGTCCAACTTACGCGCGGATGGCGGCTGAATGAATTGTTGGTAATGCCAACGGCCATCGGCGGCGATCAGGTCGCGTTCAGGCCAAGATCGACTGCTACTCGCCGAACATGCTCGCGTCGCGTGGGCGCCGCGTTGTGTTGCGAATGACAATTCCGTGCACCAGGCTCCAGTCGTCCGGCTTCTCGATGAGAAAAAGCTTGTTCTTGAACTGGCTTTTGACCCGCAAGTTCGGATAGCCGTAAACGGCGTAGGAGGGGACGTCGGCGGCCAGGCTTTCGATCCGCGCGCGGATACGCTGGTCGACATCGAATTCCGGCAAGTATTCGATGAATATATGCGGCGCCTTTTCCCGGAACACACGCTTGGCGCCATCGAACAGCAGATGTTCGGAGCCCTCGATGTCGGCCTTGACCACGTCCGGCGCGGGTACGGCGCCGGAGGCGACGAGGTCGTCGAGGGATAGGATCGCGCGTTGCGAGGTGCCGACCGCGGGACGGCCCGAATCCGCCACGGCGCTGCCGTGGATCGAGGAAGGGGCCAGATAAAAGGATGCTTCCCCGGTAAAATCGCCCACCATGGCGTTGTAGACGGTCAGATTGCCGCCGCCCATGGCGTCCGCCGACGCCCGGATGGCCTGGGCAAGCGCCGTATGGGGTTCAAACGCGACAACGGAAACCTTATTTGCGGCGATGGCGAGCATTTCAATCGAAAAATAGCCGACATTGGCGCCGACGTCGTAAAAGGTGTCGCCGTCCTCAGGAATCCCCGCATTTGGTGGGACTCATATTTGCCTGAATTGAGGTGCCAAGGCGGGGCTGATTTTCGAATCAGCCAGCTTCGAGGCCGAGATGCGAGCGCCAAGGGATCGATCTGAATTCGTTCATGAATTTTTGA
>CAIOVE010000032.1 GCA_903861645.1 uncultured Hyphomicrobiales bacterium
GCATCGAGCGATGCTTCAACAAACTCAAGAATGCCCGGCGCTTCGCGACGAGATACGACAAGCTCGCCGAAACGTTCGGAGGCTTCGTTCAAATCGCCTGCATCCGGCTATGGATGCGCTACTTTGTCAACGAGACCTAGAGGTCCAAGAAATCTTGATTGATCCATTTCGCGACTGATTAGGCATGATTGTTGAAGGGGCGCAAGCAGTCCAAACGACAACCGACGGCGTCTAGAATACTGGGGGCTATTCAATGACGGACATCGCGCCAGCGACGTAATTCCCATCTCGGCTTGAGGACTCTGGCGTGTCTGACTATGGCGTCTGGCGCAAAAGGCGCTAAATGAGCAAGTACGCCTCCCGCGTCGGAGCACCGAATTGAGCACATCTCCATCGATCACGCGCGGCCCCGGCCGCCTCGCCAGCATCCTGATCGCGATCGGTCCGGTACTCTGCGCCTCGATCGCCGGACAGGTGGCGACACTGCCCAATCTCGAACCCTGGTACGCCAGTCTGGCGAAGCCCTGGTTCAATCCGCCGAACTGGATATTCGGGCCTGTCTGGACCGTCCTTTTCGCGCTGATGGCCTTCGCGGTCCTGCGCCTCTTGCGCGCGTCGGCGACGGGACCCGCCAAGCGTTCGGCGCTGGCGGTGTTTTTCATCATGCTCATCTTCAACGCCGGCTGGTCCTGGGCGTTCTTTTACGCGCATAGCCCGCTGCTGGGCCTTTTCGACATCGTGGCGCAATGGCTGGCCATTGTGGCGACGATCGCCATGTTTCGCCCGATTGACCGTCTCGCCGCCTGGTGTTTCGCGCCGCTGCTCGCGTGGGTCTCCTTCGCGGCCGTTCTCAACCTGGCCATCTGGCGTCTGAACGGCTGATCGTCGAGCCACGTTCGCGCGCGCGAAGAATTCTGCTACGAGCAATCCAAGATCAACATACGAGGGGAAACGCGAAGATGAGCGTCGGCAACGTTGCGTCCGGGGGCATTGGCCAACCCGTCCTGCGCAAGGAGGATTTGCGGCTGGTCGTCGGCAAGGGACAATACGGCTCGGATCAGTTTCCCGATCGCGTCGCCCACGCTGCCTTTTTGCGCTCGCCCCACGCCCACGCGCGTATTGTTGGTCTCGACGCCAGCGCCGCGCGTGCGGCGCCTGGCGTTGTCGCCGTCCTGACCGGCGCGGACCTCCTCGCCGACGGCATCAAGCCAATTCCGCACAATCCCAGCTGGGACAACATGCCCGACGTCATCCTGACGTTTCCGCCGGGGTTCTCGGTGTTCACCACCGATCACATGGCCATGCCCGCGCATGTGGCGCGATACGTCGGCGAGGCGGTCGCGCTCGTGGTGGCGGAAACGCAAACGCAGGCGCGCGACGCCGCCGAGCGTATCGAGATCGAGTGGGAGGTGTTGCCCGCCGTCGCGCGTTCGCAAGAGGCGCTCAAGCCCGGCGCGCCCGCCGTGTGGCCGGAGCGACCCGACAATATTTCCATCGATTCCGAGGTGGGCGACAAGGCCGCCGTGGACGCCGCCTTCGCGAAAGCGGCGCATGTGACGAGGCTCGACACCTGGGTGCGACGGGTGACCGGCAGCCCGATGGAGCCGCGCGTCGCCATCGGCGATTTCGACCCGTCGAACGGGCTTTACACGATCTGGGCGGGGTCGGGCGGCGGCATGATCCGCGAACGCCAGACGCTCGCGGGCATGTTGGGTCAGCCGCTCGAAAAGTGTCGGGCCATGTGCAAGGACATGGGCGGCAATTTTGGCACCCGCAACACTTTCTTTCCCGAATATGGCGTGTTGCCGTGGGCGTCGCGCAGGATCGGCCGGCCGATCAAATGGGTGGCCGAGCGCGGCGAATGTTTCCTGAGCGATTATCAGGGCCGCGACCTCACCGTCGACGCGGAACTGGCGCTCGACAAGGACGGAAACTTTCTCGCGATCCGCGGCGTCAACACGAGCAACATTGGCGCCTACACCGCGCATTTCACGCCGTTGCGCAAGGGTCTTGGCATCATGCAGGGCGTCTACAAAATTCCCGCCGTGCATTTTCGCGGGCGCGCGGTGCTGACGAACACGATTCCCACCACGCCCTATCGCAGCGCCGGCCGTCCCGAGGCGATCTACGTGATCGAGCGTCTCGTCGACAAGGCCGCGCGGGAGCACGGCTTCGATCCGGTCGAACTGCGTCGCCGCAATTTCATCCCGCCCAACGCCTTTCCCTACACGAATGGCGTTGGCATCACCTATGACAACGGCGAATACGAGCGCGGCATGGACGCCGCGCTGCGGCTGGCCGAATGGAAGGATTTCGCGCGGCGACGCGCGGAGTCGAAGGCGCGCGGCAAGCTGCGCGGCATCGGCATCGCCAATTACATCGAGGGCGCGGGCGGCGCGCCGCGCGAGCGGGCGGAAGTGACGATCGAGCCCACGGGGCGCGTCGAACTCGTGCTTGGCACGATGAACAGCGGGCAGGGCCACGAAACAAGTTTCGCGCAGCTCTTGAACGAATGGCTGGGCGTGCCCTTCGAGAGCGTCGATTATGTCGCGCATGACACAAACCGCGTGAAGGCGGGCGGCGGCTCGCATTCGGGCCGTTCCATGCGCATCGCCAGTCTCGCGATCAGCGAGGCGTCCGACGCGATCATCGAGAAGGGCAAGGCCATCGCCGCGCATCTGCTGGAAGTCGCGCCCGTGGACATCGAGTTTCGCAAGGGCGATTTCTCGGTGAAGGGATCCGACCTTCGCATCAACATCATGGAGGTGGCGAAGGCCGCCGCGAC
Organism: uncultured Hyphomicrobiales bacterium; assembly: GCA_903861645.1. Taxonomy (GTDB): domain Bacteria; phylum Pseudomonadota; class Alphaproteobacteria; order Rhizobiales; family Beijerinckiaceae; genus Terripilifer. Next base: position 2,786 of record CAIOVE010000032.1, read on the forward strand.
GCGGGTCGATCTGCCTGAGAACCTGCGTGGCAAGCTCGATGGCGTTGGCGATCACACGGTTTCCGTCGGCGCGTTTCCCTCGGGCACGCATATTTGCGAGGTCGAGATCGATCCGGACACCGGGCACACGACGATTCTCGGCTGGCATGGCGTCGACGATGTCGGCCTCGCCGTCAATCCGATGATCCTGCACGGGCAGACCCACGGGGCTGCGGCACAGGGCATCGGGCAGGCGGCCATGGAGAACATCCACTACGATCCCGCGAGCGGTCAGATGCTCTCGGCGACCTTCATGGATTACGCCATGCCGCGGGCCGGCGATCTGCCCTCGTATAATTGCGAGTTGATCGAGGTGCCCGCGACCAGCCATCGGCACGGCATACGTCCGGGCGGCGAGGGCGGCACGACGCCGGCGCTGGGCGCCTATATCAACGCTGTTTGCGACGCGCTCGCGGAACTCGGCGTCGAGCATGTGGAAATGCCGGCGACGGCGCAAAACGTGTGGAAGGCGATCCGGGCCGCGCGGCGCGGCTGATCGCATGAGTGGCGCGCGGGCGCATGGATCCGCGCGCCGGTTGCGTCATTTCGCGGGCGCGTATTTTCCCGACAGTTGCGGCGCGATGGGGTCGAGGCCCTTGTCCTGCCGCTCCAGACGCGTTTCGCGCGACCACGCGCGCTTCAGCTCGTCGCGCACATTGATGCGCAGGCGGCCGAGCCCCTCGACCTCCAGCTCGATCTTGTCGCCATCCTGGAACGCGTGCAGGCCGCGGTGGTTCGTGCCCGTGGGCAACAGGTCGCCCGGCACGAGCGGATGAATGGAGCTGATGAATTCCACGCAGCGCGGAATCTTGTGCGCCATGTCGCTGGTGTTGAAACTCTGGCGGATCAAGCCGTTGTTCCACAGGCGCACCGACAGGTTGTGCGGATCCTTGATCTCGTCTGTCGTGACGATCCACGGTCCGACGGGCGCGAACGTGTCGCGCGACTTCATCTGATAGAAGGTGTTGCCGGGCGGCAGCAGGCCGCGCGCCGAGCCGTCGATGAAGTTGGTATAGCCGAAGATGTAGTCCATCGCCTTCGACGCGGGGACGTTTTTCGCGTGCTTGCCGATGACAAGCGCGATCTCCGCCTCGCCCTCGAAAACGGTCGCGGGAATATCGGTCAAAACCATCGTGTCGCCATCGCCGATGATGCCGGTCGGCGACTTGAAGAAGGCGTTGATCGGCGCGGGCTCCTTGCGCGTGCCGTCCTCCATGTAGTTGACCGCCATGCAGTCGATGTTGACGGGGCGCGGCAGCGGCGGACGCATCTTCACCGACGAGATCGCGACTCCCGCCTCCCTGGCGACATGCGATTCGATGGCGGCGCGAAGATGCGCGAATTGCTCGATGACGCCATTGATCAGGTCGTGCGGGCCAGTGTGGGGAATATTGGCGACAATGGAGGTGACGTCGACGACGTTGTCGCCCTTCGCCACGCCCAGCCGAAAGTCATTGAAAAAGCCGATTTTCATTCCGTGTCTCCAGGGAAGTGGGGCATCGGCGAGACGATCCGCCGCCATGGCGCGGCGACCAACCCAAACCTCCCCGAATGAAGCGGCATGATCGCGCGCGCGGTTGCTTTCGTCAACGCGATGGGGGATTTTCGCGTCATCCGGACACGCATGGAAACACCGATGCCCAGACTAGACGCGACGGAGGCACTCGCCGCCTTTCCCGACTTTCGCGTGGCGGCGATGGTCATCGAGGGAGCCGGCGCGCCGGATTCCCGCGCGCCCGCGATCGAAGCCTATGTCGCGGCGGCGGAGCAAAACTGTCGCGCGCGCTGGTCGGGCATGGAATTGTCGGCCATTCCCGGCGTCGCCGCGTGGCGGCGCGCCTACAAGGGGTTTGGCATCAAAAGCACGAGCTATCGCTCGTCGGTCGAGCGTTTGGTGAAACGCGTGCTGGCGGGTGGCGATCTGCCCAGGGTCAACGGATTCGTCGATCTCTACAACGCCGTCTCGCTCGAACATGTTGTTTGCGCCGGCGCGGACGATCTCGACGCCGTCACGGGCGATCTCGCGTTTCGCTTCGCGCGCGAAGGCGACACGTTCATCGACATGGCGCCCGCCGACGGCATGCCGCCGGAGCAGCCGCCCAAACCGGGCGAGGTGGTTTACGCCGACGGCTCGACAGTGCTGTGCCGTCGCTGGAACTGGCGGCAGGACGCGCGCTCGATCGTGACGCCGCGCACGCGCCGTATCGTCCTGACCATTCAGTCCAACGGCGTCGGGTCGGTCGAGGACGCGGCGCGCGACGTCGAGCGACTGGCGCGCGAGGCGCTCGGCATGCAGAGCCGCGTTGTCATCGCCGAAAAGGAGCGCCCCGTCGTCGAATTCTGAAAGCGCGCGTCAGACGAGTTCGGAGGCCAGATAAACCCAGGCGCCGAAATCAAACGCAAGCGCGGAAATCGTTCCCGCCGCGATCAGCAAGCGGTCCCACATGTCGGTGGCGGCCATGGCTGTCGCGACGCTCTCCGACACGCTCGCGGGCCGGGACATGGCGTAGATCGCGCCGACGCTGATCGCGACGCCCGCAACGCCAAGGCCAAGCGCCGTCAGGCCAAGACCCTTGCGGCGCCCGGCATATACTACCGGCTTGCCGCCGGCGACGCCCGCGCGCACCAGCGACTCCAAGCGCGAGAACAGGAGCGCGAAAACGCATACCACGGTCGCGGAAATGACGAGGTTGCCGAGGCCGGCGCGCGCCGCTTCCATCAGGCTTTCAAAGGTAAGGGTAATATCCATTTCGAGTTCCCACCCGTGTTTCGATGTCGCGCGCCATTGCGCGTCGATGAACGACGACGCAACGTCACGACTTCGAGACCGCTGTCAAATTAAAAAACGGTCATCTTTCCCGACGCGTTACGTCATGTGATCCGGACCGACAGATCGGGCAATCCCTCGATCTTGCAGAGCAGAACGTCGCCCTTGACCACCGGGCCAACGTTGTCCGGCGTGCCGGAATAGATGATGTCGCCGGGGAACAATTCGAAGGCCTCGGAGAGCTTGGCGATCTGTTCGGCGACGCTCCAGATCATCCACGACAGATCCGCCTTCTGGCGCACGACGCCATTGATCGCCAGCGATATGGCGCCCTTGGTGAAGTGGCCGACCTGCTCGACCTTGTGAATCGGGCCGAGCGGCGCCGAACTGTCGAAGCTCTTGCCAATTTCCCAGGGCTTTTTTTCGTTGCCCATGGCCTGTTGCAGATCGCGCCGCGTCATGTCGAGACCGACCGTGTAGCCGAAGACGTGTTCGAGCGCCTTGTCGTGGGGAATGTTGCGTCCGCCCGATTTCAGCGCGGCGACGAGCTCGACCTCGTGATGGTAGTTTTTCGTCAGCGACGGGTAGGGATGATCGGCGACCTCGCCCACCTTGACGTTCTGGATGGCGTCGCGCGGCTTTTGAAAAAAGAACGGAGGCTCGCGCGTGGGGTCGGAGCCCATTTCGCGCGAATGCGCCTCGTAGTTGCGACCGATGCAGTAGATGCGGCGCACGGCGAAGACGTCGCTCGTCCCGACGATGGGAATGGTCGTGATGGCGGGCGCGAACAGGGTTTTTGGTCCCGCTTGCGCATGACCCGTTTCGCTGGCGAGCGTGGCGCCCGCGACGGCGAGCGTTCCAATGATGTCGCGTCTGCGTAGGGTCATGACGTCCTCCCGTTGTTGTCGGCCAGTATCGCCCGCGTTCCGGCGAAAGCAACCCTGTTCTACTTGACGCCGCCGGCGTTGCGCACCGGGCCGGTGATCGCCTCGAAGCGCTTGCGCAGGTCGACGATGAGCGGTTCGTTGGTGACGAATTCGCGATATTGATTGATGACGAAATTCGAGAACAGCGGCTTCATGCCGGCGGGCGGCGGCACGTCGGCGCGCGGCGAGAAAAAGCCCGAGCGCGCCTGCTGTTCGCGCGCCAGCAGGTACGACAGATACAGACGCGCGGCGGCGGGATGCGGCGCGTCCCTGAAGATACTCGAGGTGACCGTGAACACGGGCGTTGGTTCAAGGTCGGGGAAGGCGAACTCGATGGGTTGCCCGGCGCGCTTGAGGTTCGAGACGGTTGACGTGCTGGCGTCGAGCGTGACGAGCGTGTCGCCGCTCGCGACCGATCGCGCGACACCGAGATGCCCCTGAATGAACACCGGCTTTTGCGCCATGTAGCGCGTCATGTAGTCCCAACCGTGGCGACGTATGATGTTCCAGAAAACGTAGAGCGTGGCGTCGTCGTCATGCGGGTAGGCCGAAACCAGCTTGCCCTGGTATTTTGGATCGAGGAAATCCAGCGCGGATTTTGGCGCGTCCGGCGCCGCGACGCCCTTGGTGTTGTAGGCGTAGGACAGCGTCGAAACGTAAAGCGCGACGAAGGCGCCGTCGGGATCCTTGAACGAGGGGTCGATGGCGTCGAAGCCCTCGGGCTTGAAAGACGCCAGCAGGCCCGCCGCCTTCCAGCGCACGAAATCCTGCACGGTCTGGAAAACGGCCATGTCGGCCTCGAAATGGCCGGCTTTCGCCTGCGCCTCGACGCGGGCGTTGAGCTCGTTGCTGTAGCCGCCGGTGATCGTCACCTTGATGTCGGGATATTTTTGTTCAAAGGCGCGGGCGAGGCCCTCGTAATTCTGCGCCGGGCCCGCGCCGTAAAGATTGAGGGTGCCTTCCTTGCGGGCGTCGGCGTAAAGCGCGTCAAGCGATTGCGCGCGCGCGAGACAAGCGCTGGACAGGATGGCCGCGACGATGATCGCGAGACGACGAGCGCCCATGACGTTTCTTCCCCGGTTTCGTTGGGGGGATTGGGCGCCGTCTCAGGGGGCCAAGTCAAGTAGGCGCTAGACGCCGACAACCCTCATGTAGGGGCCGGAGCGAAACCTCGCGTCGCCGGTGACGAAGACATCGCAGCCGGCCTCCAGCGCGGCGATATAATGAATGGCGTCGATCAATTTGAGGCCGAGTTCGCCGCCATGGCGCGCCGCGCGGCGGGCGAGGCCGCCGTCGAGCGGCGTGATCTCGACACCGCCGGAGGCGAACAGTTTTTCATAAACCGCGATCAGTTCCGCGTCGCCGTCCCGATGTGGCTTGTAAAGGCATTCGGCGACGGTGAGTTCGCAGGTCACGAGGCGCGCGCCAACCCTGTTGGCGTGATTCAACAGAGCGACGACGCGTTCGAACATGCCCGGCGTCGCCTCGATGAAATAGATGAAAATGTTCGTGTCGACATAGACCGAAGAGCGGCCGTCGATCTCATCCATTGTCGCGCAGCCAGCGGATGTGGCTGTTGACTTCTTCCGCGCCGCGCGGTCGTGGCCCGCGGCGGCCGGCTCCGGCGAGGGTGAGAAGGTCGGCGAGACGCCCCGGCCCCGCCGCCTCCATCTTTTCGCGCGCTAAATCGTCGAGATAACGCGTCAGCGCCTCTTGCATCAGGAATGAGCGCGAGCGCCGCGTGGCCGCGGCCGTCCTGTCGAGGGCTTCGAGCAAATCCCCCGGCAGCCGGAGCGAAATCGGCGGTGTGACGGCGGACATGAATGTGATCTCCAAGCTGTATTCGAATGTAATACAGCCGGCTGAGCGCTGGCAAGGCTTCGACCGCGGTTGGGGGAAGGGAAAAATCGCCAGTCGGCCTGTAAGCCGGGTTCTGTATGGCCCACGCTCGCGCGTGGACGTGACGGCCATTCCTCTGGGACGCCCGTTGCCGGGCGCCTCGAGCAACCAACCCGGGCGACGACCCGGAAACAGGCTGGGGCGTCGCCGCCCCTGTCGCCCCTATTCGGTCTTGCTCCCGGCGGGGCTTGCCGTGCCGCTTCCGTTGCCGGTCGCGCGGTGCGCTCTTACCGCACCCTTTCACCCTTACCTCCAGCCCGTTCCCCGAAGGGGCGGGCGCGAGGCGGTTTGCTTTCTGTGGCGCTTTCCCTGGGGTCGCCCCCGCCGGACGTTATCCGGCGCCGTGTCTCCGTGGAGCCCGGACTTTCCTCTCCCTCGCGGAAGCGGCCGTCCAGCCGACTGGCGCATCAGCCATAGTGACAGGCGGCGGCCGACGCAAGGCAACCCTTCGAAAACCATCGCCGCCGTTTCGCCATTTTGCCGACGTGTTTGGATGGCTGATTGGCGATCGATCAATGGACGGCCCACCGGCGCCGTGGTTCAATGAGATGTGCGCCGGCGCACATTCCAGCGCGCAACGTGGTTCTAGGCGAAACATTCCCTCCGTGAAGCGGGGGCGAGGTTCGGAGGATTCAGCATGAGGAAAGTCATTCTGCTCGCGACGGCTCTGTCGTCGGCGCTCGCGCTGGCGGGCTGCGGCGCGACGCAACAGGATCGCACGGTTGGCGGCGCGGCGATTGGCGCGGTGGCCGGCGGCGTTCTGGGCGCGGCGGTCACGGGTCGTCCGGGCGGCGCGCTGGTGGGCGCGGTCGCGGGCGGCGTCGCGGGCGGCGTCATCGGCGCCAACACGCCGGGGCCGGATTCCCGCCGCTGCGTGCGCGTGCGTTACGATTATTACGGCAACCCCTATTGCACGCGGTACGTCCGCGCGTACTGAACGCCGCATTGTCGATGAGGAAGCCCGGCTCGCGCGCGAGCCGGGCTTCTTTTTTTTCGCGCCCGGATCGATAGTGGGCGCATGATTCCCGCGCCCGACAGTTCGCTCGTCGATACGTTCCACCCCTCGCCCAACCATGGCGAGCGACGCGGCGTTTCGAGGCCGGATTGCATCATCCTGCACTACACGGGCATGCCGACGGGCGCGGAAGCGCTCGAACGGCTGTGCGATCCCGCCGCCGAGGTCTCCAGCCATTATCTTGTCTGGGAGGATGGCCGCGTGTTTCAACTCGTCGCGGAGGACCGCCGCGCTTGGCACGCGGGCGCGGCGCGCTGGCGTGGCGTGGACGATCTCAACTCCCGTTCGATCGGCATCGAGATCGTCAATCCCGGCCATCCCGGCGGCTGTCCGCCGTTTCCGGCCGCCCAGATCGACGCCGTGGCAGCGCTGTGCCGGGACATCGCGAACCGCCACGCCATCGCGCCCGAGCGCGTGCTCGCGCATTCCGACATCGCGCCGGGCCGCAAGATCGATCCCGGCGAGGCGTTTCCATGGGAGCGCCTGCACGCGCAGGGGGTGGGCCATTGGGCGCGCCCCGCGCGCGTCGATGCCGCGCCGCCACTGGTCGAGGGCGCGACCGGGCCCGAGGTCGCGGCTTTGCGCGACGCGCTCGCCGCCCATGGCTACGATATCGCCGCTGGCGATGTTTTCGACGCGCGGACGCGCGTGGTCGTCGAGGCTTTCCAGCGGCATTTCCGTCGCGCGCGGGTCGATGGAGTCGCGGACGCGGAAACCCTCGCCCTTCTTCGCGCGCTGAACGCGGCCTTGCGCGGGGCCTGAACGTTTTCATGGAGTTGTCATGGCCGTCATTCTCGTCACCGGCGCCAATCGCGGCATAGGTCTCGAATTCACCCGCCAGTTCGCCGCGCGTGGCGATCGGGTCATCGCGACGGCGCGTGAACCCGAAGCGGCGCGGGAATTGCGCGCGCTTGCCGCGGCGCATCCGGGCGCGATCGAAATTCACGCGCTCGACGTGGTCGACGGCGCGTCGGTCGCGAGCCTCGCGCGCGCGCTCGCCGGCCGCGGCGTGGATGTGCTCATCAATAACTCCGGCGTTTATGGGCCCGATCGCCAGTCGACCGTCGACATGGACTTCGACGCCTTCGCGGAAATCCTCGCGGTGAACACCATCGCGCCATTGCGGGTGACGCAGGCGCTGTTGGCCAATGTGCGCGCCGCGCGCGGCAAGATCGTCGCCATTTCCTCGCGCGTGTCGCTTTTCGCCGAAGCCGGCTCCGACGACATCGCCTACCGGGTGTCGAAGACCGCGCTCAATCGCGTTTTTCAGGCGCTGGCGAAGGATCTGATGCCGGAGGGGCTGCCCGTGCTGATGCTGACGCCGGGCTGGGTGCGCACCGACATGGGCGGACCCGAGGCGCCGCTGGCGGTCGATGATAGCGTGCGCGGCATGATCGCGCAGATCGACGCGCTCGACATGACGCGCAGCGGGCAACTGCGCTCCATGCGCGGCGAATTGCTGCCCTGGTAGGAGATGTCATGGGCGAGATCGTCAATCTGCGTCGGGCGCGCAAGGCAAGGGTCCGCGACGAAGCCGACAAGGCCGCCGCCGCCAATCGCGTCGCCTTCGGCCGCGCGAAGGCGGAGCGCGAAATCTCCGACAAGGAAAAGGCGCTCGCCGCGCGCCGCCTCGATGGTCACGAACGGGTAGGCCCAAAGCCGGACGTGGACGATGAATGATCCGGTCGCGGGCGGCGGGCGCATGGCCAAGCATTCCCTCGTGATCGCCGGCCATCGCACGTCCATCTCGCTGGAGGACGCCTTCTGGCTGGCGCTGAAGGAGATCGCGGCGGCGCGCGGGCAATCGCTGGCGGGTCTGGTCGCCGAAATCGATTCCGCGCGCGGCGAGGCCAACCTGTCCTCGGCGATCAGGGTTTTCGTGCTGGCAGAGGCGCGCGGGTCGAAGCGGGCATCATAGTCCGGTTTCGGCGGCCTTTTCGGAGACGAAGCGGTTGAGTGTCGCGAACAGCACGCGACCGCTCACCTGCAATTCAACCACCAGAACGTTGTGGATTTGCGCGGGCAGGAATTCGACCGCGTCGTAGCGCGCGACGACGCGCCCAACCGAATCAGGGTCCGGCGCCGCCGAAACCTCGCAGGTGGGTTCGTTGCGTTCATCCCTCAACGCCTGATAGGCGCGAAATTTCAGCGAGGCTTCCTGAAACCCATGCTCGCGCGTTGTACGGAGGACATCCTCGATTTGCGCTTTTTCATCGCAAATCAGCGAGAAGCCGCCTTCGGCGCGCGCGGCGCCCGCGAGGGTCATGACAAGTCCGGCAAGCGCCCATCGGGTCAACATGAACAGAGCTCCGTTCAGCGGTCAGGCCTGCTCTCCCCGTTCGGTCTTCCCTTGTTCGCGAAACATGCGCGCGCATGGCTTGATATAATCGCTCGGATCAAAGCAAATCGAGGGCCAAGAGCCCGTCGCGGGCAATGTCCGGTCCTGGATTACCTTCACATTTACGCGAACGCGCCGGTCAACAAAAAACCCCGGCGCCTTCGCGCCGGGGTTCCCCGATGGTTCAGGTCTTGAAAAATCAGAACTGACGCTGGAAGCGAATGCGACCCTGAAGGGCGCTCGAGCTCGGGTTGTAGTTCGGGCCGCCCATGGCGACGGGCACGGCCGTCGGCGCGGCGCCATTGGTGCCCGTCAGGTTCTGGTTGAGGCGCTCCCAGGCGATTTCCGCGCCGATGTCGAGGTTGGCGACCGGGGACCAGACGAGCTGCGCCGACAGTTCCAGCAGATTGGCCTTGCTGAGGCCGCCCAGCGTCCAGTCGGTGTTCTGCGTGCGGTTGCCGGGGGTCACGCTCAGATAGGACGCGAGCAGCACCGAGCGGATCGACGGCGTCCAGTAGTGGGTGAACATCGTCGCGACGGACCAGGCGCTGGTCTGCTCCGAGGTGAAGCACGCCGCCGTGGTCGTCGCCGCGCCGCCGGGGCAGGCGGCGGTGCCGAAGGCCGCGCTGGGAATGACATACATGCTGCGGTCAAGCCGCAGCAGGCCGGTCAGCGCGCGACCGATGTCGCCCGTATGCGACGAGGTGCTGCTCGTGCTGGCCGCGTCGAGCAGGCCGTTGGTGTAGCTGCCGGTCAGATAAATGTGATCGCCGGCGGCGAGCGACGGCAGATTGATGCGAACGCCCGCGCCAAGCGCCCAGCCGGTGTTCGTGATCGTGAAGTTATTGCTGCCGCCAGCCGAGGGCGCGATGAGCGTGCTGACCGCCGTGTTCTGCGCCAGCGCGCCCATGACCTGAATATTGCCCCAGGGCTGGTCATAGCGGATGTTGCCCATCAACACAGGCAGCGCGTAGGGGCCGTTCGCGAAGGCGCCGCCGGTCTGACCGGACGAGGCCGCCGCGACGGCGGGCAGAGCGACGATGCCGCCGCCCACCTGATTGGGCGTATAGCCGGGCGCGGTTTGCGACGTGATGTTGCCGCGGTCCTCGATGCCGATCGTCGCCGACAAGCCGCCGCCGAAGGTCGCCGTGTAGCTCAGGATGTTAAAGCCCGAGGGCGAGCCGTAAACCGAAATGACGTTGTACCAGTAGGGCGGGAAATACGAATAGATGTCCGCGTTCGTGTGGCCGAAAGTGAAGCCCGCGAACTGCACGAAGGCGTTCTCGACGGTGATGCTGGCGGCGCCCGACTGTCCGGACAGCAGATTGGTCGTGTAGTTGTCGGCGCCGGTATAAAGGCCCGAGCCATAGGTGCCGCGGATGCCGATGAAAGTGCGCGCCGTGCCCCAGGCCGTCTGGGTGCGCGCGGCGAGCTCGACGCGCCCGCGCGCCGTGAAACCCGTCGAGTCGATTGTTCCGCTCGGCACGAATGTCGTGTTGCCCACGCCGGCCGCCGGCGCGCTACCCTTGAAGGTGGGAATGGTCAGGACGTTGCCGGGCTGAATGTAGGCGAATTCGCCGCGCGCCATGCCGCCGATCTTGAGGCAGGTGTCCGTGCCGGGGATGTAAAAGAAGCCCGCGCCATAGGCGTCGCAGATCTTGACGTATTCGGCGGGCGCGGATTTGCGCGAGGGAAGATCGGCGGCCATGGCGCTGGCGGATACCGTCAGAATCGCCGCTCCAGCCAGCAGGATGCGCTTGTCGATGAGCATTTTGTTTCCCCCCGTTGTTCGTTCGGCGGCCGACGCATCGGCGCGCGGAATCTCTCAAACCCATTAACTAGGGTCAAGGTTAGGTCAAAAAGCGCGGCGAATACGGGATTTCTTCGCGCGTCCGGCGTTTTCGCGATTCTATGTGTCTGATTTATCACAAATCTCCCACGCCACCGTCCCACCCGGGCGACTATTGGGAAGTGGGCGTCGGCGCGGCGGGCGCCGCGCGGTCCAGCTCGAAGATTTCCAGTTCCCGCGCCCGCTGGTTGAGAAATTCCAGCCCCTTGCGGCGGCGGTTGAAGAACGCCCGCTCGCGCGTGTCGGCCTCGAAGGCCTCGATGCGGGCCTGCTCGCGGGCGATGGCGCGCGCGGTCAGCGCGGCGTTGAAGGCGCTGGCCTCGATGTCGCGGGTGGGCGACGCGGGCGGGCCGCGCCACGCGACGACAACGCGCGGCGCTGGCCCTTGCCAGTCGTTGGGCAGGGTCGCCGGCGCGAGCGCGACACGGGTTTCCAGCGTGTTCGTCGAGGGATCATAGGCGATCGAGAGCCCGTCCGGCGACGTCAGCCTGATCGCTCCGGCGACGACGGCGGCGGTCATCGACCGTTCGCTCGCCGGGTACGAGGCCTGATCGAGTTCACGGCGGAGCGCCCCGACGAAATCATTCTCGGAAATGAACAGACCGCCCGATTCCGCGCGCTCCAGGACGCGGGTGGGCGCATCGGGATCGGCGCGGGCGATCACAAGGCCGGAGATGCTCGCATCGCCCTGGCCCGTCAGACCCCGCATGAGCGCCGCGGGGCTCTGGCCGCTGCCTGAAAACGTCAGGGCGCCCGAGGCCGTCCCGGTCAGGGTGGGGAGAGCCAGGGGCAAGCCATCGATTCCGATGCTTCCGAGAGCGGAGGCGTCGCCGCCAGCGCGCCGCAGCGTCAGTCGGCCCGTGATCCGCGCCTCGCCGCCGCGCGCCTCGACATTCTCGAACTGGACAAGATTTGGCGCCAGCGACAGGCGCATTCGGGCGTCCGCGGCGGCGATCGCCTCGGTGAGGCGCAAGTCGCCTGTCGCGATGTCAATGTCCGCGATGGGCTCCCGCGCCATGCCCGCGGCGAAGGGCGTCGAGGACCAGACCTCGCCTGGCTTCGTTGTACGTGGCGGGCCGAGGACGGCGACGGCGAGGGCGGGCAGGGACAAATGGTCAACACGCAGGGCGCCGGTCCAGCGTGGCTCGCCGGTCGCGTCGACCGAGCGCTTGAGGTCGCCGGCGACCGCCGATCCCGCTATCTCGCCCGACAAGTCCGCAATGTTCGCCTCGCGCGGCGCGACCGAGACGCGGCCGGTCAGTTTCGCGGGGATTTTCGCCGACGCGTCGGGCCATGGATAGCCCAGCAAGCGCGCTAGCGGCGCGGCGTCGGGCGCATCGATGGTCAGATCGCCGCCGGTCAGCGAGCCGCGAAAGCCCAACATCGAGCCCGCCAACCGCGCCCTGGCGTCCACCGCGAGGTTGTCCATCCGTCCGCTGGCGTTCAACTCAAGGCGCGCTTCGCCCGGCGTCGCGGTGCCGATTGTCGTGAAACCCGTCTGACGCAGAAGCATCGCCGCGTCGGGAGAAGCGATGGTCAGCGAGGCGCGCAGGCCGCTCAACTCGCCCTCCGGTCGCGCGGTCGCCTTGATGGTCGACCCGCGCGCCGTTCCATCAACTGTCAGGGCGGTCGGGACCAGCGGCGCGTCGGGCGCGGAACGCGTTGCTTGCGCATGGAACGACATTTTGGCGGGCGAGAGCGCCGTGGCGCGGGCCGCTAAAGCCTCGCTCGCCGCGCCGGGCGCCACGCGCCGCAGGAAGGCGGCGAGATCGCCGAGGCGCGCGGCGTCGATATTTCCATCCAGTTGCCCGCCGTCGGCGCCGAGGACGCCGCTGGCCCTGACACTCGCGCCGCCGAGATCGGCGATCGACAGGTCTTCCAGCGTCAGCACACCGCCCTCGCGCCGGAGTTCCATGCGGATGCGGCCCGCTTCGATGGTTCCCGCCCCAAATCGCGCCACCCTGACGGCGCGCGCGACAATGGACAGACCAAGATCGGCGTCGGCCAGCATCCGCGTCGCGCCCGTCAGGTCGGGGGCGGCGTCGATGTCGAAGGAATCCGAGGCAAGGTCCGCGAACAGGCGCGCGCGCGCGCCACCGATGGCGCGCGTATAGGCGGCGGCGCCGCTCAGGGTCGTTCGATCGGCCTTGAGCGTCAGATCGCGGGCGCTGAATCCGACCGCCGACAGATTGAAGGCGCCAGAAACCTCCAGCGCGCGCGCGGGCGGCGTGGAGGCGTTCCAGCCGGTCATCTGGTTGAGCCATCCGGTCAGGCGCGGCAGATCGCTGGCGCTGGCCTCGACATGGCCGCGGAAAGCCGCCGCGGTCCCTGTCTCGACCTCGCCGCGCATGTTCAGGCGCGCGCCGCCGGGACCGCCGCCAATGGCCAGATCGAGCGCGACGGGCGCTGCGGGCGTGACGGCGATATGCGCGGAAACATCGGCCAGCGGTTCGCCGCCGAGCGTCGCCGCGGGCGCGCCAAACGTCAGATCGACGGCGAACGGCGCCTTCGCGGCGGGGCCTCTGGCGTCGAGCCAGTCGCGCGCCATCGCGGCGAAGGGGCTTGCCGCGACGCGATCAAGATCGATCTGGCGCGTGTTGAGCGATACGTTCAGCCCCGTGGGCGCGCCCCATGCGAGCCTCGCCGCGCCTTGCAGATTGATAGGGGCCACCTCGTCGCCAAGGCGCAGGTCCAGCCGCTCCATCGTCCCGCCATCGCCATCGAGCCGCAACGGGCCGGCAAGGCGCCATGTGCCGGGCGTCGCGCCGGCGAAAACGACCTGACCTTCGAGGGTGGGCTTTTCGGGCGTGCCCAAATCGAGCGCGCCGTCGAAATCCACGCGCGGCCAGGGCTCGGCCGCGTCGGCGACGACCTTCAATTTCATTCGGTCGTGCTCGGGCGCGCCCGTGGCGAAACGAAAGCCCACGGGCGCGCCGTCGCGGGCGAGGGAGCCCGAGCCCTTGAAGGGGCCGAGCGGGGAATCCGCGGAGCCGTCGATATCGATGCCCGAAACAGCGAATTTTTCAACGCCATCGGCGCCGATGACGCGCAGGCCCGCGTTGACGAGGCGGACGCTCTCGAAGCGGACCTCTGGCGCATGAGCGGCGCGCGCGGGCAAGGCGCCAAGGCGGAGGGTCGCGCGTGGCTCCGCGACCGTGGCCTCGTAGAAGCGCAGTTCGCCCCGCAACAGCGGCATGACCTGCAATTCAAGCCGCGTCGCGCCGGCGCTCAGGCTCGAGTCCGACTTTTCCAGCGTGAATCCATCGAGCGCGAGTATCGGCGTCGGCAGCAGCTTGATGTCGATGGCGCCGCGCGTCGCCACGGGCGCCCCCAGCGCGCGCGACAAACCAGCCTCGACGAAGGCGCGATGGGCGCCCCAGTCGACGAGCCACGGCCCGACCAACGCCGCCGTCAGCAACGCGATCAGGGCGCAGGCGAAAATGGTCAGGCTTTCGCGCAAGGGAGTTCCGGCTCGGGGCGGGCCGCCCATCGCGTTCACCTATAGCCGATTTGCGACGCGCGCTCTAAGGCGTTGACGGGCCTGTCGCGCCGTCGCTTTACGCCCGGCTGGATCGCCGCTAGTGCTTTGCGCCGAGGACAAGCGGGAACAGCACCATGATCAGAGCGAATTTCGTCAGCCCCAAGGGCGCCTGGCAGGCCAAGCCGGCCGACACGATCGTGCTCGATTTCGACGAGCGGCATCGCCGCCGCATCGCCATGACGGGCACGCATGGGCTCGAATTCCTGCTCGATCTGCCGGAAACCGTCATGTTGCGCGGCGGCGACGCGCTGGTGCTGGAGGACGGAAGACTGATCGAGATCGTCGCCGCGCCCGAGGAACTTTCGGAAATTCGCGTCGGCGAACCGCGCGACCTCGCGCGCCTCGCGTGGCATCTTGGCAATCGCCACTTGCCGGTGCAGATCCTCGCCAATCGCATCCGCATCCGTCGCGACGCCATCATCGAGGAAATGGCGCGTGGGCTCGGCGCCAAGATCGCCCGCATCGAGGCGCCTTTTGACCCGGAGGGCGGCGCCTACGCCGGCCCCGAGGTCGAGGAGGTTCACGTGCACGGCCCCGACTGTGGCCATGATCATCACGATCATCATGGCCACGAGCATCACGATCACGGACACGATCATCACGCCCACGGCGATCACGATCACGCGGCGCACGGGCATGATCACGACAAGCACGAACATCATGAACACGACCATGGCCACGCGCATGGCCACGATCACAAGCACGGCTGAGAGCGACGCCGCGTGACGCATGCGTTTCCCGATCGCGACGGGGTGGCCGTGGACGCGGCCTTGCCCTTGCTCGCCTGGCTTTCGCCGTCCTTTCCCATCGGCGCCTTCGCCTATAGCCATGGCGTCGAGGCGGCCGTGGAGGCCGGCGACATAGCGGACGCGCAAACGCTGGGCGCGTGGGTTCGCGATCTGCTGGAGCATGGCGGCGGGCGCAACGACGCCCTGCTGCTGGCCGCGAGCTGGCGCGCGATCGATGGCGGAGACCATGCCGCGCTCGACGCCATCAACGATCTGGCGCTAGCCCTGTCGCCGTCGCGCGAGCGCCATCTCGAAACCCTGTCGCAGGGCAACGCCTTTGTCGCCGCCATCCTCGCCGCCTGGCCATGCCCGGCGATGGAGGCGCTCGCGGCGCGCGCGCCTGATGGCGTCGCCTATCCCGTGGCGCTCGGCGTCGCTTCCGCGGGCCATGGCGTTCCGCTGCGAGCGACGCTGGAGGCAAGCCTGCTCGCCTATGCGTCGAACATGGTGTCGGCCTGCGTTCGGCTTGGCCCGATTGGCCAGACCGACGGTCAAAAAGTCATCGCCAGTCTGCTGGCGTCGGTCCGCGCCGTCGCCGATTTCGCCGCGCGCGCCACGCTGAACGACATCGGCGGCGCCTCCTTCCGCTCGGACATCGCGTCCATGCGCCACGAAACCCAATATTCCCGGTTGTTCAGGTCGTGACGAATTACATCATCCCCATGCTGCTGTTTGTTTCGCTTGGCGCCATCGCGTGCCTGCATCTGCTGTGGGCGACGGGCAACTGGTGGCCCGCCGCCGACCCGGAGACGCTGTCGAGTTGCGTTCTCGGCGACCCCAATTTTCCCGGCATGGCGCCGCCAGCGGCCTTGCGTCTGACGGCGGCGGCCATCGCCTTCGCGGCGTTTGACGGGCTGGCGCTGGGGTTCCACCTTGGCGAGATCGTCGACAAGGGCGTGGCGTGGATCGGCGCCGGCTTGATCGCGGTCTTCGCCATTCGCGGGATCGCCGGCTACATGCCATTCTGGCGCGCGGCCCATCCCGGCATTGTTTTTGCGAAGCTCGACAAGCTGTTTTATTCGCCCTTCTGCATTCTCGTCGCGGAAGGATTTTTCACTCTGGTGTCCGACAGGTTCTGAACATGGCCTCGCATTCGTCGCATGGACCGTTGCGCGTTGGCGTCGGCGGCCCCGTGGGTTCCGGCAAGACCGCGTTGATGGAGCAATTGTGCAAGCGCCTGCGCGATTTGCACGACATCGCCGCCATCACCAACGACATCTACACGAAGGAGGACGCGCGCATCCTCGCGGAGACGGGCGCGCTGCCGATCGAGCGCATCATGGGCGTCGAGACGGGCGGCTGCCCGCACACGGCCATTCGCGAGGACGCCTCGATCAATCTGGCCGCCATCGCGGACATGGTCAAAAAATTCCCCGCGCTCGATCTCATTCTCGTTGAATCCGGCGGCGACAATCTGGCGGCGACCTTTTCGCCGGAACTCGCCGATCTCACGATTTACGTGATCGATGTTTCCGGCGGCGAGAAGATTCCACGCAAGGGCGGTCCGGGGATCACGCGGTCCGATCTTCTGGTGATCAACAAGATCGATCTCGCGCCGCACGTCGGCGCCTCGCTCGACGTGATGGCGCGCGACGCCAAGCTGATGCGCAAGGAACGGCCGTTCGTTTTCGCCAACATGAAAACCGGCGAGGGCGTCGACGCCATCATCCGGTTCATTGTCGAGAAGGGTGGACTGGCCTAGCGCGCTCAGCTTTTTCCGCGCAGCATTTCGATGATGGCGGAAAAATCCATGCCGCCGCCGCCCGCCGAATTGTGCAGCGCGTAGAGTTGCGCGGCGAGCGCGCCCATGGGCGTCGCGGCGCCAACCGAAATCGCCGCCTCCTGCGACAGCTTCAAATCCTTCAGCATGAGCGCGGAGGCGAAGCCCGGCTTGTAGCCGTTGTTCGAGGGCGCGGCGGGCACGGGGCCGGGCGCGGGGCAATAGCTGGTCGTCGACCACGACTGGCCCGACGAGGTCGAGACGACATCGAACAGCGCCTGCGTCGTCAGGCCGAGTTTCTCGCCGAGCACGAAGGCCTCGGCGGTCGCGGCCATGGTCGCGCCGAGAATCATGTTGTTGCAAAGCTTGGCCGCCTGACCCGCGCCCGCGCCGCCGCAATGAACGATGCGCTTGCCCATTTTTTCGAGAACGGGGCGCGCGGCGGCGAAGGCGTCGTCGGCGCCGCCGCATATGAAGGTCAGCGTGCCCGCCGCGGCGCCGCCCACGCCGCCGGACACCGGCGCGTCGAGCGACAGCAGGCCGTGCTGGGCGGCGAGCGCGTGCGCCTTGCGCGAGGAGTCCACGTCGATGGTGGAGGAATCGATCAGCAACGCGCCTTTTTTCACCCGCGGGGCGAGGTCGCCCCACGCGGCCTGCACATGACGGCCCGCGGGCAACATGGTGACGACGACATCGGCGCCCGCGACCGCGTCGGCGCCCGACGTGGCGATGGTCACGCCCGCCTTCGCGGCGGCGGCGTTGGCCGTTGTCGAAAGATCGAAGCCTTGCACGCGATGGCCCGCGGCGACGAGATTGGCGGCCATGGGGCCGCCCATGTTGCCCAGTCCGATGAATGCGATGTGAGTCATGGTCGCGGCTCCGCCGAGGCTTTCGATGCGCCCGACCATGCCGCCCGGCCTCGCGCGCGGCAAGTTCGACGATGGTTGGTCGTCAGTTGCCGAAGCGGCGGCTGCGCACCTGCTGGCGGCCCGCGAGTTCGGCGCCGGCGTCCGCCGACAGGCCGACGAAACTGAACATGGAGAGTGTCGACAGAACCGCGATCACCAGAAAGGCCGAGGCGAAACTGTGGACGGGCAGCGTCGTCGCGTCGCCCGCCGTCCAGTGCAGCACGAAAGCGGAAATGGCGACGCCCAGACTCAGCGCGAGGCGCTGCGCCATCTGCGAGAAACTCGTCGCCTGACTCATCAGCGGCGAGTCGATCTCGGCGAAGCCGATCGTGTTCAGCGCCGTGAATTGCAGCGAGCGGAACACGCCGCCGAGGAAGATGATCGCCATCATGATCGTCTTGGGCGTGTCCGGCGTGAAGATGGCGCACAGGCCGAGGAAAAAACTGGCGATCAGCGTGTTCCAGATGAGCACCGAACGAAAGCCGAAACGGCGCAGGATGCGCTTGGCGGACGTGCGCATGCCGAACGAACCCGCCGCCGAGACGAAGGTGATCATGCCCGACTGCAACGGCGTGTAGCCAAAGCCCTGCTGCATCATCAGCGGCAGCAGGAAGGGCATGGCGCCGACGCCGAAGCGGAACAGCGAGCCGCCGGTGACGCTGACCCGGAACGTCGGATATTTGAGCAATTGCAGGTCGAGAATGGGGTTGTCGACGCGGCGCGCGTGGAAAATGTAAAGCACGACGCAAATGACGCCACCAATCAGCGCGCCCAGCGACACAGGATCGACGCTGTTATGCGTGGTCGCCGCGTCGAGGCCGAAAAGCGTGCCGCAGAGGCCGAAGCTGGATAGGAAAAACCCGGCCCAGTCGAAGGGTTTCACGTCGGGCTCGCGGATGTCGTCGATATAGATCGACGCGAGGATGACGCCGAGAATGGCGATGGGCACGTTGAACCAGAATATCCATCGCCACGACGCCACCGTCACGATGAAGCCGCTCAACACGGGGCCAATGATGGGCCCGACCAGCGCGGGCATGCCCATCAGCGCCATGGCGCCGATGAGTTCGGACTTCGGCACGGAGCGTACGAGAATCAAGCGACCGACGGGCACCATCAGCGCGCCGCCGGCGCCCTGAACGATGCGCGCGGCGAGCAGCGCCTCGAAGCTCGTCGCCATGCCGCAGGCCATGGAGGCGAGCGTGAAGATGATCATCGCCAGCCGGAAGATGGTGCGCGCGCCAAAGCGGTCGGCGACCCAGCCGCTGACGGGCAGGAAGGCGGCCAGCGACAGCATGAAGGAGGTGATCGCCAAATGCAGCCGCAGCGGCGTTTCGCCAAGGGATTCCGCGATGGCGGGCAGGGCCGTCGCCAGCGCCGTCGAATCAAGGTTCTGCATGAACAGCGCGCAGGCCACGATCAGCGGGACGATCACGCGGCGCGGCACGGCCAATTCAGCGATCTCCTCTTCGGGTTGCGGGACTCACCTCCTACACGCTTCCCCGGAGCGGGGTCCAGCGCCATCGGGGCGGGCGCGACCGCTGGTCGCGTGGTTCAGGCGCAGGAAGGCCTAAGGTTCAGCGCCACGAGGCCGTCGAGGGCGACGCCGCCCTTTTCCATCAGCACGAAGGGATTGACGTCGATCTCGGAAATCGCGTCGCCGGCGTCGACCGCCAGCCGCGACAGGCCGATGAGCGCGGCGACCAGCGCCGCCCGGTCGAGCGCTGGCTTGCCGCGATAGCCGGCGATGAGGGTCGCCACGCGCGTGCGGTCGATGAGGTCATTGGCGCGGGACTCGTCGAGCGGGGCGGCGGCGAGCGCCACGTCGCGCGTCAACTCAAGATCGACGCCGCCCGCGCCAAACAGCAGCACCGGCCCCATTTCGGGGTCGCGCTTGACGCCCAGCACAAGCTCCAGCCCGCCGGTGATCATGGGGGTTATCAACACGCCTTCGAAGCGAGGCCGGGCCGGATGGGCCGCCATGGCCGCGGCGATCCTCTCCCAGCCGGCGCGCACATCGGCCGCCGATTTCAATCCAAGAATAACGCCGCCCGCGTCCGACTTATGCGGCAGGTCGGCGCTGACGACCTTCATGACGACGGGATAGCCGATGCTCTCGGCCGCGGCGACGGCGGCGTTTGCGTCCTTCGCCGTTTCCTCGCGCGGGGCATGAACCCCATAGGCGGCGAGCAGGCGCTTGGAGGCGACTTCGTCGAGCGTCGCGCCGCGCGCCGCGGCGACGAGTTCCGCCAACAGCGCCTTGCCCGCGTCATTGGGCGCGGGCGTTTCGATAGCGGGCGCTTGCAACGCGCGCACATGGCGCGCGACGGCGCCGATGGCGCGCAGGGCCTTGTCGCATTCCTGGAGGAAGGCGACGTTGCGCAACTCGTCGCGCAGGGCGCGGCTGTAATCCGTCAGGCCGTGGGAGATCATGCTGACGAAGGCGATCGGCTTGCTCGTGGTCGCGGCGATCTTGTTGACCTCCCGCATGTTCGATTCCTTGCGGTCGTTGCCGGGAACGCGCGTCAGTTCCTCCTGCAACAAGAGAATGTCGATGTTGGGGTCGTCGAGCAGCGCGTGCACGCATTGCAGAAAGGCGGTCTGGCTCGACAGGCCGGTGAAACCGGAATCAAGCGGATTGCCGACGATCGTTCCGACGCCGAGAATCCTGTTCAGCTTCTCGCGCGTTTCCGCCGCCAACGCCGGATAGGCGAGGCCGTTGAGTTGCGCCATGTCGAGCAGCAACCCGCGCATGCCGCCCGAGAAGGTGATCGAGCCCGGCCCCTCGCCGCGCGGCAACCGGCAATGGGCGAGCAATTCCGTGATCTCCACGACATCGTCGAGATTGCGCGCGCGCACGACGCCCGCTTCCAGCGCCACGGCGTCGAAGGCGGCCATCGAGCCCGCGAGCGCGCCGGTGTGCGCGGCCGCCGCTTGCCGGCCTTCGTCGGATACGCCGAGCTTGGCGACGACAACGGGCTTGCCGGCGGCGCGCGCCTTGCGACACGCGTCGAGAAAGCCTTGCGGATCGCGGGTCGATTCAAGGTAGCAGACGATGACCTTGATCGAGGGAACATCGGCGAAATACGAGATGTAGTCCGCGCTGGTTAGGCCGGCCTCGTTGCCGCTGGTGATCAGCGCGCCGCAGACGACACCGCGCTCCTCCAGCGTGCGCTTCATGGCCATGACAATGCCGCCCGACTGGCCGAACACGGCGACGGGCCCATCGACGAAGCGATGCGGCCGATCGTCGGTCATGGTGAAGAGACGCGAGGCGTAATTGAAATTGCCCATGCAGTTGGGGCCGGAGACGGCGAGCCCGGTCTCGGCGATGGCGGCCGCGAGATCCGCCGCCAGCGCGCGGCCCTCGGGACCATCGGCCTCCTCGAAGCCGGAGGACATGATGGTGGCGCTGCGCGCGCCCGCCGCCGCGCCCTCGCGCAACATGGCGGGAACGGTTTTGGCGGGTGACAGGATCACCAGATGATCGGGCGCCTCGGGCATGTCGGCGAAATTGCGATAGCAGCGTCCGCCCCAGATTTCATCGCGGGTTGGGTTGAGCGGATAGATCGCGCCCTTGTAGCCGTAGTCGACGAGATTGCGGTTGACGCGCGCGGGCCAGGCGCCGGGCTTGTCGCTGGCGCCGACGATGGCGACATTGCGCGGGTTGAGCAGCGCGTGGACCTTGTCGGCGCGATTGCCGCCCTTGCCGGATGTCATCGAAACGATCTCCCCATGCCCGCGCCACGCGCCCGCTAGCCCTGCGCGTGAATGCCGGCGCCCGAGCGGCGCGCGACGAAATGGAACGTCAGGGCGATGCAGGTCATGCCGAGACTCCACAGCAATCCGAGCGCGGCGAGCTCCGGGCCCTGTCCGTTGCCCCACAGATCGAACATGGCCACTGCCATGGTCTGCGACGAGGGGCCCGAGAGCAGCACGGGCAGCGACAGCACGCGCGTCGACACGAGAAAGATGAACAGCCAGCCGGCGATCAGCGAGGGCGAGAGCAGCGGCATCACCACGCGGCGAAAACTCGTCGCCTGACTCGCACCGGAGACCGCGGCCGCTTCCTCCAGCTCGCGATGAATCTGCAACATGCCGGCGAAGGAATAGCGCACGCCATAGGGCAGATAATTGATCACGAAGGCCCAGACGATGATCCAGATCGTGCCGTAAACGCCAATCGGCAGGCTGAGGAAAAGCTGCATGACGCCGACGCCGAGCACGATGCCGGGAAAGACGAGCGGCGTTGTCGCGAGACGATCGAGCATCGCGGCGCCCGGCGCCTTGCGCACGCTGAGCCAGCCCGTGAGCGAGGCGAGCAGCATGACCGCCGTCGCCGTCACCAGCGCGATGACGAAGGTATTGCCCATCAGCGAGATGTAGCGCGAGGATTCAAACACATGCCGATAGTTGTCGGCGGTGATGCGGCCATAGGCCGCCCAGCTGAACGTCGTGTAGAACGGCAGCAGCGACGCCCAGACGAGAATGATCAGCGGCAGCACCAGCAGCAGGATGAAATTCAGCGCCAGCACCGCGCCGCCAAGATAGCGCCAGCGCCCGAGGTCGAGCTGGTTGGGTTTGAAGTTCTTGCCGGTGATGGTGGCGAAGCGCTCGGCGTTGCGGGTCAGCTTGCCATAGAAATAGAGAAGGATCGCGACGACGCCGAGCAGCAGCACGGAGAGCGAACTCGCCGCGCCGAGGTCGGGCGGCATGGTCAGGTGCATCGTGTCGTAAATGTCGGTCGTCAGCACATGCACGCGACCGGGCAGGCCCACCAGCGCGGGCACCTCGAAGGCTTCGAGCGCGCGAATGAAAACAAGCATCGCCAGCGCGAGAATGGAGGGCGCGGAAAGACGCAGCGTGATGCGCCGGATGGTCGCGCCCGCGCTCGCCCCGCTCATGCGCGCGGCTTCCTCCAGTTCGGGGTTGAAGTTGCGCAAGGTGGCGCCAAGCAGCAGGAACACCAGCGGCGACCACAACAGCCCCTCGATGAGGATCATGCCGAACTGGCCGTAGACGTTGATCAGGACGTCGCTCGATCCGGAGAATTGTCGCCACCACGTATTGATGGGGCCGGACTTGGCGAGCAGCAGCAGCCACGCGCTGACATAGAGCACGTAGGGCGTGCCCATTGAGATGATGGTGGTGAAATAGGCCAGCGACTTCAGCGGCGTGTTCGTGCGCTCGACCAGCCACGCGACGCCGCCGCCCAGAAGCAGCGCCAGCACCGCGCTGCCGACGGAAAAGATCGTTGAGTTCATCGCGCTGGCGGAAAAACCGCGCTGACCGACGATCTGGCCAAAGCGCTCCAGCGTGAAGCGCGTCACGCCGCCCGCGCCTTCGACCGTCACCGCGCCCTCGATAAGAAAAATCAGCGGCGGCAACACGAGCGCGCAAAGCACGAGGCCCACGCCAACGGACCACCAGCGCCGGTCGCCGCCCGCCAACAGGCGCCGCGATGACGTCGCCGTCGTGGCCTTGCGTTCTTCCTTGATCGCGACATCCGCGGGCATGGCTGCTTCCTAGCGGAATAGTTGCTGATAGACGCCGGCCCAGGCGGGCATGTTGGCCTCGATCTGCTCGGGAGTGAAGGTGATGGCGCGAAACTTCTCGCCGTCCGGTCGCAAGCTTGGATCCTTCGCCGCGACGGCGGGGTCCATTGGCATGTAATCCGCGTCGCGGTAGATTTTCTGGCCTTCCTCGGAGACGAGGAAGTCGACCAGCAGCTTGCCGGCGCTGGGATGCGGCGGATCTTTCGTCACGGAAATAACCGACAGCACGGCCATCGAGGGGTTCATCGGTATCCACGCGCTCGGCGCGCCCTTCGCGGCGCTGATGACCGCGTGATTGTTGAAGATGTTGAGGGCGATGGCGTATTCGCCGGCAATGACCTGATCGAGCACCTGACGCGCGGCCACTTGAAGGCCAGCAATGTTCTGCCGCGCGAGGTCGCGCAGATAGGCCATGCCTTTTTCGGGCCCCATGTCGGTGAGAACCACGCCGACGAAGCCGCCCGCGGCGGAAGGCGACGGCGCGGTGTTCCAGACGATTTTGCCCTTCCATTTCGGCGATAAAAGATCGGCGTAGGTTTTCGGCTCGGTCCCCCTTGGCACGAGGTCCGTGTTGAAGCCCGGCGTCAGCACGTAAAGATTGGTGCCGACCCAGTAATTGTCGGCGTCGACGGAGCCCGCCGGCAGGCGCTTCGCGCTGTCCGGCGTCCACTGCATGACGAGATTCGCCTTCTTGAGGCTCGCGACGGCTGCCGTGCCGTCGAACACGTCGGCGAGCACGTGGCCGGCGCGCGATTCATTGAGGATGCGCAGCGCGACTTCGTTGGAGTCGGCCCGGATGACGTCGACCTTGACGCCGTATTTCCGCTCGAAGGCCTCGGCGGCGGGGCGCGCGAACTGGTTGAGGATCTGCGTCGTGTACCAGACGACGCGTCCTTCCTTTTTCGCCGCTTCGATCATCGCCGCGTCGGCGGCGTGGGCGAGCGGGTTTCCCATGGCCAGAAGCAGCGCCGCGCCCGCGATCAGGCGCGCGGGAAACCCTCGCGACATATCCAATCGCTCCGTTCAGCCGCGCTTGAATTCGCCGAGACCGGGCTTGAACACCTTGTCGTCGAGGAATTGCTTCATCGCCTTTTCGCGGCCCTTCTCGGGGTCGACGAACTTCAGCGCGTCGCTCTTGCAGTTGAGGTAGTCGAGCGCCTGATCCTGCGTCATGCCGCGCACGGAGCGCACGGCGTCCTTGGTGTAGCGCACGGCGGCGGGGCTCTTGGCCTCGAGCATCTTGGCGAACTCCAGCGTCCTGGCGCGTAGTTCGGCGACGGGGTAGGACTTGTTCACGAACTTCATGTCGGCGGCTTCCTTGCCGCTGAAGCGCTCGCCCGTGACGGAGTAATAGATCGCGTCGCGATAGCCCATGGCCTGCGTCACGGCCCAGGCCACGAGGCCGCCGGGGATGATGCCCCAGTTGACCTCCGACAGGCCGAAGGTGGCGTCATCGGCCGCGATGGCGAAGTCGCAGGCGATGACCGGCGTGAAGCCGCCGCCGAAGCAATAGCCATGCACCATGGCGATGGTGGCCTTGGGGAAGCGGGACAGCTTGTCCCAGCGCCAGGAATGGGCGGCGCGGCGGGCGCGCACGCGCAGCTTGGGGTCTTCCTCGGTGCCGCGGAAATAGAGCTTCAGATCCTGCCCGGCGCAGAAGTGACCGCCGGCGCCGGTGATGACGACAACGCGCGTCTGGTCGTCCTCCTCGGCCCAGTCGAGCGCCTCGCACATGTCCATGTGCAGTTGCGGGCTCATGGCGTTGCGCTTTTCCGGACGATTGAGAACGATGAAGGTCACGCCGCCCTCGCGTTCAATCTTCACGTTTTCGAGCTTGATCACTTCGTCCGTCATGGGTTCCTCCCGAAAGGATTTATCGACGGGGCGCTTGTGCGGCCCCTGCCGGTTTCCCTTCATTGATACACAGCCGCCGCCCATGGGGTCAATGCGCGCCCTTGCCGCATTTCAGGGCGGCGCGATGGCCGCGCGGGCCTTTTCAACGATGTCGCGCGGCGTGGCGTAAAGCGCCTTGATCGTGGCTTCGAGTTTGGCGCCGGTCATCAGGGATGGCTGCAAGCCTTGCCGCGCCGCGTCGGCCAGAAGGTCGGGGTCGGCAAGGGTTCTGGTGAAGGCGGCGCGTATGGCCTCGACTCGCTCGCGCGGCGCGTCGGGCGCCATGACGAAGGGGCGGGTGAAGGCGAATTGTCCGTAGATGATTTCGAGGATTTGCCGTTGCTCGGGCGTCCTGGCGAAGTTAAGCGCGCGCGGCACGCCGGCGCGGTCAAGCTCGGGATCGGTGCGGATCGTTTCCTGCACCAGCACCCGCACGGGCGCGTCGGGCGACCGCCACTCGGGCCGCTGGGAAACAACGCTGGTGTAGCCCATGCCGCAAATGCCTTGAACCTCGCCCTTGTCCATGGCGAGCAGAACCTCGCGCGTGCCGGGATAGCCGCTGATCAGCCGGAATTTGGCGCCGAGCGTGGTCTTGAGCGCCGTCGGCATGTCGTGTGTCGTGCCGCCGCTCGATCCGATGATGGCCTCGGTCGAGAAAACGTCGGCGAAGGTCTGGACGCGGGCGTCCTTGCGCATCAGGCAGGTCGAGACCTCGGCGTTGGCGCTGCCGATGTAATTGAAGGCGCGCGGGTCGTACTTGACGATGCCGCGTTCGCCAAGCAGCGGCTCAAGCAGGGAGCCGGACGACGTCGCGGCGATAACCGTGCCGTCGCGTGGCGCGATGGAGACGAGATAATTCACCGCCGTCGCGCCGCCGGCGCCCACCATGTTGTTGTAGACGACGGTTGGATGGCCGGGCAGATATTTGCCGATGTAGCGGCCGACGAGGCGACCGTAGGCGTCATAGCCGCCGCCGACGTTGGAGCCGATGACGATGGTCAGGTTCTTGCCGCGATAGAATTGCTCGATCGCGTCCTGCGCCCGCGCGTGGCCCATGCTCAGCCACAGGCAAAAGAGCGCAAGCCATCGCCGCCACATGATGCGTCCTCCCGTTCGTGGACGCGCCGTTCGCGCGCCTCGTGTTTGGTTCAGCCTAGCACATCCGGCGCGCGCGTCAGCCCGCGACGACCTCGCGATCGGCCATGCGGGCCTCCTCGCGGATCAAAGCCCAGAGGGTTTCGTGCAGTCGCGCAAGCTCTACGCGCGCCGAGGGTTTTCGTCGCTCGTCGCGGGGGATGCCAATCGAGACGATCTCGCGCACGCGGCCGGGGCGTCGGCGCAAGACCACGACGCGGTCGGCCATGCGCAGGGCCTCGTCGAGATTATGCGTGACGTAAACGCCGGTGGTCTTCTCACGGGCCCAGATAGCCTCGAAATCATCCATCAACAATTCGCGTGTCTGCGCGTCTAGCGCCGACAGCGGTTCGTCCATCAAGAGCACGGCAGGGCTGACGACCAGCGCGCGGGCGATGCCGACGCGCTGACGCATGCCGCCGGAGAGCTGTTTCGGCAGCGCGCCCGCGAAATCGGCGAGCCCCGTGCGCGCCAGCGCCTCGGTCACGCGCGCGGCTTTCTCCGCCTTGTCCATGCGATGATGTTCGAGGGGAAGCATGACGTTGCCGCGCACGTCGCGCCACGGCAACAGGGCGAAATCCTGAAAGATGAAGGTGAAGGGATTGAGCGAATTCGCCGGCAGTTCGCCGCGCACGCCAACGGCGCCGCTGGTGGGCTCGATCAATCCGCCGATAATGCCCAGCAACGTGGATTTGCCACAGCCGGAGGGGCCGATGATCGCGACGATCTCGCCTTCGGCCACCTCGAGCGAAACGCCATCGAGCGCCGTGGTGGCGCCATAGGCGTGCGAGACGTTGGAGACGCTCAACTCGAATGTCACGCGCGAGCGCTCCAACGGAAATCAGCCGCGGCCGTACCAGCGATCGGACATGACAAGCGTGCGCTTCTTGTTGCGGGGATCGTCGCCCGTTATGGTCGCGCCCTCGCTGTCGATGCGCTCGAACCGATCGCCATCGGCGGAGGACGAGCCGACGCGCAGCAGCACCATCGGCTCCTTGCTCACCGTCTGGAACCAGTAAAACGTCCCGCGTGGCAGCAGCACGCCCTCGCCGGCGCCGATGATCTTTTCCTCGCCCTTGGGGCCGTAAAAGCGCGCCGCGCCTTGCAGGATCACGAAGGTATGGTCCTCGTTGGGATGCGCGTGCAATTCATTCTCGCCGCCCGACGCGTAGGTCTTCAACACGACCCACATGTTGGCCGATGTCGCCATGGGGATATTGGTGCGGCCATCCAGCGGCAGTTGCGCTTCAAGCTTGAAGAAGCTGGGGACGCCGTCGCGCGAGCGGGCCTCGATGGCCGCGTGCAGGTCGTCGGACGTTTCGGGAATAGCGCGCGCGTCATCCGCCATGGTCGATCTCCCCCGGTCGCGAAGTCACGGTTTCGCGCCAAAGTTATGGGCGGGGCGGGGTGGCCGGTCAAGCAAGCGATGGTCGCCAGTCCGGCAACAGGCCGCTCGCGATCAGGCGATCCACGTCGGCGGGACGATCAATGTCCCAGACCACGGCGGGTTCGCTGAATGTCAGCCCTCGCGCGCGCAACCGCCGGCGCGTTTCCGCCATCACTGTGTCGACGCTCCAGACCATGCTTTCGAATAGTTCGGGCGCCGGTCGACGCAGACCCACGAGGGCGTAGCCGCCATCCTCGGCCGGCAGAAACACCGCGTCGTGGTCGTGCAAGCCCTCGGCGCAGGCGCGCAACAGCGGCGCGTCGATGACGGGCGCGTCCGTGCCCATCAGCAACAGCGGGCAATCATCCGCGAAGGCCGCGCGTATGCGCGCGCCAAGATCGCCCACCGGTTGGGCGCGCGTCGCGACATCGAAGACGCTGGCGATATCGGCAAGAAAGGGATCGGCGGCGTCGGGCGCGCACCAAAGGGTGACGGGCCCAAGACGGGCTTCCGCGACCACTTGCAGCGCGTGGCGGATGAGATGGCGATGCAGATCGGCGGCGCCGTCCGCGCCAAGCCGAGGGATGAGGCGCGTTTTCGTCGCGCCGGGGGTGGGCGCGCGCGTCATGATCGCGACGGCGACGTCAATCCGGTCCGGGTCGATAGCCATATCTCACCGCGAGATCGCGTGGGTCGGCGCCAAGGAAGTAGGCCGCCCGCAAACGCCACATCAGCAGGATTGTTCCGATAACGCCATGCTTTTCCCAGCGCCGGCCCGATGTCGTCGCGCGGGCGCGCAGGCAGAGCGGCGGGCCAAGGCGTTTCATGCGCGCGGAAAACGCGATGTCCTCCATCAGCGGGATATCGGGAAAGCCGCCCGTCGCGCGAAACGCGTCGGCGCGCGCGAAGATCGCCTGATCGCCGGTGGCGATTCCCGTCAGGCGCGAGCGAATGTTCATCAGCTTGGCGACCACGCGCAGCAGGAGCGACGCGCCATCGATTTGAACATCGAAACGACCCCATGCGCGGCCGCTCGCCGTGAGCCCGTCGAGCACGAGCGCGTCGGCGTTGTCGGGCAGGCGCGTGTCGACGTGGAGAAACAGCAGCGTGTCGCTTGCGGCGCGCGCGGCGGCGGCGTTCATCTGCGAGGCGCGCCCGCGCGGCGCGGCGATAACGAGATCGCCCGCGCCCGCCGCCAGCGCCATCGTCGCGTCGCCGCTGCCGCCATCGCACAGGATTATTTCGACGCCGCGCGCGCGCAACGGCGCAAGCGCGCGCAACGCCTGTATGATCGAGTCCGCCTCGTTCAGAACGGGAACGAGTATGGACAGGGGCGGCTTCAAGCCTTGCGCGACCATCCGGGCGGATTGGTCGCCTTGACGCGGCGCGCCTCCTTGACGAGTTCCTTCACCGCGCCCGCGATGGGTAGGGAAAGGCCCGCCTGATCGGCCATTTTCGAGACGATCTGCATGTCCTTCAGCGCCCAGGTGAAGCTTGTCTGCTCCCAGTCCTCCAGCGCCTGACTCTTGCCGGAACTCAGCATCAGCGCCTCGCGCAGCTTGGGCAGGTCGATGCCGGTGGATTCCGCCACGCGCCCGGCCTCGATCAGGCCGATGCTCGTCACCCACAGCAACATGTTGTTCATGGCCTTGGCGACCTGCCCGTGGCCGACGTCGCCGAGATGGGCGATGTCGGACGCGAAGGTCGAATAGACTTCGCGTCCGCGCGCCACGACTTCGTCGCGGCCGCCGAACAGCGCCAGCAACTTGCCCTCGTCGGCGAACCAGCGACCCCGGCAGATCGGCGCGTCGAGCACGTCGCAGCCGCGCGCGCGCGCCGCGGCGTCGAGCGCCTTCACCGTGTCCGGCGAAACGGTCGACGAAACCGCGATGATCGCGCCGCGCGGCAAAGCTGCGAGCACGCCGTTGCCTCCCAGTGTGACCTCGTTGACTTCCTCGTCGTAGCCAACGCCGAGAATGATGAAATCGCTGACCGCGCCGAGCGCCGCGGGGGTGTCGGCGATTTTCGCGCCCATTTCCGCGACCTTCGCGAGGTTGTCCTTGCTGACGTCGACGGCCGTGACGTCGTAGCCATGCTTGATCATGTGCTTGACCATCGGCTGGCCCATGCGTCCAACGCCAATGATGCCAACCCGCGCTTTTTTCGTCGTCATTCCCGCCTCCATGTTGTTCAGCCTTCGAGGCCGTAGATTTTTCTAGCCTTGTCGGCGGACACATATCCCTCGGCGACATCGCGCGCCACGGACGCCTTGTCGCGCGCGCGTGGATCGCCAAAGCCGCCGCCGCCTGCGCTCTGGATGAGAAACCGGTCGCCCGCCTTCAGATCATAGCGGCCGGACGCGCGGGTTTCGATTTCGTCGGGGGCGCCAACGCGCACGACGAAACGACCGCCGGCCCCATCGCCGCCGCCGCCAACGCCGCCCGGCGGAAACCGGCTCTTGTCGAAGCGCCGGATGATCATCGCGTCCTCCAGCAATTCATATTCGCGCTGGAAGGAGACGCCGCCGCGCCATTGGCCGGCGCCGCCGGTGTCCGGCACGATGTTGAATTGCCTGATGCGGCAGGGATATTCGGACTCGAGAATTTCGATCGGCGTCACGTGCAGATTGCTGAGATGGGCCGCCGTGCAGGACGCGCCGTCGGAGCCTTGACCGCCGCCGTAGGCGGAACCGACGATCTCGTATTGCATGGCCGACTGACCGGGTCGGCCCTTCGCCCACGCAATCAGCAGCGCGCTCGACGAACCCGCGTGCGCGCAGGCGCGCGTCGGATTGAGGCGAGCCATCGCCTCGAGAATGACGTCGACCAGTTTCAGATTGACCATCTGATAATTTGACACGGGCGAGGGCGGCGACGCGTTGACCACCGTGTTGGGCGCCACGACGATCCTGATGCAATCGCGCATGCCATCGTTGAAGTGCAGCCGCGGGCCAAGGCTGCCGATCAGCGAATAGAACACGCAGGCCTCGACCATCGAGGGCCGCAGGTTGATGGGCCCGCGCGCCTGCGGATCGCTGCCGGTGAAATCGAATTCGGCGACGCCATCCCTGATGTTGATCGTGACGGCGAGCTTCACCGGTTTGTCGATGGCGACGCCGTCGTTGTCGAGAAAACCCTCCGCGGAAGACGAGGCCTCGGGCAGTTTCGCGATGGCGCCGCGCAGTTCCTCGGCGGCGCCGCGGAGAATGGCCGCGAAGGCGCCGGTAACGGTCGCCGCGCCAAAGCGCGCGCAGAGTTCGCCGACGCGCGTCGCGCCCATTTGCGTGACGGCGATCTGCGCGGTCATGTCGCCGCCAACGAGCGTGGGTTGCCGCGAATTGGCCAGAATGAATCGC
This sequence comes from uncultured Hyphomicrobiales bacterium, assembly GCA_903861645.1. Classification (GTDB taxonomy): domain Bacteria; phylum Pseudomonadota; class Alphaproteobacteria; order Rhizobiales; family Beijerinckiaceae; genus Terripilifer. Next base: position 33,900 of record CAIOVE010000032.1, read on the forward strand.
TCGATGTCGGGCAGCACGCGCCCGGCGTCGCGAATCTTGATTGGCGGAACCAGCACGCCCTCGTGAAACATTTCCGTCGCGTTGGCCGACGTCGATCCGGGCACGGTGCCGCCGACGTCGGCCTTGTGCGCGATGGAGCCCGCGAAGGCGACGATGTCGCCATTGGCGAACACCGGCGCGACGAAGGCCATGTCGGACACATGCGGCAATCCGCCCTCGTAGGGATGGTTGCTGACGAAAACGTCGCCTTCCCCGATGTCGCCGCCGGGTCCGTAGAGTTCGAGCACGCGCCCGACGAGATGACGATACACTGGCGCGTGGAAGAACATGGGCGGCGAGACGATGAGGCGGCCCTCGCGGTCGAGAATGACGCAGGAGAAGTCGCGCGACTCGCGGATGATCGTCGAATAGCCCGAGCGATAGAAATGATAGTGCATTTCATCGACGAGGCTGGCGATCTTGTTGCGCAGGATCTGGATGGTGATCGCGTCCATGATCAGGCGGCTCCCTTTTCGAGCAGGAGATTGCGATGGCCGTCGACCCGGCCCGTCCAGCCGGACGGCACGATGGTCGTGGCGTCGAATTGCTCCACCACGGCGGGGCCGGCGATGGTCGCGCCGATGTCGAGACCATCGCGTTCATAGACCGTCGCGACCACGGCGGTCTTGCCGTCGAAATAGATGTCGCGGCGGCCCTTGATCGCGTCGGCGACGGCGCGCGGCGTGGCGGGCGGCGCCTCGAGCCGTTGCTGGTATTTGGGCGCGGCGACGCGCGCGCGAACGCGATAGCTGACAATCTCCACCGGTCGTTCATGGGCCGCGTGGCCGTGGACTTGGGCGTGGCGTTCGTCGAATTTTTCACGCGCGGCGGCCAGCTTGGCGGCGTCGAGGCGTCCCGCCGCGGCGCCTTCGAGCGGCGTGCGCAATTCATAGCCCTGGCCGGTGTAGCGCATGTCGAGTTCGCGCAGGAACACGGCGGGATGATCGCCAAGACCCTCCGCGGCGAGTTCCTCGCGCGCGCGCGCCTCAAGCCCGGCGAAGATGGCCTCGGCATGTTCGGGCGTGATTTCCGCCAGCGGCGTCAGTTCGGAGCGGATGTAGTCATGCACGACATCGGTGCAGAGCAGGCCAAGCGCCGAGAAGGCGCCGGGCCTCGGCGGCACAAGGATGCGGCGCATGTTGAGTTCCTCGGCGACCGCGGCCGCGTGCACCGCGCCGGCGCCGCCGAAGGGCAACAGCGTGTAGGTGGAGAGGTCGACACCGCGCTTGGCGGCGAAGACGAGAACCTCGTCGGCCATGCGCATATCGACGATGCGGCGTACGCCGGCCGCGGCTTCGAGCGCGGTCATGCCGAGCGGTTGGGCGATATGCGTTTCGATCGCGGCGCGCGCGGCGGCGACATCGAGTTTCTGCGACCCGCCGAGGAAATAATCGGGATTGAGATAGCCGCAGACGACGTCCGCGTCGGTCACCGTTGGGCGCGTTCCGCCGCGGCCATAGCAGGCCGGGCCGGGCGCCGCGCCGGCGCTTTGCGGGCCGACCGTGAGGAAGCCCGCGCCGTCGATCCACGCGATTGAACCACCGCCCGCCGAGATCGTCGTCATGTCGAGGGCGGGCACGTCGATCTGGCGTCGCGCGATCACGCCTTCGGTGACTTCTAGCGGCGCGCCGCCCTCGATGAAGGCTATGTCGGCGGAGGTGCCGCCCATGTCGAGCGTTACGATGCCGTTGTCGGCGTCCGTCTCGGTGAGATAGGCGCTGGCCTGCGCGCCCGCGGCCGGGCCCGAGAACAGCGTATGCACGGTCTTGCCGCCCGCGATGGCGGTCGCGAAGGGCATGACGCCGCCATTCGATTGCATGAGATAGCGTTGCTGCGTGAGCACGCCGGCCTCGTCGAGCCCCTTGTTGAGGTGATCGATGTAACGCACCAGCACGGGTTCGAGATAGGCGTTGAGCAGGGTGGTGGACATGCGCGGCCATTCACGCAGGCGCGGCAGCACCTCGCTGGAAATGGAAACGCTGAGTTCCGGCGCGACCTCGCGGATGATGCGCCGCGTTTCCTCCTCGTGCGCCGGATTCATGAACGAGAAGAGATAGCAGACCGCGATGGAATCGACGCCCGCGGCTTGGAGCTCGCGCGCGGCGGCGCGCACGGCGTCCTTGTCGAGCGCGGTCAGGACAGCGCCCGCGTGGTCGGAGCGTTCGGGAATTTCCCGCGTCAGGCTCTGCGGCGCGATGGGCGTCGGCTTGGCGTAGAAATAGTCGAAGAGATTGCCGTCGCGCGCCTGCACCTGAATTTCCTGAATGGCGCGAAAACCCTTGGTGATGAGCAGGCCGACCTTCGCGCCGCGCATTTCAAGCAAGGCGTTGGTGGTGATGGTGGTGCCGTGGGCGAAGAACTCGATCTCGCCGGGCTTCACGCCCCGCGCCGCGAAACGCGACACGCCGTTGAGAACGCCGAGCGCCGGATTGTGCGGCGTGCTGGAGACTTTCTCGACGAGCAACTCGCCGCTCGCCACGTTCAGCAACACGAGATCGGTGTGCGTGCCACCCACGTCGACGCCAAGCCTGTAACGCGAACCCGCCATGACCAATTCCAGTTTGCAAGAAAGCTTCGTTCAGGCCAGCGCGCCCGCGGCGCGATAGCCAGCGATGGCGCCGGGATGCAGGGGCACGCCCTCGAATTCCAGCGCGCGCGGCCCTTCGCTACTCAGGGGGCGCCACAGATCGGCCATGCCCCTGAACAGCGGGTTGAGACTAGCGAGTTCATCCGCGCCCGCGATGATCGCGGCGACGACGGCCGCCACGGTCGCCTCGTCCTGACGCTCATGGGTCACGAGCACGTTGACGACGCCGGGTTGGTCGACATCCTTCGTCAAGGCGCGCAGGTCGCCCGCCTTCATCGTCGAGCGGCGATAGACGCTGTTTTTCGCGAGCACGGTCGCCAGGTCGCCGCCATCGTAGGGTATCACCCGCAGGTCGATTGCGGCGTCGAGCGCGCTCATCACCTTGTTGGGAATCGGGCATTGCAACTGCGCGTCGATGTCGCCTTTCGCCAGCGCCTCGGCTCCCGCCGCGAAGTCGAGATACACGGGCGTGAAATCATCGAGCGTATGGCCGAGCGCGCCGAAAATGGAGCGCGCGTGCTGAGCGACGCCGCTGGTCGCCGGGCCAATCGCGACGCGCTTGCCGAGAAGATCGCGAACCGATCCGATGGCGCCATCGGCGCGAGCGATGAAGAACATGGGGCCGAGATTCATCGGCGCCGCCATGCGCAGGCCGATGGAGGCCTCGAAGGGGCTTTCGCCCCGCAGCGCCCGGCCGATCCAGTTGGCGGCCATGAATCCAAAATCAAGGTCGCCGGAGCCGATGCGTCGGGCGTTTTCAATGCTCGCGGAGCGGGATTCAAGGATGGCGACATCGCGCAAGCCAGCCAGCTCAAGAACGGCGCCAAGCGCCCGTCCTTGTGTCAGAAAAGTGCTGTCAGGCTCGGCTGTCCCAATTCGCATGGCGTTTCCCGATGAAATCCATGGCCTTCTGGCCGCCGTTGTTGAGTGATTTCATGCAATACGCGGATCAACGCTGGCGGTCCACCCCTCGGACAGCTGCCGGGTTCAGCCGCGGGTCCAGCTCATCCAGTCCGGCGCGCCGCGCGACCACAGGTAATAGCCAGCCGCCGCCAACGCCATGCAAAGAACAATGGAGCCCAGCAATTCGATCGTGAACAGCAGCGCCGTCACCCATATGCCCCGGCGTGGCGTGGGTTCGACAGGAGCGCTTTGCGCGGTCGGTCCGGTCGCGCCCGCTTCGCCGGCGATGAGCGCGCGAGCGGCCATTTCAATGGTCTGATCCGACGCGAGGGCGCGCTCGCGCTCGACCAGACGGCGCGCGATATAGGCCGTGGCGGCCTCGACAACCGCCTTTATGTCGTCGCTCTCCAGCACGGTCACGCGGCCATGTCGCGTATCCTGCATGAAGCGATACGTGCGGCGGTCGCGGGCCATTTCCACGAAGGCCAGCATGTCGATGAAGTAACGCGGCCGCTCTCCGGCGGACAGGCCGGCGTCGAACATGTCGACGCCCGCCGGCACTTGCGACAGCACGGGCTTCAGCGCCTCGGCCAACATTTCAAGTCGCGCGATCTCGCCGCCGCGCAATTCGGCCAGCGCCTCGGCGTGCTGGGCGTTCTCGACCCGCGCGCGCCTGATGGCCAGCGTGAGGTCCGGCGTTATTGATGCGCCAGCGTCTTGTTTGGGCGCGTTTGAATTGTCCATGCGCGGTTACCGCCTCGATGCAACGCAATTACTGATCAGGTCTTATATTCGATCCGCGATTTCCTGGCGACTCGCGGTTCCGCTCTTGGCATCGCCATCAAAACCGAATAGTACAAAAAAGCTATAAGCAAGCTCTGGCAACGCATTGCCCGGACTTCATTTTCCAGATCGGTCGAGTGATATCCAAGATGAGCTTGGGTGGCGGGCAAAAGCGGGCGTTCATCGCCGCGCAATATCTGTCGGCTGGCACCGGCGGCATTTGCCGGCTCGCGCGCCTGACCGCCAAGGCGATGCTCGATTTTGGCTTCGACATGCGGGCGTTTTCAGCCGAGGACAAGGTCGCGATCACCGATCTTGGCATGCCCGTGCGCTCGTTCGGGGGCGACCGTCTGCCTTTCCTGCTGGCCTGCCAATGGGCCTCGGTTTTTCATGGTCGGGGTGTCTATGATTTCGCGGGCACGGCGCGCGTGAACCTGCGTTTTAACAGGTTCCGTCATCCATATGCCGTCTGGATCAATGGCATCGAGGTCTGGGAAGAATTCCGGATGTCCCGTCAACGTTCATTGACGGGGGCCCACAGCCTGTTCGCCAACAGCGATTTCACGAAAAACAGGGCATTGAGCCTGCACGGCGACATGTTCGCCCGCGCGCGCGTTTGCTGGCTTGGCACTCAGGACGATGATCCCGGCGAAGTTTCACCCCAGCGCGCGAATGGCCCACCGATCTGCCTGATTGTCGCGCGAATGGAGCGGGAGCGTGACAAGGGTCACGAGGCGCTCATATCGTCGTGGTCAAGAGTGGTCTCGGTCGTGCCGGACGCCCGTCTGGTGATCGCTGGCGCCGGGGGGCATCTCGACTATTTTCGCAAGAAAGCCGCCGCATCCTCGGCCGTCGGCAATATCGATTTTCTCGGTTTCGTCAGCGAGGACGATCTCGCCCGCCTCTACTCGGAAGCCACTGTATTCGCCATGCCAAGTTGGGGCGAGGGATTTGGCCTTGTCTATATAGAAGCCATGCGTCACCGCTTGCCCGTGATCGCCTCGACCCATGACGCGGGGCAGGAAGTCAATCAGGATGGCGTGTCGGGTTACAATATCGACATGCGTCGCCCGGACGAACTCGCCGAGCGGTTGATTGGCTTGCTGGGTTCGCGCGATCTGGCCGCCAAGCTTGGACAGCAGGGGTTCGATCGTTGGCGGGCGCATTTTTGCTATTCTCGATTTCGCGACCGCTTCAGGCCGCTGGCGATGGAATTCATGCAATCATGAATGTCGCGGGGCCGATCGTCGGGGCTCGCATGGGGCTGATGCGAGCGTCATGACCCCATGTGATTTGCAAATCATGCCCATCAGCGCCCGCGCGCCCGCTAGCGCGGATCGAAAGGACGATGCTTGATGTCTGTTGAAGCGCTTTCCCGGCGATTTTACGCGGACCGGAAATTCGATGGCACCCGCGCGTTCTATGATTGGGTGCGTGAATACGTGTCGCCCGCGAGCAAGCTGCTGAATCTCGGGGCCGGGCCACCCACCATGTCGCCGGTCCGCATTCTGAAGGGGCAGGTCGCCGAGGTCGTTGGCGCGGATGTCGACGCTTGTGTTCTCGAAAACGGGGAGCTGGACCGCGCCGTCGTCATCAAGGACGGCAAGCTTCCCTTTCCGGACGGCTATTTCGATGTGGCGCTCAGCGACTACGTGCTTGAGCATGTCGAAAATCCCCGACAGTTCCTCGCGGAGGTCGTCCGGGTGCTCAAACCCGGTGGCAGCTACCTCTTCCGCACGCCTAACATCTACCATTACGTCGCGATCATCTCGGCGCTGACGCCCCACTGGTTCCATTCCTACGTCGCCAATCGCGCGCGCCTCAATCCAGAGGGATCGCAGGAGCCCTGGCCCACATACTACCGCATGAACAGTCGCGCGGCCTTGACGCGCTTGTCGCGCGAGGCCGGATTTTCGTCGGTCGAGACGCGCATGATCGAGGCGGAGCCGTCATATCTTCAATTTCACGCCGCGCCCTACCTGCTCGGCGTCGCCTATGAGCGCATGGTCAATTCGACGGAAATGCTCGGCGGGCTTCGTTCGAATATTTTCGGTCGCATGCGTAAATAGGAAGCAAGATGATGGCGGACGCCGCGTCGGACCACAAGCGATCGCTGATCGGCGCGCTCACCAGCCTGCGCTTCTTCGCCGCGTTCGCGGTGCTGTTCCTTCATTCCGGTTCACATGAACTCGAGGGCAGGGGGCTGTTGCCCGGGCCACTGGGAACCTTTTTCGCGAATGGTTATCTGGGAGTCAGTTTTTTCTTTGTTCTGTCGGGGTTCATCCTGACCTATATCTATCTCGACGAACTTGTCGGCCGGAAGTCGCTTGTCAAATTCTATCTCGCGCGCTTCGCGAGGGTTTATCCGGTATACCTCTTGTCCATTGTCTTGATGTCGCCGTTCGTCGCGCCAACATCGTTCGCATTGGACGCGCCGCAGTTTTTCCTTTTGCAAATGTGGCCTCCGCTCGCCGCGAATGATCTTCTCAACTGGAATGGACCCGCGTGGACTCTTTCGGTCGAGCTGCTGTTTTACCTCGCCTTTCCGGCGCTGCTCGCGCTCATGGCGCCTCTGCGCGCGGTCGGCGTCATCGCGGTTGCGACGGTCATGATTCTCGCGATTGTCGCGGGCCGCCTTTCGTCGATTTCAAGCATCGGCGACGCGCCGTTCGCGTTTCTCGGCTATTTTCCCGCGCCGGTGCTTCGGCTGCCGGAATTCATTTTCGGCATTTGCCTTGCCCTTGTATTCACGCGCCGCCTTGTTGTGACGGGTCATGCCTGGGCGCCGCATATCGCTATCATCGCGACCTGCTGCGTGCTCGCGTTTTCGCGGTCGCCATGGGTGGCGCCATTCGCGACCCTGGGTTTCGGACTCGTCATTTTCTCGACCGCCGCCTGGCTGCGTGAAGGATTGATGTCGCGGTTTCTGAATTCAAAAATGATGTTGCGGCTGGGCGGCGCGAGTTATTCGCTTTATCTGCTGCAAGCGCCGGTTCGGCTGATTGTGCGGGTGGTTTTCCAGGGGGCGCTGGAGTCGTTGGGCCGCCATGCCTACCTGCCGCTGATGATTGTCGTTTCCCTCGTCGCCTACCACTATTTCGAGGACCCGATGCGTCGAAGGATCAAGTCGTTGGGCGAGACGCGCATGCTCGGGTCGAGCCGCGCCTAGGCCATCATCCCGCCTGCACGAATGAATCCAGCACCATCTTGCGGCCCGCCTTGTCGAAGTCGACGGTCAACTTGTTGCCATCGACGGCGGCGATCTGGCCGTAGCCGAACTTGATGTGGAACACCCGTGCGCCGCTGGAAAATCCCGAAACTGCGGTCGACTTCGCGACGAGTTCCCCCTCGATCAGCTTCGGGCCGCGCGCGTTTTGCGCTGGCGGCGGCGTCCACGCCTTTTGCGGTCGTTCGCCAAAACCTCCGCCGCCCGTGGTCTGGCGCGCTTTCGCGCGCTGCCAACCGGGCGTGTTGTAGCTGGAGCCGTAGGAATCCATGTTGGCGAAACGCGACTGGGCGTAGCCGCCATAGGCCGTGCCGCTCGCGGCCTCGACGACCTCCACGTGCTGGCTGTCGAGTTCGTCGAGAAAGCGCGTGGGAATCGTCGTCTGCCACAGGCCGTGGATGCGCCGGTTGGTGGCGAAATAGATGCGCGCGCGGCGGCGCGCGCGCGTCAGGCCCACATAGGCGAGGCGACGTTCCTCCTCGAGGCCGGCGCGGCCGTTTTCATCGAGCGAGCGTTGATGGGGGAAAAGGCCTTCCTCCCAGCCGGGCAAATAGACCGTGTCGAATTCGAGACCCTTGGCCGCGTGCAGCGTCATGATGGAAACGCGCTCGGCGTCGTCACGGTTCTCCGCGTCCATTACGAGCGAGATATGTTCGAGAAACGCCGTGAGATCGGGGAACTCCTCCATCGAGCGCACGAGTTCCTTGAGGTTTTCAAGGCGGCCGGCGGCGTCGGCGGAGCGATCGTTCTTCCACATTTCCGTGTAGCCGGATTCATCCAGCACGATCTCGGCGAGTTCGCTTTGCGTCAGTGTTTCACGGCGCGACGCCCAGCGCTCGAAATCGCCCATCAGCGCGCGCAGGGTCTGGCGCGGCTTTGGCTTTAATTCCTCGGTTTCCACCATCACGCGCGCGGCTTGCATCAGCGGCACGCCGGCGCGGCGGGCGTATTCGTGCAGCGCTTGCACGGTGGCGTCGCCAAGGCCGCGCTTGGGCACGTTGACGATGCGCTCGAAGGCGAGATCATCGGCGGGCTGCGCGACGCAGCGCAGATAGGCGAGCGCGTCGCGGATTTCGGCGCGTTCGTAGAAGCGTGGGCCGCCGATGACCTTGTAGGGCAGGCCCAGCGTGATGAAGCGCTCCTCGAATTCGCGCATCTGGAACGACGCGCGCACGAGGATCGCCATCTCGTTAAGGCTTTCGCCCTTGCGCTGCTGGCTTTCGATATCCTCGCCGATGTTGCGGGCCTCCTCCTCGGAGTCCCACACGCCGGTGACCGTCGGCTTGTCGCCATCCTCGCCGTCGGTGAACAGCGTCTTGCCGAGGCGACCCTCGTTGTGCGCGATGAGATGCGCGGCGGCGGCGAGGATGTGGCCCGTCGAGCGATAGTTGCGTTCGAGGCGAATGACCTTGGCGCCGGGAAAATCCTTCTCGAAGCGCAGGATGTTCTCCACGTCCGCGCCGCGCCAGCCGTAAACCGCCTGATCGTCGTCGCCGACGCAGCACAGGTTGTGGCGGCCCTGCGCGATCAGGCGCAGCCACAGATATTGCGCGGTGTTGGTGTCCTGATACTCGTCGACGAGAATATATTTGAACCGCTCGTGCCAGACCCTGAGCACGTCGGGATTGTCGCGGAACAGGCGCAGGCTTTCGAGCAGCAGGTCGCCGAAATCCACAGCGTTGAGGATTTTCAGACGCTCCTGATAGAGCGCGTAGAGCTTGCCACCCTTGCCGTTGGCGAAGGCGCCGGCCTCGCCGGCGGGAACACGCGCGGGTTCGAGCCCGCGGTTTTTCCAGTTGTCGATCTGGTGGGCCAGCGCGCGCGCGGGCCAGCGTTTGTCGTCGATGTTCTCGGCCTGCAACGCCTGCTTCAGCAGGCGGATCTGGTCGTCCGTGTCCAGAATGGTGAAATCCGACTTGAGCCCGACCAGTTCGGCGTGGCGGCGCAGCAGCTTGGCGCTGATGGAGTGGAACGTGCCAAGCCATGGCATGCCCTCGGCGGTTGGTCCCACTAGGCGCGCGATGCGGTCCTTCATCTCGCGCGCGGCCTTGTTGGTGAAGGTGACGGCGAGGATTTCATGCGGGCGGGCGAGGCCCAGCGCGATGATGTGCGCGATACGCGTGGTCAGCACGCGCGTCTTGCCGGTGCCGGCGCCCGCCAGCACGAGCACGGGGCCGTCGGTCGCCTCCACGGCCTCGCGCTGCTCCGGGTTCAACCCGTCGAGGTAGCGGGGCGCGCCGATGGCGGCCGCCCGGGCGCGCGCCGCGATGCCGCCCGCCCGCGGGGCTGGGGCGGCGATGTCGCGGGCGTTGCCGCCATCGAGGTCGAAGGGGTCTGACAAGGAGTGTGTTCCGTGGCGTCGAAGCGAATCGCCAGCGCTAATGTGGGGATCGTGGGCGCGAATGTCGATTCGGCCCTTGCGCGGCGCGGGCTTGGCTATTTCCGGACTTTACCGCCAGCCATATCACGTGCTTGGCGCCCTTGCCGCGCCCGTTGGCGCGCACGGTTTTCGCCTCCACCGCGAAGCCGGATTTGCCGAGCCTCGCGGTGTAGCGCTCGTCCGGCCCCTGCGACCAGACGGCGAGCACGCCGCCGGACCGCAACGCGGTGCGCTGGCTGGCGAGGCCGCCAACGCCATAGAGCCCGTCGTTCGCCTGCCGCGTCAGCCCCTCCGGCCCGTTATCCACGTCGAGCAGGATGGCGTCCCAGGTGTTCTTGTTGTCGCGGATGAGGGCGCCCACGTCGCCCTCGATCAGGGTTACGCGCGGGTCGTCGAGGCAGCCGTTGAAGATTTCGGCCATGGGGCCGCGCGCCCAGGCGACCACGGCGGGCACGAGTTCGGCGACGTCGATCCGCGCGTCGGATGGAAAGCATTTGAGCGCCGCCCGCAGGGTGAATCCCATGCCGAGGCCGCCGATCAGCACGCGTGGCGCGGGGCGGCCCGCCAGCTTCTCCGCGGCGAGGGTCGCGAGCGCCTCCTCCGAGCCGAACAGGCGGGAATTCATCAGGGCGTTCTGGCCGAGCATGATGGCGAATTCCGAGCCGCGCCGGATCAGGCGCAACTCCTCGCCGCCCGGCGCGCGGGCCTTGTCGAGGTGGACCCAGGGGATCAACCCTCGCCTCCCGTCGGACGCGGCGCGCTCACAGGCCCGTCACGAATTTCGCCATCACGACGATAATGAGCACCTGACACAATCCCTGCGCGGAAATCCAGTAAACATAGGTTTTCAGCAGGCTGGCGATGCGCGCGCCATCGGGTTGCGGCTTGCGCAGCTCGAAATAGACGCGAAGGTTGGTCGGCAGCAGCACGCCGAGCCCTTGCCCGGTGAGAATCACAATCAGCACGAGCGCCGCGAGCACCCAGCCATAGGCGGGCCAGGGCGTATCTAGGATGCCCAGCTGCTTGGCGTGATACCAGCCCGACGTGCCGGTGACGATCGACAGGGTGGGCATCAGGAACAGCGTCTTGGGCGTGAGGCGGGTGACGACCGCGCGGCGGGCCTCGAAGGGCGAGGCGCGCAGGGTCGGGCCGACGAAAAACCCCATGTAAAGGTCGATGCCGGTCCACATCACGCCCGCCATGACGTGAACGAAATTGAGGAAAAACACGCTCTCCGACCAGATGGCGGCGAACATGGCGACGAACACCGCCGCGCAGCCCGCGATGTTCCACGGGCTGACGGTGGGCAGGTCGGCGGGCGCGGCAATGGTGGAATCTGTCATGCGGGGCCTTTTTCTCGGCGGCATGGTATAGGGCGGGGATGATAGCTCCAACACCCTTGGCGAGCGCGGCCGAAATCGTCGCCTTCTGGGCCGACGCCGGCCCCGAGCGCTGGTTCGCGAAGGACGTGGCCTTCGACGCCTCGATCGTCGAGCGCTTCCTGCCGGCCCACGAGGCCGCCGCGCGCGGCGAACTCGATGGCTGGCGCGACGACGCCACGGGCGCGCTGGCGTTGCTGATCCTGCTCGACCAGTTTCCGCGCAACATGTTTCGCGGCTCGGCGCGGGCCTTCGCCACCGACGGGCTTGCGCGCGCGATTGCCTACCATGCCTTCGACATGGATTTCGCCGACGCTTTCGAGTTGCCGCTCAAGCGGTTTTTCTTTCTGCCGATGATGCATTCGGAAGACGCGGCGGATCAGCTTTTTTGCGTCAACATGCTGTCGCTGGAAAACGATCTCGACGGTCTCAAGTCCGGCAAGGAGCATCGCGCCATCATCGAGCGCTTCGGGCGCTTTCCCCATCGCAACGCCGTTCTGGGGCGGGCCTCCACGCCCGAGGAAACGGCTTTTCTGAACGACGGCGGATTCGCGGGGTAACATGGACGATCAGGCTCAAGGCTTCCGGCGGCCCGACGCGGCGGCGCTCGCGACGGTGACGAAAGCCCTCGCGGACACGTTCGGCAATCGCTATTCGGCCAACGCGACCGTGCGCGCGCAACACGCCCACACGATCACATGGGGCCCCAACCAGCCGCCCGATTGCGTGGTCTATCCCCAATCGACCGAGGAGGTGGCGGGCGTCGTCGCCCTGTGCGCGGCCCATGGCGTGCCGGTGATCGCCTTCGGCACGGGCACGTCGCTTGAGGGTCACGTCAACGCGCCGTTCGGCGGCGTGTGTCTGGATATGTCGATGATGAATCGCGTCACGCGCGTCAACGCCGAGGATCTCGATTGCGAGGTCGAGCCGGGCGTCACGCGCAAGGCGCTGAACGAGCATCTGCGCGACAGCGGATTGTTTTTTCCCATCGATCCCGGCGCCGACGCTTCCATCGGCGGCATGGCCTCGACGCGCGCGTCGGGCACCAACGCGGTGCGTTACGGCACGATGAAGGACAACGTGCTGTCGCTGGAAGTCGTGACCGCGACGGGCGAGATCATCCGCACCGCGCGTCGCGCGAAAAAATCCTCCGCCGGCTACGATCTCACGCGGCTGTTTGTCGGCGCCGAGGGCACGCTCGGGGTCATCACGCGCATAACATTGCGATTGCAGGGCCTGCCCGAGGCGATCTCCGGCGGCATCTGTCCGTTTCCGAGCGTCAAGGCTGCTTGCGACGCGACCATCATGACCATCCAGACGGGTCTGCCCATCGCGCGCATCGAATTGCTCGACGCCTTGCAGGTGAAGGGCGTCAACCTGCACTCGAAGCTGGGCCTGCCGGAAACGCCGATGTTGCTCGTCGAGTTTCACGGCACGGAGGCCGGCGTCGCCGAACAATCGGCGCGCTTTGGCGACATCGCCGCCGAGTTTGGCGGCGGGCCGTTCACGTGGGCCACGCGGCCGGAGGACCGCACGCGTCTGTGGCAGGCGCGCCATGATTCCTACTGGGCGGCGCTGGCTCTTCGGCCGGGCGCTAAGGCGGTGGCGACGGATGTGTGCGTGCCGATCTCGCGGCTGGCCGAATGCGTCACGCAAACGCAGGCCGACATCGCCGCGAGCGGACTCATCGCGCCCATCGTCGGCCACGTGGGCGACGGCAATTTCCACGTCACCCTGCTCGTCGACATGGACGATCCCGCCGACGTCCAACGCGCCGAGGATTTCCTGCATCGCCTCGTGCGCCGCGGCCTCGCGATGGAGGGCACCTGCACCGGCGAACACGGCATCGGCCAGACCAAGATGAAATACATGAGCGAGGAACATTCGCCCGGCGCGCTCGACATGATGCGGACGATCAAGCGGGCGCTCGATCCTCGGGGCATCATGAATCCGGGCAAGATGATCTAGCCGCGCCGGGCGTCAGGAGCAGAACAGCGGCTTCAGACCGAACTGGACAACGGCGGCGCAACCCTTCGCCAGCAGCGCGTATCGGTTGGGCCAGCCCATGAGGCCCAGCACGAACGGGCCAATGGCGCCCATCAGCATCATGTAGGCCATGTTGCGATAGCTGTCGGGATCCCAGCAGCCGTTGTCCATCCATTCGGCGCCGATAATGGATTTCTCGAAATAGTGCGACAGCGCCGTTTCGGGCCGGGCAATGGCGACATAGGGATTTTCGTAGGCGGAATCGGCGCCGCGATCGAGCGACGCGCGAATGAAATGGGCGATGAGCCCGCCGATGGCGCCAAACACGGTCAGAACCGCGACGACGAGCAGATAGGACATCGATTGCATGAACGCCCCCGCGCGCGCGTAACGGGGCGTTCATAACCGAGGGGGTCTGAATATTCCGTAATCGGGCGCGGCGACGGGCGATCAGGTTTCCGGCGAAGTTGATCTTACCGCGCGCGCCAGATTGAGCTCCAGCAACCTGGCCAGCGCGTCGTCGATGGCGATATCCTCGGGCCAGCCATAGGCGGCGGCGACGGCGCGGTCGAGGTCGGCGTGGGCGCTGGCGAGCCATTGCGGCCGCTCGTTGTAGAGATTGGTCAGCGTGCGCGCTTTCAGCTTCGCGGCGGCCTCGGCGTTTTTCGGCAAGACGCGGTCGGGATATTTGACCGGCGCCTCGCCCGGCGCCGCCGTCGGCGTGATTTCCGGCGCGATGTCGACGAGATCGGCGGGGTTGAGCCACGCCCTGCGGAGGTCGTCGAGTTTTTTCGCCGCCGCCGCGATTTTTCGCGCGCGCGGGTCGTCGGCGTATGAGGCCGCGGGCAAGTCGGGCGTCAGCCCCTCGGGAAAGGGGAATGTCTCGAAGGTCGTGGTGGGCGTATAGCGGGGCCGATCCTCAAGCGACGTGCCGAGCCGCAGCGACCATGCCTCGTGAAAGCGCGAATGCAGCATGCCGAAGGTCGTGTCATCGTCGCGGGCGATGGCGATGACGGTGTTTTCGGGTATCAGGCTTTTTGCCAGAAACACGAAAATTCGATGTTTAGATACCAGCGGTGTTCCAATGATCCTATTTATGGAGCGCATCGAACGTCGAAGCGCTGGCCGCGGGTCACCATGAAGCCACCATTTCGTTCGATGCCACTCGCGCCGCAATCCAATTCTTGTAGGCTTGACGTGCGTGACTACGTGCAAAAACGGCGCTTCATATTGAGCAGCATCGCTTTCCGACATCGTGGGGCCGAAATCGATTATCCATTTGTCTTCATTGTGGCGAACGATTCCAGCGCCATTGGTCCAAGGACGAACGACATCCGAGTTTGGCCGTCCATTGACATTCAGCGGAGCCTGTAAAAAGGAACGAGCTAACACGCCATCTATATCGAAAGGACCATTCTTCTGCGTGCCTATGAATGAAATACCCTTGTTTTCATTCAAGGAACACGGTTCGTAAGCCGACGAATTGGCGGTTAAACGTGAACCTATATGATCGCAAAAAAGCCCGTCCAAGCGAATTTCTTCTTTTGAGCTAGTCTTGCTGAAACATATGATGGAGACTCGGACTGAAGCGCCATCGACAACCCAAGGCTCATCCGACCAAGCTTCGAATATTTTCGTTCGCGCCGTGAGGTATTCCATCGTCGGCAGATTGTTGCCCCCTGATATCGAATTTGTGGCGACAAATCCGACCCGTGTTTTCGGGTGCGCAACGACTTGATCAACGCCCTTGGCAATCCAGTAGCAAACAAGATCAGAGCGACCCGGTATCTGAGTTTCATAGACGCTTCGGAGCGTCCTGACGTAATCCTCGCCGAGACTTGCAATCATTCTCCGGTCACCCAGAAACGGCGGATTGCCGACGATGAAATCAGCCGCGGGCCATTCGGCTTCCTCGCCGTCCGCTGTCAGCAGCGCGTCGCGGCATTCAATCGAATCCAGCTTGCGCAGGATGGGCTCTGGATGGTGTGTGATGGCGTTGCGCAGGCGCCATTGAATGTCGCCGATCCAGATGGTGGTGCGCGCCAGTTCCGCGGCGAAGGGATTGATCTCTATGCCGTGCAGGATTTCAGGCCCGACACGGGGGAGGCACGGCGGCAATCCCAGCGTCTCGCATTCGAGCAGCGCCTTGTATTCAATATCCTTGACCGCTTGCAGCGCCATGTACAAAAAATTGCCGGAGCCGCAGGCGGGATCGAGGATGCGCAGGCCCGTCAGCCGCTCGATGAAGGCGTCGCGCAGCGCCACCGCCTTGACGCGCGCCGCGGCGATGGCGCCATCGCGCTTCTTGCCGGGCTCGGCCGCGAGCAGGGGCTCCATGAGCGCGGCGATTTTTTCCCGCGTGGCTTCCCATTCCGCGCGCAGGGGGCGGGCGATCACCGGCTCGACGATGAGCATGATCTTGTCGGCGTCGGTGTAATGCGCGCCGATCTGCGCGCGTTTGTCGGGATCGAGGAAACGCTCGAACAGGGTGCCGAAAATCGTCGGATCGACAAGCGCCCATTTGTGCCGCGTCACGTCGATCAGCAGGCTGAGTTCGTCGGCCTGCAAGGGCAACGCCCGCCGTCCGTCGAACAGGCCGCCGTTGAAATGGGCGATTTCCGTCAGGTCGAATTCGCCGCCCATTTCCATTTCGGCGAAGAGCTTGTCGAAATAGGCCTTGGACTGGGATGGGCGTTTTTCCGCGACGAGAAGCAGCTTTTTCAGCAGCCCCTCGGGCAGCAGCTTCACGCTGTCGGCGAAAAACAGAAAGACGAGCTGATTGACGAAATGCGCCACCGCCTCGCGGTCGGGGTTGCGGGCTTGCAGACGGTCCGAGATCGTCTGGAATTCATTCGCCGCCTTGCGGGTCAGGTCCGCGCGGGATTGTTTCGAGCGCAGCGACTCCGGGTCGTGAAACACCGCGCGCAGGACCGTCAGGTTGTGCGGGGCGTCGAGATCGTCCAGATCGAAGGAATAGGTTTTCGAGACCTCGTTGGTCCAGGCGGTGACGATCTTGAACCGGTTGGTGTCGCAGACCACCTGCAAGGGCGGGTTTTCGAGCGCGGCGGCGTATTGCACCAGTTGCAGAAGAGCCGCGTCGAGATCGCGCTTTTTCTTTTTGTATTCCCAGGCGAAATAGCCCTTTTTCCAGACGTCGGCGAAGCCCTCGCCGCCGCCCGTCTTGGGGGCGCCCTTCTCGAAGGAATAGCGCTCGCCAGTCGGGTCGTCCTCAATGGGGTCGGGGTGGCCGACCAGCAGGCACAAGTCCTTGAAATGCAGTTGCGCCGTCTGTCGCTCGTTGAGCGCGACGGGTTTCCATTTGTTGATGAATTCCCGAGGGGTCATGGGCTGTGTCTAGCACGAGTCGCGGGCGTGGCGCGTGGGCCGCCTAATTCGCCTTCGTCGCCCGGCAGACCATCGCGCCGGGAGTGCAGGCGATGCCGGCGGTCGAGCATTGCGGCGCGCCCTTGTCGTCGCGCTTGCAGGTCTGGCAGGCGTTGGTCCACTCGACGCAGTCGGGGTTTTCCTTGCCATAGGTGAAGACCGTGGCGGGGCCGGCCTCGGGCGCGGGCATGGGCTCGGCCCGCGGCGCGTCGGCTTGCGCGCGCGAAACGGCGCCCAGCGCCAGGAACGTCAGCGCGACGAGGGGAAGCAATCGGCGAGTTTTCATGGTGAAACCCTAGCGGATTCCGGCGCGCGCGCCAATCGCGGCGCTCACGCCACCTTGCGTGGCACGAGGCGCTCGCTGCGCAGGGCTTCCTGCTCGCCGGAGGTTCCGGCCTCGTGGTACTCGGCGTCCTCGTTGACATCCCAGATGTCGTAGTGGTCCTCGCCCGACAGGATGTTGCGGACCGTCAGCATGGCGGTCATCATCGCGTGGTCCTGATTGTTGTACTTGTGCATGCCGTTGCGGCCGACGAGGTGAAGGCCGGGGAAGTTCAGCGCGATATCGCGGCGCACCGTGTCGACGTTGTCGCGATAGGCGTCGTCGTAGACGGGGTAGGCCTTGGCCTGACGCACGACGCAGGCGTCGACGACGTCGTCTGCGGCGAGCAGGCCGATCTTGTGGATTTCCAGTTTCGCCAGCGCGATCAACTCGGCGTCGGGCGCGTTCCACAGGCCGTCGCCCTCGAAGCAGAAATATTCGAGGCCGAGACAGGTCATGCCCTCTTGCGGCACGAGGTCCGGCGACCACGAGCGGAAGTTCTGCACGCGGCCGACCTTGACGCTGGGATCATGGATATAGACCCAGTTGTCGGGGAAATCGCGCGAGGACTTGGCGATCAGCGCGACGGTGAGGAAGTCGCGGTATTTCAGCGCGCGGGCGTTGAACAGGCTGATGGGCGTCGGCGTCATCGCGTTCATCAATTCGACGATCGGCGCCGAGGAGATCACGTCGCGCGCGGTCCAGGATTGCTCGCGGCCTTGCGCGTCGCGGGCGGTGACGGTCCAAAGGCCCGTGGCGGCGTCGCGCGTGAGATTCGCCAGCTTCTGGCCCATGCGGATTTCGCCGCCGGCGGCGCGGATTTTTTTCGCGCAGGCGTCCCACAACATGCCCGGACCCTTGCGCGGGTAGCGGAAGGATTCAATCAGCGTCTTGATGACCGGGCCGCCCAGTCGGCGGAGATTTCATCGCAGGACATGCCCCACACCTTCTCGGTGTAGGTCTTGAAGAAGATCGAGAACAGGCGCTCGCCGAACTGGTTGCGCACCCATTGGTGGAACGTCTTTGGGTCGCGGATCGGTCGGACCTTGGCGTAGGCGTAGGAGAGCATGCACAGCGCGCTCTCGAACAGGCCGAGATTGCGCAGCGCCTCGAAGCCGTTGAGCGGATAGGAATAGAACTTGTCGCCGTAGAAGATGCGCGACAGGCGCGGGCGCTCGACGAAATCGTCGGGCAGGATTTCGTCCCACAGGTCGACCACTTCCTTCGACTTCGAGAAGAAGCGGTGGCCGCCGATGTCGAACAGGTAATCCTTGTAGTTGGCGGTGCGGCTGATGCCGCCGACGAAGGTCGGATCCTGCTCGATGACGAGCGCCGAGCGACCGGCCTTGGTCAGCTGATAGGCGGCGGTGAGACCCGCGGGGCCGGCGCCGATGATCAGCGCGTCGAATTCGGGCTTCATGACTTGATCCTCGGGGCGGTCGCGCCGGAGCGGGCAAAGGCGAACAGGCTCTGGCCGGTGAAGGAGAAGGCCGCCGTCAAAGCGGCGGCGATGAACAGGCTGGCGTAGGGGCGCGTTTCGCCCGACGCGTAGTGCAGCCCCAGAAATACGAGATAGTTGAAGCCCTGCGCGAAGAGCGCGACGCCGAAATAGCGGGCGATCTCGACATGCGTGGCGTGGCCGCTGGGCCCGAACGTGAAGAGCCGGTTCAGGAACCAGGTCACGACCGTGGCGACGACGAGCGACACGGCGCGGGAAAAGGGCGCGCCGGCGCCCTGATGAAAGAGCAACGCGAAGACGCCGGTGTCGGCGGCGAGGCCAACCACGCCCACCGCCAGAAACCGCGCCACCCGGGATATCAGCGGCAGCCAGGGCGCGAAAACGGGCAGGCGCGCGGCGACAGCCGCCTCGAACGACCGGACGAACGATGGAACGAACGGGCCCGCTGGCGCGTGTTCCTCGACGATATCCGGCGCTAGACGCATCAATGATCCCTTGCCGCGCCGGCCGGCGCGCCCACGACTCGCGACCGGCGCGAAGCCTATTCCGGGACGTATCAAACGCGGTGAAGCTTAATTTCGGGTAACCAAGGGCGTCGGTCGTTCACTATTTGGCGTTCATGATTTCGCTTCGTGGCGATCCGGGCCGGCGGTCGACACCGCGCGCGCGGCGTGTTAGGCGCCAGCCATGTCCATGCACGAAGGGCTTTTGCCCAACAACGCCGCGCACGTGATGCGCCTGATCTGCGCGCCGGCGGCCGCGCGCGGCATCGCCGACATCATCGTCGAGAGCTTCGACCCGGCCGAATGCGCCGCCGGCGCCTTCGAGATCGAGGACGCCCAGCCGAGCTGGGACGAGACGCGCACCTGGATCGTCGAGATATTCTTCGCCGACGAGCCGGACGAGGATTTCGTGCGCGGCATGATCGCCGCCATCGCGGGCGAGGAAGCCGCCGCCGCCGCCGTGTTCGAGCGCGTCGCCCAGAAGGACTGGGTCGCCTCGTCGCTCGAGGGCCTCAAGCCCGTCCGCGCCGGGCGCTTTCTGGTTCACGGCTCGCATAGCCGCGACGAGGTCGCAAGTAACGACATTGGTCTCGAAATCGAGGCGGCGCTGGCCTTCGGCACCGGCCATCACGGCACCACGCGCGGTTGCCTGCTGATGCTCGCCCGCATTCTCAAGCGCCGCCGTCCGCGCTGCATTCTGGACGTGGGTTCCGGCACGGGCGTGCTGGCGCTCGCCGCCGCGCGCTACCTGCATCAACCCGTCGCCGCCGGCGACATCGACCCCATCGCGGTCGAGGCCGCGCGGGCCAACGCGCGCCTCAACGGCGCGACGCCCTGGGTGCGGCCGGTCGTGGCGAAGGGGCTGGAACACCCCCGCCTGAAGGCGGCGGGGCCGTTCGATCTGATCTTCGCCAATATTCTGGCCAAGCCCCTGCGCCTGCTGGCGCCCTCGATCTGCGCCAACGCCGCCGACGGCGCCGACATCGTGCTGTCGGGCCTGCTCGACCGCGACGTGCCCGGCGTGCTCACGGCCTATGCCGCGGGCGGTTTCGCGCTGGTTTCGCGCGGCGATCTCGAGGGCTGGGCCTGCCTCTGGCTGCGCCGGGGCGGGGCCGCGCCGCGTCCCGATTACGACGACTGATCGCGGCATTGCGGCGCCTCGGGCGCCGCTCTAGTGTCGCGTCATGTTCGAGAGCCATTTCCAATCCTTCGACGCCGCGCGCGATCCCTCCAGCGGTGGCCCACGCCTCGCCCTTCTGCGCGCCGAACTCAAGCGCCGCGGCCTTGATGGCTTCATCGTGCCGCGCGCGGACGAACATCAGAACGAGTATGTGCCGCCCAGCGCCGAGCGGTTGGCCTGGCTGACGGGCTTTGGCGGTTCGGCGGGCACGGCCATCGTGCTGGCGGCCAAGGCGGCGATTTTCGTCGATGGCCGCTACACGCTTGCGGTGCGCGACGAGGTCGACGTCAAGCTCTTCGCGCCTCTCAACAGCGGCGAGACGACGCCCGAGGCTTGGCTCGAAGCCAACGCCGGCAAGGGCGCGCGTATCGCATTTGATCCATGGCTTCACACGCCGGCGCAGGTCGCGCGCTACGAGGCGGCGGCCAAGGCGGCCGGCGCCGCGCTCGTGGCTGTCGAGACCAATCCGCTCGACGCCGTCTGGGCCGACCGTCCCGCGCCGCCCCATGGCATGGTCGCGCCTCATCCACCGCGACTGGCGGGCGAGGCCGCGGCCCGCAAGATCGCGCGCGTCCGCAAGGCTCTGGCGCGCGTCGACGGGCTCGTCGTCAGCGATCCCCACGCCATCGCGTGGCTGTTCAATCTGCGCGGCTCGGACGTGGCGCATACGCCCATCGCGCTCTGCTTCGCGTTCGTTCCCGCCAGCGGCGCGGCGACGCTCTATATCGACGCGGGCAAGCTGACGAAATCCATGGCGGCGGCGCTGGCGAGGATCGCCAATATCGCCCCGCCTTCGGCGCTGATCGGCGATCTCGAACGGCTGGGCGCGGCGGGCAAGCGCCTTCGCTTCGATCAGGCGACGGCGCCCTCGCGGCTGACCCGGGCGCTGGAGGCCGCGGGCGGCGTCGCGGACATGGGCGCCGATCCCATTGGCCTGATGAAGGCGCGCAAGAACGCGACGGAACTCGATGGCGCGCGCGCCGCCCACTTGCGCGACGGCGTCGCCATGGCGCGTTTTCTGGCGTGGTTCGCAAGCGCGTCGCGCGCGGGGATCACGGAGATCGACGCGGCGCGGGCGCTGGAATCATTCCGGCGCGACACCGGCGCGCTCAGGGATATTTCCTTTCCGACCATCGCGGGCGCGGGCCCCAACGGCGCCATCGTGCATTACCGCGTCGACGAGCGCTCCAACCGCGAGATCGGGCCGGGACTGTTCCTGCTCGATTCCGGCGCGCAATATGTCGATGGCACGACCGACATCACGCGCACGCTCGCGGTGGGCAAGCCCACGGCGGAGATGCGCGACCGGTTCACGCGCGTGCTCAAGGGGCATATCGGCATCGCCACGGCGGTGTTTCCCGTGGGCGTGAACGGCGGGCAGATCGACGCCTTCGCGCGCCGCGCCCTGTGGGAAGCGGGGCTCGATTACGACCACGGCACCGGCCATGGCGTCGGCGCCTATCTGTCGGTGCACGAGGGGCCGCAGCGGATTTCGAAGGTCGGTTCGGTTCCGCTGGAGCCGGGCATGATCCTCTCCAACGAGCCCGGCTATTACAAGGCGGGCCACTGGGGCATCCGCATCGAGAATCTGATCGTGGTGGAGCCGCGCGCCATCAAGGGCGCGGAGCGCGCGATGCTGGGCTTCGAGACGATCACGCTCGCGCCAATAGACCTCGCGCTTGTCGATGTCAGGCTGTTGTCGCGCGCGGAGATCGCGTGGCTGAAAGCCTATCACGCGCGGGTGCGCAAGGCGCTGTCGCCGCATCTCGACCCGGCGACGCGCAAATGGCTCGCCGCCGCGACGCGCCCGCTCGCCAAGGGCTGATCAGCGCCCGAAAATGCCCTTGAGGAATTGCGCGGTGGCGTTGCGCTTCTTCTTGCGCTCAACCTCGTGCTGGTCGCGGATCCACGCGGTCTGCACCACCTTGCGCTCGCCGGCGAAGGGCGGGTGGCCATGCCATGACGTTTCCGAGCGCAGGAAGGCGAACATGGTGCCCATGGTCGGGGGAACCTCGACCTTGTAGGGCTCGAAGTTCTTGGGCCCGTAGAGCACGCGCAGGCGGCCCGCGCCGTTATCGCCCCATTCGTCGTTCAGATAGAACAGCACGGTCATGATCTTGGACTTGCCGTCGACATGGGGCGGGCCGTCGCGCAACTGGCTCAGTTTGCGGATCGTGGTCAGCCGCGGATAGGGGTGCAGATCGAGCCCCATCTTTCGCGACATGACCTCGGAAAACTCCGGGCTTTCGATTTCATCGACGAGCTGCTTGAAGCGCCCCTTGAGCGAAACCTCGTCGACGGTGAGGAAGCCGGGCTTGGTGATGTGCGGGAACTCGGCGCGCAGGGCGGGCACCGCCGCGTGGCTCAGCGTGTCGGACGCCAGCATGTAGGTGTAGGGCTCGCGCGACACCTCGGCGGCGCGGACCGCGTCGAGATTGATCACCGGGTCGGCCCAGATGTCGGGCAGGGAATGGCGGGCCGCCGACGCGTCGGCTCCCGTGCTGGCCAGGCTCATGGCGCGCTCCTGTGGATGGGATTCCGGTTCCCTTATGGCTAATCGGCGAAGACGGCGCAATCAGGGCGTGGCGGCCATGAGGTCGCGGGAGTGGTCAGGCGCCGATCAACGCCAGCCATTCCTCCTCGGTCATCACGCGGACGCCGGCCTCGGCGGCCTTCGCCAGCTTGGAGCCGGCGCCGGGGCCGGCGACCAGAATATCCGTCTTTTTCGAGACCGAGCCCGCGACCTTGGCGCCGAGACGCTCGGCCCGCGCCTTGGCTTCCTCGCGCGTCATGCGTTCGAGCGCGCCGGTGAACACCACGGTCTTGCCGGCGACGGGGCTGTCGGTGGCGATGGCCTCCATCGGCGTCGGCGTCACCTGTTCGAGCAGGCGATCCAGAACTTCCTCGTTGTGCGGCTCGGCGAAGAAATCGGCGACCGCCTCGGCGACGACATCGCCGACGCCGCCGATGTTGTTGATTTCCGCCCGGGCTTCGGAGTCGGGCGCGGCGGCGGCGCGCGCTGTCGCGCGCAACGCGGCGAAGTCGCCGAAATGACGCGCGAGGCGCCGGGCGTTCGTTTCGCCGATGCGGCGGATGCCGAGCGCGAAGATGAAGCGGTTGAGTTCGACCGAGCGGCGCGCCTCGATGGCGGCGAAGAGATTGCGCGTCGAGACCTTGCCGAAGCCGTCGTAGTTCTCGATTTTCGTCAGGCTCGCCTTGTCGCGCGCCTCCAGCGTGAAAATGTCGGCGGGGGTTTTGACGAGGCCCTTTTCATAAAAGAACTCGATCTGCTTGTCGCCGAGCCCCTCGATGTCCAAGGCGTTGCGCGAACAGAAATGCTTCAGCCGCTCGACCGCCTGCGCGGGGCACACAAGCCCGCCCGTGCAGCGCCTGACCACGTCGGCCTCGCCGGTCTTTTCATCAATCTCGCGGATCGCGGCGGAGCCGCAGGCCGGGCAGACATGGGGAAACGCGTATTTGGGCGCATGCGCGGGGCGGCGCTCCTCGATGACACGCACGATTTGCGGGATGACGTCGCCGGCGCGCTGCACGACGACCGTGTCGCCGACGCGAATGTCCTTGCGCGCGATCTCGTCCTCGTTGTGCAGCGTGGCGTTCGACACCACGACGCCGCCAACGGTTACGGGCTCCAGCTTGGCGACGGGCGTGAGCGCGCCCGTGCGGCCAACCTGAATTTCTATGTCGCGCAGCACGGTCGTCGCCTGCTCCGCCGGAAACTTGTGCGCGACGGCCCAGCGCGGCGCGCGCGACACAAAGCCAAGCCGCGCCTGCAAGGCGAGATCGTCGACCTTGTAAACGACGCCGTCGATGTCGTAGCCGAGCCGCGCGCGATCATCGCCGAGCGCGTTGAAAACCGCGATCATGTCGCGCGCGCCATGGCATAGCTTCATGCGCGGGTTCGTCGGCAAGCCATATTTCGCGAAGGCTTCGACCATGCCGTGTTGCGTGTCGGCAGGCATGTTGCTGACCTCGCCCCACGCATAGGCGAAGAAATGCAATGGTCGCCCGGCGGTGATGGCGCTGTCGAGCTGGCGCAGCGAGCCAGCCGCGGCGTTGCGTGGATTGGCGAACAGCTTATCGCCCTCGCGCGCCTGCCGCTCGTTGAGCGCGGCGAAGTCGGCGTGGGTCATGTAGATTTCGCCGCGGACTTCCAGCACCGCGGGCGCGTGGCCGCGCAACTTGTGGGGAATTTCACCGACGGTGCGGACGTTGGCGGTGACATCCTCGCCCTCGAAGCCATCGCCGCGCGTCGCCGCCTGAACGAGTTCGCCATGCTCATATCGAAGCGAGCAGGAGAGTCCGTCGATTTTCGGCTCCGCCGTGAAGGCGAGCGGCGCGTCGGCGGGCATGCCGAGAAAGCGGCGTACGCGCTCGACGAAGTCCTCGACCTCGGCTTCGTCGAATACGTTGCCGAGCGAGAGCATCGGCACGACGTGGCGCACCTTGGCGAATTTTTGCGCGGGCGCGGCGCCGACCTGCCGCGCGGGCGACGCCGCCCTTGCAAGATCGGGAAACGCCTTTTCCAGCGCATCGAAGCGGCGGCGCAGGGCGTCGTATTCGGCGTCGGAGACCGTTGGCGCGTCGTTCTGGTGATAGGCGATGTCATGCGCGGCGATTTCGGCGCCAAGGCGCGCGTGTTCGGCGCGGGCGTCGTCGGCGGAAAGCGATTCGATGGAGGCTGGCGTGCGCATGACGTTATTTAACCCGCCGCGCGCGCGAAATCACGCGTTCAGCCGACGCCGCCCGCCAGCAGCTTGCCAGCGGCGGCGCGCGCCTCGTCGGTGATCGTCGCGCCGGAGAGCATGCGGGCGATTTCCTCCTTGCGCGCGTCGGGCGGCAGGGGATCGACGCGCGTGGCGACGCGCTTGCCCTTGTCGGCGAGATCCTTGGCGATGCGGAAATGGCCGGCGGCGCGCGCGGCGACCTGTGGCGCGTGGGTGACGGCGAGCACCTGCGCGCGCCCCGAAAGCCGTTCGAGGCGGCGGCCGATGGCGTCGGCCACCGCGCCGCCGACGCCGGTGTCGATTTCGTCGAAGACGAGGGTGGGGGCGGTGCCGCGATCGGCGAGCGCCACCTTCAGCGCCAGCATGAAGCGGGCGAGTTCGCCGCCCGAGGCGACCTTCATCAGCGGTCCCGGTCGCGCGCCCGGATTGGTCTGGACGAAGAATTCGACGCGGTCGATCCCGTCGGGTCCGGGATTGGCCGGGTCGCTGTCGATCTGGGTCGTGAAGGTCGCGCGCTCCAGCTTGAGGGGCGGCAGTTCCGCGTTGACGGTCTTGTCGAGCGTCGTGGCGGCCTTGCGGCGGGCGGCGGACAGAGCGGCGGCGGCCTTGTCCAGCTTCTGCCGGGCGGCGGCCAGCGCCTTGTCGAGGGCCTTCAGGCGCGCCTCGCCGGCGTCGAGCGCGGCGAGGTCGGCGGCGAACTTGTCGGCGAGGGCGGGCAGGTCGTCCACGCCCGTTGAATATTTGCGCGCCGCGCCGCGCAGGGCGAACAGGCGCTCCTCGACGCGCTCGAGTTCGCGCGGGTCGAACCTGGCGTCCCGAAGGGCGCTTTCGACGCTTTGCGCGGCGAGTTCCAGCGCCTCGATGGCGGCGTCGAGCGCCTTGACGGGCGGCTCGATGAGGGCGGGCGCCTGCGCCGCGCGGCGTTCAAGCCGTCGCATGAGGCTCGACAGGCCGGCGATGGGCGAATGATCGCCCGAAAGGGAATCATGCGCCTCGCGCAACTCCCCCGTGACCTTCTCGGCCTGCATCATCGCCGTGCGGGCGGTGGCGAGGGCTTCCTCCTCGCCGGGGCGGGGGGAGAGTTTCGAGAGTTCCGCGTGGGCGTGGCGCAAATAGTCCGCGTCTGCGCGGGCGCGGGCGACGCGCGCCTGCTCCGCGGCCAGTTCCGTCTCCGTCGCGCGCCAGGCGGCGTGCGCCTCGCGGGTGTCGGCCAGCGGGCCGCCGAGGCCGCCGAAGGAATCGACCAGCGCCCGGTGCATGGCGCCATCGACAAGCGCGCGGTCGTCGTGCTGGCCGTGGATTTCGACCAGCGTCGCGCCGATGTCGCGCAGGGTCTGCACGCTGACGGGTTGATCGTTGACGAAGGCTCGTGTGCGGCCATCGGCCATCTGCACCCGGCGCAGAATGAGGTCGCCGTCGATGGCGATGTCGTTGCGCGCGGCGATGGCCAGCGAGGCGTGGCCGCCGGGCGGATCGAAGGCGGCGGTCACCTGGCCGCTCGCCTGACCGGCGCGGACGAGGGAGCCATCGCCGCGCGATCCCAGCGCCAGCGCGAAAGCGTCGAGAAGTATGGATTTGCCGGCGCCGGTCTCGCCCGTCAGCACGGTGAGCCCGCCGTCGAGACGCAGATCCAGCCGATCAATCAGAACGATGTCACGGATCGAAAGCTGCGCAAGCATGACCGCCCGGGGGTTAGCCCAAGCCAATCCGCTTGAAGGCCTTGGAAATCCATGACGCGCTGTTTTCGTTGGGCGAATAGCCGCCCTTCTGCAACAGGTTGTAGGCGTCCTGATACCACGGGCTGTCGGGGTAGTTATGGCCGAGAACGGCGGCGGCCGTCTGCGCCTCGTTGACGATGCCGAGCGCGAGATAGGCCTCGGTGAGGCGGTACAGCGCCTCCTCGATGTGGCGCGTCGTCTGGTACTTGGCGATCACCTCGCGGAAGCGGTTCACCGCGCCCGTGTAATTATTGCGGCCGAGGTAATAGCGGCCGACGGACATTTCCTTGCCGCCGAGCTGGTCGCGCAGAACGGTGATCTTGTACTTGGCGTCGTCGACGTATTCGGACTTGGGATAGCGCTCGACGAGCTGCTGGAACATCTGGAGGCCCTTTTCGGACCGTTCCTGATCGCGGGTGATGTCCGGCACCTGATTGTAATAGGACATGGCCGCCAGATACATGGCGTAGGGCGCGTCGGGCGACGACGGGTAAAGGCTCACGTAGCGGTTCGCGGAGGAAATGGCGTCGTCGTACTTGCCGCCCTGATAATAGGCGTAGGTCGCCATCAACTGGCCTTTGCGGGCCTGTTGGGAGAACGGGTACTGCTTGTCGAGATCGTTGAACCGCTTCGCGGCGCCCTCGGAGTCCTTCTTCGACAGGCGCGCGAGGCCCTGATCGTAGATCTGGTCGGGCTGTTCATCGGGCAGCAGCTTGGTTTCGTATTTCTCGCCCTTGCTGAAGGGGTTCAGCGAGTCCAGCGTCGAACAGGCCGCGATCGGCGACAGCAGGGCGATGACCGCCGCGAGACGCGCGCCCCCGGCAAGCCGACGTGACCGGATCAGGTTGTGCATAACGGACATGTCGTCGAACTCGCTGCAATGAAACACGGACCCTCTCCCGGTGGAGAGCGCCGCCGCGCATGACTACGCGATTGTTTAACCTAAACAGGAGTGAAAAGCCACAGCCCGGGTAAGTCAGCCAGAGACAGGGTGAATGTGGCCAATCCGCGACATCGGGTGGATTTGACGTCCGCTCAGTTCGCCTCGGAGTACATAGCGGGCCGCAGGCCGAATCCGGCTTCGGCGCGGGCCGCCTCGCGGCGTGGCTGGGCGTCGATCACGGCGAAGGCCGAGCGATCGGCGAACAGGGCCTCGAGAACGGAAACGTTCATCTTGTGCCCGCCGCGGAAGGACTTGTAGCGCGCGATCAGGGGCAGGCCGGCGAGGGCGAGATCGCCGACGGCGTCGAGCATCTTGTGGCGGACGAATTCGTCGGGATAACGCAGGCCCTCGGGATTCAGCACGCGCTCGCCATCGAGCGCCACGGTGTTTTCCAGCGAGGCGCCAAGCGCGAAGCCCGCTTTTGTCAGGCGCTCCACGTCGCGCAGGAAGCCGAACGTGCGGGCGCGCGACAATTCGCGGCGGAACACGTCCGGCGTCAGATCGACGCGCTTTTGCTGGCGGCCGATGACGCCGGCGGCGAAATCGATCTCGACGTCGAGGCTGAGGCCGCTCGTCGCGGGGCGCAGCTCGGAGAAAGCGCCGCCATGCTCGACGCGCACGGGCTTGAGAACCTTTATGTAACGGCGGGCCGCGGCCTGACGCACAAGGCCGACCTGATCGATGGCCTCGACGAAAGCCGCCGACGAACCGTCCATGATCGGGGTTTCCGGCCCGTCGATTTCCACGGTGGCGTTATCGACGCCCAGACCCGAAAAAGCCGCCAGCAGATGCTCGATGGTCGCCACGGTGGCGTCATCTTTTCGCCCGATGACGGTGCACAACTCGGTCATGGAGACCTTGTCCCAACGCGCTTCGATGATGCGCTCGCCTCCGCCGGCGAGGCCAGTGCGGAGGAAGACAATGCCGGTGTTGATGGGAGCGGGCTGAATGACAATCGATACGGGAGCGTTTGAATGAACCCCGGCGCCGGCCAGCGTCACGCGCTCGCGCAGGGTTGTCTGTTTGGCGACGGTCATTCTCATCCCAATCCGATATGTTGGCCGGCCTGAACGCTACACGGCGACCGCGCGACCAAGTTTCAGTTTCGGGGCGAAACCCATCCGAAACCGCTTTGGCCAGAACCGGGCGCATCAGGCCCGGTCAAGCCACGCCGTGCTACATGCTTCCCCCGGAAAGCCCTGGCGCGCGGCGGCGTCGAAGGGCGAAACCCGTCGACAGGGTTAAAATACGGCTTTGGCGGGGCATAGCCAAATCACGGTTTCTTACGTTCTGTAACACGATTCCGCGATGCAGCATGTGATGTATAAATATATGAAATATTTATTAAAAAATAAAAGGGCGCCCGGTTGTCCGGACGCCCCTTTGTCGCGGTGCGGCAGGCTTCAGCTGGACTGGCGGCGCAGGAAGGCCGGAATCTCCAGATGATCGTCCTCGGCGGCGCGCGGGGCGGGCGCCACGCGGCCATGCTGGTCGAGGTGCGCTTGCGGCGCGGCCGGGCGCTTGCCGTATTCGTCGTGCACGGGCTTGGGCTGATAGGCCGGACGCGGCGCGGGCTGCGGCTGACGCGGCTGCGGCGCGGCGGCGCGAGGCGCGGTCTGCTGTTCGGCTTCTTCCTGACGGCTCATGCCGAAGGCCGCGAGGCGCTCGAACAGGGTCTGGCGGCGGGCGGCGGGCGCCGTCTGCTCGGGCTGACGGTCGCCCTCGCGCCAGGCGCGAAGCTGTTCCTGACCCGGACGAGGAAGATCCTCGATCGAGGGCATGCGCACCGGACGAACCGGCGCTTCCGGCGCGGGCGGGATGAAGGGTCCGCGCTCCTGAACGGGCTCGTAGTGAACCGGCGCGGGCGCCGCCTGCATCTCCTGATAGACCGGGCGCGGGCGCACCGGCTCGAGGCGGACGTCGTGATGCATCTGCGGCGCGGGCTGGGGCGCCGGCGCGACAGGGGCCAGCGGCAGCGACTGTTGGTAGGGGGCGGGCGCCTCCTCGACGACCTGCGCGCGGGGCGCGGGCGCCGTCTGAGCGCGGAGCTTCTGCGCGACGCTCGCGATGCGGGCCTCGGCGTTGCGGTCGCGCTCATGTTCCTCGAAAGGGCGGTCGATACCCGTGGCGACGACGGACACGCGGATCACGCCGACCAGCGACTCGTCGAAGGTCGCGCCGAGGATGATGTTGGCGTCCTCGTCGACTTCCTGACGGATGCGGCTGGCCGCCTCGTCCACTTCGTACAGCGTCATGTCGGCGCCGCCGGTGATCGAGATCAGCAGGCCGCGGGCGCCCTTCATGGAGACTTCGTCGAGCAGCGGGTTGGCGATGGCGGCTTCGGCGGCCATCAGCGCGCGCTTGTCGCCGGTGGCCTCGCCGGTGCCCATCATGGCCTTGCCCATTTCGCGCATGATCGAGCGAACGTCGGCGAAGTCGAGATTGACGAGACCCTGTTTGACCATGAGGTCGGTGATCGAGGCGACGCCCGAATACAGCACCTGATCGGCCATCGAGAAGGCGTCGGCGAAGGTGGTGTGCTCGTTGGCGATGCGGAACAGGTTCTGGTTCGGAATGACGATCAGCGTGTCGACGGCCGCCGTCAGTTCAGCGATTCCAGCCTCGGCGACGCGCATGCGGCGCTGGCCCTCGAAGTGGAACGGCTTGGTCACGACGCCCACGGTGAGGATGCCCATGTCGCGCGCGCAGGCCGCGATAACCGGCGCGGCGCCGGTGCCCGTGCCGCCGCCCATGCCGGCGGTGACGAAGCACATGTGCGCGCCCGCCAGATGATCGCGGATTTCCTCGATGGCTTCCTCGGCGGCGGTGCGGCCGATTTCCGGCTGGGCGCCGGCGCCCAGGCCCTCGGTGGCGTGCAGGCCCATCTGAATGATGCGCTCGGCCTTGGAGGCGGTGAGCGCCTGCGCGTCGGTGTTGGCGACGATGAAGTCGACGCCCTGCAAGCCTGATACGATCATGTTGTTGACCGCGTTGCAGCCCGCGCCGCCGACGCCAAACACCATGATCCGGGGCTTCAGTTCCCGCAATTCCGGGGCTTTCAAACTAATTGGCATCGCGGGCCTCTCGATTTAGGGACGTCGTTCCGACGTCCGACCAGATGTTTATCGCCGGGAGCGGGCCGCCTGGCCCCGCCCGTCGGCGACGGGTTCAGAAACTGTCGCGCAGCCAGCGGCCGACGCGGGTGATGTAGCCGTCCGTGCCGGTGGCCCGCAGGCCGCTGGAACGACGCGGTTCGAAGTATTCGACGCGGGCGAACTGCGGATAGATCAGCAGGCCGACCGAGGCGGCGAAAGCGGGGCTCTTGGCCGATTCCGGCAGGCCCTGAACGCCCAGCGGGCGACCGATGCGGGCTTGTGGCGAGATGATGCGCCGCGCGGCGTCGGCGAGGCCGGTGAGCTGGCTGCCGCCGCCCGTCAGCACGAGGCGACGTCCGGCGGCCGGGCCGAAGCCGTTGGCCTTCAGGCGATCGCGCGCCAGCTCCAGGATTTCCTCGACCCGCGGGCGAATGATGCGCGTGAGCCGCGACTTTGGCACGTGATGGGCCTGATCGGCGTCCTCGCCCACCTCGGCGATGGCGAGGATTTCGCGTTCGTCGGACGCCGACGACAGGCAGGAGCCGTAGAGCGCCTTGAGGCGTTCGGCGTCGCTCGGGCGAATGGTCAAGCCGCTGGCGACGTCCATGGTGATGTGATTGCCGCCGACCGCGAAGCCGTCGACATGGGCCAGCGCGCCGTTCTGGAAAACGCCGATGGAGGTGGTGCCGCCGCCGAAATCGATGACGGTCGCGCCAAGCTCCATCTCGTCGTCGACCAGCACCGACAGACTGGAGGCGTAGGGCGAGGCGATCATCGCCTCGATATCGAGATGGCAACGCTCGACGGCGAGCATGAGGTTGCGCGCGGCGGCCTCGTCGCAGGAAACGACGTTCATCGTCGCGCCGAGTTCCTCGCCGATCATGCCGCGCGGTTCGTCGACGCCGTTCATGCCATCGAGCGAGTAGCCGTTGGGCAGGGCGTGCAACACGGCGCGACCGGGGCGCGCGGTGCGCGAGGCGGCGGCTTCCAGCACGCGATGCAGGTCGGATTCGGCGACGGGCCGGCCCGAGACATTGACGCCGGCGCTGTAGAGGTTCGAGCCGATGCGGCCGCCGGTCATGTTGATGATGACGCTTTCGACCTGCACGCCGGCCATGCGCTCGGCGGCGTCGACGGCCAGCCGGATCGCCTTTTCGGCTTCCTCGAGATCAACGACCGCGCCGCCCTTGATGCCGCGCGAACGCTGATGGGCGATGCCCAGCACGCGGCAGTGATGGGTGCGGCCGCGCAGGGTGCTGGACGCCTCCATCGGCATCAGCCGGGCGATCAGGCAGACGATCTTGGACGTTCCGACGTCCAGCACCGAGAGGATGGCGCTCTTGCGGGCCGACAGGGGACGAAGGCGGGGCGTCGAGAAATGCGCGTTCACGCCGGCCCCCGCTTCTTGTTCTTGGCCAGCGTTTCGGCGCGCGCGGCTGCGGCGTCCTCGCTCAGGCGGGCGTACATGCGGCCGGGAACGCGAAAGTCCACGTAGAGCAGATCCTTCTCCAGCAAGCGGGCCTCGCGGGCGAGGCGCCCGAGCTGGGCGGCCGCGATTTCCGGGGATTGTTCGGGCAGCTTCACTTCAAGTCCCGTCGAAAGCTTCAGGTTCCAGCGGCGCTGGCCCACCAGCACGCCGGCGCGAACGCGCCCGCGCAGATCGCCGGCGGCCTCGACGATCTTGAGGAATTCGCCAATGCGCTTGTTGGCGCCTTCGCCCACCACCAGCGGCAGGTCGGCGAAACGCGCGTCATGCATGTCCATGATTGGCGCGCCGTCGGAGGCGACGAGTTCGAGGGCGCCGTCCTTCTGCCAGATGGCGAAGGGCGCCCGCTCGACGATCTGGATGATCAGCCGGTTGGGAAACAGCTTGCGGACGCTGGCTTCCTGGACGAGCGGGATCGCCGTCAGGCGCGCGCGGACATCGTCGACGTCCAGAAACGGCAGCGAATTGTGCTGACTGATGCCAGCCTCGCGCAGGATTTTGGCTTCATAGAGCTCGCGGGAGCCGGTGATGGTGATGGCTTCGACGCCAAAGCCCAACGCGCGGGCGACCTGATCGGGCAGCGAACCATTTTCCGCGATGAAACGGGCGTATTGCCCGCCCTGAACGGCGCCGGCGAGGCCAAAGCCGCCAACGAAGAGCAACGACAGAACCTCGGCCACGAAATGGGCGCGGGCGAAGCGAATCAGGCGGCTGGAGCGCGTCTCGATGGAGCGTCGGCGGGGTGGGAGTCGTGTCGCGGCGGCGGGTTGGCGGGCCTCGAAGCCGGCATAGCCCTCGCTCGCCCCGGCCAACGCCGGGCGCGCGGGGGCGAGAGCCCCGAAGGCCTCCTTCAACGATCGCAGGAGGCGTCTTCCACCATCCATCGAACCAGTCCACCAAACGAAAAACCGGCGTGAGCCGCCATTTCGGGCACAAGCGACGTCTCGGTCATGCCGGGCTGGGTGTTGACCTCGAGGACGACGAGTTCACCGGTTCCGCCGGGTCGATCGTCGTAACGCAGGTCCGAGCGACTCACCCCCCGGCAACCGAGAGCCGTATGGGCCCTCAACGCCAACTCTTGGACCTCTTGGTAAACATTTCGTTTAATTTCCGCCGGCAGGACATGAATTGACCCGCCCTTTGAATACTTTGCGTTGTAGTCGTACCAGCCGCCGTCGGCCGCGCGGATATCGATAACCCCGAGCGCGCGGTCGCCCATGACGGCGCAGGTCAGCTCACGACCGGCGACGAAACTTTCCGCCAGCAGATGCTCGCCATAGGGCCAGTCAGGGCGATTCAACTCCTGAGGCGGGTGTTCCTGGCCCTCGCGAACGATGAAAACGCCATAGGACGAGCCTTCCGCGATGGGTTTCAACACATAGGGCGGGGGCAGGACGTGGGCCCTGGCGGCGTTGGCCCGGCTGACGATCATGCCGCGCGGCACCGGGACGCCGGCGGCCGCCATGACGGTCTTCGCCCGGTCCTTGTGCATGGCGAGGGCCGAGGCCAGCACGCCGGAGTGGGTGTAGGGGATGCTCAGGATTTCCAGTACGCCCTGAATGGTTCCGTCCTCGCCATAGGGGCCGTGCAGGGCGTTGAACGCGACTTCGGGCTTCAGCGCGCCGAGCACGCTGGCGATGTCGCGGGCGACGTCGACGCGGGTGACGCGGAATCCCTCGCCTTCGAGGGCGCGGGCGCAGGCCTCGCCGGAGCGCAACGACACTTCGCGTTCCGAGGACCATCCGCCCATCAGGACGGCGACGTGTTTCGACATGGGAAAATCCTGCGTTCCTGCCCGCCGCCGAGGGAGGATCGGCGAGGGCTCCATCATCCGCCGGACGGCGACGCCCGCGAGGCGCGCGCGACCGCATGGCGATCCGCCCTGGCGCGTCGGCCCGGGCGAATCACTTTTAGCACCTTGGCGAAGTGTCGAGGATTTCCGCTAATTTTTTCCGACCGGGCGGATCGGGCGCGCGATGTCGACCGCGCGCGCCGCCCGGGAGCGGAACGTCAGAGGTCGCGGACGGCGGGCAGGACGCGGTCGCGGAACAGCTCCATGCCGCGCCGCACGGCGGTGTCGGGCATGTTGCCGATCTTCATGGTCATGTTGAAGACGCCGTGACCAAGGGCCTTGTGGACGTGCTTCATCTGCTTGACCACGCTCTCGGGGCTACCGCAGAACACCGTGCCCGCCTCGATCTGCTCCTCCAGCGTGCGCTCGCGCAGCGTCTGGAGGCGCTTGTCGAAATACTGCTTCTGTTCGGCGTTGGCGTAGAAGCCGGTGTTTTGCAAAACGTCGGTTTGCGCCTCGCGCTGCGGGCGCATCAGCACCCGATGGAAGTAGTCGAGGCCGCTACGCATGATCTCGCGGGCTTCCGTGTCGCTGTCGGCGATGACGGTCTGGTGGCCGGTGAGAATATGGGCCGGCGTCGGCTCGAAGCCGTTGGCGCGCGCGGCGGTCTTGTAGATTTCGATGTTCTTGCGCACGAGATCGAGGTCGGCGATGAGCGTGACGCCCATGATCGCCTTGTGCCGGGCGGCGAATTCGGCGGCCTCGGCGTTCGAGGCCGACATGAGGATCGGCGGCGTCGGCTTCTGCATGGGCTTGGGCCAGATGCAGACCGAGGGGAAATTGTAGTGCTTGCCTTCCCAGCGGAAAGGCTCGTCGGAGGTCCAGCACTTGACGATCAGGCGGATCGCCTCGTCGAGACGCTCGTGCGATTCATCGGGATTGATATTGTAGGCGCGGTATTCGTGCGGGATGCCGCGCATCATGCCGGCGATGAGGCGTCCGCCGCTCATCACGTCGATCATCGCGTATTCCTCGGCGACGCGCACCGGATTGACCAGCGGCACGAGGTTGCCGAGCATCCCAAGCTTGATCTTCTTCGTCCGCGAAACAAGCGCGGCGCCGATCAGGTTGCAGTTCGACATCAGGCCGTAGGGGCTGAAGTGATGCTCGTTGCAGCCGACCCAGTCGAAGCCGCATTCCTCGGCGTAGGCCATGTCGGCGGTGTACCGCTCGTAGAGGTCCATCGCCTTTTTCGCGTCGAAAGTCTTGGTCGACACGGGCCAGCTTGTCGGCGGCTCCTCGCAATGGGTCCACGGCATCAGGTGAAAGAAGTTGAACAGCATTCGCGAGGTTCCGGCGTTGGTGGGGCCGCCCGCCCCATCGGGAGCGGGCGGCGCGATGGATTTACTTGCGCTTCATCTCGGCGGCGGTGTTGATCAGCGCGTGGATGTTGCGGGCGTAGTGAACGGCCTTGTTCATGTCGATCGCCTGGGCGTTGACGCCGTATTCCTTGACCGCGTGGACGGCGGGGCGGGGCGCGGCGAGCAGGCCGGCGGTGAAGGCAGCGACTTCCTTCTCGAGGTCGGCGGCGGGAACGACGGCGCTGACCGTGCCGATCTCCATTGCCTTGCGCGCGTCGATCATGGCGCAGGTCCACACATGGTACATCAGGGCCTTCATCGGCACGCGGTCGATCATCGACGACATGACCATGGTCGGCATGATGTTGTGGGAGAATTCCGGAATCTGGAACTGGGCGGCGTCGGAGGCGATGGTGATGTCGGCCGCGGCCGCCAGCGCGAAGCCAAAGCCGAGCGCCTTGCCCTGCACGACGGCCAGCACCGGCGCGTGCGAGCGGCGCAGCAGGCCATAGGCGCGGAACACGACGTCGCTCATGTCGCGGCTCTGGAAGGCGTCCATGCCGACCGGGCGCGGCGTGCCCATGGAGGAGCGGCCGACGCAGAAATCCTTGCCGGCGCCGCGCAGGATGATGAGCCGGGCCTTGCGCTCCTCGCGCTCGATGACGTCCCCAAGCTCGCCGATCATCGTGTCGAACATGGCGTTGCCATGGTCGGGCCGGTTCATGGTGATGGTCAGAACCTCGCCATCGTATTTGCTCTGCAGTTCGTCGCTCATGCTTTCCTCCACGCGAGGTCCGCCGCGTCGCGGCCTCTTTCAAGGGTCTGTTAGCGCGAAAGTCGGCGGCGCGTCCACCGCGCCGCGTCAGCCGCGACCAAATCGCGCGGGGTCGGCGCGCTGGAAGGCGGGCAGGGGCGCGCAGGCGTCGGCGATGCCGTTAATCAAGGCGTATCCGGAAATATCGCGTCCCATGGAGCGCGCGTTGCCCACCTGCGGCACGAGGAAACATTCGAAATAACCGGGCGCATCGCCGTGGGCGAAGACGCCGCGGTCGGGGCTCGCGGCCAGCATCGTCTCGATGGCGTCGAAACCCGCCGCGCTCCATTTGTTCATCCACTTGCCCATCGCGTCGGCATCGTCTGGCAGGAGGTCGCGCACGTGATTGCGGACACGCAGATTGTTGATGGGATGAATGTCGCAGGCGATGATCTGGGCGAGCGCCCTTGTGCGCGCGCGGGATTCCGGATTTTTGGGCAGCAGGGCCGGCGCGGGGATTGTTTCGTCGAGATAGTCGATGATCGCCAGCGATTGATGCAGCATGGCGCCGTTTGGACATTGCAGGGTCGGCACGAGTTGCTGCGGATTGATGGCGCGATAGTCCGCCGCGTTCTGTTCGCCCTTGTGCAGGTCGCGGCGGATTTCGCGGAAATCGACGCCCTTGAGCTCAAGGGCGATGCGCACGCGCCAGGCGGCGGACGAGCGGACCGCGCCATGCAGGATAAAGGGGCCGCTCATCGTCGTTCCTATTTGAACATTTCCGTCGCGCGCTTCAGCAGGGACTCGCGGTCGGCGTAGGGAATGGAGCCGAGCAGCTTGACCTGCGCGAAGCGCCTGGCGTCGGGATCGTCCAGCGCCTCGACCACGCCTTCCGTCACCGTGCCCATCCAGGCCTTGGCGTAGGTGACCTGCGAGTCCTTTTCGAGCAAATGATTGATGAACAGGCGGGCCGCGTTGGGGTGCGGCGCGCCCTTGAGAATGGCGCCCTGAATGGGCGTGAAGGGGCAGCCGTCCGACGGCGTGATCACCTTCACGGGCAGGCCCTTCAGGGGCGAGGCGAAGGCGATGATCTGGTTGATGAAGATGGGATACTCCCCACGCGCGACCTTGCGGGAATCATCCTGGAGGTCGCGACCGATCCCCATGTTCTGGGCGACGAGCTTTTCGAGGAAGGCCTCGCCATAGGCCTTGTAAAGCACGGCGAAGACCGTCTGACCGCTGCCGACCGCGCGCATGTCGTCGGTTAGGATCCTGCCTTTCCATTTGGGGTCGAGCAGATCCTTCCACTCGCGGGGTTCATCCTCGGGCTTCACCATGCTCGTATTCGCCAGCATGCAGACGACCTGCACCCAGGCGGGAACCTGCCATTTGTCGGCGACGAAGGGCGCCCGCAGGCGCGCGGCGTTCGGAATATCGCCATGCTCGGCGATGAAATCGGTGGCGCGTTGCTGGAGGATCGAGGAGTCGCCATGGAACTCGACGTCCGCGACATAGTGTTGCGAGGTCTGCTCGACGCGGATGCGCTCGGTCAACTCGCTGGCGCGCGCGTCGAACTCCTGCACGGCGATGCCGTATTTGTCCTGAAAGGCCTTGACCACGGCCTTCCAGTGGGGGGCGCCGAGTTGCGCGTGATAAACGGTGACGGTCCCTTCCTTCTTGGCGGCGGCGACCACGTCCGACCATTCCTCCGCGCGCGTCGCCGAACCGGCGAGGACGACGGCGCCCATTGTCAGCGCGGCCAGGACGCTTCGAGGCAACAATCCGGTCATTCCGATCCACTCCCTCGCGCCATCCGGCGCTCACGTTGAAATTTGGCCGCTGGAGCGGCTCGGTTTCTTGACCTGTAATACGTCAGTCGTGGTAGTTCTAGCACCGACAAGGGAGCGGCGCGAAAATTTCGCGCGGCGCGACCAGATGGATCGGAGGAAGACGAATGGCCGAGGCGGCGCAGGTGGCGGACAGGCCCGTCAGCGTATTCGGGCATCCCGTGATCGATTGCGACGCGCATATCGTCGTGCCCTCGATCAAGACGATCATGCCCTATCTCGACGCCTACTGGCGGCAACAGTTCCTCAACCGCGGAATCGACAAGATAAGCTGGAACCTGACCAGCGACCCGCCGAACGCGCCGATCTCGGGTCGGCCCGACTGGCGACCCGCCAACGGCAAGCCGGGCACCGACCTCGGCCTGTTGCGCTCGGGCGCGCTCGACGCCTTCGGGGTGACCAACGCGATCATGACCTGCGTCTGGGGCGGCGCCGCCCTGCATAGCGAGGACATGGCCGCCGTGGTCTGCACGGCGGTCAACGACTGGGTGACGAAGGAATGGCTCGACAAGGAGCCCCGGTTGCGCGCCTCGATCGTCGTGCCGCTGAACAATCCCGAGCTCGCCGCCGAGGAAATCGAACGCCGCGCGGGCGATCCCCGCTTCGTGCAGGTGACCATGTTCGTCGCCGGAGAGACGCCGCTCGGCAAACGGCACAACTGGCCGATCTTCCTCGCCGCCGAGAAATACGGCATGCCCGTGGGCGTGCACGCGGGCAGTCTTTATCATCACCCGATGATGACCAACGGTTACGGCTCGTATTTCCTCGAGGATTACGTCGCGCAGGCCTTCGCCTTCGAGAGCGCCACGCTCAGTCTCGTCAGCGAGGGCGTCTTCGCCAAGTTCCCGAATCTCAAGGTGGTGTTTCAGGAATCCGGCGTCACGTGGTTGCCGGCCTGCCTGTGGCGCTTCAACAAGACATGGCGCGGCGTGCGCGCCGAGATTCCATGGGTGAAAAAGCCGCCCAAGGATATCGTGCGCGACCATATTCGCCTGACGACGCAGCCCTTCGACGAGCCCGACGGCGCGGGCCGGCTGGAGCGCTTCTGCGAGATGATGGACAGCGACCGCATGCTGCTGTTCTCGACGGATTTTCCGCACTGGCATTACGAGGGAACGGACGCCCTGCCGCTTGATCCTAAAAGCGCGCTGGCGCGGCGCGTTCTGTTCGACAACGCCCTTGAGACCTATCCCCGCCTCGCCGCGGGAAACGCCGGGGAGACCAGGCCATGAGCACGCAAACGCTGGACCGACCGCGGCCGGGGCGCGTCACCCCCCGGGAGGCCACGCTCGGGGTCATTGACTGCGATATCCATCCGCAAGCCGCCACGCCGACGGAAGTGCTGGATTTCCTGCCCGAGCGCTGGCGCGCCTATGTTCGGGAATATGGCGGGCTGTACCGCCAGCCGCTGTCCGACACGCTGTCGCATCCGCGCATGGCGCCGGATGTCGCGCGCGCGGACTCGTGGCCGCCGACGGGCGGACTGCCGGGTTCCGATCTCGCCTTCATGCAGCAACAGCATCTTGATCCGAACAACGTCGAGTTCGGCATGCTGATGCCGCTCAACCGCGGGCCGGGCAACCAGCGCAACCTCGAATATGGCGCGGCTTTGGCGGGCGCGGTCAACGACTGGCAAATCGCCCACTGGGTCGAGCGCGACAAGCGGTTGCGCGCCTCGATCGTGGTGACGCAGGAACATTCGCCCTTCGCCATCGCGGAAATCGAGAAGCGCGCCGGCGACAAACGATTCTCGCAGATCATGATGCCGCCCAAGTGTCTCGAGCCGCATGGCCGTCGTCGCTACTGGCCGATCTACGAGGCGGCCGTCGCGCACAATCTGCCAATCGCGCTGCATGTTGGCGGCATCAACGGCTATCCGCCGACCGCGAGCGGCTGGCCTTCGTATTACATCGAGGAACAGCACACCAACGTGACGGGCATGCTGAGCCTGATCACCAGCATGGTGGTCGAGGGCGTGTTCGAGCAATTCCCGACGCTGAAAATCGTGCTGGTCGAGGGCGGAGTCGCCTGGGCGCCGGCGCTCAAATGGCGCCTCGACAAGCAGTGGAAGCGCCTGAAGAGCGAGGCGCCGCATCTCAAGCGCCTGCCGTCCGAATATATCCACGACCATTTCTGGCTGACGACGCAGCCGCTCGACGAACCGGACCGCGACAGCGATCTCGTCGAGATGTTCGAGATCGTCGGCTTCGACCGGATCATGTTCTCGACCGATTATCCGCACTGGGATTTCGACGAACCGAAATTCGTCGTCAGCAAGCTGCGCATCGGCGAGGACAAGCTGAAGCGCCTGCTGTCGGGCAACGCCAGGGAGCTCTATGGACTCGCATGAGCAAGAAGCGACACGTCGTGGCGGCCGTCGATGAAGTGCCGCCGGGATCGCGCAAGCATCTCAACCTCGCGGGACGCGAGATCGCCCTGTTCAATCTGGGCGGCGAATTCTTCGCGCTGGGCGACAAATGCCCGCATGAAAGCGGCTCGCTGTGCGCGGGCAAGATTGTCGGCCTCGCGGAGGCCGACACGCCCGGTCACTACCGGCTGTCGCGCGATGGCGAATTCGTCAAATGCCCCTGGCACGGGTGGGAGTTCGACATCCGCACGGGGCAATCATGGTGCGACCCGACGCGCACGCGCGCGCGCGCCTACGAGACCGCTGTCGCCGCTGGCGAGACGCTGGTCAAGGGCCCTTACGTCGCGGATACCTATCCGGTGCGGGTCGAGGAAAATTACATCGTGATCGACGTCTGATCGCGGGAGGGTTTGGAGCATGAGTGAACTGTCGGCCCCATCGCCGACCGGCGGAGCCATGGCCGGCGCGCGCGTCGGCGCGACGACGCCCGCGCGCGGCTTGTCCGGGCTGGTGTCGCGGCGCGGCCTTGGCATGGCCGCGCTGATCCTGCTGCTGTCGTTCCTGACGATCTATCCGTTCTCCATGCTGATGTACGGCAGCCTTCATTCGACGCCGCCGGGCATGGCGGGCGAATACAATCTCGACGGCTACCGCCAGTTGATGACGCGCGAGGCGCTTGGCATCCTGCTCAACACGATCGGCATTTCGCTGGGCAAGACCATTCCCTCGCTGGGCCTCGCGGTGTTTCTCGCGTGGATCATCGCGCGCACGGACACGCCCTATCGCGACAAGCTGGAAGTGCTGATCACCCTGCCGTTCTTCATTCCGCCGATCCTCACCGCCATGGCCTGGGCGATGCTCGGCAATCCGCAGGTTGGCCTGCTGAACCAGGTGTTCAAGTGGGCGACCGGCGCGAATTACTCGCCGATCAACGTTTATTCGTGGGGCGGCGTCGTCTGGCACATGGTCCAGTATTCAACGCCGTTCCTGTTCCTGTTCATCGTCGACGTTTTCCGCGCCATGGACCCGTCGCTGGAGGAATCGAGCCGCATGTGCGGCGCCTCGCGGCTGCGCACCTTTGGCGGCATCACCCTGATGCTGATGTTGCCGGCGCTGACCAACTCGTTCATTCTCAGCTTCATCAGGGGCATGGAGAATTTCGAGTCGCCGCTGTTTTTCGGCACCCCCGCCAAGATCACGGTCATCACGACCGAGATGTATAATTCGATCAATCATCACGCGACGCCCGATTATCAATACGCCACGGCCATCGGCTTCGCGGTGATGGCGCTGATGTTCCTGCTGGTGTTCGCCCAATGGCGCATCCTGCGCGGGCGCAGCTTCGCGACCGTCACGGGCAAGGGCTATTCACCGAGCGTGATGAAGCTCGGCAAATGGCGCTGGGTCACGTTTGGCTTTTGCGCGTTGTTCTTCGCCGTGACCGTGGTGCTTCCGGTCAGCCAGTTGCTGATCGGCTCGTTCTTCCGGTTCTTCGGCTTCTATCAATGGGACATGCTGACGACGGAGCATTATCAGGCGGTGTTCTCGTCCAGTGAAATCTGGCGCGCGGTCACCAACACGATGATGCTGGGCCTTGTCGGCGCGACGCTGACCATGGCGCTGGGCGCCATCGTCGCCTACATCTCCGTGCGCACGAAATGGCGCGGTCGTCGCGTGATCGACGCGCTGGCGTGGCTGCCGTGGATGATGCCGGGCATGGTGCTCGGCATCGGGTTCCTCTGGGCCTTCGCGATGCTGCCCGGCCCGATCCCGATCTACGGCACCATCTGGGCGCTGCTGCTCGCCTATCTCGCGCTCGGCACGCCGGTCGCCACCCGCGTTATGACGGGCGCCTACGCCCAGCTTTCCTTCGATCTGGAGGAATGTTCGCGCGTGCATGGCGCGAGTTTCTTCCAGACGCTCTGGCGCATTCTGGTCGCGCTCGCCTGGCCGTCTTTCGCGGTCGGCTGGGTGCTGACCTTCTTCGGCATCATGCGCGAACTCTCCGCCTCGGTGCTGCTCTACTCGGTCGGGTCGGAAGTGCTGTCGGTCGTGCTGATGAAGCTGTGGGCCAACGGCCTCGCCGAGCAGGTCAGCGTCATCGGCCTCTTGATGATGCTGCTCGTCATCCTGTTCCGCTGGGTGCAGATCAAGATCCTGCAACGTTATGTCACCACGCTTGGCGCGTGAGGAAAGAAAGTCCGGATGTCAGCCATCAGCTTGCAAAACATCAGCCGTCATTTCGGCGATTTCGCCGCCGTCGACGGCGTCGACCTCGAGGCGGCCACGGGCGAGTTCCTGACCCTGCTGGGGCCATCTGGTTGCGGCAAGACCACGACGCTGCGCATGGTCGCCGGGCTCGAACAGAACACCGGCGGGCGCATTGTCATTGGCGACGAGGTCGTCAGCGACGCGGAGCGTGGCTTCTTCATGCCGCCCGAGCGGCGCCAGCTCGGCATGGTGTTCCAGTCCTACGCGATCTGGCCGCACATGACGGTGTTCGACAACGTGGCCTATCCCCTGCGCATCCGCCGTCGACCGAAGGATGAAATCCAGCAACGGGTGACCAAGGCGCTGAAGCTGGTCGAGATGGATTCCTTCGCGTCGCGCCCCGCGCCAGCGCTGTCGGGCGGCCAGCAACAACGCGTCGCCATCGCGCGCGCGCTGGTGTTCGAGCCGCGCGTGCTGCTGCTCGACGAACCCCTTTCCAATCTCGACGCGCGCCTGCGCACGCAAACGGGCGATGAATTCCGCGCGCTGCAAAAGCGGTTGGGCATCACGAGTCTTTACGTCACGCATGATCAGGGCGAGGCGATGTCGCTGTCCGATCGGGTTGTCGTCATGCAGAAGGGGCGCATTCTCCAGATCGGCGCGCCCGAGGATATCTATCAGCGGCCACGCAGCCGGGCGGTGGCCGAATTTTTCGGCGCGCCCAATCTGGTCGAAACCACTGTGCGCGGTTGCAAGCAATTGGCGAACGGCCTGTTCGAGCTCGATGTCGCCGGACAAGGCTGGTCCGGCACGTGTCGTGCCGGCGAGGCCTTCGCGTCGGGCGTGCCGGCGCTTGTCATGTTGCGACCGGAGACCCTGACGCTCGCCGACGCGGCGACGGGCGGCATGAGCTGGACCGGGGAGGTCGCGTCGTCGATCTTCCGCGGCGCGCAGCGCTCGCTCGTCGTCAAGACCGTCGCGGGCGCGCTCAACGTCGACACCACCGCTTTCGCGCATCCGGCCGTCGGCTCGCAAGTGGCCATCGTCGCGGACGCCGCGGCCGCCTGGGCCTTGCCCGCGACGCGACAGGGGTAACGCATGAAGGTTCCCTTCGCCGGCGCGATAGATTGCGATCTGCATTTGCCGTCGCCGTCGATGGCGGTCCTGATGCGGCACATGGACGATTTCTGGCGCGAGCAGTTCGTCACGCGGCGCATCGACCGCATGGATTTCCAGCTCACGAGTTTTCCGCCCAACACGCCGCTCGCCATGCGCGACGACTGGCGCGCGCCGGCGGGCGAGGGCGAGACGCCGCTCGACAAGTTGCGCCGCGAGGCGCTCGATCCCTTCGGCGCGCGCATCGCGATCGGCTCCATTCTGCATGGCGCCATCGGACTCTATAACGAGGACATGGCGGCGGTGATCTGCTCCGCGGTGAACGATCATCTCGCGCGCGACTGGCTCGATCATGAACCTCGCCTGCGCGGCTCCATTCTTGTCATGGGATCGAGCCCCGATCACGCGGTCGCCGAAATCGAACGGCTGGCGGCCGACCGTCGCTTCGTGCAGATCATCCTGCCCGTCATGGGCGACTTTCTGCCCGGCAAGCGCCAGATGTGGCCGGTATATCGGGCCTGCGAAAAACATGGCCTCGCGGTGGCGCTGCACGCGGGCTCGACCTATCGCTATCCGCCGACTGGCTCGGGCTGGCCGTCTTATCATGTCGAGGATTACATCGCGCAAAGCACGGCCTTCGAGAACGCCATCGTGAGTTTTCTCGCCGAGGGCGTGTTCAACGAATTTCCCGATTTGCGGCTGGTGTGTCTCGAAAGCGGCTTCACGTGGCTGCCGACGCTGCTGTGGCGGCTGAACAAGGAGTGGCGCGGCACGCGACAGGAGACGCCGTGGCTCGACCGCCCGCCCGCCGACGTGGTGCGCGAGCGCGTGCGCTTCTCGCTGCAACCCGTCGACGCGCCGGCCGATGGCGCGTTGCTGACGCGCACGCTGGCGCATATCGGTTCGGATGAACTTCTGCTGTTCTCGACCGATTATCCGCACGCGCAGTTCGATGGCGACAACGCCCTGCCGGAGGGCTTGCCCGCCGACCTCCAACGGAAGATCATGATCGACAATCCGCCGGCCTGTTATCCGCGGCTCGCCGCCG
This sequence comes from uncultured Hyphomicrobiales bacterium, assembly GCA_903861645.1. Taxonomy (GTDB): domain Bacteria; phylum Pseudomonadota; class Alphaproteobacteria; order Rhizobiales; family Beijerinckiaceae; genus Terripilifer. The sequence goes on from CAIOVE010000032.1 coordinate 78,515, forward strand.
AGGCGAAGGAGATCGCGCCATGAACGCTCCCCTTGTCGACACCAGCGTCAGTCAACGGCTTGGCATCGTCGATTGCGACATTCATCCCACGCAACGCTCGGTGGCGGACCTCTTTCCCTACCTGTCCGAACATTGGCGCGAACATTCAAAATCCATCGGGCCGCATATCAGGCAGGGGCTGGCCGCCATGCAGGCCTATCCGCGCATGATGGCGGCGGGCCAGCGCGCCGACGCTTATCCGGCCCACGGCGGGCCGCCGGGCTCCGACCTCGATCTGATGCGCCGTCAGCATCTCGATCCCGCCGGGGTCGAGACGGGCATGCTCGTCGCGCTCAGCAAGGGCGGCATGGAGGAGCGCAATCCCGATTACGCGACCGCGCTCGCCCACGCGGTCAACGACTGGCAATTGCATGACTGGGTGCGCAAGGAGCCGCGCCTGCGTGCCGGCGTCGTCGTGCCGCAGGAAGACCCGGCCTTCGCCGCGCGCGAAATCCGCGAGCGGTCGCTGGAGCCCGCGTTCAGGCAGGTCATCCTGTCGCCGCGCTCCATCGAGCCGCTGGGGCGACGGCGCTACTGGCCGATCTACGAGGCGGCCGCGGAATGCGGCCTGACGCTCGGCCTGCATCCCGCCGCCAATGGCGCCAACCCGTCGACGGGCGGCGGCTGGCCGACCTATTACATGCAGGAGCATTACGCCTTCGGCACGAACATGCAGTCCAATCTCGTCAGCATGGTGTTCGAGGGCGTGTTCGAGCGGTTTCCGCGCCTCAAGGTCGCGCTGATCGAAAGCGGCTTCACGTGGATTCCCGCCATGTGCTGGCGCATGGATCGCCACTGGGCGCGCATGCGCCACGAGGTGCCGCACCTCAAGCGACCGCCGTCCGAATATATCCGCGAACACGTGTGGTTCGCGACGCAGCCGATCGAGGAGCCGGAGAACGCCGCGCATCTGCCGGAGATCATCGACTGGATCGGCTGGGATCGCCTGTTGTTCTCGACCGATTATCCGCACTGGGATTACGACGACCCGAAATACTGCATACGCTTCCGCATGACCGAACAGCAGCGCTCGCAGTTGTTTCGCGACAACGCCCGCGCTCTCTATGGCCTGACATGACCCGGCACGTCGTCGCCGCCGCCGATGAACTCGCGCCGGGCTCGAGCAAGCTCGTGATGGTGGGCGGTCGCGAGATCGTGCTGTTCAATCTCGATGGCGAATTCTTCGCCCTCGCCAACCGCTGCCCGCATGGCGGCGGGCCATTCTGCGAGGGTGTCGTCACGGGGCTCGCCCTGTCGGATGGCCCCGGCCGCTACCGGCTGGAGCGGGCAGGGGAATTCATCCGCTGCCCGTTTCACGGCTGGGAATTCGAAATCCGCACGGGGCAATCCTATTGCGACCCGCGCTCGACGCGCGCGCGCCAGTTCAACGTCGCCGTCGAACATGGCGACGCGCTGGCGAAAGGCCCCTACGTCGCCGAGCGTTTCGATGTGTCTGTCGACAAGGATTATGTCGTGGTGGAGGTTTAGGGGGATTGATCGATCTCTGAATCTTGGTGTCGTGAATGTCGTATCTAGAGCCGACACCTACTTCATTCTATTCAACCACGGACCACTCGATCCTCGCGAGATCACGAGAGCCATCGACGATGCGCACGATCTGCACGCCGTCGTCGATCAACCGATAAAGCGCCAGCCATCGTTCCATGACGAGCATCCTCGCATCCGGCGCGATGTCTGGGCGGGCGGGGCCAAGTTGTCGATGATCCCGCAAAAGACCGCAGACTTCCTCGACGCGGTCGTACACGCGGTCAGCAACCGTCGTGGAATTTCGTTGGGCGACATAAAGCCAAATATCGAGCAAATCCTCGCGAGCGTGGCGAGAAAAATGGACCTTGGCCACGACTTCAAGCTTTCGACTTGGCCAGTCGCGCGCGCGCTTCCTGTTTCAGGGCCTTGAAATCCACTTCGCCAGCGTCGCCGCTGTCGACGCCGGCTTGCCAAGCCTTGCGCAGGAATTGCAACTTCTCGGCTTCCTGCTGTTCCATCTTTTCCATCAAGCGCAGCGCCTCGCGGACGACCTCGCTTGATGAAGTGTAGCGACCTGTCGTGACCTTGGCCTTGACGAAATTCGCGAGTTCGTCGGTCAGGGATACATTCATATTCATGGCGGCGCCTCCACCGATCAATATGACGTCAATGCCTGATTTTGGCAATTTTAGGCATTAAACGACATTCGTTTGTGCCAATGCCCCCGGGCTCAGGAAGGCTTTCCCCCGCTCGCGCGGGAGAATACTTGCATGCCCCGTCAGCCGGCCTCGCCCATGGCTTCGGGCTTGGTCTTCAGGCGCTTCACCATCAGCTTGTTGAGCGCGGCGATATAGGCGCGCGCCGAGGCGACCATGGTGTCGGGGTCGGCGCCCTTGGCGGTGACGGACTTGCCGTCCTCGCTCAGGCGCACGGAGACTTCCGCCTGCGCGTCCGTGCCCGCCGTGACCGCGTGCACCTGATAGAGCTCCAGCGTGGCCGTGTGCGGCACCAGCGCGTGGATGGCGTTGAAGATCGCGTCGATGGGGCCGTTGCCGGTCGCCTGCTTGGTGACATGCGCGCCGTCGATGTCGAGCGTCAGGGTCGCGGTCTGCGGGCCCATGGTGCCGGCGATGACGGTCAGCGCCTCCACCTGGATGCGCTCGCCGGCGTGGCCGATCTCGTCGTCGACGAGGGCTTCCAGATCCTCGTCGTAGACGATCTTCTTGCGATCGGCCAAATCCTTGAAGCGCTTGAAGGCGTCCTCCATGGCGTTTTCGCCGAGTTCGTAGCCCATCTCCTTCAGCTTCGACTTGAAGGCGGCGCGGCCGGAATGCTTGCCCATGACCAGCGAGGTCTTGGAGACGCCGACGCTCTCGGGCGTCATGATCTCGTAGGTCTGCGCGTTCTTCAGCATGCCGTCCTGATGGATGCCGCTTTCATGCGCAAAGGCGTTACGCCCGACGATGGCCTTGTTGTACTGCACCGGAAACGAGGTGACGGCGGACACGAGTTTCGAGGCGCGCGTCAGCATGGTCGTGTCGATATTGTTGACATAGGGCAGGGCGTCGGCGCGGGTGCGCAGGGCCATCGCCACTTCCTCGAGCGCGGCGTTGCCGGCGCGCTCGCCGATGCCGTTGATGGTGCATTCGATCTGCCGCGCGCCGCCGTTCAGGCCCGCCAGCGTGTTGGCGACGGCGAGGCCGAGATCGTTGTGGCAATGCACCGAGAAGATCGCCTTGTCGGAGTTCGGCACGCGCTCGATGACCTCGCGGAAAATGCGCTCGTATTCATCGGGCACGGTGTAGCCGACCGTATCTGGAATGTTGATCGTCGTCGCGCCGGCCTTGATGGCGGCCTCGACGCAGCGGCACAGAAAATCCATTTCCGTGCGGGTGCCATCCTCCGCCGACCATTCGACATCGGCGACATGGTTGCGCGCGCGGGTCACCTGCGCGGTGACCATGGCCAGCACCTCCTCGGGCGACTTCTGCAACTTGTATTTCATGTGCAGGGGCGAGGTGGAGACGAAGGTGTGGATGCGCGGACGCAAGGCGTGGCGCACGGCCTCGGCGCAGCGGTCGATGTCCTTGAAGGCCGCGCGGGCGAGGCCGGCGACCGAGGCGCGCTTGACCCTTTTGGCGATGGCGGAGACTGCCTCGAAGTCGCCATCGGACGCGATGGGGAAGCCCGCCTCGATGACGTCGACGCCCAGGGCGTCGAGCAGGTCGGCGACCTCCAGCTTTTCCTCGAAGGTCATGGTGGCGCCGGGCGACTGCTCGCCGTCGCGCAGGGTGGTGTCGAAAATGATGACGCGGTTCTTGTTGGTGGCGGATTCCGCCGGAGACTGGCTGGACATGATTTCGTTCCTGACTGGGCGGCCCGCGGGTTCAGGGGCCGGGGAATGTTCGGCTGGCTTCCAGACCCCTGAGCGCCCAGGCAAAGCCCGGCCGGCCCTCAGGGGCGACTAAGAAGAAGCAGCAGTCCGGCGAGCGTCGAGGCGCGGCCGCGCGCGCGCGGAACCAAGCGGTCCGCGTCGTCGGCGATCGGCGATGTGGCGAAATGGGCCACGGCAACCTCGTTGAGCCCGAAAATTCAGGCGATACGGCTATATACGGGACGGGCGTGGGGATTGGCAAGGGCTGGGCGCTGCCCCAGGGGCGCATTTGCCAAGCATTTGATGTCATTCGCCCGGTTATTGCCTTTTCAGTCCGGTCAGGCCCTGAGCGGGATTATTGCCCGTCTTCATGCAGATTTCACGACCGCGCTTGCAGCGATCGCCGAGGTTGTTGCTTGGGTGGATGTAGTTGTTTTCGCTTCTCATGCACCAGTTGTAGGCTTCGGTGCATGTCGTTGGCGTTTGCGCATGGGCTTGCGAAATATACAAAACAATTCCGCTGATTGCGCAGAGCAGGATTTTCATGAGCTATCCCCCTTCTTTCGTGGTCAAGCATTGCCGGGCGCATCATTTGATTGCGACGCATCCCGCCGCGTAACCTCTCTTCCCCCTACTGAAAATATTTCCGCGCGCGAGCCTTGGCCTCCGGCGAGGCGTCGAGCGCCGCGCGCACGGCGTTGGCCAGCGTCTCGGCGCTCACCGGTGAAACCTCCAGCTTCGCGTTCGCGGCGTCGCGCAGAAACTCGGCATCGCCCAGCATCGTCTCGAAGGCCTTGCGCAGCGCTTCCACGCGTTTCGCGGGCACATCGGGCGCGGTGGCGAAGGGGTGGCCGAGGCGGTCGCCCGAGGTGACGATATCGACGATGGATTTGTCGGCGGGGTTGGTCAGCAGATCCTCGATCGCCGGCACGCCCGCGAGGTCGGCGGGCTTCGGGCCGGAATGCACGAGAATGTTGATGTCGTGGTTGGCGATCCAGTCGGGCTTGCCGGCCTTCAGGCTCGACCACGCGTTGGCGCGGGCGAACACCTCGCCGCGCTCCATGGCGATATCGAGCTGACCCGAGCCGGTGTAGCCGGGCACCATCTTGAAGCGCGTGCCGACGAGGTCGTTGAGCATGATCGGCAGCGACAGGGTGATGCCCGACGAGCCGACGGCGCCGGCGATGAGTTCGGTCTTGCGCGCGTCCGCGATGGTTTTGACGCCGGTGGTCTTCCACGTCGTCATCGTTTCGTTTGTTGGCGCGATGGAGCCGAGCCAGTTGAAGCGCGCGGCGTCGAACTGCACGCCCTCCATGCCCACCGCCTGCGAGGCGGGCAGGCCGTTCTGGATCAGGCCGATATACGTGCCGTCCTTCGGCGCGACGCGGAAGAGATAGTTCGCCATGACCATGCCGGTCGCGCCGGTCATGTTCTGCGCGACAATGGTCGGCTTGCCGGGAATGAAGCGGCCGATGTGCTTGGCGACAAGCCGCAACTGAAAATCATATTCGCCGCCCGCGCTGACGCCGACGAGGGCATAGAGGGTCTTGCCTCGATAGAAATCCTCGACCTCGTCGGCGCGTACGGTCGCCGCGCCGAGCATCGCGAGCGCCGAGGTTGTTGTCGCCATGCGCGCCAGATATCGCGACATATTCACAATCGACACGCTGTTTACTCCACCTTGATGTTGGCGGCCTTGACGATGGGGAACCATTTTTCCACCTCGGCCTTGTGAAACGCGCCGAGCGCCTCGGGCGAACTCATGGTTTCGGGGAAGGGCTCCTGTCCGAGCCCCGCCAGCTTTTGCCGGATGGCGGGATCGGCGAGCGCCTTGCCAAGCGCCGCGTTGAGTTTCGCGATCGCCTCCCTCGGCGTGCCGCGCGGCGCCCAGATGCCCGACCACGCCGACAGATACAGGCCGGGCAGGCCCATTTCCTCGATGGTCGGCGTGTCGGGCGCGGCGCTCCAGCGCTTTTTCGCCATCACCGCGTAGGACTTGATCTGGCCGCCGCGCACCATGGGCAGCGTGTTCGCGCCAAGGTCGCACATGAAATCGATCTGGCCGCCCATCAGGTCTTGCAACGCGGGCGCGCCGCCGCGGTACGGCGCCATCTGGAATTTCACGTGCGCTTCCGTTTGCAAATAGACGCCGCAGATATGCGCGCCGCTGCCCGCGCCGACCGTGCCGGCCGTCGCCTTGTCGGGATTGGATTTCAACCACGAAAGCAATTCCGCCATGTTCGCCGCGGGCATGGAATTGCGCGCGACGATCCAGTACGGCGCGTCGGCGACGAGACCGACGGGTTCGAGATCGCGTAGCACATCGTAGCGCACGGGATAGACGGCGCCCGCGATGACGTAATTCGCCCAGGTGCCAAAGCCGAGCGTGTAGCCGTCGGGCGTGGCGCGCGCCGCGCGATCCACGCCGATGCTCGAACCCGCGCCCGCGACATTGTCGACGAGCACGGGCTGGCCCAACGCCGCCTGCATGGGTTCGGCGATGACGCGCGCGAGGATATCCACCGCGCCGCCGGGGGGCAGGGGCACGATCATGGTGATGGGTCGCGTCGGCCAAGTTTGCGCGTGCGCGGTCGCGCCGGCGAGGCAGGCGAGCGACGCGAGGACCGTGCGCCCTAGGCGTCCGCCGAAGTTGAAGCGCATCTCGTTCTCCTCCCGGCCCTTGCCCGCGTTTTCATAATCGGGGCAAATGGTTCTTGTTCGAATTGTCGCCTATAGAATCCGTTTCGCGGGAGGAAGTCCATGGCGCGTCGCATCATCGATATTTCATCGTCGCTGCGCGCGGGCATCGCCTCCGATCCGCCCGGACTTGAGCCGCGAATCGAGTATCTCGCCCATGCCGCGACGGCGGCTGGCGTGTGCCAGTATTTTCCGGGTCTCAAACCCGCCGATCTGCCCGATGGCGAGGGCTGGGCCATCGAGATGGTCCAGATGACCACCCATAGCGGCACTCATCTCGACGCGCCCTGGCATTACGCCTCGACCATGGACGGCGGGCGCCGGGCGATCACCATCGACGAAGTGCCGCTCGACTGGTGTTTTCAGCCGGGCGTGAAGCTCGATTTCCGCCACCTCGCCGATGGTCATGTCGTCACCGCGGCCGAGGTGGAAGCGGAACTGGCGCGCATCGGGCACGAATTGCGACCGCTCGACATCGTCGTCGTGAACACAAGCGCGGGCGCGCGCTACGGCAAACCGGATTACGTCTCGAAGGGCTGCGGCATGGGACGCGAGGCGACGCTGTATCTGACCTCGCGCGGCGTGCGTGTCACCGGCACGGACGCGTGGTCGTGGGACGCGCCCTTCGTCCATACGGCGAAGACCTACGCGGCGACGGGCGACGCGTCGCTGATCTGGGAAGGGCACAAGGCCGGTCGCGAGATCGGCTATTGCCACATCGAGAAGCTGAACAATCTGGAGGCCTTGCCGGCCTCCGGATTCATGGTCGCGTGTTTTCCGGTCAAGGTCGAGGCGGCCTCCGCGGGCTGGACGCGCGCGGTGGCCATCATCGAGGACTGACCTATTCGGCGCGGATGCCGGCCTCGCGCAAGAGCTTGGACCAGCGTTCGGCCTCGTTGCGGGCGAAGGCGCGGGTTTCCTCGATGCCCATGGTTTTCAGCGAGCCGCCGGTCTTGGTGAAAATGTCCACCGCCTCGGGGCTGGAGCGCGCCTTTTCGACCGCCTCGGTCAACTTCGCGAGCACGGGGGCGGGCGTGGCCGCGGGCGCGAACAGGCCGAACCACGTTTCCATGTCGATGTTGGAGAGACCGCTTTCGGCGATGGTCGGCAGGTCGGGCAGCACGGCGTAACGCTTGGCGGTGGTGACCGCGAGCGCGCGGACCGTGTCGCCCTTCACCTGCGGCATGGCGGTCTGCGCGTTATCGGAGAACAGATCGACGCGGCCGCCGAGCAGATCGCCATAGGCGGCCTGCGCGCCGCTGTAGGGCACGTGCGTCAACTTGATCCCCGCGAGATAGGCGAAGACCGCCGTCGCGACATGCTGGCCCGAGCCGATGCCGGCGGAGGCGAAGGTGATCGCGTCCGGCTTGGCCTTCGCCGCGTCGACCACGTCCTTGACCATCTTGTAAGGCAAATCCTTGCGCGTCAGCAGCATGAAGGGCCAGCTCACCACGAGGCCGACGGGCGTGAAGTCCTTCACCGGGTCATAGGACAGTTTCGGATACAGACCGAGGTTCAACGCCATGTTCGACGTGCCGCCGAGCAGCAGCGTGTAGCCGTCGGGCGCCGCCTTGGCCGCGTAATCCGTGCCGACAAGCGTGCCCGCGCCCGGCTTGTTATCCACGACGACCGTCTGGCCGAGAATGGCCGAGAGGCGATCGGCCATGACGCGCGCGACCGTGTCGAAGCCGCCGCCGGGCGGCTGTGGCACGACAATGTGAATGGGGCGATCCGGAAAGGTCTGCGCGGCGGACGGCGCGAGCGCGCAAAGACCCGCGACGGCCGCGAGAGCCAGCGACTTCAATAATGACATGCTTGCGCGCTCCGATCCCCGCGCCTCCCCCGAGGCGCGCCATGAATTTGAGCGCAAGATGCGCGATTGGGCCGCGGGTGACAAGGCGCGGGGCGTTTGTCGTGGGGTGTTAACGGCGGTCGTGTTCGGGTAATAGTGCCGGGCCATATCAGGAGCCGTCATGAGTCCGCGTTTTTCCGTGCCCAAGGATCGCATCAAGGTCCTGCTGCTTGAGAACATCAACGACAGCGCTGTCGCGCTTTTCCACTCGGCGGGTTACGTCAACCTCACCCGGCTGCCCAAGGCGCTGGAGGGCGCGGCCCTGCGCGAGGCGCTGGCCGGCGTTCACATACTTGGCATCCGTTCGCGCACGCAACTAACCCCCGAGGTCTTCGCGGCGGCCGACAGGCTGATCGCGGTTGGCTGTTTCAGCGTCGGCATCAATCAGGTCGACATCGACGCCGCGCGCGCCATCGGCGTGCCCGTCTTCAACGCGCCCTTCTCCAACACGCGCAGCGTCGCCGAACTGGTGATCGGCGAAATCGTCATGCTGCTGCGCCGGGTGATCGATCGATCCGTCTCCGCCCATCAGGGCGGTTGGGACAAGTCCGCGGATGGCAGCTTCGAGGTGCGCGGCAAGACGCTCGGGATCGTCGGCTACGGCAACATCGGCTCGCAATTGTCGAACCTCGCCGAGTCCATGGGCATGCGCGTGATCTTCCATGACCTCACGGACAAGTTGCGTCATGGCAATACCGAGCCCGTCGAGACGCTCGAGGAACTGCTGGCGCAGAGCGACGTCGTGTCGTTGCACGTGCCGGAGACGCCGCAAACCGCCAACATGATCGCCGCGCCGCAACTCGCTGCGATGAAGAAGGGCGCCTATCTCATCAACAACAGCCGTGGAACCGTCGTCGATCTCGACGCGCTGGCCGATTCATTGCGCTCGGGTCATCTCGCCGGCGCGGCGGTCGACGTGTTTCCCGTCGAGCCAACCTCGAACAAGGAGCGTTTCGTCACGCCGTTGCAGGGGCTGCCGAACGTCATTCTCACGCCGCATATCGGCGGCTCGACGGAGGAAGCGCAGGACCGGATCGGCTCGGAAGTGGCGCGCAAGCTCATCGAGTTCAGCGATGTCGGCTCGACGCTGGGCGCCGTGAATTTCCCGCAGGCGCAGTTGCCGCCCAATCCGGCGGGCACGCGCTATATTCATGTTCACCGCAACGTGCCGGGCATGTTGAACCGGCTGAACAACGTTTTCTCGAACCGTGGCGCGAACATCGCGGCGCAGTATCTTCAGACCTTCGCCGACACCGGTTACGTGGTCGTCGACGCGGAAGGCGACCCCGCCGAGGCGCCGGCGATACTCGAGGAATTGCGCGCGCTCGATGGCACGGTGCGCGCGCGGCTGTTGTACGAGCGGGATTGATCCCGCTCGCGCGACTTCTCAGCCGAGATCGATCATGCGCTGCACGCTGGCGCGCGCGCGCCCGGCGAGCGCCGGGTCGATGGTCACTTCCTCGCGCATGTAAACGAGGCTGTCGAGAATCTTCGGCAGCGTGATGCGCTTCATGTGCGGGCAGAGGTTGCAGGGGCGCACGAATTCAGTGATCCCGCCGGTCTCCGCGGCGACGTTGTCGGCCATCGAGCATTCGGTGACGAGCACCACGCGGCGCGGCTTCTTCGTCTTGACGTAGTCGATCATCGCGGCGGTCGAGCCGGCGAAATCCGACACCGCCACGACTTCCGGCGTGCATTCGGGATGCGCGATGATCTGGATGGACGGATCGTCGGCGCGATAGCGCAGCAGCTCCTCGGCGGTGAAGCGCTCGTGCACCTCGCACGCGCCCTTCCACGCGATGATCTTGACCTTGGTTTGCGCCTGCACGTTCTTCGCCAGATACTGGTCGGGCAGGAAGATGACGCGGTCCGACCCCATGCTCTCGACGACCTTCAGCGCGTTCGACGAGGTGCAGCAGATGTCGACCTCGGCCTTCACCTCCGCCGAGGTGTTGACGTAGGCGACGACGGGCACGCCGGGGTAGGCGGCGCGCAGGGCGCGCACGTCGGCGCCGGTGATGGATTCGGCCAGCGAACAACCGGCGCGCGAATCCGGGATCAGCACGGTCTTGTCCGGGTTGAGCAGCTTCGACGTCTCGGCCATGAAGTGCACGCCGCCCTGCACGATGATGTCGGCCTCCGAGGCCGCCGCCAGCCGCGCGAGCTGGAGGGAGTCGCCAACGACGTCGGCGACGCAATTGTAGATCTCGGCCGTCTGGTAATTGTGGGCGAGGATGACCGCGTTGCGCTCGCGCTTGAGGTCGTTGATCGCCTTCACGTAGGGGGCGTGAAAGGGCCATTCCACCGGGGGAATGATCGCCTTGACCTTCTCGTACAGATGGGCGGTTTCGCGCTCGACCTCGGGGGTCCAGGCGAGGTTCGGCATGGGGACCACGCCATGCCGCAGCAGGGCGCCCGTGGGTTGCTGGCCAGCCAGCGAATTGGCGAATGCAGCCTGATTCAACGCGCCCATGGCGAACTCCCGACAAATCTTATACTCATAGTGAGTATAAGGTGGCCCGAAAAAATCTCGCCTGAAAGCGAGGTCACGACCGGGCCGACCGATCGTCACGGAAAGTTCTTATACTCCCAGCGAGCATAAGGCTAGAGAAAAATTTAACGACGCCGCTTTGCCCTCCAGCGTCGCCCGATTTCAGGAAAATCCTAAATTTCAAGGGACTAGGCGCATCCGCGCGTCGGGTCAGGTCTGGCCAGGCCGCAATTTATAGAAAATGTGATGACCGATGACGTCCATTTTCTTTAGCGCGCGGGCCCAGCGCGGCCGCACGTAGTTGGCGTGGTAGTGGGTGGCGCCGCCGACGTCCGCCAGCCATGTGTCGCCTTGCAGCACGTCGTGCGCGATGCGGACGGCGGTTTTCCAGGGATCGCCCTCGGTCACGCGCAGGGCCTTGCCCTCGCAGGCGAAGGAGAACTGGCAGGCGTTGCGATGGTGGCGGTTCTGATAGACGACGCCGCAGATGGAGGCAGGGTAAAGCCCGCTCTTCACCCGGTTGAGCACGACCTGCGCGACGGCGGCCTGACCTTCCTCGGGCTCGCTGCGCGCCTCGAAATAGACCGCCTCGGCAAGGCAGCGCTCCTCGGCGACCTCGCGGTCCTGATCGATGAGCGAGGCGTAGTCCGGCTTCGCGTCGGCGCGCTCGACAACGGTGGCGTTTGGCGCGGATTTCTGCGGCGATGTCGCCATGGCGCGCGGGACGCCGGCCAGCGCGACGACCTCGACGGGAGTCTGGTCGGGCGTGGCGGGGGTCGTCGATCCCAGCGCGACGGCGCGCGGCGTGGCAGGCGTCGCGCCGTCGTAAACCCCGCGCGACTGGCGTTCGGCGGCGCGCAGCGTAGGCGCGGACCCGTTCTGGATCGGCGACGCGCCCGGAGCGGCGGCGGTCGCGGTTTCGGATGGCGTTTGCTCGGGCCAGGGCTCGAACGTGGCGACTGAGTCCGGGCCGGGCGCGGGGCCATCGGCCGGCGCGAAGCCATCGAAGGCCAGATAGTCGTCGGACCCGAGCATCAGGGCGTTGGCGCGCACCGCGGCGAGGCCGCCGGGTTGGCGCCATTTGGCGTCGAAGGTCGGCCGCAGGCCCACGACGGGGTCGCCCTTGTGGCTGCGGTCGGGCGTTGGCCAGGCTTGTGCGTTGTGCTTGAGAGCCAGCCGCGGCTGAACCTCGTCCGATGGCGCGAGTGGATTGGGGAGATCGCCGAATTGCAGGCTGGCGAGTTGGCGTGACGGGGGCTTGCCCGCGCCCAACAACCTTGAGAGACGGGCGCCGGCGGGAGGCACAAGATTGAAGGGCGCCTGGGGGGCTTGCGCGGAGAGTGGCGCGAGGCTGGCGCCAATGGACAGGTCCTGGCCGGCGTCGGCGGTGAAGGAGATCACCAGACTGACGCCCAGACACCAGGGCGCCATGACGCCGACAGCCCATCCGAAACGAGACCGACCCATCCGCAACCCACGCGACTGTAGCGGCGCGCCTACGAACGCGCCCAAACATGGTTATCGCGCCTTAGGCTTGATGAGCGGTTACAGGCGCGCCGTCGGGGTCGTTCCAGAATGGGTCAGGCGGAAGGTCTAGCTCGCGGTCCAGCCAGCCGCGGCGGAGGAGATGTAATGCCACGTCGGCGTGTTGTTGGAGATGCTCCAGTCGCCGACCATGCCGGTGGCGTTGTTCATCAGCAGCACATCCGAAACGCCGTCGCCGTTGTAGTCGCCGACGCCCGCCA
>CAIOVE010000033.1 GCA_903861645.1 uncultured Hyphomicrobiales bacterium
AGTCGCTGGGATAGCGCAAACGGCTTCGATCATAACGCGCGCGATTTTCGTTGGTCCACATCAGCGACCCCTCCGAATCAGGTCGCCTCTCTTGAATCACAAACGATTCATTCGATTCAAGAACTCATCGGACAGACACTCACGCATTTGCTGTTGCGCGAACGCGAGGCGACCGGCGGCGTTTCGCTCGGCAAGTTCTATCTTCGCCGATGCCTGCGCATCTGGCCGGTATTCTACGCATTCGTCGTGTTTCTGCTGATCGTCACCATGACGACGAAGCTGCGCGTCTCCGCGTGCCAGTTCGCGACCGCGGTCACCTTCACCAAGAATTACGGCTGTTCCTCGTGGATCGATGGTCATCTCTGGTCGTTGTCGGTCGAGCAGCAATTCTATCTGCTCTGGCCGGCGGTCATCGCGCTGGCGTCGACCCGAAGCGCGACAGTCTTCGCCATCGCGGCAATCGTCATCGCGCCGTTCTCGCGCCTGATCGAATTCGACGCGGGCTTGCCCCAGTGGTGGCTCACATCGCGCATGGACGCGCTGATGTGCGGTTGCCTTGCGGCGATGGGCCTCGGCCTTCGTCGCGAACTCTTCCAGAAGGTCGCGTCATCGCGGGCCACAATGGCGAGGATCGCGGGGTTTCTGGGTTTGGTCGGGCCGGTTGTGTGGCGACATTCGCGTCCCGATGACGTCGCCCAGATCATGTTCGGACCAACCTTGCAGGCCCTCGCGGGAACCTTGCTGGTCGTGTCGTTCGCCTTTGGGCCCGCGGGCCTCGCCAAGTCGATCCTCAACACGCGGCTCATGAATTTTCTTGGCCTGATTTCCTACAGTCTCTACATCTGGCAGGAGCCATTCTTCATCTGGCCGTCGGACTTTGGATTCAATAGCCTCATTACATTTGAGTGGCCGTTCAATGTCATCGGCATATTTTTGGTCGCGACGGCGTCGTATTACTGTCTTGAGCGGCCGCTTGTGCTGCTCAGGCGGCGTTTTTCGGTTGGCCGCGCCTGAGCGATTGTTCGATATGGCGCGAAAGACCGTCCGAAATAAAAATCCTGATGAGCTTTGGCGCCCGACGGGGTATAAATCGGGCGCGCCCTTTTTATCCGTTGGCCCAGTCGCCTTGCCGGACAGGGCAGGCTCTTGAGGGAAGAAATGCGGATCAACGGAATATCCTCGATGGCCACGCGCCAGATCCTCGCGGCGCTCTGCAAGCGTTTCGAGGAAAAAACAGGCGCGTCGGTGTCCATTGAAGCAATGGGCGGGGTGGACGCCGCGCGCGTGGTTCGGGAAGGCCGGGCGACCGATGTCGTGATCCTCGCGTCCGATGTCATGTCCAGGCTGGAAGCGGAGGGCTTCATTGTCGCCGGCGGCGTCACCGGCATCGCCCGGTCGCTGATGGGCATCGCCGTGCGCGCGGGAACGCCGCATCCAGACATTTCGAGCGCGGACGCCGTGAAGCGCGTCGTCGCCGCCGCCCCACGCGTCGGCTACTCCACCGGACCCAGCGGCGACCATCTTTTGCGGCTGTGCGAACAGTGGGGCCTTTCCGAGGGCGACCGGCTGGTCAAGGCGCCGCCGGGCATTCCCGTCGCCAGTCTTGTTGCGCAGGGCAAGGCCGACCTCGGCTTTCAGCAGTTGAGCGAATTGATGAACGTTCAGGGCGTCGAAATCGTCGGTCCCTTGCCGCCCGAGATCGAGGCCGTGACCGTTTTCGCGGCTGGCGTCGCGGTCGCGTCTCGACAGGCCGAGGCGACGCGGGCCTTCATCGACTTTCTTGCCTCGCGCGATGGGGACGACGTCAGGCGTGCCCATGGAATGGACCCCTGTTGACCGCTGGCAACAAGCGGTACGTCCGCGAAATCGAAAGTTTTCGTTGTTCGACGGGCGATCAGGATTGACCTGGGCGCCCGCGGCTTCGCGTCGCGCCAGCGCCTGACAAACTTGTCGGCGACGATGGCGTCGGGTACCCCAGACGGGATCGGGACGAAAATCGAGGACGGGAAATGAGCAAGGTTGCGAAATTGCGCGCGGCGGTCATCGGCGGGGGCATGGGCGGGCTCGCCGCCGCGAACGCCATGATGCAGCGGGGACTCGATGTCACGGTTTTCGAACAGGCCGCCGCGCTGGGCGAGGTCGGCGCCGGAATCTTCGTCTACCCCAACAGCCTGCGCCAGCTCGAACGCATGGGGTTTGGCGAGGCTCTCGCGCAGGTCGGGGCCAAGGTGGGGCCGGGCTCCCACTACAATCGCATGGACGGCTCGATCGTCGGCAATATCACGACGACCGATTCCGCCGGTTGGAACGGCATGTACGGCATGCATCGCGCCGATATTCTCAATGCTTTGGCCGCCGCGCTGCCGCCCGGCGCGGTGCGCACGGGGCATCGCGCCGTCGACTTCTCGCAGACGGCCGACAAGGCCACCGTGCGTTTCGCCAATGGCGAAACCTTCGAAGTCGATCTGGTCGTCGCCGCCGACGGCATCAATTCCGTCCTGCAACCTTTCGTGGTTGAACCGAGCGCGCCGGAATACTCCGGTTTCCGCGCCTACCGTGGCCTTGTGTCCCGCGACCGGCTGGAATCCTGGCCCGATCAGACACATCAGGTCTGGATGGGCGAGGGCAAGCATTTCATGGTGTTCCCCGTGCGGAGCGGAACCCTGCTCAATTACGTCGGCTTCGTGCCGACTCCGCACGAGACGATTGAATCGTGGTCGGCGATTGGCGACCGCGATGAACTCGCGGCGTCCTTCGCTGATTGGGATCCGCGCGTCACCAATCTTCTGTCGAAGGTCGAGAGCTGTTTCTGGTGGGGGCTGTTCGATCGGCGGCCGCTCGAGAACTGGACAAACGGACGACTGACCCTTCTTGGCGACGCCGCTCACGCGATGTTGCCGCATCTCGGGCAGGGCGCGAACCAGGCCGTGGAAGACGCCGTGGCGCTCGGGGTTTTCCTCGAGGGGCGCTCCAACGACGAGGTTCCGGCGATGCTGCGCGCCTATGACAATCTGCGCCGGCCGCGCGCGTCCATGGTCCAGACGGAAGCGCGCCAGAATGGCCGCAGGTATGACACGCTTTACGACAGCGTCGAGCAACGCGATGCCGAAATCCGCGATTCAGCGGCTTTCCGCAGGAGTCTTTACGATTACGACATCGAGGCTGTCGCCCGCTCCGCCGTGATGGCGGCCTGAGGTCGCGAGCGGCTGTTCCACAAAGTGGAACAGCCGCTCGCGCGGCCGGCATGGGATACTTGATGGCCGGCGGAACCTGCCATCAGCCCCATGTGAAAGCGCTGGCCCTAGCTCGCGTTCCAGCCAGCCGCGGCGGAGGAGATGTAATGCCACGTCGGCGTGTTGTTGGAGATGCTCCAGTCGCCGACCATGCCGGTGGCGTTGTTCATCAGCAGCACATCCGAAACGCCGTCGCCGTTGTAGTCGCCGACGCCCGCCA
>CAIOVE010000034.1 GCA_903861645.1 uncultured Hyphomicrobiales bacterium
CGCTATCCAGCGACGGCTGCGGCCCTCGTTCAGATGACGGTGAATGAAATCCCGCTCGCCCGCGTCAATATGTTTGAATGCTTGTCTCATGGAAACACCCGCTATCCCGCCGGGTGTTGCGCTTCAAATTTGAGACCGCCTTGCCTTTCACCTGGGCAAAAACCTGAGCGATTACATATCCATGCGCGACGCCCACGCCATCGTGCAGGTTTCGCTGGCCACGACCGCCCTCACGTCATCGGCGCTTTTTTCGCTGACCAGGCTCGAGCACGTCCCCCGATCAATCCCGATCATTCATTTTCTTGTTTTGTGCTCCCTGATGTTTTTCGGAAGTGTCGCGGCGACACGATTGCGGGAGATGCGTGAAATGCGCAAAACGCCGCGTGTCGCCAATCCTCGGCATGTCATCATGATTGGCGCCAACCGACTGGCGTGGTTCTACCTGCGCATGATCAACACGTTCGATCTGGGCAAGACCGATATCGTGGCCATTCTCGACGAGAACCCCAAGGTTCTCGGTCGCTCGATAGGCGGCAGGCCCGTTCTGGCCCCCCCGGCGGAATTGCCACGCGTGGTCACCGAATATCAGGTGCATGGCGTCAAGATCGATCGCGTGATCATTTCCGGCAACAGAAACCGGCATGACAAGGAAGACTGGACAGAGCTGGAGGATTATTGCCGGGAATCCGGTATGGGCCTCGACTTCCTTGGCGATATTCTCGGGCTGGAGCTCGAAAGCGAGGAAGCGCCCGACGAAGCGCCCCAGCCAGCGGCGCGCGCGATCGGCGGCTATTTCGCCTTCAAGCGGGTCTTTGACTTCACGCTTTCGTTCCTGATGCTGGCCCTGTTGCTGCCGATCATCGCGCCGGTCGCGCTCGGCGTGCTCATCGACGTTGGCTGGCCGATCGTCTTCTGGCAGAAGCGTGACGGGCGACATGGTCGCCCTTTCCTCGTGTACAAATTTCGAACCCTGCGCGCGCCTTTCGACCGGCACGGACAATTCGTCCCGGAGAGCCAGCGTATCTCGCGTTTTGGCGAACTTCTCCGTCGGACGCGGCTGGATGAATTGCCCCAGTTGTGGAATGTGCTCGCCGGCGACATGTCGTTCATCGGGCCGCGGCCGCTTCTGCCAATCGATCAGCCAGCCAACAGTTTACGACTGCTGGTTTCGCCGGGCCTGACAGGCTGGGCCCAGATAAACGGCGGCAAGTTGATCACGCCCGAGGAGAAAGGCGCGCTTGACGACTGGTACGTGCAAAACGCCTCGTTCTGGCTGGACGTGCGCATCGTTCTGCTGACGCTGAAAATCGTCATCACGGGCGACCAGCGCGACGACGCGAAGTTGGCGCCGGACGCGCCACTGTCCGAGCCAGAAAACACGCCTCCCCTGGGCGAAGCGCGATCATGATCGCGCGCGGGCATCGGGCCCGGTCTAGCGCGCGCGCAACGGCTCGATGATTTCTTCCGCCATTCGTCGGGTGTTTTCGATGGTCGGGATGAATTTCAGCAACAGCAATTCAATTCCCATGTCGCGATATCGACGCATCTGGTCGCGCACATCGCGCGCCGGTCCGATGCCGCCCGCTTTCATCGGCGGCCCCAGACGCGAACGCATCAGGCGCGTGTCCGCGCCGGGCTCGTAACGAAGAAGGTCACGATAGGCGAAGTCCATCGCTGAATCCCGGCTCTCGCCAAAGGCGATGAAGGGATTGAAGGCGAAACGCACCTTGCGGCCATGGCGAGCGGCGCGCGCCGTCACGTCCGACATCTTCGCGCGCAGGGCCGCCTCGACCTCGGCGACATCGGCGACGGTCTTGGGATAATCGACGAACCACCAGTCGGCCGCCGCCGCGATCATCTCCAGCCCCGGCCCGCCCCGCGCGGCGGTGAAGATTTCCGGCGGGTTCGCGGTGGCGGGCGCGAGCGGAAACGCCACATCGTCGACCTTGTAGAAGCGGCCATCGAAGCTGAAGCGTGGCTCGCGCCACAGCCCCCTGAGCACCTCGATGAATTCACGCGCGCGATCATAGCGCGTGGGATCGCCATCGGGCAGCAATTGGCCGCCAAAGGCGCGGAACTCCACTTCGTTCCAGCCGGTGACGATGTTGATGGCCATGCGGCCCGGACAGATCCGATCCAGCGACGCGGCGAGCTTGGCGACCATGACGGGATGCAGCAGTCCCGGGTGCACGGCGACCATGTTGCGAATTCGGCGCGTTTGCGCGCCAATCGCGCTCGCCATGATCCACGCGGCGATATCCGGCCCAAGGTGACGCTCGGCAAAGAGAATTATGTCAAAACCGACACGGTCCGCCTCCAGCAACACGTCGCGCGCGAGGGCGAATTGCGGATCGACCGCGCCCCGCGGCATTGGTTCCCGCGCATTGTCGCGCGAAGCCGCAAGCTCCGGCGATCCCGCGAGGGCGTTGGGCTGAGTTACGTAAAGTCCAAATTGCACGGACGCGTTTCCTTCCCTCGCGCATATTCTATAATGAATTCGCCGTACCGACAGCCTACCGGAGACGCGCGATGTTTACCGCCCCGTCAATTCCCATTGTTCAGGGCCCCATGTTGGGCGCCAGCGGCGTCGAACTCGCGGCGGCCGTCTCGCGGGCGGGCGGCCTTGGCTCGCTCGCCGCCGCGGGCCTGACGGCGCCGGTCATGCGCGACGCCATCAGGGCCATCCGCGCGGCGACCGACAAGCCCTTTCTCGTCAATATATTCGTGCTGGAGTCCGCGTCGCCAGACCCCGCCGTCGTCACGTCCGCCATCGAGCGCTTGCGGCCCTGGCGCGAGCGGTATGGATTGCCGCCGCAAACCACGCCGGCGAAATGGGCCGAGAGCTTCGCCGAACAATTCGACGTCATGCTCGACGAAAGGCCGCCTTTCGTCTCGTTTACATTCGGCATCCTGTCGCGCGCGCAAGTCGAGGCGTTGCAGGCGCGCGGCTCACGCGTGATCGGCACGGCCACCACGCTGGCGGAAGCGCGCGCCTGGGCCGCCGTCGGGGCGGACGCCATCTGCGCGCAAGGTTTCGAGGCGGGTGGCCATCGCGGCACGTTTCTCAAGGATGTCTCGGAAAGCCTCGTGGGAACCGTCTCGCTCACGCGCTCCATCGTGGCGTCGCTCGACATCCCCGTCATCGCGGCGGGCGGTATCACCGATGGCGCGGGGGTGGCGGCCATTCTGGCGCTCGGCGCCGCGGCGGCGCAGATCGGCACGGCCTATCTGCTCGCCGACGAAGCCTTGACCAGCGCCGTCTGGCGCAAGGCGATCAGCGAGGCTGGCGATGATCCCACACGTCTGACCCGCGCGATCTCCGGGCGTTACGCGCGCGGCATCGACAACGAATTCATGCGGGCGATGCGACCTGTCGAGGCGGACATCCCCGCCTATCCCGTTCAGAACGCGCTGACGCAGGAATTGCGCGCGGCGGCGACGAAAGCCAACTCGCCCGACGTCCTGTCGCTCTGGGCCGGTCAAAGCGTGGGACTGGCGCGAGCCGGCAAGGCCGCGGACATCACCACGAACCTTTGGCGCGACGCGCGCGACATCATGCGCGCCAACGCGCGACGATGGGCTGGCGACTGAGCCTTACTCCGCGGCCTGCGTGACGACGTAGGGCTCGAAGACGCGCCAGTCGGTGGACTTCGGCACGACGCGTTCCCACGATCCGTAGGAATTGTAATTCGACGCCTTGACGCCGAGGCCCGGCGGTCGCTTGCCCGCCTGAAAATCACGGACGGCCTGAATCATCGTGCGGCGAAACTGCACGATGGCGAGATCGCTCGCGCCAAGGCGCTCATGGCTTCGATCGGCGATGGCGCCCATCGATTCCTGCATCGCGATATCCTGATTGGGAAAACCCCGGATGCCCGTGAAATTGCCGAGCCTCATCGCCTTGCGATCCTGCCCGTAATTGTTGGACGCGTTATCGAGCTTCCGATAGGTCGCGTCGAGATCGATGCCGATCTGCGTGCCCGTGAACTTGCGCCAGGCCTCGAGATCGACGCCCGCCGTCTGGTCGCTCCACGCGCAGATGTAAATGATGTTGTGCGTGTCATCGACCGGCACCGACATCTGATAGACGTTATAGACATTGTTCGGCGGGATCATGATATGGAACGGCGCGACGAAACTCGTCACGCGCACATAATCATGCGTCGCGGCGTTCTGGATGGGCCGACGGATCGCAGCATAGCGAAAGCCGTAATCCGTTTCCTGCGCCTGCAAGCGCGGCGACTTGTCCGTTGTGGGTCGCGCCCAGGCCGTGCCCGTCGCGGTTGAACCGGCCACGCGAGCCGCCGGCATGTCGGTCGAATGCAGGCTTGAGGAATGGGCGCTGTCGATGCCGCCTTCGAGCCCTTGCGCCCAGTTGCAGTTGATGAAAATCTTGAAAATGGAAACGCGGGTATCCTCGCTCGGCGCGAAGATCGGGCGCTCGAATTCCGGCATTTCCGCCGCGGGACCAAGGTAGGTCCAGACCACGCCGCCCGCCTCGCGCACGGGATAGGCGCGATGCCTGACCTTCGCGCAGAGGCCGCTCTCGGCAGGCTCGCTCGACATGTCGACGCATTGGCCGTCCACCGCGAATTTCCAGCCGTGATAAAGGCACCGCAGACCGCCTTCCTCGTTTCGACCAAAGAAGAGCGAAGCCTTGCGATGCGGACATTGCTCGTCCATCAGGCCAACGCGACCCTCGGTGTCGCGGAAGGCGACGAAATTCTCGCCCAACAATCGCACGCGCACGGGATCGCAATCGGGTTCTGGCACTTCCTCGGCGAGGCAAGCGGGCAGCCAGTAGCGGCGCATCATCTGACCCATCGGCGCGTCGCCCTCGACACGACACAACAGATCGTTTTCCTCGGCGTTGAGCATGAAGGCCTCCCGCGATTTTGATCTTAGCTCTCTAACAATGATCAGGCTATCCGATCCCCGGGCGGTTGCCAATCCCGGGACGTGGTGAGAGCATGGCGACGGCAACCGCGCGATCATAAACGACCGGAGCCTCTGGGAGGAGCGAATGATAAATCGCAGAAAAATTTTGATTGGCGGCGCTCTGGGCGCCAACGCGCTTGTCGCCGCGCGAACCGTGATGGCTCAATCAGCCGGATGGACGACGCTTTTCGACGGCAAGAGTCTCGACGGATGGACCAAGACGGGCGATCCGAACATCACGCTGGCCGATGGCGTTGTTCAGGCCGACAAGGGCAATGGCCACCTTGTGTGGAAAGACCAATACGGCGATTTCGAGTTGCGCGCCGAAATATGGATCAACGCCGACGCCAATAGCGGAATTTTCGTTCGCTTCCCCAACAAGGAGAAGCCGAGTTCCAAGGAAGGCTATGAGTTCAACATCTTCGACGCGCGCCCGGACCCGTCCTACGGAACCGGCGCCATCGTCGACACGGCCAAGGCCGCGACGATCGTGAAGGCCGGCGGCAAATGGACCGTCATGGAAATCACCTGCAAGGGGTCCGAGCTTTCGTTCAAGCTTGACGGCCAGACGACCGTCGACAAAGCCAACAACGGCGCGAATGGACACGTCCCCAGCGCGCGCGGCTATGTCAGCCTGCAATTCGGCGGCGGGCTCGTGCGTTTCCGCAAGGTGGAAATAAGAGCGCTTTAGCCCGGCCCCACGGGAGACGCGCGATAAAAATCCGCCCTGTCTCCCGTGGCGCTTGATCGCGATCAATGCCGATTGCCGGTGGGCGCGCTCCGTTGCATCATCGGCCAAATCGCGCCAAGGAGGAGACCCATGAAGGCTTGGTATTTCACGGAAATGCCCTACCCGCATTTGCCGCCGTTCGACGAACTGTCGTCGATCCGCGTCAATCTGCCCAACCGGCATTGCGATCCCAGGATCGCCGCCGACCTCTACAATCGCTATCTCGACGAGCACATGATCGCCGACGATCTCGGCCTGAACATGATGGTGAACGAGCACCATCAGACCGCGACCTGCCTCGATGTCGCCGCGCCGCTTTCGCTCGCCATTCTCGCGCGCCAAACCAGCAAGGGTCGCATCTGCATTCTCGGCAATCCCATCGCAAATCGCGGCGACCCGCTGCGCATCGCCGAGGAAATGGCGATGATCGACTGTATTTCCCACGGTCGCCTGGACGCCGGTTTCGTGCGCGGCGTGCCCTATGAGATATTCGCGGCCAACACCAACCCCACCCCCACGCTCGAACGCCTCTGGGAAGGCGTCGATCTCTGCGTGAAGGCGTGGACGTCTCATGACGAACCATTCAATTTCGAGTCGCGCTTCACCCACCGCCGCACGGTCAACCTGTGGCCGCGGCCGTATCAGCAACCGCATCCGCCCGTATGGGTGACGGGATCGAGCGATGTGGAATCCGTGCGGCGCGCAGCGTCGAAGGGCTATGTTTTCGCGACGTTCCTGCAACCCTATCAACAGGTGCGCATGCTGTTCGACGCCTATCGCGCCGCCTACAAGGACAACGGACAGCCCGGCGGCGGCGGACTCGCCTTCATGCCGATCCTCTATGTGGGCGATAACGAGGCGGAGGCCGAGCGTGGCGCCCGCGAACTCACGTGGTACTTGAAGGCCAAGGTCGAGCCACAATTCCGCAACCCGCCCGGCTATGTGCCCGTGGCCGCCAACGTGGGCGCCCTGATGAAGGGCGCGGACGCGCGTTCACGCACCAATGACAGCCTGCGTCAGGTGACGCTCGAGGAACAGCGCGAGCTTGGCGTCGTCATGTACGGCACGCCGGATCAGGTCGCCGCGCAGATCAAGCGCGAACACGAGCGCATCGGCGGGTTCGACCACCTGCTGATGATGATGCAGGCGGGCTTCCTCGACCACAAGAGCACCGTGTCGAACATGACCCTGTTCGCCAAGGAGGTCTATCCGCAGATCAAGGATCTGCCCGGCCTCAAGGCCCAACCGGCGCCGGTCGCGGCGGAATAATCCCACTTCCCACATTTGTTTGTGGGCATTTGTGGGATGATATTTTGTGGGTGAAGCCTTCTCGTCACCCGTGCTATGCGCGCCCGGTTAATGATCGGGCGCGTTTTCGCGCGAAGATGGAGGGACCGATGTCGGCGCAACGAACCTTTCCGCTGAACGCGTGGTACTGCTTCGCTTGGGATTGCGAGCTTAAACACGAGCTACTGGCCCGCACGATCTGCGGCATCAAGATGGTTTTCTATCGGGCCGAGAACGGCGACCCCGTCGCCCTTCAGGACGCCTGCTGGCATCGCCTTCTGCCGCTGTCGATGGGCGTGCTGCGCGGCGATGAGGTGCAATGCAAATATCACGGCATCCGCTACGACGCGCGCGGTCGCTGTTCGTTCATGCCCTCGCAGGAAACGATCAATCCTTCCGCCGCCGTGCGCGCCTTTCCCACCATCGAGCGTCACCGCTTCGTCTGGGTCTGGCCGGGCGATCCGGCGTTGGCGGACCCCGCGCTCGTGCCCGACCTGCACTGGAATCACGACCCCAAATGGGCGGGCGACGGACGAACCATTCACGCCGCCTGCGACTACCGCCTGATCGTCGACAACCTGATGGACCTGACGCACGAAACGTTCATCCACTCCAGCAGCATCGGCAATGACGCCGTCGCCGAGGCCCCCTTCGAGGTCACTCATGGCGACCGCACCGCCACCGTCACCCGGTGGATGATCGATATCGAACCGCCGCCGTTCTGGGGGGCGCAACTCGGCAAACCCGGCAATGTCGATCGCTGGCAAATCATCCGCTTCGAGGCGCCCTGCACGGTCGCCATCGACGTCGGCGTCGCGCCGACGGGCACGGGCGCGCCGCAAGGCGATCGCAGCCAGGGCGTCAGCATGGTTGTCGTCAATACGATCACGCCGGCGACGGACAAGACCTGCCATTATTTCTGGGCGAATCCGCGCGACTACAAAATCCATGAGCAACGCGTCACCAATGAAATCCGCGACGCGATCACGCGGGTTTTCCGCGAGGACGAGATCGTGGTGGAAGCGCAGCAGCGCGCCATCGACGAGAACCCCGATCACGTCTTCTACAACCTGAACATCGACGCCGGCGCCATGTGGGCGCGTCGGCAGATCGACAAGCTGATAGCGGCCGAGGCGGGAACCGCGGACATGGCGCGCGCGCCGGCGCGATAAGCCATAAGACGGCAAGGAGACCAACATGCGTTCGAGCCGGGACTGGACAACCGCGCGCGTCGCGGCCATTCGCGACGTGGCGACGGGTATTCGTGAAATTCTGCTCAAGCCTGAGTACGGCGCCTCGCGCTGGCCGAGCGGCAGCCATCTGATGACGCGCGTCCTCATCAATGGCGTCAGCGAATTGCGACACTATTCGCTGGTGGGCGACGAACCCGTGGATGGTTGCTGGCGCATCGCGGTCAAGCGCGCCGAACCCGGACGGGGCGGGTCCGCCTATATGTGGTCACTCCCCATCGGCGCGCGGCTGGAAGTGGCGGCGCCCGACAGTCATTTCGAGCTGTCGCGCGCGGCGCCGGAATATCTTTTGATCGCCGGCGGCATCGGCGTAACGCCGATGGTCGGCATGGCGCAAACGCTTGTCCGGCGAGGCGACCGTGTCAGGTTTCTTTATGCCGCCCATTCACCCGCGCATCTGGCCTACCTGCCGGAACTGCTGGCGCTGCTGGGCCCCGCGCTCGCGGTGTTCACGCCCGATGGCGCCGGTAGAATCGACTTCGCGAAGGAATTCGCGCGCCTTTCACCGGAAGCGGAAGCATATGTCTGCGGGCCCATCGGCATGCTGGAGGCCGCCCGCGTCGCGTGGCGCGACGGCGGTCGCAAGCCTTCGCGTCTTGTTTACGAGACCTTCGGCTCCAGCGGTCGCCACGCGTCGGAAGCCTTCACCGCGCGCGTGCCGGGTTCGGACGCGGTCGTCACGGTCGCCGCGACTGAAACCCTGCTCGACGCGCTGGATCGCGCCGGCGTCGAGGTCATCTCCGATTGCAAGCGCGGGGAATGCGGTCTCTGCGCGCTGACTGTCCTTTCATGCACCGGCGAAATCGACCATCGCGATGTCTTCCTCAGCGAGGAACAGCATGCGGAGAACAGCAAGATCTGCATCTGCGTTTCGCGCGTGGTCGGCGGCGAGATCGTGCTCGACGCCGCCTTCGCGCCCGACGCGCCGCTGAAATCTGGCCCCGAGATCAGCCGCGGGTAAAGCGATTACCGCAGACGGTAACGTCCGCGCTCATCACGCTCGACGCCCGGCGCGGCGCGCAACAACTCCAGCTCGCGCACGATCTCGCGACCGTCCCTGCTGGCGCGCGCGGTCATCAGTTCCTCGAAATACTTCGGCCCATCCTCAAGCGCCGCGCGCACGCTGACGAAAGCCTTGCCCTGGAATTTCGGCAATTCGGGAACGGTGACCTCGAGCTTGCCGGTTTCGCCGAACGGCCAGGTCAGATCGAAGCCAGCCTTGCCGCCAATACGGGATTTACCGCCGAGCGAAGGGTCAAGCGGCAGCGCGCGAAAGCCGCCCTGCACGACGAGATCGCGATCGGGCTGGAATCGCGTCGCCAGCGCCCAGTCCATCTGCGCGTCCGAGAAAATGTCGACGTCGGGATCGACGACGAAAACATTCTTGATGTTCGCGAGACACCCAAAAGCCGCGGCAATGGCGTTGCGCGCCTCGCCCGGCACGCGCTGGCGCAGGGAGACGCGAATGTTGAACATGCCGCCGCTCGATCCCGTCGCGCAAACGCCCAGCGGCTCGCGCACGGCGCTTTCAAGCGCCCGCCAGACAATGACCTCGGTGCGCAGGGCGTTGAGTTGCGCCGTGTCGGTGAATTCCATCTTGCGACCGCCGATGCTCATCGTCTGGAACAGGGCGTCGCGGCGATGAGTGATGGCCGTCAGATGGAAAACCGGGTTGCGCTTGACCTCGCCGTAATAGCCGAGGAATTCGCCGAAGGGCCCCTCAGCCTCAACATGCCCACGCTCATCGAGGTAGCCCTCGAGAACATATTCGGCGTCGGCGGGCACGCGAATGTCGTTGGTGACGCATTTGACCACGGGCAGCGGCGCGTCGCGCAGGGAGGCGACGAGACCCAGTTCGTCGACGGGTACGCGCATGGTCGCCGCGACATGATCGATGGGGTGCGAGCCGACGATGAAACTGACGGGCACCGGGCCATTTTTCGCGTTGGCTTCGTAGATCGCGCGGAAATCGCTGGGACTGACGAGATCGATGCCGGACTCGCGACGGCCACGCAGCATCAGACGGCGGATGCCGGAATTCGTCAGCCCGGTGCGTGGATCGACGACGAAATCGATCGCCGCCGAAATATAGGGCGCGCCGTCGAGCCCATGCTGGAGATGCGCGGGCAAGCTGGTCAGATCGGCGTCGTCGCCGGTCAGGACCACTTGTTGCACGGGCGCTTCCTCGCGCGACAATTCCACGAGACGCGGCGGCGTGTTGAGACGGCGCCGGACTTCGTGCAGCAATTTGTCGGGCGTCACGCCAAAGGCCATCGCCAGACGGGCGCGACTGCCAACGACATTGCCGACGAGTTCGTGACGCTCCGCGCCAACGCCGCGCGCGAGCACGGCCCTGGGGTTTTCCTCGAAGAGCGCGGCCAGTTCGACGAGATCGAGCGGGCCGTCATGCGTTTCAAGCTCGCCCGCCTTGTCGAGGGCGTCCACGAAGGCGCGCAGCCGGAAACGGTCGAGGTCGTTGGCGATCGCCGCCGACGGTTTGCGATCATTTCCGGACATGCGCGCGCTCCTATTGGATTATTCAGGCGTCGGGCCAGATTTCGCGGGCGGTCTCGACGATGAGCGCCAGCTTTTCCATCTCCCGCTCGACCGTCATGGTCTCGCCGCCGATGCCGCTGGAGAAGCCGCATTGCGGGCTGAGCGCCAGCTGGTCAAGCGAGGTGAATTTCGTCGCCTCCTCGACGCGACGCTTGATGGCGTCCTTCGTCTCCATCGTGGAATTCTTGGTGGTGACGAGGCCGATGACCGCGACCTTGCCCTTGGGCAGGAACCGCAGGGGCTCGAAACCGCCAGCGCGCGCGCTGTCGTATTCGAGGAAATAGCCGTTGACGTTGATCTCGTTGAACAGCAGTTCCGCGACGGGCTCGTAGCCGCCCTCGGCGACCCAGTTGCCGGCGAAATTACCGCGGCACAGATGCATGCACACGGTCATGTCGGCGGGCAGGCCCTTGATGGAATCGTTGAGCAACTTGGCGTAGGTCTTGGGCAGGGTGGTCGGATCCTCGCCGAGCTTCTTGACGTCGTCGCGCAAGGCGGGATCACAGAGGTAAGCGAAGTTGACCTCGTCGATCTGCACATACCGCAGGCCGGCGGCGGCGAGTTCACCGATCTCGGTCTGATAGACCTTGGCGAGATCGTGATAGAATTCCGCCATGTCCGGATAGGCCTTGGCGTCGATCGCCTCGCGACCGCCGCGGAAATGCAGGATCGTCGGCGAGGGCATGGTGACCTTGGGCGTCGCCTTCGCCACGGTTTTCAGGAACTTGAAATCATCGACGAAGATCGGCTCGCCGCGCGACACCTTGCCAACAACGCTCATCGAGGGCGGCGTGTGGTCGCGCGTGCCCGTGGCAGAGTGAAACTTCACCGACAGCTTCGGCTTGGTGGTCGCGACATTGGTGATCTTGAGCAGGAAGTCACTCTGCCATGACTTGCGGTTATATTCGCCATCGGTCACGACGCGCAGACCCAGATCCTCCTGCATCTTGACCACGTCGCGAATGGCGGCGTGCTGGATGTCGAGCAATTGCGCGCGGGTGATCTTGCCCGCCAGCAAATCCTCGCGCGCGGCGATGAGGTTGGCGGGACGAATGAGGCTGCCAACATGGTCGGCGCGGAAGGGCGGCTTGGTGCGTGCGGACATGATCGTCTCCAGGGTTCGTTTCCGGTCGTGATTATTGATGCTTGCGGCGCGTTGTCACGCGCAATCACGCCGTGAATAGCGGATTGCCGCGCGAAACAAAAGAGCCGGCCGACATGAACATTTCATGGGCGCGAACCCATTTGGCGCCCATGAAAGCGCCTTGCCCGCGTCGCGCCCACCCACGAGGACGCGCTTTATTTGCAGCCTTCCAGCGTGCTCGCCTTGTTCTCGATTTCGAAGGGACCGAGCTTGTCGCTGGCGAAATCCACGAAGCGCGGATCGAAGATGCGCTCGGCCGGAAACGCCTTCGTCGCGAGGTTCTGGCGCACGTAGTAATCCTGCATGTCCAGAACGCTGGCCATGTTGATGCGGCCATTCACGTTGCGCGCCGGCCATGGGAATTTCTCGATGACTTCGCGACGCGATTCCATGCCCGTCTTGATCAGGATATCGATGACCTCGGCGCGGTTCTTGCCGCCATGGTAGGCTTGGCAATAATCGCGCACGGCGCGCTGGTAGGCCGTGAAATAGCCGCGCAGCATGGCTTCGTTTTTCGCCGCCCACTCGGTGTTGATGAGATTGACCGCGATGGTCAGCGGCTTCGGATCGGCGTAGTCATCGGGATCGGCGAGGATGCTCGCGACGCCCTGATCGACGTATTGATAGCCCCACGGCGGAATGACCAGCGCCGCGTCCACGGCCTTGTTGGTCAGCGCGACGCCCATCTGCACGAAGGACAGCACCTTGATGTCGATATCGTCAATGGAAAGGCCGCCGGCCTTCAGGATCCTGGCGATTTCATAGGTGGTGACGGCGCCGGGACCGTTGGACGCGATGACGCGCCCCTTGAGATCCGCGGGCGACTTGATCTTGTCCTTCAGGTCCGTGCGGATGAGCAGCTTGTGATTGAGCGGCGTCGACACGCGGTCCGCGACGATGCCCACGGGCAGGCCGCGCTCGATGGCGTTGAAGAAGCCCACGGAGATGCCGCCCTCGACGATGTTGAACTGTCCCTGCGCCAGCAACGCCATGGCGTTGGCGGCGGAATCGAGTTCGCTGACCTCGACCTTGACGCCTGCTTCCTTGAAGTAGCCCTTCTCGACCGCGATCATCGTCGCGGCGGTGGCGAGCGCCTTGGCGATGCCCACCTTCACGATGACTTCCTGCGCCCGCGCGCCCACCGAAACAGACGTCAGCGCGGCTAGCGCGCAAAGCCATCGACCCATCGATTTCATTCTGATCTCCCCGGCGGCGGGCGAGGATTTCGCCCACTTTTCCTCATGAATCCGGGGCGATGCATAGCCGTCGGCGAGGTCGCGCGAAAGCCCCCCGCGGCGGTTTGCCCGGCGCCGCGCGCCATGCTAGGCGAATTTCCTCACGGAACGTCAATTTGGCGTTCCTCGTGTCCGATCCGCGGGAAGCATCCATGAAGCGCAGCGAAAAACGCATTCTCACCACGCATGTGGGCAGCCTCATTCGTCCGCCGGAATTGCGCGAATTCATCAAGGCGCGCCAGAGCGGCAAGGATTTCGACAAGGCCGCCTACGCGGCCTGCCTTAAGGCCTCGGTCGCCGAGATCGTCCGTCGTCAGAAGGAAGCCGGCATCGACATTCCCAGCGATGGCGAATTCGGCAAGGCCATCAGCTGGTCGCAATACGCGCTGACCCGCCTGTCGGGCTTCGAGCGCCGGCCGATCGTCGGCCAGAACCTGTTCACCTCGGGCGCGGACCGCGCGCGTTTCGCCGCGTTCTACGCTGAAATGGACGCGGCCGATCCGCCGAACACGAACATGGAATCGGTCTGCGTCGGCCCCATCGCCTACACGGGCCAGGCCGAGTTGCAGATGGATATCGACAACTTCAAGGCCGCCTTGAAGGATACGCCGGTCGAGGAAGCCTTCCTGCCCGTGGCCGCCGTTTCGAGCGTCATCCCCGACCGCAAGGACGAGCACTACAAGAGCCGCGAGGCGGCCGATATCGCGATCGCCGAGGCCATGCGCGTCGAATACAAGCAGATCGTCGATTCCGGCCTGCTGGTGCAGCTCGACGACGCGCGCGCCGCGGTGACATGGGATCGCATGTCGCCCACGGCGACCTTCCCCGACTATCTGAAGTGGCTTGAACGGCAGGTCGAAATCATCAACCACTCGCTCGAGGGCGTACCCGAGGACCGCGTGCGCTATCACGTGTGCTGGGGATCGTGGCCGGGCCCACACACGACTGACGTCGCGTTCAAGGACATCGCCGCGCTGATCCTCAAGATCAAGGCGGGCGCCTTCGTGATCGAGGGCGCGAACCCGCGTCACGAGCACGAGTGGAAGGTGTGGGAGAGCGTCAAGCTGCCGGCCGGGAAGGTTCTCATTCCCGGCGTCATCAGCCACGCGACCAACATCGTCGAGCATCCGGAACTCGTCGCCGAGCGCATTGGCCGCTACGCCAGGCTGGTGGGGCGCGAAAACGTCATCGCCGGCACCGACTGCGGCTTCGCGCAGGGCCCGCTGCTGCGGCGCGTGCATCCCTCGATCATGTGGGCGAAGTTCGAGGCGCTCGCCGAGGGCGCGCGCATCGCGACAAAGCAGCTCTGGGGCTAGTCCTCTCCCGCGCGCCGGTCAGGCCGGCGCGCGGAAATGCTTCGACAGTTTGAGGCCCTGAGCCTGATAGTTTGATTTGAGGTCGGCGCCATAGAGCGCCGCCGGTCGCTCGGCCATCGCCTCGTAAACGAGGCGGGCGACCAGCTGGCCATCTTCCAGAATAAACGGAACGTCGTGCGAGCGCACCTCCAGCACGGCGCGCGACCCGGCGCCGCCCGCTTCCGCCGCGCCAAAGCCAGGATCGAAAAATCCGGCGTAATGCACGCGGAATTCGCCCACGAGTGGATCGAAGGGCGTCATCTCAGCGGCGTAATCCGGCGGCACGCGCACGGCCTCCTTCGACGCCAGGATATAGAACTCGCCGGGATCGAGGATGATTTCGCGGCGACCGCCATTCCGGCGCGCGATGCGGATCGGTTCCCAGAAATCGGCGAGATCGCGAGACGCGGGGCGATCGACGTCGATCAGGCCGGTATGGCGCTTGGCGCGATAGCCAATGAGCCCATCGGCGTCGGCGCCGTCGAGATCGATCGAAACGGCGACACCGCGCTGAAACACCGGGTCGCCCGAAGCAACCAGCTTTTCGCGGTCGTGCAGGGCGCGGTGCTCCTCGTCGTCCAGCACGCCCGGGGCGTTGCGAAAGCGCGCCTGCGACAGGCGCGAACCCGTGCGCGCGAGAATGGGGAAGGTCTTGGGCGATATCTCGGCGAAGAGCGGCCCCCGGTAGCCGGCGGCGATGGTGTCGAAGGCGCGCGCGCCGTCGGCGATAACCCGCGTGAACACGTCAATGCGCCCCGTCGAACTCTTGGGGTTCGCGGCGGCGGCGATCCCGGGCGGCAGGGCAAGCCCCTCCAGCAATTCGGCCACGTAGACGCAGCCGGTTTCGAGCACAGCCCCATCCGAAAGGTCTATCTCATGCAGGCTCAGTTGCCGGATGCGATCCTCGACTTTCACGCCAAGGCCGGGCAGAAAACTAGCGCGCATGCGCCAGGCGCGGCGGCCCAGTCGCAAATCAAGGCTGGCCGGTTGCACCTGCCCCGGCGCGAATGGCGGCGCGACGATATGTCCAGCCGCCGCGAGCGCCTCGATCTGCCTTGCGGCGAGGATGCCGCGGCCCTTCAGCCAGGCCGGTTCTGATGCGCTCGACACGGATTGCCCCTCGAAAACCCGAACTCCGGGCCCAAATTCCGTAGCGCAAGCCCGCGTTGACGCCAAGGGTCGCATTCTCTAGAGAGAAAACTATTCCGTGGTCATTTGAGCCGGTCGGCTTGCCGCCACGCTAAACAAGGGGCTAAAGGACCGTGGCCTTTCGTTGGCTCCTCCTTTGCTCGAACCGCGCGAGGAGCACATATGAGCGCCGCTGACACCCCCCGGAAATATCGCCCCGCCACCAACCTCGTTCACGGCGGCACGCTGCGATCACAATTTGGCGAAACCTCGGAAGCGATGTTCCTGACGCAGGGCTTCGTTTATCCGAACATGGAGGCCGCCGAGGCCCGCTTCACCGGCGCCGATCCCGGCTTCATCTATTCCCGCTTCTCGAATCCGACGGTCGCGATGTTCGAGCAGCGCATGGCGCTGCTGGAAGGCGCGGAATCCGCGCGCGCCACGGCGAGCGGCATGGCAGCGGTGACCGCCGCCATGCTCGGCCAGTTGAAAGCCGGCGACCACGTCGTCGCGGCGAAGGCGCTGTTTGGCTCCTGTCGCTATATCGTCGAGGAATTGCTGCCGCGCTATGGCGTACCCTCCACCCTCGTCGATGGCACCGACCTCGCCCAGTGGCGGGCGGCCATGCGCCCCAACACGAAAGTGCTCTTTCTCGAAAGCCCGACGAACCCGCAGCTTGAGATTATCGACATCGCGGCGGTGGCGGCCATCGCCCATGACGGCGGCGCGCGGCTGGTCGTCGACAATGTCTTCGCGACGCCCCTGCTTCAATCGCCGCTGAAACTCGGCGCGGATTGCGTCGTCTATTCGACGACCAAGCACATCGACGGGCAGGGCCGCACGCTTGGCGGCTGCATTCTGGCGTCGGAGGAATTCATCCAGACGCACGTGCACAATTTTCTCCGCCAGACCGGGCCGGCGCTGTCGCCGTTCAACGCCTGGGTCATGCTGAAGGGGCTCGAAACCTTGCCCGTGCGTCTCATGGCGCAGCAGGCGAACGCCGTGCGGGTCGCCGATTTCCTCGCCGAACAGCCTGGCATCGAGCGCGTGCTCTACCCGACGCGCAAGGACCATCCCCAACATGAACTCGCCATGCGGCAGATGAGCGGCGGCGGCAGCGTCATCGCCTTCGACGTCAAGGGCGGCAAGGAAGGCGCGTTCCGCTTCGGCAACGGCCTGTCGGTCGTCAAGATTTCCAACAATCTGGGCGACGCCAAAAGCCTGCTGACGCATCCGGCGACGACGACGCATCAACGCATCGGGCCGGAAGCCCGCGCGGAAAGCGGCATTGGCGACGGGATGCTTCGTCTGTCCTGCGGGCTCGAGGACGTCGAGGATCTGATCGACGACATGAAGGCCGGCCTCAAGTCGCTTGGCTGATCCTTCAGGCGCGGCGCGGGGCTGGCCCCGCGCCGATCAAGACTAGACCGGGAACTGTTCCAGCAGTTCCACGGGGTCGCCGTATTTGCGCGCGACCTCGATGACTTCCGGGTCCGCCAGCGACCGCAGAAAACCATCCTCGATGAGGGTATTGTTGCCAGCGGTCACGGTGGAATCAAACGTCACGAGATCCATGTGCACGTGGGGCTCCTCCCAGTTCGGCATGACCCGGCGCAGATATTCCGACGTCCTGGGACCATTGATGCCGAAGTGCAGCGCGCCGGGCGAATTGGGCCCAGCGGGATAGATATCGAACCGCGGCGCCTTGGGATTGTGACCACAACCGAGTTCCTCGAGCGTGCCGCCGATGATGAATTCGCGCAGGACTTCCGCCTCCCAGCTTTCGCCATGCACGGCCACGACCCTGTCGTCGCGAAACTCGACAGCCGGCGGATCGACGAAGGGCTTGTCGAAGCCGACGCCCCATTGCGCCTTGATGACGCCATTGATGCCAACTTTATAATTCGGATCATTGCCATACATGATGGGGTCGTAAATGTTCGGCCCGTGGGTTGGCATGTAATGCACATAGCAACCAGCTTCGTCCGCGGTATTGCGCCCGCGCCAGCGATTGTCCTTTTTCATGCGTTCGCGCATGTCGGCGCTGAACGGCACGCGGAAATCCGTGCCGCGCTTGTCGGTGATCCTGAGTTCGAACGGCCCATGCTCGGGGTAGAGCCGCGAGGTCGCGCGAATGAGTTCGCCAACGATTTCCAGCGGGAAACGCGCCTGTGGCGTGTTCCAGAGGTCAACGTTGCGGAAGAAGGTGATCTTGACCCAGCGCTGACCCTTCTCGCGTCGAAGGCGCTGGCAGAAGGGGTCGAAGACGGACGCGAACCAGGTCGACACCACGAAATCCGCGCGTTCCAGCAAGGCGCGCGCTTCCTCGGGCACCTCGACATAGCGGGTGGACTCGCCCATGTAGGAAATGAACGTCGCGCCGCGCGCCTTGCACAGGCCCTGCACGACCTGAATGACGCGCGGATCGAGCAAGGGATCCGTCAGCATGACGACATGCTCGCCGGGACGGATCGCGAATACGCGATGAAAGTTGTCGAGCGCCTGAATATAATCGGCCATGCTCGCCTTGCCGTAGTCAACGTCGCGCGGCAGCCCGCGTCGCGTCGATGAAAGCAGGATATCCTCGTTGGTGCCGGGGACGCGGGCCATCACAAACCTCCCAAATACCTTTTCAAGGCGAGTTTAGCGACCTCCACCCCAAGCGCAATCCACCGCCTCGACACCGGCTGGATTGCCAAGCGGGCGTCGGCGGTCCTAGGGTGCCGTCGGACGTCATCGAGGTAAACGCCGTGGCCATCAAAGGCGCCAGAATTGCCGATTACCAAGCCGATGGCTTTGCCGCGGCGACGGGCGATGTCGAGCTTTTGTGCCGCGATTTCCGCAGCACCTATGTCATTCCCTTCCCCTGCCGCCGCTCCGACGACGCCTGGATTAATGGCCAGACAGGGGAAATACTACAAGCCGAGGTCGTTGGTTGGCGACCTTGGGCGGAGCGCCCGCGAAACGCGCCGGCGCGCGAGCCGTCCGCGAAAGCCCGATTGGATGACGAACGCGTTTAGCGTCGCGCGGCGTCCGCGGCCTACCGGAACGCCGAGACGGCCTGCGAGACAATATCCGGCGGCGTGGCGGCGATCGCGTCCGAATATCCTTGAACAACCGAGCCCGGCGCCGGATCAAGCTCGAGGTTTCTCTGCGCGGCCATTTCGATCATCGCGGGATCGGCGACCATCTTGTCGAACACCGACCTCAGATAGGCCAAGCGCTCCGCCGGAAGACCGGGCGGCGCCACCAGCGCGCGGCCGATCATGGCGCCCGCCGAGGCGAAATCGATGACCTTGCGCGCTTGCGGATCGTCCACGACCTCCTGCATGAGCGGCACATCGGCCAATTCGTGATTACGCTTCAGGCCCGCCTGCACCACGGCGACAAGATCGCCATCCGCGATCTGTCGCTTGTGCGTCACGCGCCACGAGTTCCACGCCGACGACACAAGGTCGATCTCGCCGCGTTCAAGCGCGATGGAATATTCATTCGCGCCGGGATAGCCGCAGATCATCTTGAACTTGAACCCGCCCAAAGCCTTCAACAGCGCGGGATATTGATAACTTTGCGCGTTGGTGCCCGTGCAGCCAACGATCGTTTCCTTGGTCTTCATGTCCTCGATCGTTTTCGAGGGCGAGTTGCGCCGCCGCATGAAGGCGGTGTTCACCGCGGAAAACGAGCCGATATAGGCGAGGTTGACGACGTTCCATTTGCCAACCGCGGGTTCCATCAACTGGGTGTTGCCGATCGTTTCAGGCAGCACGGCGAGTTCGGTGCCATCGCGGGGCGCTTGCGCGTAAAACCAGCTCGTGGCGACGAGTCCGCCGCCGCCCGGCTTGTTCTCGACGATCACCGCCTTGGCCTCGGGAATATGCACCCGCAGCATGTCGGCGGCGAGGCGCGCGTAAAAGTCATAGGAGCCGCCGGGCGGATGCCCGACGAGCACGCGAATGGTCTTGTCCTTGTAGAAATCCGCTGGCGAGGCGCCCTGCGCCAACGCGTCTCCAACGGACAGAGCGCCCACGGCGCAGGCGAATGAAATGGCGGCTATGCGCTTCATGACTTTTGCTCCGGCCCCGCGGGGCGTTCCGTCAGGCCCGCTCGATGGCGCGCCAGGGCGCGAAAAGTTCCTCGATGTCGAACTTGCGCGGAATGATGGATTGCTCGGCGGCCAGACCGACGGCCAACTCCAGCGACGGCCTGATGGCTTCGATACCCATGGGCCGCAAATCCGGCCCGCGCGACGGCCCGGCGGCCTCCTTGGAACGGCGCAGCAGATCATAGGTCTCCCGCACGAGATCGGGATGGCGATCCGCCAGATCCTTGGTCACCACGAGCATGTGGTTGATGGGAATGAGCCCGGTCGCCGCGTGCCACGCGGGGCCCGCGCGCACCGCGTCAGGAATCACGGGCGCGATGCGGGGATCGTCGGGCAGATCGTTGCCGAGAATGGCGGCGTCGACCTCGCCATTCATCAGCATGTCGATCAACTTGGAGCCCTTCGGCGCGCTCCGCGCGAATGCGGGTTGTTCGTATTCCGCCAGATGCGCGCCCTCGGTCGTGATCCAGTCAACGGAGTCGAGCGGCAATCCATGTTCGCGCATGAGAATATTGCGAACCCAGGCGCCGGTTGTTTGCGTGTAGGCGCGCACGCCGACCTTCTTGCCGGGCAGATCGGCGGGCGTCAGCGATGAATGGAACTGCTTGTTATAGACGATACAAACATGCTGATGACGGGCGGCGAGCACCACCGGCAAAAGCACAAGCGGCTTGCCGAAGTGGAAGGCCTGCAAATAGGTGAACACCGCCATTTCGCTGACGTCATAGACCTGCTCGCGCGCCATCGGCGCGAAGGCGTGATGAATGGGCTCGACCTCGACGAAATCGAAATCGACGAGGGGCGAAACGATGTCGCCTTCGAGTAGGGCGCGCGTGGTGGGATAGGACTTGATCGCCGCGCGCAATCTGATCGTTTCGATTTGATCGGACATCACGGCCTCACTTCAATGTCGGGTAGATGGATTCCGCCGTTCCGGCGAGAATCATGGCGCGATCGCTGGGGTCGAGCGGCTCAAGCACGCGCAGCGTGTCGCCCAGGATCGACGCGAGCGTTCCATGATGCGCGGGGAAATTCGAGCCCCACATGATGCGTCGCGCGCCGAACGCGGCGACCAGTTTGGGCATGAAGGTGGCCGGCGTCGCCTGCCCGCTCTGGCAATGTTCGACGGTGCGGCTGGTGAGCTTTAGATAAATCGACGGATGTTTCGCCAGATCGAAAAGGCTCGCGGCCTTGGCGTAGGGAGGTCCGTCGGTGATCACCGGACGAGCGAGGTGATCCAGCAGGAACAGCGTGTCGGGAAAGCGCGCGACGATCTTGAGCAGGAGCGGAATGCCTTCCGCCGTCATTTGCACGGCGATAGGCAGCCGTTCGCGGCCTGCCTTTTCCCACACGGGAAAAGCGCGCTCGTCGTCGAGCCAAGTCTGTTGGCCAGGCATCGTGCTACCGGTCGTGAACACGCGCATGCCCGTCATGCCCATGCTCATCCACTTGTCCATCTGGGCGAGGGCGTCCGGCGCGAGGGGATCGACCGAAAAAACGCCGGTGAAGCGTTCGGGAAAGCGCGCGATGGAGTCGGCGAGATAGGAACTGTCGTGGCCATAGGCGGTCGACGCCTGAACAACGGCGGCCTTGGCGACGCCGGCCTCGTCCATGGCCGCAAGCAACTGCTCGGGCGTCGTCGGCCGCTCCGACGACCAGTCGGATTGCTTGCCGCCCAGCGGCGCCAGCGGATAGCGCGCGCGATCCGGCGACACCACGTGGCAATGAACGTCAATAATCTTGAGCTTCGACATCGCCATTCCCCTTATGCCTCCCATCGGTCCGGCGGAGCCAACTCCGATCATCGCGACGCGATAGCCCGTCGATCAAAGGCGTCGCGCCAAGGCGTATGGCACGAAAACCCGCCCGCCAGCCTATAAATTCAAAACCGGATGATATAAAATATGGCTAAGTCAGGTCGCGCATCCGCATGAACTCAATGACCCCTTACACGCCCGGCCTCAAGCGGCTGCGCGCCTTCGACACCGTCGTTCGCGCGAGATCGGGGCTGGCGGCGGCCGCGGAATTGCGCGTCAGCCAGCCCGCCATCGCCTATTCACTTGACCAGCTTGAACGCGAGTTGGGCTTGCGGTTGCTGGAACGCCGGGCTTCCGGCAGTTTCGCGACGGGCGATGGCGTCGCCTTTTTCAATCGCACCAGACGCTTCCTGGACCAGATCGGAGAAGCCGTGCGCGATACGCTGGCCGCGTCCGGAGAGCCGCCGCAAAAGGCGGAGTCGATCATATCAAAATTACGGGATACGCAGATCGCGGCCCTGATCGCGATCTGGCGCGCCGGCGGATTCCGCGCCGCGGCCCGGCGGTTGAGCGTGGCAGAACCCACGCTGCAACGCCCGGCGCGGGAACTGGAGCGACTGTTGCGCGTCGGCCTCTATCGACGCACGGCCGCTGGGGTGGAGGTCAATCCGGTGGGCGCGGAACTCGCGCGTCGGCTCGCGCTCGCCTTGGGCGAAATCCACTCCGGCATGGAGGAAATCGGCGCGCTGCGCGCCAACGAACGCGCGAGCCTGCGCGTGGGCGTGCTCGCCCTGTCGCCGAGAGTCATCCTGGCCGAGGGCCTTGGCTCGCTTCTGGGCGGCTTGCCGGCGCAGCGCGTCGATATCGTCGAGGGCTCCTACGAAGATCACGCGGCGTCCATCCGCGCCGGAACCATTGACGTCATCTTCGGCGCGTTACGCTCGCCGCCCCTGTTCCGCGATCTCGTCGAGGAACCGTTGCTCGAGGATCCCTATGCGATTGTTTGCCGCGTGGGCCATCCATTGGCCACGGCCGACCGTCCGCTCACCGCCGATCTTCTAGCCTATGAATTCATTCTGCCAACGACGGGCTTGCCGCGTCGTGTCACGCTCGACGCCTTTTTCAAATCGCACGGCATGGCGTCCAACGCCCGCGTCGAGACCAGTTGTCTGCCAACGACCATCGCGCTGCTGAAGGCCAGCGATCGCCTCGCCCTGCTATCCCGCTGGCACGCGGACCTCGACAACCGCGACGAACTTGTTTGCCTCGACTCCGTGAACGTTCCGCATCTTCCGCGTTTTGTCGGCCTCACGACCCGCGCCGATTGGCTGCCAACGCCATTTCAGGCCACGTTCCTCGCGATGACGCGCAAGGCGGCCGCGAAATGGGTGGCGACGAAGCCCACGCGTTCGTCAAAACCACGGAGGCAAGGCGTCGTGCCGCGCGCATCTTCGGCGCCTAGAACAGGTCGAAATACTCGCGTTGCTCCCATTCGCTGACCTCTGTGTTGAATCGCGCGAGTTCGGCGCGCTTGATCGTCAGCAGATAATTCACGAACGCATCGCCAAAACCAGCGCGGAAAAACGCGCTGGCGTCCAACGCGGCGATCGCCTCCTCGATCGTGGTCGGCAACCGGTCCGCGCGCGTTTCGTAGGGCGCGTCGGCGCCCGGCCCCGGATCGACTTGACGACCCACGCCATCAAGACCGCTCAGGATCTGCGAAGCCATGTAAACATAGGGGTTGGCGGTCGGTTCGCCCACGCGATTTTCAAGGCGCGTGGCCGGATCGTCGCGACCGCCGATGGCGCGGACCATGACGCCCCGATTTTCAGAGGCCCAGATGGCTCGATCCGGGGCGAGCGAGTTGGCGCGATATCGACGGTAGCCATTGATGGTCGGCGTGGTGAACAACGCCGCTTCCCGCGCGTGCGCCAACAATCCTCCGAGCCATCCGCGCGCCAGATCGGAAAAAGGCGCGTCGACGCCACGCGCGACAAACGCATTCGACCCATCGCTGGACCGCAACGATTGATGCAGGTGCCAACCCGACGACATCACATTGGGAATTCGCGGGCGACACATGAACGTGGCGTGCAACCCATGACGCCGCGCGCTTTGCTTAATCGCCGAACGCACCAGCATCATCAAGTCGGCGGCGGCGAGGCCCGCGCGCGGCTCGAAAGTCATTTCGACTTGGCTTGGCCCCATCTCGATCTCGATCGACCTCAGCGGCAAGCCAAGCGCCTGAAGATCGCGGCGGATCAACTCGACCGCGGGCTCCATCTGGTCGAACCGCTGCTCGGTCAGATATTGATACCCCTGCGACAGCAGTTCGACTTCCGGCGCGGCGCCGGGTTGCCCGGAATCCGCGAGACCGAGGCGCGGGTCCATCAATTTGAACAGGTGGAACTCGACCTCAAGACCCGCGATGAATTCGTATTCGCGCGATTTGAGCCGCTCGACCGCGGTCGCCATCAAGGAGCGCGTCGAAAAGGGAAACGGCCTGCCGTCGCGGAAATAGACATCGCAGAGCATCCACCCCGTCTTGCGCGCCCACGGCAGGACGTGGAACGTCGTTGGATCCGCGACCATGATGAGATCGGCCGCGCCCTGAAGCTCCTTCATGCCAAAGCCGCCACCCGCGCTGAACACGGGGAACGCGGTGCGATGCGACGTGTCCTTCAGAAGCATCGTGGACGTGAGCGCCACGCCGCCTTGCATGGCGCCGCGGGCGCTCGCCGCCACCATGGTCTTGCCGCGAAGCACGCCGTGCACGTCG
The DNA here is from genome assembly GCA_903861645.1 of uncultured Hyphomicrobiales bacterium. GTDB lineage: Bacteria > Pseudomonadota > Alphaproteobacteria > Rhizobiales > Beijerinckiaceae > Terripilifer. The sequence goes on from CAIOVE010000034.1 coordinate 24,262, forward strand.
GCGCAGGAAAACCGGATGACCTCGATGTCTTCATTGGCGACGCGACGCCCGACCTCCAGCGACGCGTCCTTCTGTTCCCCTGTCCACAGACCATGCGCCTCGACAAACGTCATCGCGCTACTCCGCCGCCATGGGCGAGCGGGACGGCCATGGCGCGACGGCGCGACGTTCGGCGTCGAGGTTCTTCCAGAACGCTTCAGGCTCGACGTTTCGCGCGAGACCATCAACGGCGACCGGGCCGCGGTGCGTCGCGGCCTGTTCGGCCGACAAGGCCATCATCGGCGCCTGGCCAGCCTGACACTTCTCGATTTCCGCCCTCAAAATCCGGCGATAGGCCGAAATAGCCTTGTCCGATTGGCCGAGATGTTCGCGGGTGCGATCCTGAATGCGCCCTTGCGACTCGATCGCCCATTGATCATGCGCGTTCACGTCGTGACCCATGCCGGTGTAGGTCGCCCGCTTCTGCTCGTCCGCGTCATAGCCATAGTTATTCTCGCGATTCCGCTTTGAGCGGTAGTCCGGCAAATCATATTGAGCGAGACGCTGCGCGCGCATCGACTGCTTGTCGACGGGGCCCTTGAAGCTCGTGAAAATGGCGAACCAGTAGTTGTTCACGTCATCCACTGGCACATGCCATTGCGAAATGGTCATGTCCTCGGAGAGCGGAATGATGAAGGCGTTGGGAAAGGCGATGTTGGTGACGCGGACGTGAGTGAGCGTCTGGTCGATCTCGCGCAGCGCGACGATGCGCAAGCCGTATTCGGTTTGCTCGACATCGATGCGCGGCCGCCCGTATTCCCGCAACACCTTGGTGATCGGCAGATTGGAATTGGCGGAGACACCGCGGAATGGCTTGCCATAGCCGGCGTCGGGGTCGGCATCCTCGGCGTAACGGTGCAGGTAGGACGCATGCGCCGGGTCCATGCCAACCTCGAGCGCCTGCAGCCAGTTACACTCGACCAGCCCCTTGAACGCGAAAGTATGGCTGTCTGGCGCTATGAAGCAGTCGAACTCCGGAAAGGCCGGCGGCTCGCCCTCGCCGAGAAACGCGAAGACGATGCCCGAGCGCGCCTCGACCGGATAGGATCGCTGGCGAACATTCTGGCAAAGCGGACTCCCCGCCGGCTCGGCGGGCGTGTCGAGGCATTTGCCATTCACGTCGAACAGCCAACCGTGGAAGGGGCAGCGGATACCGCCATCCTCAAGGCGTCCGAACGCGAGATCGGCGTTGCGATGCGGACAGTCCCTGTCGATCAATCCAAGGCGACCCTGCTCGTCCCTGAACAGCACCAGATCCAATCCGAGAAGGCGCAGCGCCTTGACCGGTCGTGGCCCCTCCAACTCGTCGAGCAAGGCCGCTGGTTGCCAGTAATTCTTGAGGAGCTTGCCGGCGGGCGCGTTGTTTTCCACGCGGGTCAGCAGACGGTTGTGTTCCTCGCTCAGCATCGCAAATTCCCCCGCGTCGCGCGGCGCGGCGAAAATCCACCAACGCCGGCCCATGGCGGGAATGTGTCGCGCGCCCGCGAAATTGGCAAGCGCCGCGTGGATGGACCTCTAAAGTGTCCAGGCGCGCAGCAGCAAAGCCCCACCGGAGACGAGCAGCAGGCAATGGATGGCCCGCAGGAACTGCTCGCGCGACATCGCCAGCGTCACCCGGTGACCCAGCCACGTTCCGAGCGCCATCGCCGGCACGCAGGCCAGCGCCAGAATCAGAATACGCCCATCCGAATAGACGCCGGCGAAAACGAATATCGTCGCGCGCGTGAGCGTGCTCAGAATGATCAACGCGCTCTGTGTCGCGCGAATGGCGTCGCGATCGGCCAGCCGCCGGGTCAGATACATGGCGTAGATGAATCCGCCGCTGCCGAACATGCCGCTGAAAATACCGCCGATCAGGCCAAACGGAGCGATCCAGCGTCGGCCGATGGTATTCGGCAAGGGCGCGGCAAGCAGCGAAAAGACAGCGTAGCCAATCACGAACAGGCCAAGGCCGACCATCATGGGGCGGGCGGGGGTTACAAGCAGGGCGTTGGCGCCGATGTAGCTGCCAGCGATAATCAGCGGCACCAGCCACTTCAATTCATCGAAGGCGATTTTCGAGCCGAGCTTGAGACCATTGAATGTAGCCGCCACGCAATCCACCAGCGCCAACACGGGCACCACGGTGGCGACGGGCATGACCTGAGCCAGCGCCGGCGCCGTGATGAACACGGCGCCAAAACCGGCCATGGCGAAAATCGCGTATGCCAGCGTTACCGCCGGAAACGCTATCAACAGCAGCCATATCGATGGCAGGGCATCCAGGCTCAATGGCGCGTTCCGCTTTCATGCGAATCATCGGAATGACCAACAAAACCACGAAGAGCGGCGCGAAGCGAGCGGCGCTAGATGGCGAATGCCTCATGCAGCGTGACGCGCGGCGCCAACGGGCGGGCGGCCGCGCGCACCACATCGATACGGTATCCGAGATACCTGCGCGACTCGATCGGGTCGTGCCCCAGAGACGCCGTCAACTTGCGACGCAACTTGCTGATATGGCTTTCCACGACGCTTTCCTGAACCTCATCGTCGAAGATGCCATACGTCGCCGCGAACACCTGTTGCTTGGTGACCCATTTGCCACGATGCAGAACGAGAAACTCGAGAATACGTCGTTCGCGTCGCGGCAAGGCGAATTCCCGGTCGTCGATTTCCGGATATCGGCCATCGAAATAGACCTTCAATCGCCCGATTGCCGTTGCTTCAGGCTCCAGTCGCGCGCGCCGTCGGACCGCCTCGACCCTGGCCAGCAATTCGCGGGCGTTGACGGGCTTGCGGACCACGTCGTCGGCGCCGGCCTCGAAAAGCGCGAGCGTGGATTCCAGCGTCGTCTGGTCGCGCAAGGCAATAATGGGCGCTCGGGAATTTCGGCGAATGCTTTTTGAAAGGGCCTCCGCATGGTCGCAAGAACCGACCAGAAACGCCTCGACGATCTGCAAATCAGCTGGCTGCGCCGAGTGCAACCATTGCGGGAATTCCGCCGGATGGAAGCTCGCCAAGGGAACGCCCTCGCGCGCCAGGCTGGCGGAAAACCCAGTCGCCACCAATTCATTCTGATCGATCAAAACAAACATCTTTGTCTCCAAACCGGAAGGACCGTGGCCGTTACCCCGCCGCACCGAATCACCATTAAGTAATTAATAACACTTTTTACAACCTATGGTAGCATTTAGAAAAAATTGCTGCGCCCACCGCGAAATCGTCGCCCGGAGAACGCCGTGCCTATTTGCAAAGTCGCGTCGCGGCCGGCGTCCAGTTGCCCATGCCGCTTCCAACCATCTGACCTATGACGCGGCAAACGTATTCCTTTTGCGCGCCGAAGTTATTTGGTCCCGCGTTGTAGCGCGCCACGGCCAGCGTCCATGATCCCTCCCGGCGCCGCAATTCCCGCAAAAACCCGGCGGCGTATTCAACATTGCGTCGCGCGTTGAACATGTCGGCCAGCGATGTGAATTTGTCGCCGTGCCATCGAACATTTATTTGCATGCAACCCACGTCGATCAACCGGGCGCCCGACTGACGCGCGCGCGCGACCGCGGCCAAGGCCGCCGCGAGGTCCGGCGAATGCACGCCAAGACCATCCACATTGATGTCGAATGGCCGCAACACGCCACGATGGCCCGTTTCAACCAGACCAACCGCGTAAAGCACGTTGATTGGTATGTCGTTCAGGCCGGCGGCGCGCGACATCTCCATTTCGCAGACCGTCCGCTCGGCCGCGAATCCGCCAATCGCGCTAGAAAAAAAAGCCGCCGCCGCCCACGGCGCCAACCTCAACCGCCCGTTCCGCGCGGCCATTGCCCATATCTCCAGGAGACAATTCAGATGCTCCAGCCTCGCGCGAACGGCTTTCTCGACGCTTATCTGGCCCCGCGCCGCCAAGGGGATTCCCATTGTCCAGGCCCCCGGCCAACGCCTCATACCCAACCTCCAGCGTGGCAAGTTCAACGCCGTTGTGTCTGAACTCGGCAAGCATCTCCGCGCGCTTTTGCTCCACAACTCGAAGGGCATCGCGCGTCGATACCGCGATCGCCACTTCAAGGGCGCCAGCCGCGAAACGAAGACTGATATTCATATGGCCAAGTTCGTCTGAACTCAGACGGCAGTCCAGTTCGCGACCAATCCCACGAGAAGGACCAACCGCTACCTTCGCTTCCGGCTCGCGCTCGGTTTCAGCGGCCCGCACATCGACCGCACCCGAACTTGGCGCGGAGCCACCAATAAGCGTCGGTCCAGAAGGTTCGGCGCCAGCCAAACCCAAAAGCCGCCCCGCGGCGTTCATGGCATCGCCAACCATCGACATCGGCATGGCCGGCTCATCTGACGTCTTGCATTGAAGGCTCGAAAAACGCGCATCGTGAGCAAAGTCGCCTTTTGAGGCCCCGTCTGGTTCTGGTCGCGCCGCGTCGACACCCTCCGGCGCGGCGGCCTTGGATAAATGGGAACCATCAAGGACAGGCGTCGAGACATCATTCAATGTCGGGCACAAGCCCTTGATACCGGTTACCACGTTACCGCTGAACGCCGAGCGAATGTCGAAATGCGACCTTAGTTGAACCGAAGCAATCGCAACCTTGGCGCCACCTCCGACGACGCCGTTCACCGAAGCGCCGTCCCCGTACCGCGAGCTCAAAATCCCGGAGTCCGCTTCGTCAATCATACAATCCGGCTCGCCGCCCCCTTCGCTCGGTTGGGAGGCATTCACGTGATCATCGACCTGACCCATATCCTTCATGAACGGCGACAGAAGCGACGTAATCGCCATGGCGGCGGAAGTGCCGCTCGCCGCGATTTCGCGGTGCATATTCCCCAGACCCAATTCAGGATTACGCATGTCGTGTGTCCGCCCGATTTCCCGTCCCTGGCGTGACCGCTTGCTGAACTCGACGCGCATTGGCGATTGGACGGGAGTCCCGCCAATCAAGGGCCGGCCATCGGTCGGCTTTCGCATGGCGGTGGGAACATCGGTCAAACCGTTTTGGCGTGCGCTGTCATCATTCAATGCATCGCCAAACACGCCGCCAACGCCCGCGCCTCGGTTGCCGCCATCGCCCTCCGGTTTTTCGGACCGAGTGGCATGGGCGATCACGCCTGGCGAAACGACGGAGATCACACGCAATCTCCCGCTATTTTCCCGCCAGGGCATGATCCGAGGCGCCAAGGGCTTTTTCGGCTAGATCACCAGACCGCCGCGCACGTACTTCCACCCCATCAAGACTTGCATTGGAAATATTGATCGGTCGCGAACTGTCGACTCTCGACACCGCGGCGCGCCGCCCAATCGCCCGAGATACATTCAACAACTCGATATCCGGACCTTGCAAACTCGCCGCATCGACCGCGCCGAGCAATGTGCTTGCGCGGTCATATTGCTTATTCACCAAACGGTCGATGCCTTCGTATAGTTTCAACCTCGCTAAAGCGGATGCGTCACCCTTAACTTCATCGGACACCATTGAAATCAGATCTTCCAGGCGATGAAATTCGCCAGCGAGCATCGCTTCCCTCGCAAGCGACAAAAAAAGCGCTTGTCGCAATTCCGGCGTGAACGATTCGGCGACCCGATCAAGCGCCTTGACGCCCTCCCAATTTCTTTGCATTCCGATTTTCGGCGCCAATTCCACAAACGCGCGCGCGAAGTCATCCGCGTACAGGGACCGCCGAAAGCGGACGTTATACTGACTGGCCAATTGCATGAATTGCCGCGCATCTCCCAATTCCGCGGCAAGCTTCGCCTGTCGCCGCAGCGCAGCCTCCTCGAGCAGGCCGCCGGGGGCGAGAAGACGCGCAAGATCAAGCAGCCCGCTCGCGCGGGCTTTATCCTGCTCCGTTAACAGCACCGCCTGAACGTAAGCGACCTGAGCGCCAAGCAACTGGTTCATGTCGCGAGGATCAAGCGGCAACAACAACTTTCGCGCCTCGTTGACCGCGCCTGACATGTAAGCGACCGCGCCGCGCAGCAACGATTCAATCTCCGGCGCCACATCGCGGGAACGGAGCAACTTGCGTACATTGCCGACCTGGCCGCCACTCAAAACATAGTTCACCAGCAATCCGCAATTTTCGGATTCCTTCCAGAATGAGCCCGGCGTCGAAGCGATCAATGCATCGAAATCTCCCAGCAACTTGGCCTGCGCGGCCACCGCGGCCCTGTCGCCCTGGCCAATTCTAGCCTGCGCCTTGAACAGCTCTAGCATCAACTCACGTGGCGCCATCGATCCAGAAAAACACACGGTCGAATAAAAAAACGCGACCGCGGCGAGCAATGCGGAGATGCTCTTCGCAATCATCATGGAACAGCGCTTCCCTCGGATCGTAACAAAATCTCAATCCGGCGATTCTCCGGCGCCTTGGGATCCATGCCACTCAGGGGCTTGCTGGCGCCATATCCCTCGATGTGCTCGATGCGCGATTCTGGAACCCCGCCACGCACCAGCATGTAATAGGCCATCTGGGCGCGCGCGGCCGACAATCGGGAATTATCATATGTCCGGGACCTGAACGGACGCGCATCGGTATGACCGCGGACAACCACGGCGCCGCGCGCTTTTCCAATGGCGACGGCAAGTTCGCCCAGGAGACGCACGGTAGCGGGCGTCGGCTCCGCCGATCCTTGCGCGAACATGCTGGATTTCGTGTCATCCATCAGACTGATCAGCAAACCATCGCGGACCGCGCGGACATCAACAGTCGGCATCCCATCGACACGCGGGCCCGACATCGCATTTCTCACCTCCGCCTCAACTCCCCTGGCTTGAGCGAGCGTTTGCGAATTGGACGCGCCACTGTCCGGTCGCGGCGCCGACTTGTCCGAATTGATCGCGGGCGCAACAACATTCCGATCAACGGCGACGTTCTTCCCGTTCCCGGTGGCTTCACTTTCTGACGGAACAACCCGCGGTGGCGAAAGCCCATCCATCCCCCTCGGCTGGGGGACGGCCGCGGCTTCAGGCGATGTTGACCGCGCGCCTCGAGGGACGGGTTGAAATGGCTCCAACATTGGCTGGTCTCCCGACCTGACCTCGGTTTGCCGCGTTGCATCGTCGCCAATAGCGGCGCCTGCCTCAGTCGCCCCGCGAGCGGCGATTTCGTCAAGACTTTTGTACGGATCGTAAAATAGCCGCGCCTCCGCGCTCATTCCGCGTCTACCGGCCTCGTCATTTGCTTGATCGGAACTCGCCTCAGCCGACGCGGGCTTTTCGACTGGTTCGCCCGCCAAAACCGCGCCATCCCTGTTATCATCAACTGCCTCGATGGCGACCTGCGGCGTTTCGCTCGACTCCGCGCCACGAATGCCCTTGCGGGTTCGCGATTGATCTTCCAATTTTATGGGATTGAAATACCGGGCTATGATGGACTTTGTATCCTTGTCGGTCGCGTTGATGATCCAAAGGACCAGAAAAAACGCCATCATCGCCGTCATGAAATCAGCGAAGGCGATTTTCCACGCGCCACCGTGATGCTCGTCTTCATGACTGGCATGACGCTTGATGATGACAATTTCAGGATGCGTTTCGTTCACGCCATCTGACCTTCCTCGAAGCTTTTCAAACCGCGCATCCATTCACCCAGCCGCGTTTCGATTCTCGTTTGATCGCAATCGATTATTATGTCGATGCCTTCCGTCGCCTCGAAGTCGAAGCGCGCGGCGTCTCCGATCAGCCTCCCACGCAAGTATTCCAGAATTTCAGGTGGACCCTTGATTTTCATTCGCGCCCCCAATCCGTTTTCAAGAACGCGATCCAGATGAGCGAACAATCGCGCGACAACGACTTCGCCCTGCAGCTCCATCAACACCGGCCTCAATATGCCCGTCAGGCAATCATGTAGATCATTCTCGATTTCCACGAGACGAGCCGATGTCTCGGCCACCACCCGCGCGAGTCTATCCGCGAATTCCGCCTCAAGCGCGGCGTTCGAGACCGCGGGATCGGCGTCTTTGCCCAATTCCCGGGCGACGGCGTTTTCCGATAACGCGGCCGCCCTGCCCTCCTGAAAACCGCGCTCGTAAATTTCCTTCTCGCGAATGGCGACTTCGCCAACGCCGGCTGGCGCAATCGCCCTTGCGATTCCGTGCCGAGAACTCGCGCGCGCGTTATCCTTGTCGCCAACCGCGCCATTGCCAATATATCGACCCAGGGCGACAACTTTCATGACACGGTCTCCGTCGCTAGCCACGCCTTAATCACGCCCGCCGCGCGTCCCTCGTCTTGTTCGAGGAAACCTTCTATGACATTCGCGATCTCTCGCCACTCCATGGATGCGCCCCCCGCCGATGGATCAAGCTCTCTCGTTTTCGCTTCGCTCTCCAATGCCCGATCCGCGACATTCAACGCCCCATCCTGGATCGGACCAACGCTGCCATCCGTTATCGCCTTGACTTCCGCCTCTCGCCATTCTCTCGCGTCCGGGCCCTTTGCGAGAACCGACAAAGCGGGCTTGATGGCGAAGAGCACGATGATGATCGTGGCGAGCACGACCGCGGCCGCGCCAGCCAGCGAACCCGCCTGGCGCGCCAAAATATCCATCAGATTTTGGGGGAGCGGGTCGTTGATGTCGGCGATCGGGTCGCCGAAATCGACAACGGCGACCTTCACCACATCGCCCTTGTCGCGTCGCGCCCCGGCCGCCGACGCGGCGATATCCTCGATTTCGGATATTCTGCGGGTCTCGTCGCCGTTGCGCGCGCTCGTGTCCGCGCCCGATGGCAACGCCGCGCGGTTCACCAAAACCACAACGGATAAGGTCTCGACCGCGTAACCCGCGCTCGTCGTATTTGTCTGTTTGGACGACACCTCGAAATTTGTCGTTTCGTCGCGCTTTTGCGTTTCGTCGTTCGCCTGCTTCGCGTCGGACGCGGTCGGCCTCGACTGCGGCAGATTGCTTTGAACCGACGTTGGCGGCTGGGTCGTCGAATTCTGAGACGTCTGGTTTTCCTTGACCACGCGAACCGATCGCTCAACCCTCGATTCGGGATTATAGATTGTCTCCGATGTCTGCCGACGATCCGTATTCAGACGAACGGCCACACTCACCTGATAGTTCCTGGCTTTCAGATAAGGCGCCAATGTTTGACTGACATTGTCGCGCAAGCGTCTGGAAACCTCCTTCTCAAGCGAAAGCATCGTTCCGGCGCCCTGTTCCGAATACTCCTCGCCCGAAACGAGAATAGCACCATCGGCGCTCAGGACGGTTACGTTGGCCATGGCCATGCCTGCCACGGCCGAGGAAACCAATCGGCGGATGGCTTGTCCGGCGCCAACGCCATCGCCGGACTCGAGTCGCACAACGACGGAAGCGCTTGGCGACTGACGTTCGCGTCTGAACGACCCCGCGTCGCCCATCACGATGTGGACGCGCGCCGCCTTTACTCCACGATGGAGGGTGCGTAAGATGTCTCCGGAAATTGCTTTCGTTGTCGGCGCAATCGCGCTTTATAGTATCTATCAGTTAGTCAAGGCGGCAAAACAAGAACGTGCGAACGAGCGGCTTCGCGTTGAGGGCGAACTTTCCAAGGAGCTACTCGAAAAAGAGGCCGCGATGCAGGAATTCGAGGCGAACGAACGTCGCGAGAAGCAGGAACGGTACTTAGTGTCTGTCCGGAGAGATCATGCTGGATTGCATAGCTTTCTGAGCATAAGCCTTATTGACGCGAGGCGCAGGAACGCGAGCGCTCTTCGGTTGAGATTTTCCCAGTCCTTGGCTAGGCGCCTGCACCTCCCGAGCC
>CAIOVE010000035.1 GCA_903861645.1 uncultured Hyphomicrobiales bacterium
AGACTGGCGAGGGCGCGCGCGGCGCGGTCGCGCGCCGACGTTTCCGCCGACGGCGCCCGCCCCGCCCGCAGAGGGCGGCTCGGTTCGTTGGACACGTCAAATGTTCCCTATTTGTTCCATTCAACACGAAGGCGCCGGGGCGAGTCAAGGCGGGCGGTCGTGGGGTGGATGGGGAGGGGCGACGCTTCGTCCGGCGCGATATGCGCTTGAGGGCGCGGCAATCGGTAGCGCCTCGACGGCGTCCGCGACCATGCTAGACTTCGTGACGCCTTCTAAAGGACGATCGAAATTCGGGAGAAGCGGCCGATGGGAACGACGACCGACCACAGGGTGCGGACGAGCGATGGCGTGGAGCTTGCCGTGCGCGTTCATCTGCCCGATGGAGGCGGTCGTTTTCCCGCCCTTTTCGGCGTCTCGCCCTATCGCTTCGACAACGACTTCGTGCCTGAAACCAAAATGTTTCTCTGGCGTGAAACCGGCCCCATCAACTGGTACGTGGAGCAAGGCTACGCCTATGTTCGCCTCGACGTGCGCGGTTCCGGCCGTTCGGACGGCGACTACGAATTTTTCAGTCCGCGCGAACGGCGCGATTATTACGAAGTCATCGAATGGATCGCCGCGCAATCGTGGTGTTCCGGCAAGGTCGGCGGCATCGGCGAGTCCTATTACGGCACCGCGCAATGGTACATGGCGGCGGAACGTCCGCCGCATCTCGCCTGCATCGCGCCCTATGACGGGCATATCGATATCTACAACGGCTGGGCCTACACAGGCGGCATTCCCTGCGATTTCATGTCGCTATGGTGGAACGGCACCGTCCGTCCCATCAACCGCGATCCCGCCGAGGGGCCGCCCCGACATATCCCGCGCGATCTTTCCCACGATATCGGCCTGCATCCGACCTTCGATGAATTCTGGGAGAGCCGCGCCATCGCGCCGCTGTTGCCGCGCGTCGACATTCCCGTGTTTTCCATCGGCGTATGGGCGAAGCTCGATCTGCATCTTGGCGGCAATATTCTCGGCTGGAAGGCCGTGCGGGGCCCCAAATGGCTGATGATCACAGGCGCGCCGAACGCCTTCGAAGCCTGCGCCGAGTTCGAGGCCACGCCGTTTCATCGCGATATCCTGCTGCCGTTCTACGACCGCTTCCTGAAGGGTATCGACAATGATTTCGAGCGGCGACCGCCGGTCGAGGTCTTCGTCAGGAACACAGGCAAGATGGCGTCTTTCGATGCGTGGCCGCCGCAAGGGGCGCGCGAGGTCGCCTATCATCTGCGCGAGGGCAAGGCCGACGCGGTCCATTCGCTCAACGACGGTCGACTCGATGTTGCGCCGTCCAGCGAGCCAGACGCGGCGACGTCCTACGATTATCCCCGCGAGAACTGGGCCATCGGCGTCGTGAAACTGGACGAACGCGGACCGGACGCGCTGGCGGAAATCCTGACATTCACTTCGCCGCCGCTGGAGGAACCGCTGACCATCGCCGGACCCTGCGAACTTGTCCTTTTCCTGTCGTCGACGGCGAGGGATACGGACGTGATCGCGCGCCTGACGGAGGTTCCCGCGTCGGGCGCCGGCGGACGGCCTTCCGTTGTCACAAAGGGATGGTTGCGGGCGTCGCATCGCGCGCTCGATCCGGCGCTGAGCGGTCCGCGCGAGCCCATCCTCGTCAATCGCGATCCGCGCAAGCTGACGCCTGGCGAAATCGTCGAGTTGCGCGTGCCGCTGATGCACGCGGCGCAAACGGTGGCGCGTGGCTCGCGCCTGCGCATCGAGATCGCCAATGGCGACTCCCTGTTCACCGATCCGATATTTTCGCACACCTACACGCCCAACAAGATCGGTCGCGATACGATCCATCATTCCGCCGCGCATCCGTCGCGCCTGCTGCTCACGGTAATCTAGACGGGTGCGCCCATCCCACACCCGGGCTTCCGCATGTCCAGACGCATCGACAAATCATGGGTCGTCTTCGTCAGCCACGAGAACGACGCGCATGATCGCTGCGTCGATCTTTTCCGGCGTCCCGATGGCACCCATGGCTTCGAGGAGTTTCGCCGCGACGTCGAGGACGCCGGGGCCTGGACGCCCGTCGGCTATTTCGTCGATGGCGTTTACGCCACGGCGGCCGACGCGCGCGCGGCGGCGCTGGCGAGCGTCGGCTGGCTCGCCGACGCCTTGCCGAAACCCTGACGCCGCGTTCAGCCGGGCTTGCGGCCCCTGATCGCGTTGGCGCGCGCCGCGTAGGCGATGCGCCCGGCGCCGTCGGCGACCATGCGCGCGCGCACGCGTTCCTTCAGAAGGGCCACGTCCTCCGGCTTCATGGTGGCGAGGGTCGGTCGCATGCTCGATCCCAGCAGGCTCGTCGTCCAGAAATCCTCGAAATCGGCGAAACTTCGCGTCACCGTGATCTCGCGCGTCTCGATGTCGAGGAAGCCGGCGTCGCGCCACAGGGCGCGCAGCGCCTCCATGCGCGAGGCGGGCGCGCTCGGCGGCAGGAGGGGCTTGTAGCCAAGCGCGCGGATTTCCGCCTGAATGGGCTCGAGCGGAAAGCCGCCGCCCAGAATGTCCCAGACGTAGGTCGAGGCCCAGCCGCCGGGCTTGAGCACGCGGGCCATCTCGGCCACGCCTTTGGCGGGGTCCGGCACGAAGAAAATCACCAGCGCCATGACGGCGGCGTCGAAGCGCCCGGCCTCGCAGGGCAGGGCCATGGCGTCGCCGCGCGCGTAGGTCGCAATCGGCGCGCCCGGCCGGTTCCGCGCGAAGGCCAGTTGCCCCTCGGAGGGGTCGACGCCGTGAACTTCCGCCGGCGCGCAACGCGCGACCAATAGTTCCGTGAAAGCGCCGTTGCCGCAGCCGATGTCGATCCAGCGGAGCCCGGCGGGCGGCGCCAGCCAGTCGAGGAAAACCTCGCCCGCGAGCCGGCTCCACGTTCCCATCATGCGCTCGTATTCGGCGCCGTCGTCAAAGCGGATATTGGGTTCGGCCATGTTTCGGGACTCCACGCGGGCGGGCCGCGAGATCGTCCACATTCGCCCGGAAACCGCAAGGTGGCGGCGAAAGCCCGGTCAGGCGCCCTTCATTGGCTTCTTGCGGGCGAATCCCTTTTTCGCCTTCGCCTTGGCGGGCGGCGCGCCATCGTCGAGGTCGAGGCCGGGCGCGGCTTCCGCCGGGGCGGGCGGGGCCGCGGCCACGACCTTGCGGGCCTTGCCGTCGGGGGCCTTTTCAGGCGGGGGCGCGTCCTTGAATCTGATCATTTTCCAGATGTAGCCGGTGTCGGCGCGCGCGCCAAATGGCCGGGGCGGGCGGGCCGCTTCCCCCAAAAGGGTTTTTCGCCTACGCACGCGCCAAATCAGCGCCCGCGCGCGAAACCTCACCCATCGGGACGTCCATGCACCCCTACCGTTCACACACCTGCGCCCAGCCGAGCGAAGCCCTTGTCGGCCAGGAGGTTCGTCTTTCCGGCTGGTGTCACCGCATCCGCGACCACGGCGGAGCGTAGTTAGCTGGAAAAAGAAAATTGTTAATATATGAGCCTTCTCTTAAAAAACGAGACTCGGATATGGCCTTAGTGTCTGTCCGGAGAGATCATGCTGGATTGCATAGCTTTCTGAGCATAAGCCTTATTGACGCGAGGCGCAGGAACGCGAGCGCTCTTCGGTTGAGATTTTCCCAGTCCTTGGCT
>CAIOVE010000036.1 GCA_903861645.1 uncultured Hyphomicrobiales bacterium
AATATGAGCGCGCCTGGCGCCTGTCCGCGGTTATTGGGATTTTGACGACCGTCCTGTGCGCGGCCTCGGGGGCCGCTATCGTGTCTTTTGGATCGGTTGTCACGCATTATTGGACGGGCGACCCAACTCTGTTTTCCTTGAACATGGCGCTACTGATGCTCGCGCCCATGCTGCTCGTGGCGCCGCTGCAGCAGCCGGTATCCATGCTTCAATTCGCCAACATGACATTTGCGCCCGGCTTGCAGCGTCTTTTGCAGATCATACTCGGGCCGGCTTTTTGCCTTGCCGGACAGTATGTGGCGGGAGCCTCGGGCTTGGTGGCGGGCTTGGCGATCGCGGAAGTCGTGGCTTACTGGTCAGTCGTGAGCGTGATTGCTCGGATCGACTTTTTCAAGGGCTTCGCCAAATACGCGTTTGTATCGCTCGCCGCGGGTGTGGGCGCGTTTGTCTGGAGCGTCGCCGCGGGTGAGGCCTTGATGCGTTTTTATCCTTCGATCGGCATTACCGCGATGTTTGCAAAGGCCGCTATTTGGACGCTTATCACGGTGATTCCGCTGGGTTACGCTTGTCTGCCTAAACCAACGCGGGTTCGGATGCTTGCGCATGTCCGCGCCATCGCTGCAAGGGCGTTTGGCGCTCTAAATCGAAGCGGGTCGACTTGAGGGAATGAAATCAATAGCGAACACGCGAGGGCGCTTCCGTTTGATCGTTGTTCGCGGCTTTAGCCAATCCCTCGGCCTTATCCCTTAATGCGAGTGGATGAAATGTTCTTCGCGATCTCGAAAATCGCCTGGCTGTTTCTGGACCCGCCGACGCTACTTCTGTTTCTCGCCTGCTGCGGTCTGGTGGCCGCGCGCCTGGGACGCGCGCGAGCGGGGCGGGTCTTGCTGATCGCATCCGTGTTTTCACTGGCGGGGATGTCCTTTTTCCCTGTCGGCGAAATGTTGATGAAGCAACTGGAAGACCGATTTCCAGCTTATGTCGACGACGGGTCGGCCGTGGATGGTCTGATTGTTCTCGGCGGCGCGATCGACCCCGCGCTTTACATCGCGCATCCCGGTTCCGGCGTGAACGGCGCGGTGGCGCGCGTCATCGAGGCGGCGCGGCTGGCGCGAAAATATCCACGCGCCCGTGTCATTTTCTCGGGAGGCGGCGATCCGGGGGGCGGCGCGGAGGCGACCGAGGCGCATGTCGCGCGGGAACTCTTCGCCGCGCTTGGCGTCGGCGAGGATCGTCTCGAGATCGAGACTGAATCACGCAACACATATGATAATGCCATCATGAGCGGAAAAATCGCCAACGCCCGGCAAGGCGAGCGCTGGCTCATGCTGACGTCCGCTTTCCACATGCCGCGAGCGATGGGCGCGTTTCGCGCCGCGGATTTCGACGTGCGGCCCTATCCCGTTGATTACCGGGCCATGGTCGGCAGGGGCGCGTGGCGAATCTTGCCGGGCGCGGTCAACGGGTTGACCTTCGCCAGTATCGCCATTCACGAATGTCTCGGCATGATCGCTTATCGTCTGACCGGGCGATCCAGCGCGTTTTACCCGTCGCCCTAGCGGCCCGAGACGAACGGATCGAGGATCGCGAGAAAACGATCCTTGAAGCGTGAAAATCGGAAATGCTCGCGCCATCGCGCGAGCCCGTTCTCGCCCATGCGGCGTCGCTGATCCGCGTTCGTCAAAAGCTCGATCAACCGGTCCGGTAGTTCGTTCTTCCGTTCAAGGGAAACGTTGAAGCCGGTCTCGCCGTCGACGTTGACCTCCTGACCGGCGTCGTGAACCGACGCGATAACCGGCACTGATCGCCACATCGCCTCGATATAAACGAGTCCGAATCCCTCGCCGCGGCTGGGCATCGCGAACACGCTGGCGCGATTCCACAACGCGTCCATCTCCGCCTCCGGCACGAAACCCAGAATGTCGATGGAAGCTGCGGCGGGCGAGGCGGCGACGCGCGCGCGCAGCGCGTCGAGGCCCGAGCCCGCTCCGGCGATCATCAGGCGCGCGTCCGGCGCGGCGCGGATCACGCTTGGCCATGCGTCGACCAGTTCGTCGTGGCCCTTGTAGCCTTCGTCCAGCGAAATGCGGCCCAGAATGAGCACGGTTGGCGGCCCGTCGCGCGCGACGGGCGCGGCTGGTTCATCCTGTTCCGTCGCTAGCCAGCACCGGCGCCCTTGGGGCAGCGGCCCAAGCTTTTCTTGCGCGCGGTCCAGGGTGAAGGCGCTGTTGGCGATGATCAGCCGGGAGCCTTTGATCGCGGCAATATAGTCCGCCCGCGGCGCCGGTTCGCCCCAGACCTCGACGCCATGAATCCAGACGCCGTAGGGGGCGGACAGGAACGGCAGCGCCCGCCCGGCGCGCGCCAGCCCGGCGGTGGCGTAAAGGGCGGGTCTTCCGGCGGGCAGGGCCGACGCGAGACATCGGGCCGCGAACCCGATCTTGCCGCCGTTCATCGCCTTGACGGGGCGTCCCGCCAGGCTCGCCGGCGGCTTGTCGAGAAAGCTGATCAGATCGGGTTCATAGCCGCCCTCGATCATCGCGAGCGCGCACAGACGGGAAACCCGGCCAATGCCATCGTTGGTCGCGGTGAAATTCGTGGCGCCAAAGGTGACGCGGGCGGTCATCAGGCCCGCTCGCAGGCGATCAAAAAGAGATTATCCGCGAGATCGGGGCGTCCGACGCTCCGCGCGATTGGCGATAGCAGGGGCGCGGGCGCATAATATTGCAGGGAAGCGATCCTGAAACCGCGTCGGGAAAGTCCGGCCTCGACCTCGCCGACGTGGGGCGTGTTCCTGACATAGGCGTAGTAGGCAGGCCGGCCCGTGATCGTATGGGCCAGTCGCTCGGCCTTGCGATAAAGGCTGGCGCCATTCGGCATGGAAAAGAGGATGACGCCGTCCGGCTTCAGCGCCGCGGCCAGCCAGTCGAACGAAGCCCAGTAATCATCGACGTATTCGAGGACGCTCGAACACAGGATGATGTCGAACGCGCGGCCGCCCAGAACGGTCTTGTCGCCCAGCGGCGCCACGGCGAAGGTAGTGTTCGACAGGTTCGCGCGCGCCTTGCGGGCGTTCGCGATGGCGATCATTTCCGCGCTCGCGTCGAAACCGAGCACCGAACGGGCCGTACGGGCGGCGATTTCGGAAAACACGCCCGAACCGCAGCCGGCGTCCAGGACATCGGATTCCGCGTTCACATACAGCAGCAGCAGCTCGCTCCAGCGCTGAAAACGCTCCTGAAACGAGGGGGAGTGTGAATACTTGGCGTCGAAATCCGTCGCGATTCTAGAATGCCAGTCCACCGCGTCCGTCATGTCACGGCCCTTTTTCAACAAGTATAAATGATCGCGCGTCCAGCATTTCTGATGCCGCGCGGGCGTGTTAGCAGACTTTGGCGGGGATGTCCTGCGTTCGGCGACGCACGCCTTTCCATGCGTCGCGGGGTTTGACTTGGCGTGGGAACCCGGTTTCCCGCGGCCGCGCGACTTGTCCGCCGGCCCGGCTTCCCCTATAAGCCCGCCGCGCGACCCATTCCGACACCCCTGGAGGCGGGGCCGCGTTTTCTCATGAAAGGACACCGATATGGCAGCGGCAATCAAGCAGCTCGCGGCCACGGTTCGCGACGGGACTGGCAAGGGGGCCGCCCGCAGCGTACGCCGTGAAGGCCGTGTACCAGGCGTGATCTACGGGGGCGGCGACGCTCCGCAGGCGATCAGCCTCGATTACAAGTCACTCAACACGCTCATCTACGCCGGGCACTTCCTGACGACGATTTTCGACATCGACGTCGGCGGCAAGGTCGAGCGGGCGATTCCGCGCGACTACCAGCTGGATGTCGTCTCCGACAAGCCCATGCATGTTGACTTCCTGCGCCTGAAGGCCGGCTCGACGCTGCGCGTCGACATTCCCGTGCACTTCATCAATCAGGACGCGTGCCCGGGCATCAAGGTCGGCGGCACGCTCAACATCGTGCACCACACCGTGGAAATGCGGGTTCCCGCGGATGCGATCCCCGAGGCGATCACCATCGACCTCGCGGGTCTCGGCATCAACGAGTCGATCCACATCTCCTCGATCAAGCTGCCCGACGGCTGCAAGCCGATCATGCGCGAGAAGGACATGACCCTCGCCACGATCGCGCCGCCGACGACCTACAAGGAAGAGGCTTCGGCGGCTCCCGCCGCCGCCGCGGCGGCTCCCGCCGCTGGCGCGAAGGCCGCGCCCGCCGCCAAGAAGTAATCGGGATTTCCCCCGCGCCTTCCCGGCGCGGGGGAATGACCTCCGGCGGCCGCCCGAACGGAACCGTCCATGCTGCTCCTCGTCGGCCTCGGCAATCCCGGACGGGAATACGCCGGCAATCGCCACAATATCGGTTTCATGGCCATCGACGCGCTCGCGCGCGAACATGGTTTTTCGCCCTTTCGCGCCCGTTTTCAGGGCCGCGTCGCCGAGGGCTCCATCGCCGGCGAGAAGGCGATCCTGCTGAAGCCGGAAACCTATATGAACGACAGCGGCCGCGCGGTCGCGGAGGCCGTTCGCTTCCACAAGATGTCGCTCGGCCAGATCGTGGTGTTTCACGATGAACTCGACCTTGCGCCGGGCAAGCTGCGGGTCAAGGTCGGCGGCGGCGACGCGGGCCACAATGGCCTGCGCTCCATCACCAGCCACATGACCCGCGATTACCGCCGGGTGCGTCTCGGCATTGGCCACCCCGGCGACAAGTCGCTGGTTCACTCCTACGTCCTCAACGATTTCGGCAAGGGCGAGCGCGCCTGGGTCGAGACCCTGTGCGACGCCATCGCGCGCAACGCCAGTTTGCTGGTCGCGGGCGATGACGCCGGCTTCCAGAACCGGGTCCATCTCGCCATGGCCGCGGCGGGGTTCGGCGAGGTCAAGCCGCTCGGCGGCTGAGGCGCGGCACGTGGCCGCGGGCAGTCGTGTCGACGCCTGTGTCCCGTGGATTTCGATTGATTTTCCCGATCGACCCAAGCTGGACAGCGTCGCGGATCGCCCTTAGCCTGATCGTCTCGCCATGAATCAGGTGCCAGCCAGGTTCACGTCGCCGTTGTCCGGCGCGCGGCGAAGCCATTGGCGCGGGCGACGGGGGACTGGCCACGCGAACGCTTGAATTTCAGGGCCTTGCGGTCGCCATCGCGATCTATCTGGCGTCGGCTGTCCTCGCCGCGCCGGCGCGCGGGCGTCGGCTCTGGCTGGTCTATCCGGCCTGCCTGCTGGCCGCGGCGCTGGGGGCCGTCGCCGATCTCGCGGCGATCCTCCAGACGACGGATATCGGCGCCATTCTGCCTCTCGGCCTGCTCGCCACGGGCTTGCGCCTGCGGCTCGACCCGCTTGCCGCCTTTTTCGGCCTGATCGTCAATATCGGCGTCGCCGCGGCGTCTGTTTACGGCCTCGGTCTCGATCGCGACCATGAACTGTCGCCCCGCGTGGAGCCCTTGTTTCCGGCCTTCGCGGCGGCGATGAATCTCGTTCTGATCGCCGACGACGTCTATTCCTTTCTGTTTTTCTGGGAACTGATGTCGCTGTCGTCTTGGGCGCTGGTGGTGGCGCGCCACGACGACCCCGCCAATCGCCACGCCGGGCATGTCTATCTCGTCATGGCGGCGATCGGCACGATGGCGCTCTTGCTGGCCTTCGCCGGGCTTGCCGGTGGCGCGGGCGATCTTGCCTTCGCGAGCCTGCGGGCCGCGCCGCGCGCGCCCTATGTGGCGGGTCTCGTGCTCGTCGCGGCGCTGGTCGGCGCGGGCTCAAAGGCGGGCCTCGCGCCATTGCACGCGTGGTTGCCGCTCGCCCATCCCGCCGCGCCCAGTCACGTCTCCGCGCTGATGAGCGGTGTGATGACCAAGGTCGCGATCTACGCGGTTATTCGCATTATTTTCGATCTGCTCGGCGCGCCGGCATGGTGGTGGTCGCTACCGTTGCTGGCGCTGGGCGCCGCGACCGCCGCGCTCGGCTTGCTCTACGCATTGTTCGACAACGATCTGAAGCGCGTGCTCGCCTATTCGACGGTCGAGAACATCGGCGTGATTTTCGTCGCGCTCGGTCTGGCGCTGGCGTTTCGCGCCACGGGCCTGGAAGGCTCCGCCGCCGTGGCGCTGGCGGCGGGTCTGCTGCACGCGCTCAATCACTCGTGGTTCAAGTCGCTTTTGTTTCTCGGCGCTGGCGCCGTGCTGCACGCCACCGGCAAGCGCGATTTCGATGGGCTTGGCGGAATGATCCACAACATGCCGAAAACCGCCGCCTTCTGGCTGGTGGGCGCCATGTCGATCGCGGCGCTGCCGCCCTTCAACGGCTTCGTGTCCGAATGGCTGCTGTTTCAGGCGGTGCTGACGGGACCGAGCTTTCCGGTTCCGGTCCTGCGCTTTCTCTCGCCCGTGGTCGGCGCCCTGCTGGCGCTCGCCGCCGCGCTGGCCGCGGCCTGCTTCGTGCGCGCGTTCGGCGTCGCTTTTCTGGGGCGTCCGCGCGACCCGGCGACGGCCAACGCCCACGAGGCGCCGCGCGCGCAACTCATCGCCATGGGCGCGCTCGCCGCGCTGTGTCTCGCCGGCGGATTGTTCGGCGGCGTGATCGTTCAGATCATCAAGCCGATCCTCGTGGCTTTCGCGGGCGCGGCCTTGCCAGGCATGGACGCCGGGCCGACGCCCTTCTCGCTCGTCGCCTTTTCGGCGGCGCGCAGCACCTACGACGCGCCAACCGTCGCCGCCTTTCTGCTGGCGTCGGGCTGCCTCTCCACGTGGTGCGCGCATCGCCTGTCGAGCCGGCGCACCCGGCGCGCGCCGGCGTGGGATTGCGGCTTTCCCGAGCCCTCGCCGCGCACCCAATACACGGCGTCGAGCTTCAGCCAGCCGCTGCGACGCGTGTATGGCGGGCTGTTGTTCGGCGCGGTCGAGAAGGTCGACATGCCCGCGCCCGGCGACGCGAGACCGGCGCGCCTGACGGTCACGCTGCGCGATTATCTCTGGGAGTGGTTCTACCGCGCGCCGGCGCGCGCCGTGTCGCGCGTGTCGCTTTGGCTCGATCGCCTGCAATCGCTGCCCATGCGCGATTATCTGCTGATGATGTCGGGCGCGCTGATCGCCCTGCTTCTCGTCGCCGCGGGGCTTTCGTGATGCGCGAAAGCCTCGTTCTCCTCGCCGGCCAACTGGTTCAGATGGTTCTTGTCGTGCTGATCGCGCCGGGGATCACCGGCGTCGTCCGCCGCGTCAAGGCGCGCTTCATGCGCCGCCGCGGCGCGCCGATCATTCAGCCCTATCTCGATCTCATCAAGCTCGCGCGCAAGGAATCGGTGATCGCGGAAAACGCCTCGTGGCTGTTCCGTGGCGCGCCCTACGCGATTTTCGCCTTCACCTGGGTCGCGGCGGCGCTGGTGCCCACCTTCGCCGCGGGCCTCATGTTCAACTGGGCCGCCGATGTCGTCGCGCTTGTCGCGCTGCTGGGCGCGGCGCGCGCGCTTCTGGCGCTCGCGGGCATGGATATCGGCACGAGTTTCGGCGGCATCGGCGCCTCGCGCGAAATGATGATCGCGACGCTGGCCGAGCCGGCGATGCTGATGGTGGTGCTGACGCTGGCCCTGACCGCCGGCACGACGCGCCTGCCGGAGGTCGCGAGCTTTCTCATCTCCGCGCCCTTCGCGGTGCGCGCCTCGCTGGCGCTGGCGCTCTTCGCGTTTCTCATCGTCGCGCTGGCCGAGAACGCGCGGATACCCGTCGACAATCCCGCCACCCATCTCGAACTCACCATGGTGCACGAAGCCATGGTGCTCGAATATTCAGGCCGTCATCTCGCGATGATCGAACTCGCCGCGCAACTGAAGCTGGTGCTCTATCTGTCGCTGATCATTTGTCTCTTCGCGCCGTTCGGCAAGGCGGCGGCCGAGGCGAGCCCGCTGATCTGGGCGCTGGGCGCGACGACGCTGTTTCTCAAGCTTGTCGCTGGCGCGATGATGCTGGGCGCGTGGGAGGTCAGCATCGCCAAGATGCGCGTGTTCCGCGTGCCGGAATTTCTGGGCGGCGCCTTCGTGTTCGCGTTCATCGCGATCCTGCTCGCCTTCCTGACGGGGGAGGCGCTCCAGTGACGCACGCCTATGAAGTGTCGCGCTTTCTCGCCGGTCTCATGCTGCTCGCGAGCTTTTCGCTGCTCTGTCAGGACCGCCTCGCCGCGGTGCTCAACACCTTCGCCGCGCAGGCGGTGTTGCTGTCGATGGCGGTCGGTTGGGAGGCGTGGACACAGGATCGACCGCATCTGTTCATCACCGCCGCGCTCGCCTTGGGCCTCAAGGCCATCATCATCCCCGTCGCGCTGCGCCGCATGGTCGATCGTCTCGGCCTGACGCGCGGCGTCGACAAGGTGGTCGGCGTCGGCTCGACCTTGATGATCGGCCTCGCGCTGACATCGCTGGCGCTGCTGCTCGTGTTGCGCGTCACGGCGAGCGCGGAATCCTTCACGCGCGAGGGGCTCGCGCTGGCGCTGGCCATCGTGCTGCTGGGTCTGCTGATGATGATCACTCGCCGCAGCGTCGTCACGCAGATCGTCGGTTTCATGTCGCTTGAAAATGGCTTGATCCTCGCGGCCACCGGCGCGCGCGGCATGCCGCTCGTGGTCGAGATCAGCGTCGCCTTCTCCGTGCTGATCGCCCTGCTGGTCTTCGGTGTTTTCGTTTTCGATATCCACGACCGCTTCGAGGGCGTTGGCGTCGAGGCGATCGAACGCGTGCGGGGCGACCGCGAATGATGTCGCCGCTCGCGCTCACCATCCTGATCCCATTCATCGGCGCCGCGCTGGTCGCCTGCGCGCCACGTCCGCGCCTTGCCTCCGCGGGCGTGGCGGCGACGACGCTGGCGACCCTGATCGCCGCGGGCTTCCTGCCGTTTGGCCCGCGCGAGGCGGGGGAATATTTCATTCTCGACGACGTCAACCTCGTCTTCATCGAGTTGAACGCCTTCGTCGCCTTCACGACGTCGCTGTATGGCGCGACCTATGTCGCCAACGAGATCGCCATCGGTCGCCTGACGCCGCCGCTCTCGCGTCTCTATCACGCGATGTTCCTGGCGATGCTCGGCGCGATGAATCTCGCCCTGGCGGCCAACAACATCGGGCTGTTGTGGGTCGGGCTGGAACTCGCGACGTTGATCACCGTCGTCATGGTGGGCCTCTATCGCACGCCCGCCGCGATAGAGGCCGCGTGGAAATATTTCATCCTGGGCAGCGTCGGCATTTCGCTCGCCTTCTTCGGCACCATCCTCGTTTATCTTGCCGGCCAGACGGCGCTGGGCGAGGGGGCGCCCGCGATGACCTGGAGCCTTTTGCTCGCCGCCGCCCCCGATCTCGACGCGTCGCTGCTCAATCTCGCCTTTGCCTTCCTGCTGATCGGGTACGGCACGAAGGTCGGACTCGCGCCGTTGCACGCCTGGTTGCCCGACGCCCATTCCGAGGGGCCGACGCCGATCACCGCCGTTCTGTCGGGTCTTCTGCTCAATGTCGCGCTCTACGCGTTGCTGCGCTTCAAGATGATTGTCGCCGCTCAGCCGCGCGCGCTCGCGCCCGGACCTTTCATGATGGCGCTGGGACTGGCGACGCTGCTCTTCGCCGCGCTGATGCTGTACCAGCGGCGCGACATCAAGCGTCTGTTCGCTTATTCGTCCATCGAGCACATGGGGCTGATGACCTTCGCCTTCGGCCTTGGCGGCCCGCTCGTCAATTTCGCGGCGATGTTGCATGTGACGATGCACGGCCTGACGAAGTCGGCGATCTTCTTCGCCGTTGGCCACGTCGCGCAGGCCAAGGGCACGCAGCGCATGGCCGATATCCGCGGCTTGAGCGTCAGTCATCCGGCCCTTGCGCTTGGCCTCGCGGCGGGCGCGCTCGCCATCGCGGGCCTGCCGCCCTTCGGCGTGTTCCGGAGTGAGTTTCTCATTCTGACCGGCGCCTTCTCGTCCCATCCGTGGTTGACGATCCTCGCCATGCTCGGCCTCCTGCTGGCCTTTGGCGCCTTGCTTCTGCGATTGCAGGAAATGTTGTTCGGCGCGCCGTCGCCCGGCGCGCGTCCCGTGGCGATCTCGCGCGCGCCGATGATCCTGCATCTGGCGTTGGTGTTTGTCGCGGGCCTGTTCCTGCCCGCGCTCCTGTCGGACTGGTTGCAACGCGCCGCGGAGGTGTTGCGATGAACGCGCCGGCGCCCGCGGCTCTGAATGACCTGTTGCAAGGCGACACCGCCGGGCGCGACGGCTTCGCGCGTCTTCGCGTCGATGAGCCGACGTGGACGCGACTGGCCATGGGCTGCGCCGCGGGCCTGCACGATCTCGGCGCCATCTGGCATGACGCTGGCGACGTTTCGATGCTGTTGCTGGACCCGCGCGCGGGCCATCGCGCCATCGTGTCGCTCGCGACGGTGGCGGGCGCCTATCCCGCGGTTTCGCGTCACCATCTTCCCGCGTCGCGGCTCGAGCGAACGTTGCGCGATCTTGGCGCGGGCCGGCCTGTCGGCATGCCCGATCCGCGCAACTGGATCGATCATGGCGTCTGGCCCAACGCCGCGCCGGGACAGACCAATCCGCGACCGGACAAGTCCTACGAATTCCTGCCCATCGAGGGCGAGGGCTGGCACCAGATTCCCGTGGGGCCCGTGCACGCCGGCATCATCGAGCCCGGTCATTTCCGTTTCACCGCCAATGGCGAACTCGTCGTGCGGCTGGAGGAGCGCCTCGGCTACGTTCACAAGGGCATCGAGGCGCTCGCCGCGGGCGCGGATATCGACAAGGTCGCGCGGATCGCGGCGCGCATATCGGGCGACGCCACCGTGGCCTATTCCTTCGCCTTCGCGCTGGCGGTCGAGGCCGCGCTCGGCTGGACGCCGCCGCCGCGCGCCACGCTGCTGCGCGGCGTCATGGCGGAACTGGAGCGTCTGTCGCATCACATCAACGACGTCGGCTTCATTTGCAACGACGCCAGCGTTGTCGCCCTGCAGGCCCGCTGCGCCATCCTGCGCGAGGATATATTGCAAGTCGCCGCGCGATGCTTCGGCCACCGGCTGATGATGGACAGGATCGTCCCCGGCGGCGTCGCCGCCGATTTGCCGGCGGATGGCGCCGCGGCGATCGAGACCTGTCTCAAGCGTTGCGAGACCGATTTCGCCGCGGTCATGCGCGTTTACGACAATTCGCCATCCTTGTTGGATCGCACCGTGACCACGGGCGTTGTCAGGCCTGAACTGGCCGCTCGTTTCGCCGCGGGCGGCCACGTTGGACGCGCCTCGGGCCGCGCGTTCGACGCGCGTCGCAATTTTCCCTACGCGCCCTACGGCGAGGTTGATTTCGCCGTGGCGACACGCCGCGCGGGCGATGTTGACGCGCGCGTATGGGTGCGGGTCGACGAGGTCCATTCAAGCATCGCGATCATCCGCGATCTGCTCGCGCGCCTGACGCCCGGTCCGATCACGACGCCGCGGCCCGTCGCGCAAGGCCCGGCCGTTGGCGCGGCGATGGTCGAGAGCTTCCGCGGCGATGTGTTCATCCATGTCAGGCTCGACGCCGATGGCAAGGTCGCGCGCCTGCACGCGCGCGATCCCTCGTGCTTTCAATGGCCGCTGCTTGAAGCGGCCATCGAGGGCAACATCGTCGCCGATTTTCCGCTGTGCAATAAATCGTTCAACTGTTCCTACTCCGGACACGACCTGTAGGCTTCCATGCGCTGGCTCCTCCTGCGATCCCTGCTTGAAGGCCCCGCGGTCATCGATCCGCCGGCGCCGGGCGCCGACGCGCTCGCGGAGCTCGCGACGTCGCTCGGCGATCTGTCGCGCCGCAAGCTCGGACGTTCGCTGTCGATCCGCGAGGTCGACGCCGGCTCGTGCAACGGTTGCGAATTGGAAATCCACGCGCTGAACAATCCCGTCTATGACGTCGAGCGCTTCGGCATCAAGTTCGTGGCCTCGCCGCGACACGCCGACGTGCTGATGGTGACGGGGCCCGTGACCTGGAACATGAAGCAGGCGCTGGAGCGTACCTACGCCGCCACGCCCGCTCCCAAATGGGTGGTGGCCATCGGCGATTGCGGGCTGAATTGCGGCGTCTTCGCCGGCGGCGCGGCGGTCGTTGGTCCCATCGCCTCCGTCATCCCCGTCGATCTGCATATTCCCGGTTGTCCGCCCACGCCGCTCGACATGCTCAAGGGCCTGATCGCCCTTGTCGATCGCATGGCCTGAGCGCGCGGGGCGCATGCGGCCATGCGTGCGTCGGGACGCCGGGGCCTCGCCTTCGCGCGCGCGCCCCTTTACAAGTCCGGCTCGCTTCCCGGACAACCTCATCCCATGCGCCTGAAACCCGGCACGCTCGCCATGACCATCCTGCTCGCCGCCATGACGAGCCTTGGACCGCTGTCGACGGATATCTATGTCGCGTCCCTGCCGCATATCGGTCTCGCGCTGGGCGCCTCGACGGCCTCCGTGCAACTGACGATCACCTGCTTTCTCGTTGGCTTCGCGGCGGGCCAGATTGTTTACGGACCTCTGTCTGATTCCATCGGTCGCCGGCCCGCGCTGCTCGCGGGCTACGCGATCTATATTGGCGCGTCGCTCGCCTGCCTGCTCGCGCAGTCCATCGACGTGCTCATCGTCGGGCGCGTGTTTCAGGCCTTTGGCGGGGCGGGGCCGATCATTCTGGCGCGCGCCATCGTGCGCGATCTCTACGAGGGCCGGCGCGCGGCGCGCCAGTTCGGTCTGATGAGCATGATCATGGGCGTGACGCCCATCGTCGCGCCGATCATGGGCGGCCTCTTGCAGGAATGGTACGGCTGGCGCGCGAGTTTCGCCGTCATGGCCGCGTTCGGCGTGGCGCTCGGTCTTGTCGCGTTGTTGTTGCTGCCCGAGACCAACGCCAACCGTCGCGACGGACCGCTGTCGCTCGCCTCCATGCGCGAGAGCTATGGAATCGTCCTGCAAAACAAGGCGTATCGCGCCTACATGGGCGTTCAGGCGTCGAGCTATAACGGCCTGTTCGGCTTTATCTCGGCGTCGTCCTACATCATGCAGCGGATATATGGATTGAGTTCGGCCCAGTTTGGCTGGACCTTCGCCGTGTGTTCGTCGAGCTTCGTGTTTGGCACCTTCGTCGGTTCGCGCCTGGTCGCGCGCCGCGGCCTCGACGGCATGATCGGCCTGGGCGTCGCCTGCCAGCTGGTTGGCGGCGTCGCCATCGCGCTGGGGCTGGCGATCTGGCCGGGGTCGTTCCTGTCGGTGATCATCCCCTACATGATCTTTTTCATCGGCGTCGGATTCCTGTTGCCGCAAACGCAGGCCGCGGCGCTGACGCCGTTTCCCGAGCGCGCCGGCGCCGCATCCTCGCTGATGGGCTTCATCCAGATGACCTCGGGCGCCATTGTCGGCACGTTGCTCGGCGCGTCGCTGGGCGACACGGCCTGGCCGCTCGCGGTGGTGACGCTGCTGTCGGGCGCGCTTGGCTTCATCATCTTTCACATGAGCGCCGACGCACGGCGGGATTACGCGCCGGTCACGCGATCCTTTCCACCGACCTGATCAGAAGCGCGATGTCCTCGTCGCGCGACAGGCGGTGATCGCCCTCGCGCGCCAGCGTCACCGACACCGGGTCGTGCGCCAGCCGTTGCACGAGTTCCATGGCGTGCTTCCACGGCACGTCGGGGTCTTGCATGCCTTGCAGGATGTGCACCGGGGCAAAGGCGCGGATCATGCCGTCGAGCATCAGGTGCGCGCGGCCTTCCTCGATCAGCGCGCGGGTGATGGCGTAGGGCTCGGGCGAATATTGCGAGGGCCGCAGCCAGCGCCCGGTTTCCATGATCTCGCGCTTGATGTCCTCGCTCATGCGCGCCCACATCAACGCCTCCGTGAAGTCAACGGCGGGCGCGATCAGCACGAGGCCGGCGAGGCGATCGGCCTCGCCGATGCGGGCCAGTTCGCGCGCCACGAGCAGCGCGATCCAGCCGCCCATCGAGGAGCCCACGAGAATTTGCGGCCCCTCGGTCTGGCCGCGGATGAGCGCGAGGCTTTCCGCCAGCCACTGCCCGATGGTTCCATCCTCGAAACGCCCATCGGATTCGCCGTGTCCGGAATAGTCGAAGCGCAGAAACGCGCGCCCCGACGCCCGCGCCCAGTCGTCGAGCCGCCCGGCCTTGGTCGACAGCATGTCGGACTTGAAACCGCCGAGCCAGACCACGCCGGGCCCCGCGCCCGCGCGCCGGCGAAAGGCGATCTGGCGCGCGCCAACGGTCTGATGGGCCGGCGGCTCGATTTGCGGCGGTTCCTTGATCACACTATATCCCGTGGCTGTTCGTTCTCAGGGGTCCACAGGCTTATGCCGCCGTTTCCGGTCCCGCAACACCCGGCGCGGGACCATTGATGTCAGATATCGAGCACCAGCCGCTGCATGAATTGCCGCGCGATCTCGCGGGGCGGGTCGTGTTGCAGATCATTCCCGAGCTCAACGCGGGCGGCGCCGAGCGCACGACCATCGACGTCGCCGCGGCGCTGGCCGAAGCGGGCGCGCGTCCCCTCGTGGCGAGCGTGGGCGGCCGCCTCGTGAGCGAGCTGCAAGCCAAGGGCGGCGTCTGGGTTCCCTTTCCCGCCAGTTCGAAAAATCCCGTCGCCATGGCGTGGAACGTCTGGCGGCTCGCGCGCCTCATTCGCGATGAGGGCGTTGACCTCGTGCACGCCCGCTCGCGCGCCCCCGCGTGGGTCGCGCTGGCGGCGACCCGATACGTAAAGCGCCCTTTCGTCACCACCTATCACGGCATCTACAACGGCAATTCCTCCGCGAAGATTTTCTATAATTCGGTCATGGCCCGCGGCGACGCGGTGATCGCCAATTCCGAATTCACCGCCGAGCGCATCGCCACCCTGCATCCCATGGCGCATGGGCGCGTGCGCGTCATCCAGCGCGGCACGGATCTCAAGGTCTTCGCGCCCGAGGCCGTCGATTCAGAGCGCGTGCGCGCGTTGCGCCACGCGTGGGGCGTAGAGACCGATCAGCGCATCGTGTTGCTGCCCGGTCGCCTGACCGGCTGGAAGGGACAGCGCGTTCTCGTCGAGGCGGCTCGGTTGCTCAAGGGCAAGGGCCTCGACGACGTACGCTTTCTGATGGTCGGCGACGATCAGGGTCGCATGGGCTATGTCGACGATCTCAAGCGGCGCATCGCCGACGCGGGCCTCAACGACATCGCGCGCATCGCGCCTCACTGCACCGACATGCCCGCCGCCTATCTGGCGGCCACCATCGTAACCGTGCCGTCGACCGAGCCCGAGGCCTTCGGCCGTGTCGCCGTCGAGGCGCAGGCCATGGGCACGCCCGTGGTTGTGTCCGATCTTGGCGCGGTGCCAGAAACGGTGCTGGCGCCGCCGCGCGTCGACGCCAGCCAGCGCACCGGCTGGCGCGTCAAGGCCGACGATCCCGCCGCCCTCGCGGCGGGCGTCGAGCAGGCGCTATCGCTCGGCGCCAGCGCGCGCGAGGCGCTCGCGCGGCGGGCCCGCGCCCATGTCGAGGCGCATTTCTCTCTGGAAAAAATGACCGGCGACACGCTGGACGTCTACGCCGCCTTGCTGGAGCGCGTCGCGGGAACATGACGCGCGCGGCGTCGGACAAAGGACAATTCGCCGGTCGCGGCGGTCAATCGCGCGCGACAAAGGTTGACTCGGCGGACCAAACCCCCAATTCTATTTTTGGGTCCGGTCCTCGTGGCGATGAGTCGCGGGGTTTTGAGCTGTTTGCCTGCCGGGTCCGAGACACAGTCACAGGAGATCGACCATTCGCCGTCCGATGAAAGCGCCGCCAACCCCGCAAAAGACGGGGCCGAAGATCAATCAGGAAATCCGGGCGTCACAGGTCATGCTGATCGACGCCGAAGGCCAGAAAAAGGGCGTCACCGAGCTCGCGGACGCCCTGCGTCTCGCCGAGGAATCGGGCCTCGATCTCGTGGAAATCGTGCCCAACGCCGAGCCGCCGGTCTGCAAAATCCTTGATTACGGCAAATTCCGCTTTCTCGAACAGAAGAAGGCCGCCGAGGCGCGCAAGCGCCAGAAGGTCGTCGAAATCAAGGAAATCAAGATGCGCCCTGGCATCGATGACCATGATTACGAGACCAAGATGAAATCCGTCCGGCGCTTCTTCGAGGAAGGCGACAAAGTCAAGCTGACCCTGCGCTTCCGCGGTCGCGAGCTCGCGCATCAGGAACTGGGCTACGCCGTGCTCAACCGCGTGCGCACGGAAACCGCGCCCTTCGCCAAGGTCGAGGCCGAGCCGTCCATGGAAGGACGGCAGATGATCATGGTGCTGGCGCCGAAGTAATTCGCCGATGTCGGGGAGCGGGCGATGCTGATCGTTTTCTACGTCCTGCTCGTCTGGCTGAAGGTCATCATCGGCACGGGGATCGTTTTCTTCTGGCTATGGTTGGCGCGCGATCGTGGCGTGACGGGCGTGGGGCTGGTTTTCCACGCGGTGGCGGCGTTTATCGTCTGGGCCGCGCCCTGGCTGATTTTTCTCAGGTCGCGCGCGGCGCTTTATCATGGCAAATGCGGCCTGCGCCTCGGCATCCGCGATTGCGGCCTGGCTGAATATCTCTGGACGGAAATGCAGTGGTTCCGGCTGGGATTGCTGCTCGATATCCTGCTGCTCGCGGGCGTGCTGATCATCGTTTTTCGCGCGCGACCCTCGACCGGCACGAACAGCGGCGCGCTGGGCCTGCGCTGACGCGGGGAGATTACTCCCCCCGCTGCTTGCGGTCCGCCTTCGACACATATTTCGGCTTGTCGCGCCTGGGCCCGGTCGCCGCCGGCGCGGCGGGACCGCCCGTCACCCGTTCGACCCTGATGTTCTCGCCGCCGGGTCGCTTGATGTCGCGCGCGAAGTCGTCCGCCACGGCGGCGGCGATTTCGACCTTGGTGTCGAGATCGAAAATCCGGATCGCGCCAATGTCCTGCTTGGTGATGTTGCCCTTGCGGCAAAGCATCGGCAGCAACCATTTCGGATCGGCGTTCTTCTTGCGGCCGATGTCGAGACGGAACCAGACACCCGTGCTCCCGAAACGATCCTTCTGAGGCTTGTGGCTCGCGGCGGGCGCCGAGGCGCCGCCATGCGCGTCGTCGCGCGGCGGGCGGGGGCCGCGTTCCTCGCGAAAACCGCGCTGTTCGCGAACGGGCGGGCGTTCACGACCCATGCGGGGCGGGCCCATGCCGGGATCGACGATGTCCTCGGGCGCCGGCAGGCGCGCGCGATAGAGCCGCGCCAGCGCCGCGCCGACCTGTTCGGCGGAATATTCGGCGAGCAGCAGGCGGGCGATTTCGAGATCGCTTTCCGACGCGGCCTCGGCCAGCAGCGGGTCTTGCAACATGCGCTGACGATCGAGCGTGCGGATTTCATCCGCGGTCGGCGGGCCGCTCCAGATCGCGTTGGCGCCGACGTCGCGCAGCATCTGCTCGGCCTTGCGGTGTCGGGAGAATGGCACAAGCAGGGCGCTGACGCCCTTGCGGCCGGCGCGACCCGTGCGGCCGCTGCGATGTTGCAACGTTTCCGCGTCATGCGGCAACTCCGCGTGCACGACGAGCGTCAGATTGTTGAGGTCGATGCCGCGCGCGGCGACGTCGGTGGCCACGCACACGCGCGCGCGTCCGTCGCGCAGCGCCTGCATGGACTGATTGCGTTCATGCTGGCTCAACTCGCCCGACAGCAACACGGCCGAAAACCCGCGCTCCTGCAAGGTGGCGTGCAGATGACGCACGGATTCGCGCGTGTTGCAGAACACGATCGCCGTTTCCGCGTCGATCAGGCGCAGCATGTTGACGACCGCGTGCTCGACTTCCTTCGGCGAAACGCGGATGGCGCGATATTCAATATCGGCGTGGCCACGCTCGCCCTTGGCGACCTCGATGCGCAGGGCGTCGCGTTGATAGCGCTTGGCGAGCGCCACGATGCCGCGCGGGATCGTCGCGGAAAACAGAAGCGTGCGCCGTTCGGTGGGCGTCGCCTCCAGAATGAATTCGATATCCTCGCGGAAGCCGAGGTCGAGCATTTCGTCGGCTTCGTCGAGCACCACGTCGGCGAGCGCCGACACATCCAGCGCGCGGCGCTCGATGTGGTCGCGCAGGCGGCCGGGCGTTCCAACGACGATGTGCACGCCTTGCGACAGCATGCGGCGCTCGAGTCCGGCGTCCATGCCGCCGACGCAGGCGACGATGCGCGCGCCGGTGTACTGATAGAGCCAGTCGAGTTCGCGCTTCACCTGCAAGGCCAGTTCGCGCGTCGGCGCGATGATCAGGGCCAGCGGCGCGCCCGCGGCCGGCAGTCGTCCCTCGGTGTTGAAAATGTCCGGGCCCATCGACAGGCCATAGGCGACGGTCTTGCCCGATCCGGTCTGCGCGGAAACGAGGATGTCGCGCGTTTCGGTCTCGGCGGCCAGAACGGCGGCCTGAACGGGCGTCGGCTCGGCGTAGTTGCGCTCGGCGAGCGCGCGGGCCAGCAAGGGGCTGGTTTCAAGAAATGACACGGGAATTCCGCCTGACGATGGGAAGCGGCGGGGCGCGGGGGCCATCGCCGGAAAAGCGCGATCAAGGGCGACTGATCCGCGCGCGAGCCCGTTCCATACGCCGATCATGGGGGAAAAGCCACCGGAATCGGCTTGCGCGCGCGTCGGAGCCGCATTCCGGTTGCATTGCGCGCGCGGCCGGATCAATTAACCCTGAATGACTGGAAGTCGGGAATCGTTCATGCCGTCGAAACTGGACCAACTCAAAGCCATGACCACCATCGTCGCCGACACCGGCGACATGGAATCGATCCGCGCCTTCGCGCCCACCGATTGCACGACCAATCCGACGCTCATCCTCAAGGCCGCTCAGATGGAGGCTTATGGCGCGCTGGTCGACGAGGCCATCCAGTGGGGCCGCAAGCGCGGCGCGCCGGTGGGCGCGGTGACGGATCGCCTCGCGGTGAATTTTGGCGCCGAGCTTACACGCATCGTTCCAGGTCGCGTATCGACGGAGGTCGACGCGGACCTCTCCTTCGATGTCATGGGCATGGTTGAAAAGGCGAGCGCCCTGATCGCCGATTACGAGAGTCGCGGCGTCCAGCGCGATCGCGTGCTCATCAAGCTGGCCTCGACATGGGAGGGCGTTCGCGCCGCCGAAATCCTGCGCAAGGATGGCGTCGACTGCAACATGACGCTGATCTTCAGCCTCGCGCAGGCGATGATCTGCGCCGACGCGGGCGCGTTTCTCATTTCGCCCTTTGTCGGTCGCATCCTCGACTGGAACGTCAAGAACACCGGCAAGACCTACACGGCCGAAACCGACCCGGGCGTGCTCTCCGTTCGCGCCATCCACGCCTATTACAAGACCCATGGCGTCGAGACCGTTGTCATGGGTGCGTCGTTCCGCAACACGGGCGAGATCGAGGCGCTCGCCGGCTGCGACCGGCTGACGATCGCGCCCGCCCTGCTCGACGCCCTGTCGAAGGACGAGGGCGGCTTGCCGCGCGCGCTGGACCCGGCCCGGCCGCAGGCGGCGCCGGCGCGCCAGACGCTGGACGAAAAGGGCTTCCGCTACGCGCTCAACGCCGACGCCATGGCGACGGAGAAACTCGCCGAGGGAATCCGCCTGTTCGCCAAGGATCTGGCCGAGTTGCGCGATCTGGTTGGCCGTCGTCTGGCCTGAAAACGCCGCATTTTGGCCGGGATCGCCGGACTATATCGACGCCGCAACGGGGTTTGTTCGGCATGACGGGATTTGATGCTTCGGGCGCGCGTCGCTGGTGGACGCCGCGCTTCCCACTGGAAATGCTTGGCGCGTCGCTGCTGACGCTGATCGCGGTCGTCGCGCTCGGCGACATCGGTCGTCGCGCCCACGACGCGGCGGCGCCGGTCAAGCTGACCGCGCAGGCCCCGCGCCTGAGCCTGCCCGCCAATCCGGTCGCTGACCGTCAGGCGGCGGAATTCATCGAACGCTTCGCGCTGGCCCATGTGCGCGCCCCCTTGCCCGAGGAGGCGGTCGCCGAGGCGAGCGCCCCGTCCGCCCGCGCGCCCGTCAACGCGGCGCGTGAACGCGCCCGCCCGGCGCCGGCCAGGTCCGTCGTCGCGGCGCGTCCGCCCACGCGGCCCGTCGAACTCGTCGCCTTCGAGACCCCGGCGGCGCCGGAGTCCGCGCCAGCGGTCGTGGCGCTTCGCCTGGAAAAGCCGGCGGGCTTCCGCATTCCGCTTGTTTCGGACGCCGTCGCCAACATTGGCGCCCGCATCCCGACCGGTCGCGACATGCTCGATGGCGTCGGCTCGGTGGGCAAGCGCATCGGCGGACTTTTCGGCGGCTGACCCTTACAGGGAGAAGGCCGCGCCGAAGGGCAGGTAGCCAATGGGGTCGCCCGCGGCGACGGGCGTTTCGCCGGGCGCGATAACCGCCAGTCCGTCCGCGCCGATCAACGGTTGCAGCCGCGCCGAGCCGCCCCGACCCAATCGTTCGATGATCGGCGTTCCATTCCCGTCCCGTCCCGCGATGCGGGCGGGCGCGAATTCGGTCCGCTCGCGCGTGCGCGGTTGCGCGAAGCCCGCGCGCGCGGGCAGGGGCTCGAAATCGCTCGCCGGCAGGCCCAGCGCGCGCTCGATCATCGGCCGCGTGAAAAGCAGCGCGGCGATGAAGGCCGCGAACGGGTTGCCCGGCAGAATGGCGATGGAGGCGCCCGCGAGCCGACCATGGGTGAAGGGCTTTCCCGGCCGGATCGCGACGCGCGCCACGTCGATGGAGCCGCCGGCGACCGCCAGCGCCGCGGCGATATGGTCCTCGTCGCCGACGGAGGCGCCGCCGGTGGTGATGACCAGATCGAAGTCCGGCGCGACGCGCGAGAAAAACGCCGAAATCGTCGCCCGGTCATCGCGCAGCACGCCGAAATCGACCAGTTCCAGCGCGGGCCTTTCGAGCGCGGCGGCGAGCATGGGGCGGTTGGAGTCGTAGATCTGGCCGGGCGCGAGAGCGCCGCCTGATTCCACGAGTTCGTCGCCCGTCGACACGAGCGCCACGCGCGCCTTGCGACGCACGGGCAGGGTGGCGAGGCCAACGGCGGCGGCAAGGCCGATATGGCGCGCGTCGATGACCGACCCGGCCGGGACGAGCGCGTCGCCGATCGCGACGTCCTCGCCCGCACGCCGGATATTGTCGCCGGCGCGCAAGGTTTGTGTCAGCGTGATCGCGCCGTTTTCGGTCGCGACGTTTTCCTGCATCGCGACCGCGTCGGCGCCGGCGGGCAGTGGCGCGCCGGTGAAAATGCGCACGGCCTCGCCCGGCGACAGGCGCGCGCTCAAGGCCTGCCCCGCGACGACGCGGCCCACCAGCGTATAGCGCGCGGCGTCGGGCGCGAGCGCGATCGCGTAGCCGTCCATGGCCGAATGATCGAACACCGGCAGGGCGCGCGGGCTGGCGAGATCGCGCGCGAGAATACGCCCGCGCGACAGGGCGAGCGGGACGGCTTCTTCTCCTTCCACCGGCCGCGCGCCCGCGATGACGGCGGCGCGCGCCTCCGCGATGGTCAGCAAGGGCGAGCGTTTCAAGGGCGGCATGGTCATCGGCGCATCAGACCACGGGCTGGCGCGCGCCGCCAGCCGCCAAGGCGGCGCCGATCAACACGAGGCAGGGGCTCGCGGCGCCAGCCTCCGTGGCGAGCGCGGGCAGGGTGGCGATGGTCGCCGCGAGGCGGCGCTCGTCGGGCCATGAGACCCGCTCGATGAGCGCCGCGGGCGTATCGGGCGACAGTCCCTCGGCGATCAACCGCGCGGCGAGCGGCGCCAGCGTGCGCAGACCCATATAGACGACGCTCGTCGCGCCGGGGTCGGCAAGCGCGCGCCAGTCGAGGTCGTCGGGCAACTTGCCGTCGCGCGCGTGGGCCGTGATGAATTGCAGCCGCCGCGCCACCGCGCGCTCGGTCAACGAGGCCTGAAGCGCGGCGGCGGCGGCCGACGCCGCCGTGACGCCGGGAATGACCTCGACCGGAACGCCGGCGGCGCGCAGCGCGGCGATCTCCTCGCCGGCGCGGCCGAACACCATGGGATCGCCGCCCTTCAACCGGATCACGCGCTTGCCCTCGCGCGCCAGCGAAATCATCAGGGCCGTGATGTCCTCCTGCGTGCAGGAGGGCTTGAAGCCGCGCTTGCCCACCGCCACGCGGGTCGCCTCGCGGCGCGCGAGGTCCAGCGTGCCGGGCAGCACCAGATCGTCGAACAGCACCACATCGGCCGATTGCAGGGCGCGCGCGGCCTTCAGGGTCAGCAATTCGGGATCGCCGGGGCCCGCGCCCACCAGCGCCACCGAGCCCATGCCATCGGGCGCGCGCGTCGCTTCGGCTGTTCGCGACGCCTCGACCAGCGCCGTCAGATCGGCCGCGCCGGGCGCGCGGTCCGGCTGGTCGAAGGCCAGCCGCGCGAAACGCTCCCAGAAGCGTCGCCGCGCGCCAAAATCCAGCCCCAGCGCCGCCACCGCGGGACGCCACTCGCGCGCCGCCGCCGCCCATTGGCGAAACCCTTGCGGCAGCAGCGTCTCGATGCGCGCCCGCAATATCTGCCCGAACACCGGCGCGCCGCCGGTGGTCGAGATGCCGATGACGAGCGGCGAGCGCTCGACGATGGCGCCAAACTGAAAGTCGCCATGCGCCGGCTTGTCGATGACGTTGGAGGGCGCGCCCGCGCGACGCGCGGCGGCGTGAAAGGCCGCGGCTTCCGCGTTGTCCCCGGCGTCGGCGATCGCCATGGCCGCGTCGGCGAAATCGGCGTCGACGAAGGCGCGCCCATGCAGACGAATATTGTCAAAATCGCGCGCGACGTCGCGCATGCGATCGGAGAAGGTCGACGCGTAAACCTCGACCCGCGCGCCCGTCGCCGCCAGCAACTCGGCCTTCCAGGCGGCGGCGTCCGACCCGCCGGAAATGACAGCCCGCTTCCCGGCGAGACGGAAGAACACCGGCAGCGTCGCCAGCGGACCGAGACGCGGCGGCGGGGCGGGGATTGGCTGTCGTTGGTCCGGCGGCTGTTGCTCCATGGTCGGCTCCCTAGCGCGACCGGCGCGCGCGCGCCATGCTTTTCGAAGCGCGGTTGTCTTCGGCGCGGCGCGCCAAACGATCATTCTTTCGTCTAAGAGCGCTGGCGTTCAAGGATAATTCATCGCGCCTTGGCTTGACTCCGCCGTTCCCCATGGCTTGGTACACGCAGGCGTAAAAGCGCCCGACCGGCCCGCCGGTCACCGGAAGGAAGCATTTAAGGAGCACCCCTTGACCGTCAGCAAGTTTTTCCTGGCTCTCGCGGCGACGACCGCGCTGACCTTCCCCGCTCTCGCCGCCGACCCGATCAAGGTTGGTCTGAGCGGACCCTACACGGGCGGCTCGTCCTCGATGGGCGTCAGCATGCGCGACGGCGTCAAGCTCGCCGTCGACGAGATCAACAAGGCCGGCGGCGTCAATGGTTCGATGATCCAGCTCATCGAGCGCGACGACGAGGCCAAGAACGAAATCGGCGTGCAGATCGCGCAGGAGTTGATCAACAAGGAGAAGGTCGTCGCGACCCTCGGGTTCATCAACACCGGCGTCGGACAGGCCGCCCAGCGCTTCTATCAGGAAGCTGAAATCCCCGTGATCAACAATGTCGCGACGGGTTCGATCCTGACCCGTCAATGGCCCGATCAGAAGACGAACTACGTCTTCCGCACCGCCGCCAACGACACCATCCAGAGCGCCATGATCGCCGAGGAGGCCGTCAAGCGTCAGGGCTTCAAGAAGCCCGCGATTCTCGCCGACTCCACCAACTATGGGCAACTCGGTCGCGAGGATCTCACCAACGCGCTGTCGAAACTCGACATCAAGCCGGTCGCCGTCGAGAAGTTCAACATCGGCGACACCGACATGACCTCGCAGGTGCTCAAGGCGAAGGAAGCCGGCGCGGACGTCATCCTCACCTACGCCATCGGCCCGGAACTGGCGCAGATCGCCAACTCGATGGCCAAGCTCGGCTGGAAGGTGCCGCTGGTCGGTTCGTGGACGCTGTCCATGGCGAGCTACATCGACACGTCCGGCCCCAACGGCGATGGCGCGATGATGCCGCAGACCTTCATCGAAATGCCGACGACGCCCAAGCGCAAGGCCTTCATCGACGCCTATCACAAGGCCTATGGCGGCGATCGCATGCCCTCGCCCGTGTCCGCGGCGCAGGGATATGACTCCGCCTATCTGCTCGCCGCGGCGATCAAGCAGGCCAAGTCGACCGACGGCCGCAAGATCCGCGCCGCGCTTGAGGACTTGCAGGAGAAGATCGAGGGCGTCGTCACCGTTTACGATCATCCCTACACCGCGACCGACCACGAGGCGATCAGCGCCAACATCCCGGTGTTCGGCCTCGTCAAGAATGGCCGCGTCGTGCCCGCGCATCCCGAGGATGTCGCCGGCGACAAGGCCCTGCGCGTCAAGCCGAAGTCCTGATCGCTTCGCCTTTTTGCAAGGCCCCTTCCCGGTTTCCGGGGAGGGGTCTCTTTGATTTGAAGGTTCGGTAACGCCATGCAGATTCTGGCGCAATTGATTGCGAGCGGCATTTCCGTCGGCATGATCTACGGGGTCATCGCCTTCGGCTATCAATTGACCTTCGCGACGTCGAAAACCCTGAATTTCGGCCAGGGCGAGGCGTTGATGCTCGGCGCGCTCGTTGGCCTCACCACGATCAATTTCCTCATCGGCCACGCGTTGGGCACGTTGAGCGCCTTCCTGATCATGTTGCCGGTCGTGCTCGTCTTCGGCCTTCTGCAAGGCGCGGTCGTCGAGTTTCTTGGCGTGCGTCAGGCGATCCGCACAAAGTCCGAGGCCGGCTGGATCATGGCGACCATCGCGCTCGGCATCATCTTCAAGAATGTCGCCGAAAACGTCTGGGGCCACGACGCCCTGCGCTTTCCCTCGCCCCTGCCGGAAGCCGCGCTGAACGTCGGCGGCGTCCGCATCCAGCCGATGGAAATCGCCATCGTGATCGGCGCGGTATTGCTGATGATCGCCATCGAGATTTTCAATCGCCGGTCGATCTACGGCAAGGCGGTCGTGGCCACCGCCAATGATCGCGACGCGGCCGGCCTCATGGGCATCGACACGCGGCTCGTCATCACCTTTTCCTACGCGTTGTCCTCGATGACGGCGGCCTTCGCCGGCGTGCTCGTCGCGCCGATCACCCTGACGGGCGCCAACATGGGCGCGGCGCTGGGTCTCAAGGCCTTCGCCGTCGCCATCATCGGCGGCCTGTCGAGCGGCGTCGGCGTGGTGGTGGGCGGGCTCATTCTCGGCATCGTCGAGAACCTCACCGGCTATTACATTTCCACCGGCTACAAGGACGTGCCGGGCCTGTTGCTGTTGTTGCTTGTTCTGTCGATCAAGCCCTCGGGCCTGTTCGGCGCGGCCACGATCAAGAAGGTCTGATCATGGTCCGCTCCCTCTCCCTCTTCGTGGCGATCACGGCGGCGATCCTGCTGTGCCCCTTCGTCATCACCAGCCCCTATTACCTGCACCTCATCGTGACGGCGGCGATCTTCTCCATCGTCACGCTCGGCCTCGACATCGTGTTCGGCTACACCGGCGAGGTGTCGATCGGCCACGCGGCGTTGTTCGGCATTGGCGCCTATACGGCGGGTTGCCTGTTCATCCATTTCGGTCTGGGCTTCTGGCCGGCCATGGTCGCCGGCCCGCTGGTCGCCGCGCTGTTTGGCGTCATGCTGGCCTTGCCCGCGTTGCGCGTCACCGGCCCCTATCTCGCGATGGTGACGCTGGCGTTTGGCACCATCGTCCAGATTCTCATCAACGAGATGACCGACCTTGGCCCGTGGCTGCATAACCTCAATCTGACGCGCGGCCCGCTTGGCATCACCCTGACGACGCCCGTCTTCTTCGACTGGCGCGATCTCGGCGATTCCATTCCGCTGTTCGACATGTCGATCAAGCGCGTGCGCGAGATCCAGTATTTCTACATGGCCGCGCTGTTCCTCGCGTTGACGGTCATCGTCATCAACCGCGTGCTCGCCTCGCGCTTCGGCCGCGCCTTCGAGGCCTTGCGCGACAGCCCCATCGCCTCGGATTGCATGGGCGTCAGCGTCTATCGCCACAAGGTCATGGCCTTCGTGCTGAGCGCCGCCTTCGCCGGCCTCGCGGGCGTCATGTTCGCCTATTCGGAGCAATATATCGCGCCGAATAATTTCAGCTTCGATCTGTCCATCCAGTTCCTGCTGGCGGTGACCATGGGCGGGCGCAAGTCGCGGCTGGGCCCGATCCTCGGCGCCGCCATTGTCGTTTATTTGCCGAACCTTCTGTCGGACATCGACCTGTTCCGGCAGGCGGCGCTCGTCATCGCCGTCATCGCCGTCCTGGCCGGTGGTTACGTGTTCGCGCGCAAGCCCGAGGATCGCGCGCGCGCCGCCATCCCCGTCGTGCTGTGTCTGTGCTTTTACGCCTTCTCACTGATGTTGCAGAAAATCACCGACTACAAGCTGTCGGTGTTCGGCGTGATGATCCTGTTCGTCGTGTACTACCTGCCCGACGGCATTGTCGGCTTCCTCAAGAAGCTGGTGGGCGCCTTCCGGCCGGACTGGGTGCGCGCGCACGCGCGCATCGAGGCGCGCGGCGAGGCGGAAGCGGCGATGAGCACCGCGGCCGGCGCGGGCGCGGGCCCGATCCTCGCGGTCGATCAGATCGTCATGCAGTTCGGCGGCCTGAAGGCGCTCGATCAGGTCGATCTCTCCGTCGCGCGCGGTTCCGTGCACGGCCTGATCGGCCCCAACGGCTCGGGCAAGTCGACCATGATGAACGTGCTGACCGGCATCTACACGCCGACGTCGGGCGCCATTCGCTTCGAGGGCGAGGATCTCGCCGGTCTCAAGTCGCCGGAGATCGCGGCGCGCGGCGTCGCGCGCACGTTCCAGAACGTGCAACTGTTCGGCGAGTTGACGCTGATCGAGAACGTGCTCGTCGGCCTGCATCACACCTATCGCTCGACCGTGTTCGACGCGGCGGCGGCGACGGCCCGCGCGCGCCGCGAGGAGGACGCCGCTCGCGCGCGCGCCGCCAGCATTCTCTCTTTCGTGGGTCTCGCCGATCTCGCCAACGAGGAGGCGCGCAACCTGCCTTACGGCAAGCAGCGCCTGCTGGAGATTGGCCGCGCGCTGGCGCTTGATCCACGCCTGCTGCTGCTCGACGAACCGGCCGCGGGCCTGACCGCGCCCGACATTCGCGACCTCGTCGACATCATCCGGAAAATCAAGGCGCGCGGCGTCACCATCATTCTCATCGAGCATCACATGGATGTCGTCATGTCCGTTTGCGACACCGTGACCGTGCTCGATTTCGGCCAGAAGATCGCGGAGGGCAAGCCCGCCGACGTGCAGGCGAACCCGCGCGTGATCGAGGCCTATCTGGGCGGCGCCGCCGCCACGGCGGCGTGAGGCGGAACCCATGCTGAAAGTCGAAAATCTCGTCGCCGGTTATGGCAAGGTCGCCGTTCTGCACGGGGTCAGCCTCGACGTGCCGGCCGGCCAGCTTGTCACGCTCATCGGCTCCAATGGCGCCGGCAAGACAACGACGTTGCGCGCGTTGTCGGGCATGATCGCGCCAGCTTCCGGCTCCATCAGGCTCGGCGGCGAGGAAATCGCCGGCCTGCCGTCGCATCTCATCACGCGCCGCGGGGTCGCTCATTCGCCCGAGGGGCGGCGCGTGTTTCCGACGCTGCCCGTGTCGGACAATCTGCTGCTGGGCGCCTTTCCCCGCTTCACGGGGTCGCGCCCGAAGGGCGACACCGCCGCCGATCTCGAAAAGATGTTCGATCTGTTTCCACGCCTGCGCGAGCGCCGCGCGCAACTCGCCGGCACCCTGTCGGGCGGCGAGCAGCAGATGCTCGCCATGGCGCGCGCGCTGATGCTCAATCCCGATCTGCTGATGCTCGACGAACCGTCGATGGGCCTGTCGCCGCGTCTGGTCGAGGAGGTATTCGCCACCATCGCGCGGTTGAAGGAACGCAAGATAACCATGTTGCTGGTCGAGCAATTCGCCGCCGCCGCGCTGCAGGTCGCCGACTTCGGTTATGTGCTGGAGAATGGCCGCATTTCAACGTCCGGCCCCGCCGCGCGACTGCGCGACGATCCCGCCGTCAAGGCCGCCTATCTCGGCGCGGCGCACTGATCTTCAGTCGTCGAAGAAAATATAGGCGTGCGCCGGATCGTCCGGCGTTCCCTCGAGCGCGCCGCCTTCGCGGCCGGGTCGCCATTGCAGGACGGATTCGATCTTCCGCGCCAGTTCGAAATCGCGGTCGGTGACGCCGCCCGCGTCATGGGTGTCGAGACGCACCTCGACGCGCGGGTAGATGGCGCGCAGATCCGGATGATGCCACGCGAGTTCCGCGAGGTGGCCGATGGCGTTGACCGCCATCAGCGTGCCTTTCCAGCCATTCGTGCGGTAGGTCCGCGCGATGACGCCCTCTTCGAGGCGCCAATGGCGAAGGTCGCCGGCGAGGCGGGCCCGGATTTCATCCGGCGCGTAGACCCGAAGGGGGCTATTCGTCGTCATGAAAATCTCCGTGCGGCCGACGCCGGCGAGCGGATCATTCCGCGCCCGAACCGTCGGCCTTGATTGTCGCCAGGAAGGCGATAAGGTTGGCGACGCGCTCCGGCTGCTTGATACCGGGGAACACCATCTTGGTGCCGGGCACCTTGGCCTTCGGATTGGTGATGTATTCGGTCAGGGTCGCCTCGTCCCAGGTCAGGCCGGAACCCTTGTTCGCGTCCGAATAGTTGTAGCCGGGATACTGGCCAGCCTTGCGGCCAACGACGCCGTTCAGCACGGGGCCGACGGAGTTCTGCGCGTCCGGGCCGATCTGGTGGCAGGCGCGGCACTGGTTGAACAGGTTTTTGCCGGCGGCGACGTCGCCATCGGCGAGGGCCGGCGACAGGAGGGCGGCAAAGGACAGGCTGGCGATCAAAGCCGCCGCGGCATGCGTCGATTTCATTTATTGTTCCTTCGGCAAGGCGTTTGGTGAGATCGCGCGACGTGGGCTCGAAGCCGTGGGGGTGACGTCGCCGCGCGGATCGATATTATGGCAGTCGCGCCCGGCAAACAACCTGCCGGCGATGAAAACGCGACCGGGAGGAAAACGTGCGGCTTGGCTGGCTGGGAGTGGCGATGCTCGTCGCCCTGACACAGGTCGGCCAGTCGAGCGCGGCGGAGCGGTTGCGCATCGCCGCGCAGAAGACCGGCACGCTCGCGTGGGAACTGGATGTCATCAAGGCGCACGGCTTGGCCGAAAAGGCGGGCATTGACCTTGTCGTGACGGAACTCGCGGCGCCCGAGGCCGGCAAGATCGCGCTCGTGGGCGGCTCCGCGGACGTGATTCTGGCCGACGTCATGTTCGTTTCGCGCGAGCGCGCCCTTGGCGGCGGTCTGCAATTCGCGCCCTACACATCCACGCTGGGCGCCGTCATGGTTCCCGCCGATTCGCCCATCCACGGGCTCGAGGACCTCAAGCGTCGCAAGATCGGCGTCGCCGGCGGGCCGCTCGACAAAAGCTGGCTGATGCTGCGGGCGCTCGCGCGTCGCGCGGGGCTCGATCTCGTCCATCAGGCGGAGCCCGTCTATGGCGCGCCGAAACTGCTGGCCGTGAAGGCCGGGCAGGGCGAACTGCCGGCCGTGCTCAACTACTGGAATCTCTGCGCCGATCTGGAGGCGGGCGGTTTCCGCCGCGTCATCGACATGGCCGACGTGGAGATGGCGCTTGGCGCCCGCGGTCCCGTCGCGATGGTCGGCTACGCCTTCGAGGAATCATTCGCCCGCGATCATGGCGACGCGCTCGCGCGGTTCCTCGATGTTTCCCGGCAGGCGCGCGATCTGCTGGCCAGAAGCCCGGCGGAATGGAAGCGGCTGGCGCCGCGCATCGGCGCGGCGTCGGACGCGGCGCTGGAAATCTATCGCGCCCGCTACGCCGAAGGCGCGGCGCGGCGTCCGCTTGAAGACGAGGAGGCGGACGCGCGCGCCCTGCATCGCGTGCTCGCCGCGATTGGCGGCGCGGACCTGGTTGGTCCCGCGACGGAGCTCGCGCCGGGGACATACTGGCGGCGGCCGGCCGAGGCGGGCCGCTGATGGCGCGTTTGTTCTCGTTGCTGGCCTTGCTGGCGCTCTGGTGGATCGGCGCGGGCCTCGCGGGGCCGCGCACGTTGCCATCGCCGGCGGTCGTCGGCCTGGCGCTACTCGCCGAGGCGCGTTCGGGCGCCCTGCTGTTCAACCTTGGCGCGACGCTCGCGCGCGTCGTGGTCGCATTCGT
Organism: uncultured Hyphomicrobiales bacterium; assembly: GCA_903861645.1. Lineage (GTDB taxonomy): Bacteria > Pseudomonadota > Alphaproteobacteria > Rhizobiales > Beijerinckiaceae > Terripilifer. Next base: position 30,323 of record CAIOVE010000036.1, read on the forward strand.
CATCGCCATGGCGCTCGGGTCTGCGCTTGGCCTGCTCATGGGCCGGTCGCGCCTCGCCGATCGCCTCGCCGATCCCTGGCTCGTGGCGCTGCTCAACCTGCCGGCGCTCGTCATCATCGTGCTCGCCTATATCTGGGGCGGCCTGACGGAAACCGCGGCCATCGCCGCGGTGGCGCTCAACAAGCTGCCGTCGGCGACGGTCACCTTGCGCGAGGGCGCCCGCGCGCTCGACGCGCGGCTCGATGAAATGGCGCGCGCCTTCGCCCTGTCGCGCGGCGCGTGGTTGCGCCACGTGGCGATTCCCCAACTCGGGCCCTATTTCGCCGCGGCCTCCCGCGCGGGCCTGTCGTTGGTTTGGAAGATCGTCCTCGTGGTCGAATTGCTGGGACGTCCCAACGGCGTCGGCTTCGAGATCGGCTCGGCCTTCCAGCTTTTCGACGTCACGCGGATCCTCGCCTATTCGCTCGCCTTCGTCGCCGTTATGCTGGCGATCGAACTCTGTCTGGTGCAGCCCTTTGAACGACATGTCTCGCGTTGGCGGCCTCGAGCGGCTTGATGTCCGCGTCGCCGAAAAGGCCTACCCATCGGCGACGGGCGCGCCCGTCGTGGTGCTGCGCGAGCTGTCGTTCGGACTGAACGCAGGCGAGGTGGGCGCGTTGGTCGGGCCTTCCGGTTGCGGCAAGTCCACGCTGTTGCGGTTGATCGCCGGCCTCGATGTCGAATTTTCCGGCGCCATCACGCGGCCCGCGCGCGGCCGCCTCGGCATGGTGTTTCAGGAACCGCGATTGTTGCCGTGGCGCAGCGTTATCGACAACCTGCGGATCGCCGCGCCCAAGGCCGACGGGGCCGCGCTCGACGCGCTGCTCGACGCTTTTCATCTGACGGCCCATCGCGATCATTATCCCGGCGAATTGTCGGGCGGGCTCGCTCGTCGCGTCGCGCTGGCGCGCGCCTTCGCGGTCGAGCCGGAATTGCTGCTGCTGGATGAGCCTTTCGTTTCGCTGGACGCCGCGCTCGCCACGCGCCTGCGCGCCGAATTGATCGCCATGGTGGAGCGCAGCCCCGTGACGACGCTGCTTGTCACCCACGATCTCGACGAGGCGATCATGCTCGCCGATCGCTTGATCCTGCTGTCGGGCCAGCCGGCGCGCGTGGCCGCGGACATCGCCATTCGCGAAAAGCGCGGCGACCGTTCGCCGGCGCTCATCGCGGAAATACGCGCGCGGGCTCTCGCGCGCATCGGCGATTGAACGCGCCGTCGCCCGCGCTGGAGGACGCCCGCGCGATGATGGCGCGCGTGTTCGGCTTCGCTGAATTCAGGCCGCGGCAGGAGACCATCATCGCCGCCGTGCTCGCGGGCGAGGATGTGCTCGCCGTGTTGCCGACGGGCGGCGGCAAGTCGCTTTGCTATCAGTTGCCGGCGTTGACGCGTCCGGGCCTGACCATCGTCGTCTCGCCGCTGATCGCCTTGATGCGCGATCAGGTGACGCGCCTGCGCGCGGCGGGAGTCGCCGCTGGCGCGCTGCATTCCGCCAATCCCGATGGCGTGTCGCAAGCGGTGGAACGGGCCATCGAGGCGCGCCGCCTGAAACTCGTTTATGTGGCGCCGGAGCGTTTCGCGCAGCCGGGCCTCGTCGATTTGCTGCGTCGCGGCGGCGCGAGCCTGCTCGCGATCGACGAGGCCCATTGCATTTCGCAATGGGGCCACGACTTCAGGCCCGAGTACATGGACCTCGGCCAGATCGCCGCCGATCTGGGCGGTCTCCAGACCATCGCCGTGACGGCCACGGCCGACGCGCCGACCCGCGCGGAAATCATCGAGCGGCTGTTCCCGCGCGCGCCGCGCGTCGTCGTCGCCTCTTTCGACCGGCCCAACTTGCGGCTCGCCATGGCGCGCAAGACCGACGCCTTCCGGCAGATCGCCGAATTCATCGAGGCGCGACGCGGCCAGAGCGGCATCGTTTACTGCGCGTCGCGCGACCGCGCCGAGAAGTTCGCCCATGGGCTTTCGGCGCGCGGGCATCGCGCCGTCGCCTATCACGCGGGGCTGGACCCCGAAACGCGCGCCGCCCATCAGGATGAATTCATCGAGGCGCGGGGCGTCGTCATGTGCGCGACGATCGCCTTCGGCATGGGCGTCGATAAGCCCGACGCGCGGTTTGTCTGTCACGCCGACACGCCCGCGGGCCTCGAGGCCTGGTATCAGGAGATTGGCCGCGCGGGGCGCGACGGCGCGCCGGCCGATACGCTGGCGCTATGGAGCGAGGATGATTTCGCGCTTCGCCGCAAGCGCCTCGCCGATGGCTCCATGACGCATCGCAGGCATGGCGTCGCGTTGCGCAAGCTCGCGGGATTTCAGGCGCTGTGCGAAACCGCCGCGTGCCGGCGGCAGGCGCTGCTGGCCGCGTTTGGCGAAACCGCGGACCCTTGCGGCAATTGCGATAACTGCGCGCGGGGGCTTTTCGGCCTGATTGGCGCGCGTCGCCCGTTCGTGGCGCGCCTGCCGGCGTCGGGCCGCGGCGCTCTGTCCGCCCTTGCCCGACTGGCCTCCGGCGAGGCGACCGAGGCCCTGCGCCGGCGCGCCCGCGAGGCCCCCGGCCGGCTGCTGGCTTGGCTGCCATCGTGGCGGGTCGACGCCGATCCGGCGCCCGCGCCCGAACAGGCGCCCGCCGCCGCGGTGGCGGACACCCGCGCGCCTCCGGTCGAACAGGCGTCGCTCACAATCGCCGAGCGCCGGTTGCTCGCCGCGCTCAGGGCCTATCGACTGGAGCGGGCGCGCGCCGAGCGCCGCCCCGCCCACGCCATCCTCGCCGACTCGGCCCTGCTTGAAATCGTCGCCCGCCGTCCGCGCGATCTCGCCGCGCTCGCGGCCATCGAGGGGATGGACGCTCCACGTCCGCGCGACCTTGGATCGGAAATCCTGGACATTCTTCGCCGCCATGGAACCGGCCTCCCGGACACGTGATCCCCGGCGGGCTTGCGGTCTTCCGCCCGATTGCGCACAAGAGCGGCCGATAACCCGGCCATGCGCCGCGACCCCCGGACATCCGATGAACCCGCATGACCTCGCCGCCCGACCCGCGCTGAGCCCGCCCGAAATTCGCGTCATCATGATAGGTCTGATGATGGCGATGTTTCCCGGCGCGCTCGACGCGACCATCATCGGCCCGGCCATGCCGACCATCGGTCGCGAACTCGGCGACATCTCGAATCTGTCGTGGATAGCGACCTCTTATCTGCTCGTCTCGACCGCGGTGACGCCGCTTTACGGCAAGCTCAGCGACATCCATGGCCGGCGGATCATGCTGCTGATCGCCATTGGTCTTTTCGCGCTGGGGTCGGTGCTGTGCGCGCTCTCGCCCTCGATCATCGCGCTGGCGCTGGCGCGCGGCGTTCAGGGCCTCGGTGGCGGCGGTCTCGTCTCGCTCGCCATGACCGTCATCGGCGACGTGATTTCGCCGCGTGATCGGCCTCGTTATCAGGTCTACACCTCGATCATGTGGACAATGGCGAATTTGCTGGGCCCCATCGCCGGCGGCTATTTCGCCGAAATCTGGAACTGGACGCTGATCTTCTGGCTCAATCTGCCGATCTGCCTGGTCGCCTATGTGATGACCAACTCCAAGCTCAAGGCCTTGCCGCGCAACGAGCGACCGCATCGCCTCGACTATCCCGGCGCCTTGCTGATCGTCATCGCCTCGGGGCTGCTGCAACTCACCCTGAACTGGGGCGGAACCCATTACGCCTGGTCGTCGTCGACCATGCTGGCGCTGATGGCCGCGGCGACGGTCTTCGTCGCTGCCTTCGTCTGGCGGCTGGCGACCGCCGAGGAGCCGCTGATTCCCTATCGCCTGTTGTCGAACCGCATCATCCTGACCGGCGCGACCTCGGTCGGCGTCACCATGGCGATCTACGTCGGTCTGACGATCTACGTGCCGGTGTTCCTTGAAAACGTGCGCGGCCTGTCGGCGGGCCGCTCCGGTCTCGCCCTGCTGCCGCTGATGGTGTTTTCGGTGCTGGGCGCGATGACCGCGGGCCGCGTGATGATTCATGTCAAGCGCTACAAGTTCGTGTCGCTCATCGGTCTGGGCGTCGCCGCCATCGGTCTCGTACCCATGTTCCTCTGGCCCATGGAGCTTTCGATATTCCAGATCGAGATATTGCTCGGCGTCGTGAGCACGGGCGTCGGCGCGGTTTTTCCGACCACGACCGTGTCGATCCAGAATTCCGTCGCGCGGCACGATCTGGGCACGGCGATGTCGTTGATCACCTTCATGCGCAATCTCGGCGCGGCGGCGGGCGTGGCGCTTTTCGGCGCGATCATCGCCGGCCTCGCGCCCTCGCTTGACGCCACGACGGCGGCTGAAACCTTCCGTTGGGTCTTCCTCGTGGGCGCCCTTGGCTACGTTGTCGCCCTGATCCTGTTGATTTTCATGGACGAACGCGTCCTGAACGGGGCATCGGGCGCCTTGCGCTAAGCTATTGCACATTAACCTTGTTTCGAGTTCATGTAGGCGCAAGCTTCCAATTCGTAAATGCTTCGTTACTTTTTCCTCGCGGCTTGCGTCCTTGAAACGCACGTAGGTGGACAGGTTTCGTTCTGATGACGATTGAATCAAAAACCGCCCCGGAAGGGACGGTTCTTCGGGATTCCAGCACATTCGCCCCGGTCGCGAAGCCGCTCCGACGCGCGTTGCCGACGGGGCTTGATTTTGGCGGCTTCGAGGAAATGGACGTGGCGCTCGACCCGCATCAGGGCGCGCTCTGGTGCCTGATGCGCCCCAAGGGCCTGCCGCGTTTTACGTCCGCCTTGTTGCGCGATCTCGCCACCGCCAGCCGCATGATCACGGAATTGCACGCCGCGCGCGCGCCCGACGCGCCAAATCCGGTTCGATACTGGGTCGTCGGCTCGGCCATTCCCGGCGTCTATAATCTGGGCGGCGACCTCGCCTATTTCGTTCAATGCGTGCGCGACCGCGACCGCGAGGCGTTGAGAACCTACGCGCACGCCTGCGTGGAGGCCACTTATCGCGGCGCCTACGGGATGGACGCGCCATGCGTCTCGATCGCCGTGGTCGAGGGCGACGCCCTTGGCGGCGGGTTCGAGGCGGCGATGAGCGGCCATGTCCTGATCGCCGAGCGCGGCGCGCGCATGGGCCTGCCCGAGTCGATGTTCAACACGTTTCCCGGCATGGGCGCCTACAGCTTCCTCGCCCGCAAGCTCGACATGACCCGCGCGGAAAAGATCATTCTCGGCGGCAAGATTTATCATGCCGAGGAACTGCACGAGATGGGCGTCGTCGACATTCTCGCCGAGAAGGGGCAGGGCCGCGAGGCCGCCCGGCAATTCATGGCCGACAATGATCGTCGTCAACCGCTGTTGTGCGCCATGAGCCGCGTGCGCAAGCGCGTGTTTCCCCTGCACAAGCAGGAATTGCTCGATGTCACGGACATATGGGTCGACGTGACGATGGCGCTGACGGCCAACGACCTTCGCAAGATGGAATTTCTGCTGAAGGCGCAGCACAACAGGCTGAGCCCCGCCGTCTAGGTCGCCGCGTCAGTATCCGCTCTCGGCCCGCCGGAACATCGCCAGCGCCTCGCGCGCGCGCTCGAACTCCTGTTCAAGACGACGAATGCGGATTTCGCCCTCGATCGCGAGTTCGCGCGCGTCGATGGCTCGCCATTCAAGGCACAATTTATAGACCTTCTGAGCGCCGACATTGGCGGCGCAACTGCGCAACGCGTGCGCCTCGTCGCGGAATTTCTGCACGTCGCCATCGGCGACCGCGACATGCAAACTCTTGAGCACGTTCGCCGCGTCCGCGAGAAACTGGTCGACAATCTCCGAAACGAACTCGTCGCCGCCAAGCGATTTCAGATCATTAAGGGCGACATCGTCGATCGGTTGCGGCTCGATCGCCGCGGGCTCGGGCGCGCGGGCTTCCGCGATCTCCTCGGCGGCCTTCGGCGTCGGCGACCGGTCGCGCGCGAAGGCGTCGAGCCAGGCCACGAGCTGCCGCGCCTCCACCGGCTTGGTGATGCAGGCGATCATTCCCGCGTCGAGGCAACGACGCTCGGCTTCCGGCGTCGCGTCGGCGGTCAGGGCGGCGATGGGCGTCCGCGTTTCCGCCGGGCCCACGAATTGATAGAATTTCGCCGCGTCCACGCCGTTCATCACGGGCATGTTGACATCCATGAGCGCGAGATCGAACACGTTCTCGCTCAGCTTCTCGAGCGCGGCTTGTCCGTCCTCGACAATCGTGACGGTGTGCCCAGCGCGTTCGAGAATCTTGCGGATAACAAGCTGGTTCGTCCGGTTATCCTCGGCCACGAGCACATTGAGGTTGCCGTGCGTGATCCGCGCGCCGGCGGCGGCCGTTGATTCCCGCCGCAGGCTGTGAATCGAGGCGATCGTCAGCGCGCGCGCCGCGGCGTTCGCGTCGACGGGCTCCAGGATCACCGTCGACAACATGCATTCGATTTCCCGCGACAGGGGCGCGCGCGCATGATCGATCACGGCGATGAAACGCGTGTCGCCATCCGTCAGCCTGGCGCGCAAGCGATATCGCGTCGCTCCGATCTCGGGCGTGTCGCGACGCGTGTCGATGACGACGACGCCAATGTCGCGCGACGCCTCGCGCGATATTTTCAGCGCCCGGATCAGGGATTCCTCGTCGTCGTGACGTCGGACCTGGCTTGCCGCCGACGCGAGCGTCGCCTCCAGCGCGCGGTCCGCGGACAGCAGATGGACCTCGCTCTCGCACGCCAGGGTCTCGGGCTTGTCGTGCGCGTCCGCGAGGATCTCGAACCAGAATGTGCTGCCCGATCCGACCACGCTGTCGACGCCAATCGAGCCGCCCATGCCCTCGACGAGTTGCTTGGCTATGGCGAGGCCAAGGCCCGTGCCGCCGAAACGGTCGATGATGGTTTCATCGGCCTGCGCGAAGCGATCGAATATGCGGCTCGTGGCCTCGGGCGCGATGCCGATGCCGGTATCGGTGACCTCGAAGCGCGCCTTGATCTTGCCGTCGGCGGTTCGTCCGCCGTCGACCGATATCGACACGAAGCCGGTCTGGGTGAACTTGATCGCGTTGCCAGCGAGGTTGACGATGATTTCCTCGATGTGTCGCGCGTTGCTGGCGATCAGTCGCGGCGCGCCCGGGCGGATATGCAGGCCGAACATCAGGTTCTTCGCGCGCGCCTGAACCGCCAGCATGCCATGCAACTCGTCCATGAGGCGGTAAAGATCGACATCGTCGACCTTCATGTTGGGATAGCCGCACTCCATCCGGGAGATTTCAAGGATTGAATTGATGAGCGAGAGCAGCGACCGTCCGGAGCGGCCGATGACACGCGACATGTCCGTGTGCTCCTCGTCGAGCCGCGAATCGGTGAGCATGTCGCTAAGCCCGATGATGGCGTTGAGCGGCGTGCGCAGTTCGTGGCTGACGCTGGCGAGGAAAAGCGTCTTGGCCTTGTTGGCTTCCTCGGCGAGCCGCTTGGCCTCCGACAATTGCCGGATGAGCACGGAGGTATAGAGCGGCAGGATGATCAGTCCCAGCAGCAAGCCAATGCTGAGCGAGGGATTATCGATCCAGAACGCCGACGTCAGCACGATGCCGGTAAACAAGGCGACGCTGATCGCCGTGGCGAGAAATAGGTATCGCACGCCTAAGCGGAATCCGTTGCCGAATATGGCCCAAAGCAAAAGCGGGAACATGCCCGCGACCGCCGCGCCGCCAAAATACATGGGCACGCAGATCGCCAGCAGGTCGCAGAAAATGCCGATCACGCGACGGGTGATCGACACGCCCGGCCAGCGCAACAAATGCGCGAAAAGACCGAAGCTGTAAATGATCAGATAGGCGTCGAGCCAGAAGGCCTTGTGCGTCCAGTCAAGAAAGCCAAACATCCGCGCCGAGGCCAGCACCGACAGGCCGACAAAACACATGGCCAGTCGATTGAACGCGATTTCGTGCTCGCGATCGGGGCGCGCCGCGAAGAAAGCGCGCGCGCGCTCGACGAAACCGGGTGTTCCGGACGCGGCGGGGCTTGCGCTTGGCGAGTTGAAAAAGCCGTTCATTTAATCAAGCCGATTGCGCGAGGCCGCCATTGCTCAATAGTTTATGAAATTCGATGGCGGGCATGGGCCGCCCAATGTGATAGCCCTGCGCCTCGTCGCAGCCTTCCGCGCGCAAGCGCGCCAGTTGCGCCGCCGTCTCGACGCCTTCCGCGAGCACCGAAAGATCGAGACTGTGGCCAAGCGTGATGATCGCGCGAATGATCGCCGCGTCGTTCGGATCGGCGTTCAGGCCGCGCACGAAGCTTTGATCGATCTTGAGGCGGCTTATCGGCAGGCGCTTTATGTAGTTCAGCGATGAATAGCCCGTGCCAAAATCATCGATGGACACGCGCACGCCCAGATCCAGCAGGCTGCGCAAATCGCTGGCGACGCTTTCCAGATCCTCCATGACGATGCCCTCGGTGAGCTCGAGGTCGAGCGCCGATGGGTCGAGACCCGTGTCGGCCAGCGCCTTGGCCACGAGCAGCGGCACGTTGCGCTTGCGAAACTGGATGGGGGAAAGATTGACGCTGACCCGCATGGGCGGCGCGCCGCGCGTTTGCCAAGTTCGCGCCTCGCGGCAGGCCTCGAAGAGCACCCATTCGTTGATCGGAATGATGAGCCCGTTTTCCTCCGCGCGGGCGAGGAACGCGCCGGGTGAAACAATGCCCGCGTCGGGCTTGCGCCATCGCAGCAACGCCTCGGCGCCGACGAGCTTGCCGTCGAAGAGATCGATCTGCGGTTGATAATAGAGAACGAATTCCTTGTTCTCGATGCCGCGCCGCAGTTCCGCGTCCAGCGTCGCCTGCTGGCGCGCGCGCGTCTGCATGTCGGAGGCGAAGAAGCAGAACGCGCCGCCGTTGTCGGCCTTGACCCTGTACATCGCGAGGTCGGCGTTCTTGATGAGGTCCTCGGCGTCGACGCCATCGGTCGGATGCATGGCGATGCCAACGCTACCGCTCGCCTGAATCGGCGACCCTTCGAAGGACGACGTCTCGGCGATGACGTCGAGCAGCCGCTGCGCCAGTTCGGCGGCGTCCGCGGCGCTTGTGGCGCTCGTTTGCAGCACCGCGAATTCATCGCCGTTGAGGCGCGCGACAATGTCGTCCTCGCGCACGGCGCCGCGCAGGCGTTCCGCGATCGATTGCAGGTATCTGTCGCCGGCGCGATGGCCCAGCAAGTCGTTGAAGCGCTTGAAGCCGTCGATGTCGATCATATGCAGCGCGAACAGCTGGTCTCCCCGACGCGCGCGCGCGATCTGGCGTGTCAGCCGCTCGACGAGCAGCGCGCGGTTCGGCAAGCCCGTCAACTGGTCATGGTGGGCGATCCGGCGCAGATGCGCCTCGGCCTCCTTGCGCGAGGTGATGTCGAGCGAGCTCGTCAACACGCCCGTCACCTGATTGCCCGCGTCCTTGAGGGGCGACTTCGTCGTCAGGAAGACGCGCTTGCCGCCGGCGCAATCGATCAGCTCTTCCTCGAAGGCCTGTTGGCCGACGCCGGTTTCAAGGACGATTCGGTCCAGCGCCATGGCGCGCCGGCCGGCTTCCTCCCCCAGCAGCGTTGTGATGGGCGCGTCGATCATCGCCGCGGCGTCGACGCCGAGAACGCTGACCTGAAAGGAATTCACGAACATGATTCGTCCATCGCGGTCGGTGGCGCAAATCATGATCGGCAAGGTGTCGATCACCTGGGCGAGGCGCTCGCTTGAATCGCGCAGGGCGCGCGCGCGGGATTGCTCGCTGTGCTCGAGTTCGCGCTCGAGCGTCATCGCGCGCGAGGCGAGCAGCTTCTGATGATGATGGAGTTTTAGCAGATTGCGGGCGCGGGTGATGAACTCATGGTGATCGACCGGCGAATGCAGGAAGTCCGTCGCGCCGGCCTCGAGCGCGCGCAACCTGAAGCTGCGCTCCTCGTAGACGGTGATGACGATCACGGGCACGTCCGCGACGTCGCGATTGGCGCGGTAGCGGCGAATGAACTCCGCCCCGTCCATGCTGGGCATCTTGTAATCGGTGATGATCAGGTCGGGCGTATTGTCGGCTAGCCATTCCAGCGCCGCGTCTGGTTCGCCGAAGGCGCGCACGGTGACATTCGCCTCGATGGAGGACGCGAGCTTTGAGAATATGTTCCGGTTCGTGATCCTGTCATCGACGATAACGATCAGCGACATAATAACTTTCCCGCGCGGCGCACGCTCCGCTACCCAACTTTGGTCATGACTTTGGCGTGTTTTCATTAAGCAATTGCCTACGATGCGATAAGCTGCTTCTGGATAACCCGTCGAAAAGGCTTGCAAGCTTCAAATGCCGTCTGGATGGGAAACGCGGGGATGGAGATGGTTAACGGATGGTTGCGGGCGCTGGTTGCCTGCGTGGCGCTGGCGTGCGGATCGGCCATGGCGCAGACGGCCACGGATTTCTACAAGGGCCGGACGATTCAGCTTGTCATCGGAACCGGCGAGGGCGGCGGCTACGATCTGAGCGCGCGACTTGTCGCGCAATTCCTGCCTGATTTCATTCCGGGCCGTCCGGTGATCGTGCCGCGCAACATGCCGGGCGCCGGCTCCATCGCCGCGGCCGAATATGTCTATTCGGTCGCGCCGCGCGACGGCACGGTGATCGCCATCGTGCAGCCGACCTTCCTTTTGGAAAAAATTAACGATCGCGCCAGAAAGTACGAGCCCGAGAAGTTTTCGTGGATCGGACGCGTCGACCAGAGCGTCGTCATGGGCGTCATCTGGCACACCTCGCCGGCCCAATCCGTCGACGAAGCCACGCGCAAGCAGGTGGTGATCGCCGCCAACGGCCCCGCCGGAACCTCGGCGACCATTCCCTGGGCGTTGAACAAGATGCTCGGCGCCAAATACAAGGTCGTGCTTGGCTACGATTCCTCCGCCAACATGGGTCTCGCGCTGGAGAAGGGCGAGGCGGACGCGCTCGGCTCGACCAGTTGGGATTATCTCGAAACCAAGCGCGAATGGTTCGCCGAGGGCAAGGCGACCATTCCCTACGTCATCACGCTCGAACGCTTCCGCAAATTGCCCGACGTGCCGACCGTGCTGGAACTGGTCGAAAATCCCCGCGACAGGAACGCGCTCAAGCTGATGGCCAGCACGTCCACGGTGGGCCGGGCCTTTCTCTCGCCGCCGGGGGCGCCGCCCGAGCGCATCGAAATTCTCCGCAAGGCTTTCGACGCCATGGTCGCCGATCCACGCTTTCAGGCGGAGGCGGAAAAGCGCCGGTTGGGCGTCGACTCCATGACCGGCGCTGAGTTGCAGCGCATCGTGGCCGACGTGATGAGCCAGCCGGAGGATGTCGTCGAGCGCATGAAGGAAGTCACGCGCCCGCAGTTGTGAGCCGGTTCAGACGGGTGGGGCGAGCGCGGGGGTTATCACGCCCTCGGCCTCGCCGAAGCCGACGCGATAGCCCTTGCCTTGCGCGTATCCGCGGATCATCAGGCTGTCGCCATCCTGCAAAAAGGTCCGCTTCTCGCCATTGGGCAGTTCAATGGGGTTCGAGCCGCCCCACGACAATTCAAGCAGGCTGCCCAACTGGTCGCGCGCGTCGCCGCTGATCGTGCCCGAGCCGAGCAGGTCGCCGACGCTCATGGCGCAACCGGTGCAGCCATGGTGCATCAGCTGTTGCACGCTCGACCAATACATGAAGCTGAAATTGGTGCGGCTGATCGGCGCGTGGTCGGTCATCGTCGAGGTCTTGAGCAACAGGTCGAGCGTGACGTCGTAATTGCGCCGCGGCCCCTGCCGCAGATAGGGGAATGGTGCGGGATCCTGAACCGGTCCCTCGACGCGGAAGGGCTCCAGCGCCTCGGCGGTGACGATCCACGGCGAGATGGTTGTCGCGAAGGCCTTGGCGAGGAAGGGGCCAAGCGGCTGGTATTCCCACGCCTGGATGTCGCGCGCGCTCCAGTCGTTCAGCAGGGTAAAGCCGAAGATCATTTTCTCGGCGGTGGCCTCGTCGATCATCTCGCCCATGGACGATCCCGCGCCGATCACGACGCCCATTTCGAGTTCGCAATCGAGATTTGCGCAGGGGCCGAAGCTCGGATGCTCGGCATTGCGCGGCTTGCGCTGACCGAGCGGGCGGCGCACGGGCGTGCCGCTGACAACGACCGTGCTGGCGCGACTGTTGTAGCCAATGGGCATGGTGAGCCAGTTGGGCGCGAGCGCCGACGCCTCGCCACGAATGATCTTGCCGGCGTTGGTCGCGTGTTGCTTCGACGAAAAGAAATCGCTGAACGCCGTGACATTCAGCGGCAGATGCACCCGCGCGTCGGCGCGCTTGACGAGAGCCGCCGCGCGCAGCGCCGCGTCATCGCGCAGGGTCGGCGTATCCAAGCGCAACAACGCGCTGATGCGCGCGCGCGTGGCCTTCCAGACCGCGGGGCCAAGGGCCATGAAGCCGTTGATCGCGTCCGTCGCGAAGACGTTTCCGGCGCCTACCTCGGGCAGCAGGCCACGCCCGTGCAGAACCGCGAGATCGAGAATATGGTCGCCGATGGCGACACCAACCCGCGGCGTCGGCGCCGAGGCCGTCGAGAACACGCCATAGGGCAGGTTCTGGATGGGGAAGTCGCCGTCGGGCGCGACGCCGATGAAGGATTTCAGGCTGGGATCGTTGGGCGACATGTTGTTGTTCCGTGCGCGATGGCGGTGTCGATGATCAGGGCTTGCTCGGATCGAAGTGCCGCTTCAGGCCCTTCCAGACGTCGGGATATCCCTCCTGCCGCGTCGGGCTTTCGGCGGCGAGCCGGGTGACCTTTTGGGGAAAACGCGTTTCGAACATGAACGCCATGGTGTTGGCGAGTTTCACGGGCTTCAGCTCCACGTTGCTCGCGTGTTCGAAGGCCTCCATGTCCGGCCCGTGCGGCAGCATTGAATTGTGCAGGCTCATGCCGCCCGGCACGAAGCCCTGCGGCTTGGCGTCATAGACGCCGTAGATGAGCCCCATGAACTCCGACATGATGTTGACGTGATACCACGGCGGCCGGAACGTATTTTCCGCCGGCAGCCAGCGCTCCGGGAAAATCACGAGATCGACGTTCGCCATGCCGGGCGTGTCCGACGGCGCCGTGACGACGGTGTAGATCGACGGGTCCGGATGGTCGAACAGTACCGCGCCGACGGGCGAGAACCGCCGCAGATCGTATTTGTAGGGCGCGTAATTGCCGTGCCAGCCGACCACGTCGAGCGGCGACTGGTCGATGCGCGCGCGCCAGAGCGAGCCGTTCGCCTTCATGTAGAGCGCGTGCGGCGTCTCGCGATCCTCGTAGGCGGCGACGGGCGTCAGGAAGTCGCGCGAATTGGCGAGGCAGTTCGCGCCGATCGGTCCACGCTCGGGTGGGCGGAAGGCCGCGCCGTAATTCTCGCAGATATAGCCGCGGGCGGGCTCGCCCATCAGTTCGACGCGGAATTTCAACGCGCGCGGAATGCTGACGATCTCGCCCGGCGTCGCCTCGATGACGCCAAGTTCGGTGACAAACCGCAGGCCGCCCTGTTGCGGCACGAACATCATCTCGCCATCGGCGTTGCTGAAAACCTCGTCTGTCATGCTCTTGGTGATGACATAGACATGCGCCGCCATGCCGGCCTGCGCGCCCGCGTCGCCCGCGGTGGTCATCGTGCGCACGCCCTCGATGAAGGTCGTGGGCTCGCTCGGCAGGGGCGTGGGCGACCAGCGCAACTGGCCCGGCGGCACGTCGACCTCGTTGCAGGGCGCCGTGCGCCACTGACCCATCTCGACCTTTTCGAACCTGCCCGAATGAAGCACGGACGGGCGAATGCGATAGACCCAAGTGCGCTGGTTGGAGGCGCGCGGCGCGGTGAAGGGCGAGCCGCTCAATTGCTCGGCGTAAAGCCCGTAGGGGCACTTTTGCGGCGAGTTCCGGCCGACCGGCACCGCGCCGGGCAGGCATTCCGTCTCGAAGTCGTTGCCGAACCCGGACATGTATTTGAGCGTCATGGCGTTGCCTCCTGTCGCCGCCGCGCGGCGCCGCGTTGCGCCCATTAACACGGGGGCCGGGCGGTGACGCAAGGCGCGCGCGCCGACTTGCCATCGCGGGCCGGCCTCACTAGGAAAGGCCGGACCATCGGGGAGGACAAATGGACCTCGGGATTGCCGGCCGAAAGGCCATCGTCTGCGCCTCGTCACGCGGCCTCGGCAAGGCTTGCGCCCTGGCGCTGGCGGGCGAGGGCGTCGCTGTCGTCATCAACGGGCTGGACGCCGACCGCCTCGGCGCGGCCGCGGAGGAAATCCGCGCCGCCACGGGCGCGATCGTGACGCCCGTGCGGGCCGATATCAACACGTCCGAGGGGCGCGAGGCCCTGATCGCGGCCTGTCCCAGCGCGGACATTCTCGTCAACAACAACGCGGGCCCGCCGCCCGGCAAGTTTCAGGACTGGGACGAGGCCGCCTGGATGGGCGCGTTGCGCGCCAACATGCTCGCGCCGATTTTCATGATCAGGGCCCTGCTGCCCGGCATGCGCGCGCGCAAGTTCGGGCGCATCGTCAACATCACCTCGGCAATGGTCACGAGCCCCAAGTTCGCCGACATGGGACTGTCGACCTCCGCGCGCCTCGGCCTGACCGGCGTGTCGAAATCCCTGTCGCGCGAGGTCGCGGCCGACAACGTGACGATCAACAACATCCTGCCCGAGCGGATCGACACCGACCGGCAGAAATTCATGGCCGAGCGCATGATGAAGGCGCAGGGGATCACGATGGAGGAAGCCCGTCGCCAGATCGCCTCTTCCTTGCCCGCCAGGCGCTTTGGCGAGACCAAGGAATTCGGCGACACATGCGCGTTCCTGTGCGCGGCGCAGTCCGGCTTCCTGACCGGCCAGAACATCCATCTCGACGGCGGCTCATACGAAGGGATAGTATGAGCGTCGACGCATTTTCACCCGTTTGACGAATTCAACAGAGAGGCGAACGACCCATGATCATTGATATTCACGGTCACTACACGACCGAGCCGGCGGCGATGCACACGTTCCGCGACAAGCAACTGGCCGGCCTCGTGGATGCCGCGCGCAAGCCCTCGACCACCGACCTCGGCATCACCGACGAGCAGGTCATCAAGTCCGTAGAAAAGCAGCTCGCCTTCCAGAAGGCGCGTGGCTCCGATCTCACCGTCTTCTCGCCCCGCGCCTCCGGCATGGCCCACCACATCGGCACCGAGGCTGTCAGCATCGAGTGGACGCGCCTCAGCAACGACATCATTCATCGCATCTGCGCCCTGCTGCCCGATAACTTCATCGGCGTCGGCCAGTTGCCGCAACACCCCGGCGCCGCGCCGAAGGACAGCATCCCCGAACTCGTCCGCATGGTGAAGGAACTCGGCTTCGTCGGCGTCAACCTGAACCCGGATCCGTCGGGCGGCTACTGGACCGGCGCGCCGCTGACCGACAAGTCGTGGTACCCGCTGTACGAAAAGCTGGTCGAACTCGAAGTGCCCGCGATGATCCACGTGTCGTCGTCGTGCAACCCGAACTTCCACGCCACCGGCGCCCATTACATCAACGCCGACACGACGGCGTTCATGCAGCTCATCCAGGGCAACCTGTTCAAGGATTTCCCGACCCTGAAATTCGTCATCCCCCACGGCGGCGGCGCCGTGCCGTATCACTGGGGTCGTTACCGCGGCCTGTGCCTCAACATGAAGAAGCCGCCGCTGGTCGAATACCTGATGAAGAACGTTTACTTCGACACCTGCGTGTACCACACGCCGGGCATCGAACTGCTGACCAAGGTCATCCCGATCAAGAACATCCTGTTCGCCTCGGAAATGGTCGGCGCCGTGCAGGGCATCGACCCGGAGACCGGCCACGAATACGACGACACCAAGCGTTACATTGATCAGGTCAAGACGCTGTCCGAGGACGACCGCTACGCGATCTTCGAGGGCAACGCCCGCACCGTCTATCCGCTGCTCGACAAGATCCTGACCAAGCGCGGCAAACCCGGCAAGAAGGTCTGATCGTCTTTAAAAACACCGGCGCGCGCGGATAATTTCGCGCGCGCTTCCCTTATTCATGGAGATCACAATGGCCGTGCCGCGTCTCAATAAAGTCATCAAAGCGCTCGAGGAAGGCCAGCACGCCTTCAGCACCTTCGTGCAGTGCGAGTTCGAAACCGCCGTCTCCCTGCAGACCTCTAAATACGACAGCTGCGTCTTCGAGGGCGAGCACGTCGGCTGGGATCCGATCGCCTTGCGCAACGCCCTTCAGTTCATGCTGAACCGCGGTCAGATCGCCAAGTCCGGTTCGCTCGTGCCGAACGTCACGCCGATGGCGCGCATTCCCGCCAACGGCATCGAGAAGAACCAGTTCCTCGCCAAGCAGGCGCTCGACGTCGGTTGCTACGGCGTTGTCTGGCCGCACATCTCGTCTGTCGAGGAAGCCTATAACGCGGTCGCCGCGTGCCGCTATCCGCGCCTGAAGAACAAGCCCCTCTACGAGCCCGCCGGCATCCGCGGCGATGGTCCGACGCAGGCCGTGCGCTATTGGGGCGTCACCCAGCAGGAATATTACGAGATCGCCGACGTCTGGCCGCTCGCGCCCAGGGGCGAAATCTTCGTCATTATCCAGATCGAGGACACCGCCGGCATCACGAACCTGCCGGACATGCTCAAGAACGTGCCCGGCATCGGCGCGGTTCTGATCGGCGAGGGCGACCTGTCGCAGGAACTCGGCTATCCCCGCCAGTACGAGCACAAGGTCGTGCTCGACGCGATGGCGCAGATCGTCGACACCTGCAAGAAGCATAATGTCGTCGTCGGCCACCCGCATGTCGAGGTGTCCAATGTCGAGCGCGTGGTCGGCGAGGGCTACCGCTTCCTGATGTGCTCGGCGCCGCGCAGCTACAACACGCTGACCAAGGCGATGAACGTCGTCGGTCGTTCGTAATATTGGCCAACGCCAGTCCCGCGAGGCGTCACGCCTCGCGGGTTCCCGTTTCCGGAGCGACCGATAGATGTTTGCCGCTATTCCCGCGACCGGAAAGGTCAAGCTCCGAACCAATTTCGCCGATTACCCGATATCGAAGGCGCTGAAATCCGGCGCGGTCCCCTCCGATCTCGTCAAGCTCGATTTTCAGGGAACGAAGACGGCCAATCAAAGCTTCAAGCCCATGATCCGCGAGGGTCGTTTCGACGTGGGCGAACTGGCGATCGTCACCTTCCTTCAGGCCAAGGCCTGGGGCAAGCCGCTGACGCTGTTGCCCGCCGCGGTGGTGGGTCGCTTTCAGCACGGCTGCATTTCCTACAATTGCACGAAGGGCGACATCACGCCCAAGCAGATCGAGGGCAAGCGCGTGGGCGTGCGCGCCTACACGCAGACCACGGGCGCCTGGGTGCGCGGCATCCTGCAACACGAATACGATGTCGATCTGTCGAAAGTGCATTGGTCCACCTACGAGGATCCGCACGTGGCGGAATACGAGGATCCGGCGTTCCTTTCGCGGTTCGATCCGAACGGCCGGACCATGGAGCAATTGATGCTCGACGACGACATGTTCGACGCCGTGATCATCGGTGGCCCGATTCCCGACGAGCCGCGCGCCAAAACCTTGATCCCCAACGTCGAACAGGCCGCCCTCGACTGGCATCGCAAGACGGGCGCCGTCACCGTCAATCATTACTTCGTCATTTCCGACGAGGTGGCGAAGCGCCCCGATGTCGTGCGCGAAATCTTCCGCATGTTGCAGGAGACGAAGAAGGCCATGCCGGCGCCGGCCCATGGCGTTGATCTTCATCCCTTCGGTCTCGAGAACAATCGACGCAATCTTGAACTCATCATTCAGTATGCGTGGGAGCAACAGTTGCTGCCGCGCAAGATGACCGTCGATGAATTATTCACGGATCTTACGGCCTCGCTCGGCGCCTGACGCGGCCTCTGCGAGCCAAGCAAAACAGGGGGAAACATGGCAAAGTCCGTTCGTCGCATTGTCACCGGCCACGATGAAGCCGGCAAGGCGGTGGTCATCATGGATGGTCCCGCGCCCAACCAGCGCGTGCGCGGCGCAACGGGCCTGACGTCAACCCTGCTGTGGGTGACGGAAGAATCGCCCGCAGACGTTTCGTTCAGCGCCGACCGCGCCGACCGCGAGTCCCCCGTGGCGCCGCCCGCCAAAGGCAGCATATTGCGCGTCGTGGATTTTCCGCCCGCCGGCGACACGGGCGGCGTTAGCCATGACGCCGTGCTCAAGGAAATGGGCCTGCATCACGAGGGCGCCAAGCCGCTGCGCCATCCCTTCATGCATCGCACCCGCAGCATCGATTACGCCATCTGCCTCGAAGGTGAGATCGACATGTTGCTCGATGATTCCGAGGTGACCATGCGCGCCGGCGACATCATGGTGCAGCAGGCGACCTATCACGCGTGGGTCAACAACTCGAAGTCCAACTGCCGCATCTGCTTCGTGCTGATCGATGGCGACGAACCGCCGGCCTGGAAGAAGGGCTGAGTCCTTCTAGTCGCCGCGCGCCAGCGCGAGCGCCTTGCGAAAGACGGTGGGAAAAGCCTCGCCGTCGAGCGAGCCTTCCGGCGCCCAGCGCATGCCCTCGGGCGCGGCCATGCCGCGCGGCGCCTCGGCGATGAAAACCTTCAGCGTCAGCGAGAAATGCGTGAAGACGTGCTCGACAACGCCCGCTTTCGCGCGCCAGTCCGCCGCGACGGGCGCGAGCGTCAACGCGGTCTTTGCGTCGAAATCGCCGCGCCATTCGGAGCCGGGCAGTTCGGTCATGCCGCCCAGCAATCCCGTGGGCGGACGCGTGCGCACCAGAACGGCGCCATCGGCGCGCCGCAGGTAAAACACGGCGCCGGCGCGGCGCGGTCGCTCCGCCTTCGGCGCCTTCACCGGGTAGCGCTCCATGTCGCCGCGCATCCGCGCCTCGCAGCCGTTCATGTAAGGGCACAGCGCGCACATCGGCCGTCGCGGCGCGCAGATCGTCGCGCCGAGGTCCATCATCCCCTGCGCGAAATCCCCGGCGCGCTCGCTCGGCGTCAGCGCGTCGGTCGCCGCGCGGATCGCGGCCTTCGCCCTTGGCATGGGCTCGTCGATTGCTTTCAATCGCGCGACGACGCGCTCGACATTGCCGTCGACGACCACCGCGCGGCGACCAAACGCGATCGATGAAATCGCCGCCGCCGTGTAGGGACCGATGCCCGGCAGCTTGATGAGTTCCTTTTCATCGGCGGGAAAACGTCCGCCGTGATCGCGCGCCACGACCCGCGCGCAAGCGTGCAAATTGCGCGCGCGCGAGTAATAGCCGAGGCCCGCCCACGCTTTCATCACGTCCTCGACGGGCGCGGCGGCGAGGTCTTCGACGCGCGGCCACAGCGCGAGAAATTTTTCATAATAGCTTTTCACCGTGGGCACGGTGGTCTGCTGCAACATGATTTCCGAAAGCCAGACCGCGTAGGGGTCGGGCGTCCCGCCGGGCCGCGCGCGCCAGGGCAGGTCGCGCCGGTGTCGGTCGTACCAGTCGAGCAGGGCGCTAGGGTCGGGCTTTGCCATGCTCAAGGTGTACCGGGCGGCCCAACCGCCCGCAATCGCGGCGACTTGCGCGCCGCGCGCGCGTCGCCTATCCCGCCAGTGCGGGGCGCCAAAGGCGCAAACCCGCGCCAAAAGCACAAGGGTGGGAATTTCATGCGAACCTGGATGTTGCGTTGTCTCGCCGGCGCGGCCATGGCCGCCCTTGTCGTCGCGCCCGCGGCCGCCGCCGAGCTTATTCCGGTGAAGGTCGGCACCGCCAACTCGGCCACGGACGTTGGCGTTTTCGTCGCGCAAGCCAAGGGCTTCTTTCGCGACGAAGGTCTCGACGTTTCCTTCATCGCCTTTGATTCCGCCGCCAGGATGATCGCACCCTTCGCGTCAGGCGATCTCGATGTCGGCGGCGGCGGCACGTCGGCGGGGCTCTACAATGCCGTGGCGCGCGGCATCGAGATCAGGATCGTCGCCGACAAGAACCACACGCCGCCGGGGCAGGGCATTCAGCCGCTGTTGATCCGCAAGGATCTGATCGATTCCGGCAGGTTCAAGACGCTGGCCGATCTGAAGGGCATGAAGATTTCAACCGCCGCGCCGGGCAGCGCCGCCTCGACCACGCTCGATCGCGCCTTGCGCATGGCGGGATTGAAGATAACCGACGTCGAGCAGGTCTACATGGGCTTTCCGCAGCAGGCCACGGCGCTCGCCTCGAAGGCGCTCGACGCGGCCTTCACCGCCGAGCCATCGGCGTCTCAGGCGGTGGCCAGCGGCGCGGCGGTGCGTTTCATGGGCGACGACGAAATCTATCCCGATCATCAGCTCGCCGTTGTGTTCTATTCCGGCGATTTCGCCCGCAAGAAACCCGACGCGGCGCGTCGCTACATGCGCGCCTATCTGCGTGGCGTGCGCTATTACAACGACGCCATCGAGAACGGAAAACTCGTCGGCGCGCGCGGCGACGAGATCATCGAGATTCTCGCGCGCAACATTCCCATCAAGGACAAGGCCGCCTATCGCGATCTGATGGCGCCCGCCTGCGATCCCGACGGCAAGATGAACGTCGACAGCATCCGCGAGGATCTGGCGTTCTATCGTTCGACCGGACTGATCGAGGGCGACGTCAAGCTCGAACAAACCCTCGACACATCCTTCATCGAGCAGGCGGTGAAGGAGATCGGCCCCTACCAGCGCAATCCCGCGCGCTGAATTATTTCGCCGTTCGCGCCCGCCACGCCACCGCAAGGCTCGCGATGAGCAGGGCGGCGCCAAGCAGATAGGTCGCGCCGGGTAATGTGCCCGAGGCCACGCTGAACGAGAATATCTGCGTGAACAGCACCGGGCCCACCATGCCCGTAATGCCGCGCAAGCCGCCGAGCGCGCCCTGCAACTGGCCTTGTTCCGCGGGGTCGACCTCCTTCGACATCAACGCCTGTTCGGCGGGGCCGCTGAGCCCCCACATGGCGCCGAAGGGAATGCCGGCGAGAAACCACGCGCCTGTCGGCGCCAGCGCGTAGATCGTGAAGCACGTCGCGCCGCAGATCAGGCCGGTCGCGAGCGCCGGCCATTCGCCGACGCGCTTGACCATCGGTCGAACCAGCCCGCCCGAAACGATCGACGCGCCGATGCCGACGAGCGCCAGCACGAGGCCGATCGTGCTCGGATCCCAGTGATACTGGTGATCGACGAACAGCACGAACACGCTCGGCAGACATTCATAGGCGAGGTAGTAGAGGAACATCGACGCCGCCAGAATGGACAACGGCTTTGTCGTTTTGAACAGGCGCAGGCCGCCAATGAAATTCGCCTTGCGCCAGGTGAACCGCGTCGTGCGGCGTTCGACGGGAAGGGATTCCGGCAGGATGAAATAGCCGTAGGCGGCGTTGACGAGGCTGAGGCCGGCGGCGACCCAGAACGGCGCGCGCAGGTCGAGCGCGCCGAGCGGTCCGCCAATCGCCGGGCCGATGACGAAGCCGACGCCGAAGGCCGCGCCCAGCATGCCGAAGCGGCCGGCGCGCGCCTCGGGCGGCGTGATGTCGGAAATATAGGCGTTGGCGGTCGGCACGCTCGCCGCGCAGACGCCGGAAATGATGCGGCCCGCGAACAGAAAGCCGAGATTGGGCGACAGCGCCATCAGCACGTAATCGAGGCCGAGACCGAAATTCGACAGCAGGATCACGGGCCGACGGCCGAAACGGTCCGACAGCGCGCCGAGCACCGGCTGACAGAGAAACTGCATCAGCGCCCAGGCGAAGCCGAACAGGCCGACCGTCGCCGACGCGCGGGCGAGGTCGCCGCCCTGGAATTGCGCCACGAGCTTGGGCAGCACCGGGATCATCACGCCAACGGCGAGCATGTCGAGCGCCACGGTGATGAAAACGAAGATGAACGCGGCGCGCGCGTGAAGAAGCGATTTGAACATGGACCGTCGGGGTGGGAGACTGAATCGGGCGGGTTTATGTTTTCGTCTGTCTAGCACGGTCGGGGTCGCCGCCGCCAAACGCGCGGCCGGGGGCCGGGAATTTGACTTGCACGGCCCCTTCCCCTAGTAAACGGCCACTCTCGACAGGAATGTCCTGAAGTCCGCCCACTTTTCCCGGAGAAAAGGGGTCAACGCCCGGCAGCGCCAAGCGCCCCCGGGCGCGCTTGGCTTTGGATCATGGCTTGCCGGGACGATGGAGTGAACCCATGTTCGAAGGGCTTTCGGAAAAGCTCTCAGGCATTTTCGACCAGCTCAGGGGCCGCGGCGCCCTGAGCGAGGCGGACGTCGACGTGGCGCTCCGCGAGGTCCGGCGCGCCCTGCTGGAGGCCGACGTCGCCCTCGATGTCGTGCGCTCCTTCGTCGACAAGGTGCGTGGCCGCGCCGTCGGCGCCAATGTCGTGAAATCCGTCACGCCCGGCCAGATGGTCGTCAAGATCGTCAACGACGTGCTGGTCGAGACGCTGGGCTCCACCGCCGATCCGATCAATCTCGACGCCGCCCCGCCCGTCGCCATCATGATGGTCGGCCTGCAGGGCGCGGGCAAGACAACCACCACCGCCAAGATCGCCAAGCGCCTGCGCGACCGCATGAAGCGCAAGGTGCTGATGGCCTCGCTCGACGTGAAGCGCCCCGCCGCGCAGGAGCAGCTCGCCGTGCTTGGCCGTCAGGTCGGCATCGACACGCTGCCCATCGTCGCCGGCCAGACGCCGGTGCAGATCACGCGCCGCGCCGAGGAGGCCGCGCGCCTGCAAGGCTACGATGTCGTCATCTACGACACCGCCGGCCGCACCCACATCGACGAACCGCTCATGCTTGAGATGGCGGAGATCAAGGCGGCCTCGCGCCCCCATGAAATCCTGCTCGTCGCCGACAGCCTGACCGGTCAGGACGCGGTCAATCTCGCGCGCAATTTCGACAGCCGCGTCGGCGTGACCGGCATCGTGCTGACCCGTTGCGACGGCGATGGCCGCGGCGGCGCCGCGCTTTCCATGCGCGCCGTCACCGGCAAGCCGATCAAGCTGCTGGGCGTCGGCGAAAAGGTCGACGATCTCGAGGATTTCGATCCCCAGCGCATCGCCGGGCGTATTCTTGGCATGGGCGACATCGTCGCCCTCGTGGAAAAGGCCGCGCAGAACTTCGACGCCGAAAAGGCGGCGAAGATGGCCGAGAGGATGCGAAAGGGGAAGTTCGACCTCGAGGACATGGCCGAACAACTCGCGCAAGTCGAAAAGATCGGCGGCATCGGCGGCATCATGGGCATGCTGCCGGGCATGGCCAAGATCAAGGATCAGATGGCCGCCGCCAACATCGACGAGAAGATGATCAAGCGCCAGCGCGCCATCATCCTGTCGATGACGCCGGAGGAACGGCGCAATCCCGACGTGCTCAAGGCCTCGCGCAAGCGGCGCATCGCGGCGGGCTCGGGCACGCGCCCGGAGGATGTCAACCGCGTGCTCAAGCAGCACCGCAACATGGCCGACATGATGAAGGCCATGGGCGGCGCCGGCGGCAAGCGCGGCGGCATGATGGGCAAGCTCGGCCAGATGATGGGCATGGGTGGCGGCATGAACATGCCGAGCCCCGAACAGCTCGCCGAAATGCAGAAGCAAATGGGCGGTGGCGGCGGATTGCCGAAGCTGCCCGAGGCGCCGCCGCCGGGGCTTCTTGGCCCCAAGCCGGGCGGGTTGCCGGGTTTGCCGGGACTTGGGGGGCCGAAGCTGCCCGGTCTCGGCGGAGGATTTCCGGGTGGGTTCAACCCGTTCGGGAAAAAGAAATGAAGCGTCCGCCGTTGGCGGACATTCGAAAGCCAGATCAAACCCTAACTCTCAGACAGGAATGACAGCATGTCCCTGAAGATTCGTCTCTCCCGCGGCGGCGCCAAGAAGCGCCCGTTCTATCGCATCGTCGTCGCCGACTCCCGCATGCCCCGCGACGGCCGTTTCATCGAGCGTCTCGGCGTGTTCGACCCGCTGAAGAAGAAGGACGACGCGACCCGCCTCGTCGTTGACGCCGAGAAGGCCAAGGAATGGGTCGCCAAGGGCGCCCAGCCGACCGACCGCGTCGCCCGCCTGCTCGAGACCGTCGGCGTTGGCCAGCGCGTCGCGCACAACAACCCCGAGAAGGCCAAGCCGAAGAAGAAGGCTCAGGAGCGCGCCGCCGCCGCCGCCGCCGCGGCCGAAGCCGCCGAGTAAGATCGCGTCTTGGCGCGCAAGCCGCCACCGCGTCGTCAACCATCGCCCTCGTCCGGCAAGCCGGGCGGGGGCGTTTCCGCGCGCGCGGGGCAAGGCGCGGTTCGCGCGGGACTGGTGCTCGTTGGCCGCTTCGGCGCCGCCGTCGGGCTCAAGGGCGAAATCCGCCTGCAATCCTTCACCGGCGATCCCATGGCCATCGCCGATTATGGCGCGCTGACCGATCAGACCGGCGCGCGCGCCTTCGATATTGAAAATCTGCGGCCGGGCGGGCAGGGGATACTCGTCGCGCGCGTCGCCGGCGTCGCCGATCGCGACGCCGCCGAGGCCCTGACCAACATCGAGCTTTACGCCGACCGCGCGCTGATGCCCGCGGAAACGGAAGACGAATTCTACGTCGCCGATCTCATCGGCCTGTCGGCGGTCACCGTGGCGGGCGAGCGCCTTGGCGAGGTCGTCGACGTCGTCAATTACGGCGCCGGCGACATCGTGGAAGTGAAGCCGCCCCATGGCGGCGACACGCTGCTGTTTCCCTTCACGAAGGCGGTCGTTCCCGAAATCGACATTCCCGGTCGCCGCGTCGTCATCGCGCCGCCCGCCGAGGTCGACGGCGAGCCGCCGGCGGCCTGACCGCCCACAAGCCTCTTGCGGAATGGTTCCGAAGGCCGGACACTAACCTCAACAAGGCGCGACGCGCCACGAGGGAGGTTTCCATGCCGGGCGCGAACCGCATTCTCACCACCCATGTCGGCTCGCTGCCGCGTCCGACCGATCTGCTCGACCTGATGAAGGCGCGCATCGAGGGCAGGCTGACGGATGTCGCCGCCTACGACGCGCGGGTGCGCGGCGCCGTCGCCGAGATCGTTCGCCAACAGGTCGACGTGGCGCTCGACATCGTCGGCGATGGCGAACTCTCCAAGCAGGGCTTTTTCGTTTACGTGCGGGAGCGCCTGACCGGCTTCGAGGCGCGGCCCGGCAAGGGCAAGAAACTCTTCGCCGCCGAGGTCGCCGCGTTCCCCGAATATTACGAGGGCTATTTCAAGCGCGCCATGCTCGGCGGCTCCGTCGCGCCGATCCTGCCGATGTTCTGCGTGGGGCCGGTGACCTACCGCGGACAGGCGGCGCTGAAAACCGATCTCGACAATCTGCGCGCGGCTTGCGACGCCGCCGGCGCCACCACCGCCTTCGTGCCGTCGACCGCGCCGAGCGGAGCCGGCGAGAACGCCTATTACAAGGGCGAGGAAGAGTTTCTGTTCGCCGTTGGCGAGGCTTTGCGCGAGGAATATCTCGCCATCGTCGAGGCGGGCTTTCTGGTGCAGATCGACGATCCCTTCCTCAGCGACATTTTCGTCGAGCCCGATCTCACCCGCGCGCAAATGGACAAGCGAGCCGAGGCCTATGTCGCCTCCGTCAATCACGCCCTGCGCGGCATTCCGCCCGAGAAGGTTCGCTTCCACACCTGCTACGGCATCAATGAGGGGCCGCGCATTCACGAGGCCGCGCTCGCCGATGTCGCCGCTCACATGCTGCGCATCAACGCCGGCTATTATTCGTTCGAGGCCGCCAATTGCCGCCACGAGCATGAGTATCATCTGTGGGAGAACGTGAAGCTGCCGGAGGGGAAAACAATCATTCCCGGCGTCATCACCCACGCCAGCAACATCGTCGAACATCCGCGACTGATCGCCGAGCGCATCGTTCGCTTCGCCCGTCTGGTCGGGCGCGAGAATGTCATCGCGGGCGCGGACTGCGGCTTCTCCTCGCAGGCCTGCTATCACACGGAAGTGCATCCCAAGGTGATGTGGGAAAAGTTCCGCGCGCTCGTCGAGGGCGCCCGGCTCGCCACCAAACAACTGTGGGGATGACTTGACCGCGCCGCGCGGCTCGCTATTGCTCCCGCCACGTTCATCAAGAGAGGAAACAGCATGAGGATCGTGGCGTTTGATCGCAAGGATGGCGCGGGGCTTGGCGTCGTCGAGGGCAACGAGGTCATCGACCTCAGCGCGGTGGACGCCGCCGCTCCCCGCGAACTCGGCGCGGTGTTGCGCGGCCCGGGCCTGGGCGCGCTCGCCGCCATCGCGAAAAAGGCCGGCGCGGCCCATCGCATCCCGCTCGCGGGCATCCTCTATCGCATGCCCGTCGAGACCCCCGGCAAGATCATCTGCCTCGGCCTCAACTACATCGAGCACGTCAACGAGGGCCCGTTCCTGCGGCCCGATTATCCGACCCTGTTCATGCGCGCGATGACCTCGCTCGTGCCGCACGGCGTGCCGCTCGAGGCGCCGAAGGTTTCCGAAACCTTCGACTACGAGGCCGAGCTTGTCGCCATCATCGGCAAGAAGGCGCGTCATCTGACGCCCGAGAACGCGCTCGACTGCGTTGCTGGCTATTCCTGCTTCAACGACGGTTCCATCCGCGAATTCCAGCGTCACACCATTCAGTGGACCACGGGCAAGAACTTCGACCGTTCCGGCAGCTTCGGGCCGTTCTTCGTCGGCGCCGACGAATTGCCGCCCGGCGCCTCGGGCCTGTCGATCGAGTGTCGCCTCAACGGAAAGTCAGTGCAGAAGGACAACACGAAGAACATGTCCTTCAACGTCGTCGAGACGCTGGTTTACGTGACCAAGGGCATCACGCTGGAGCCCGGCGATCTGCTCGTCATGGGCACGCCCGCGGGCGTTGGCCACGGTCGCAAGCCGCAACTGTGGATGCGCCCCGGCGACACCTGCGAGGTCGAGATCGAGAAGGTCGGGCTGCTCAGCAATGGCATCGTCGCGGAAGCGTGATCCGGCGGCGGACTGGCGAACCGGGAGAGTCGCGCCTATCTAGGATCGACTTTCCGAGGATTCCATCATGTCCGCCAAATCACTTGCACGCATCATCGATACCCCGTCGCCCCACTGGGTCGGCGACGGGTTTCTCGTTCGCCCCCTGTTCGCCGATCTCGCCTTCACCAACGCGGTCAGCCCGTTTCTGATGCTCGATTACGCCGCGCCGGTGGCCTTCAAGCCCAGCGAGAAGCCGCCGGGCGTTGGGCCGCATCCGCACGCCGGCTTCGAGACCGTCACCATTGTGTATGACGGCGAGGTCGAGCATCGCGATTCCGCCGGCAACACGGGCGTCATCGGCAAGGGCGACGTCCAGTGGATGACCGCCGCGCGCGGCGTCGTGCACGAGGAGTTCCACTCGCGCGAGGCCGCCAAGCGTGGCGGCGTCGTGTCGATGGCGCAACTCTGGGTCAACTTGCCCAAGGCCGACAAGTCGGCGCCGCCCGCCTATCAGGACATCCGCGACGCCGACATCCCGCGCGTTGAACTCGCCAATGGCGGCGGTGTCGCGCGCGTCATCGCTGGCGCGCTCGATGGCGCGAAAGGCCCGGCGCGGACGTTCACGCCAATGAATGTCTGGGATCTCGATCTGAAGGCCGGCGCGTCGATCACGCTGCCGCTCTCCGAGGGCGAAAATCTCATCCTGCCGATTTTCCATGGCGCCGTGCGGGTCGCCGGCAAGACCATCGGCGCGGGCAAGGTCGCCCTGTTCGAGCCCGCGGGCGACAGCGTGACGATTGAGGCGCTGGAACCGTCCCGCGTGCTTTTGCTTTCGGGCCGTCCCATCGACGAGCCGATCGCCGCCTATGGACCCTTCGTGATGAACACGCGCGCGGACATCCAGAAGGCGATGGACGACTACAATCGCGGCGCGATGGGATTCCTCTAGGCCGGTGATCCCGGTCGCGGCTCAAACGAAAAAAGCGGGCCCGAGGCCCGCTTTTTGATTCTCAAGCGCCGAGGAAATCAGGCGGCCGTGGCGACGGCGGCTTGCTTCTTGGCGATCTCGCGCTTCAGTTCGCGCGCGCCCTGCGAAAGCTCTTCCTCGCGGGCCTTCAACAGGAAGGCGTCGAGGCCGCCGCGGTGCTCGACCGAGCGCAGCGAAGCCGCCGCGACGCGCAGGCGCACGGAGCGGCCAAGCGTGTCGGAGATCAGCGTGACGCTGCACAGGTTCGGCAGGAACCGGGTGCGGGTCTTGCGGTTCGAGTGGCTAACGAGATTGCCGCTCTGGACGGCCTTGCCGGTCAGCTCGCAACGGCGGGACATGACGCGTTTCCTTTCAAAATAAACAGCCTCGCCCCGGGGGCGAAACCGCCGGCCGCAGGCCGGACGAATGGGTTGCCGGACGGTCCGTTGTCGCGGGGATAACGGGCGACTCGCATAAGACGCACGCAATCGACGCGCGCGCACGGGCTCGCTCGCTGGATGCGGGTCTATACGGGAGGGGGCCGGTCCGCGTCAAGCGCGCTGGCGGCTCGGGCGGTTGAAATCCGCCATGAAAGCGACGGATTTCCCATGGCTTTGTGGAAACGCTAGACATCGGGCGACGAACAAGCGGTCTGATTCGATGAAACTTCTTCCCCTGTTGCCCGTCCGCCCCGACTGGCGTCCCGTTGCCCGGGCGGCGGCGCTGACGCTTGTCGTGGCTTTGGGCGCGGGCGTGGCGCGGGCGGAAAATCTGTCCATCCGCTACGCCGTCAAGCTTCTGGGCGTCCCGCTCGGCACGGCCACGCTCGTCGCGACCATCGACCCGACATCCTACCGCATCGAGGCCAACGCCAAGCTCACCGGGGTCGCCACCGTGGTGTCCAACGCCAAGGGCGCGGCGACGGCGAGCGGTGTCTTTGTTCAGGGGCGCGTCGCGCCCAATGGCTTCGCCACGACCTCCGCCAACTCGCAGACGACGCGCACCATCCGCATCGCCATGCAGGCGGGCAATGTGCGCGCCAGCGAGATCATGCCGCCCTTCGAATCGCCGCCCGACCGGATTCCGATCCTCGAAACGCAGAAGCGCAACGTCATCGACCCCTTGAGCGCGATGATCATGCCCGTGGCGCTCGACGCGCCGGTGACCGGTCCCGCCGCCTGCAACCGCAACATTCCCATTTTCGATGGCTGGACTCGCTTTGACGTGCCCTTGAGCTACGAGGGCAATCGCGACATGGCGATCAGGGGTTACAACGGCCCCGTGGTCGTGTGCAGCGCGCGCTACATTCCCATCTCCGGGCACCGCGACCGCCCCGTGGTCAAGTTCATGGCCGAAAACAAGGAAATGGACGCCTGGCTCGCGCCGGTCGGAACCTCCCATGTGGCCGTGCCGCTGCGCATCGCCGTCAAGACGCTGATCGGCATGCTCACCATCGAGGCGACGGAATATAACGTCGTCAATCCAGGCGTCGCCGCGCGCCGTTGAGCTGCCCGCCGTCGCGCCTGATTTTCGCGCAATATTGCCGCTTGACTCATTGGCGCCGCGGAGTCCTTCGGCGAGTCGATCCGCCATGCCCGCCAAACACGCCCGAGTCGAGCCACAAATCAACCTCTGGGGTTGCCTCGCGATAATTCGGGCATATCTTGCGGTGAACAAATCAGGACTCGGGGATGGTCGACGATTCGGGCGCGATTCGTTCCCACCCCGTTCGATGTGTGAACGAATGCTTCCGGCGGCGTTTCAATGTGGTACAGGATAGCCGCTTACGCCGCGCCGATCGGGACCGAAATCCTTGACATTGTCGATGCACAGCCATGACGGGCGCGCCCGTGGGGGCGCGGCCGCCCGGCCCGTCACCGCGGTGCTTGGGCCCACGAACACGGGCAAAACCCATCTCGCCATCGAGCGGATGCTGCAATATCGCACTGGCGCGATCGGCCTGCCGCTGCGCCTGCTGGCGCGCGAGGTCTATGGCCGCGTGGTCGAGAAGGCCGGCGTTAACCAGGTCGCCCTGATCACTGGCGAGGAAAAGATCAAGCCGCGGGACGCCCGCTACTGGGTGTCGACGATCGAATCGATGCCGCGCGACCTCGACGTCGAATTCATCGCCATCGACGAGGCGCAACTCGCCGCCGATCTCGACCGTGGCCATGTCTTCACGGATCGCTTGCTGAACCGTCGCGGGCGCGAGGAAACCTGGATCATCGGCGCCTCGACCATGCGCGAGATCGTCGAGCGCCTTTTGCCCGGCGCGCCGATCATCACCCGCCCGCGCCTGTCGACCCTGACCTTCGCCGGCGAACGCAAGATTTCCCGCTTGCCGCCCCGCAGCGCCATTGTCGCCTTCTCGGCGGAGGAGGTTTACGCCATCGCCGAATTCATCCGCCGCCAGCGGGGCGGCGCGGCGGTGGTGCTTGGCGCGCTGAGCCCGCGCACCCGCAACGCGCAGGTGGCGCTCTACCAGTCCGGCGAGGTGGATTATATCGTCGCGACCGACGCCATCGGCATGGGGCTCAATCTCGATGTCGACCACATCGCCTTCGCCGGCGACCGCAAGTTCGACGGCTGGCATTACCGCCGGCTGAAACCCGCCGAATTCGGCCAGATCGCCGGTCGCGCGGGACGGCATGTCAAGGATGGCACGTTCGGCACCACTGGCCGTTGCGCGCCCTTCGACGAGGATCTCGTCGACGCGCTCGAAAACCATCGTTTTGATCCCGTAACGATGTTGCAGTGGCGCAACACCAATCTGGATTTCAGTTCCATAAACGCCTTGCAGGGGTCGCTGGACCGGCAACCGGCCCGCGAGGGGCTGACGCGCGCGCCCCTCGCCGAGGACGTGCTGGTGCTCGACATCATGGCCCATGACGCCGATGTGCGCCGCCAGAGCAAGACCAGCGCCGACGTCCAGCGCCTCTGGGATGTCTGCCAGGTGCCTGATTATCGCAAGCTTTCGCCCGCCGCGCATGCCGATCTCGTGCAGACGCTCTATGGTTTCGTGGTCCGGGCCGGCAAGATTCCCAACGACTGGTTCGCGCGGCAATTGGCCACGCTGGACCGGGTCGATGGCGAGATCGACACCCTGTCGGCGCGCATAGCCCAGAGCCGAACCTTCAATTACATCGCCAACCGGCCTGACTGGCTTGATGATCCCGAGCATTGGCAGGGCGTCACGCGTCAGGTAGAGGACAACCTGTCCGACGCCCTGCACGAGCGGCTCGCCCATCGTTTCATCGATCGGCGCACCAGCGTGCTCATGCGTCGCCTGAGAGAGAACGCAATGCTTGAAGCGGAAGTCACCAGCGCCGGCGACGTCATGGTCGAAGGCCAGCATCTGGGCGCCCTGCAGGGCTTCCGTTTCACGCTCGACCCGGCGGCGGGCGGCGATGTCGCGCGCACCCTGAACGCCGCGGCGCAGAAGGCGCTCGCCAGCGAGATCGAAAATCGCGCGACCCGCGTGTCCGAGGCCGTCGACGAGGCCTTCGTGCTGGCGCGCGACGGCGCGATCCGTTGGCTGGGCGAGGTCGTGGCCAAGATCGCCGCGGGCGATCACGTGCTGTCGCCGCGCATTCATGTGCTCGCCGACGAGCAGTTGACCGGCGCCGCGCTTGAAGCGGTGCGTACGCGCCTCGAACTCTGGCTCGCCCAGCACATCAAGAAGCTTCTCGGCGCGCTCGTGGAGCTGGAAAACCCCGAGGGGGTCGACGGCATCGCCCGCGGCATCGCCTTTCAGGTCGCCGAGGCGCTTGGCGTGCTCGAACGCTCGCGCGTCGGCAACGACGTCAAGTCGCTCGATCAGAACGCCCGCGCCGCCCTGCGCAAGCTGGGTGTGCGTTTCGGCGCCTATCACCTTTACCTGCCGCAACTGCTGAAGCCGGCGCCGCGCGCGCTCGCGGCCCAGCTCTGGGCGCTCAAGAACGGCGGCGAATCCGTCAAGGGGCTCGACGAGGTCAGCCATCTCGCCGCCTCGGGGCGCACGTCCTTCCCCGCCGATCCGGAGACGCCCAAGGCGCTCTATCTCGCCGCTGGTTTCCGCGTGTGCGGCGAGCGCGCGGTGCGCGTCGACATTCTGGAGCGGTTGGCCGACATTATTCGCCCCGCGATCGCCTATCGCCCCGGCGTCACCGTGGGCACGCCACCCGCAGGGGCGGCGGACGGCGACGGCTTTGTTGTCACCATCGGCATGACCTCGCTGGCGGGCTGTTCCGGCGAGGCCTTCGCTTCCATCCTCAAGTCGCTCGGTTATCAGGTCGAGCAGCGCAAGGGGCCGGCGATCACAGCGCCAATCCTGCTCGGCGCCGCGACCGAGCCGGTCAAGCAGCCGGAGGCCGCGTCAACCGAGGCCGAGGCCGCCGCC
>CAIOVE010000037.1 GCA_903861645.1 uncultured Hyphomicrobiales bacterium
AGCGAGATCGGCTCCTTGGCGATCTTCAGCACCTTGCGCACTTTTTCGAGTGGCATGGCGAGCTTCTCGGCCAGTTCCTCCGGCGTCGGCTCGCGGCCGATCTCATGCAGCATCTGTCGGCTGGTGCGCACGATCTTGTTGATCGTCTCGATCATGTGCACGGGAATGCGGATCGTGCGCGCCTGATCGGCGATCGAGCGCGTGATCGCCTGACGAATCCACCACGTCGCGTAGGTCGAGAACTTGTAGCCGCGGCGATACTCGAACTTGTCGACTGCCTTCATCAGGCCGATGTTGCCTTCCTGAATGAGGTCGAGGAACTGCAGGCCGCGGTTGGTGTATTTCTTGGCGATGGAAATCACGAGGCGCAGGTTGGCCTCGACCATTTCCTTCTTGGCCTGACGCGCCTCGCGCTCGCCCTTCTGCACCATCTGCACGATGCGGCGGAATTCCTGAATCTCGAGCCCGGTCTCGGTCGCCAGCGTGTGGATTTCGCCGCGGATGGCCTTGATGCCGTCCTTCTGCTTGGCGACGAACTCCTTCCAGCCGCGCGAGCCGAGCTTCGACACGCGCAGGATCCACTTGGGATCGAGTTCCGAGCCCTGATAGGTGCGCAGGAAGTCGTCGCGCGCCACGCCGAACTGCTCGGCCAGGCGCATCAGGCGCGTCTCCTTGCTGATCAGCCGCTTGTTGATGTCGTAAAGCTGCTCGACCAGCGCGTCGATGCGGTTCTGGTTGAGCGCCAGCGACTTCACGTCGGCGACGATCTCCTTCTTGAGGGTCTTGTACTTGCGCTCCTGCGCCGGCGTCAGCGACTCATTCTTGAGCTTGTTCTCGACGTTCTGGTCCTGCAGGCGACGCAGCTTCTTGTAGGCGTCGGCGATGCGGTCGAACGTGTCGAGCACCTTGGGCTTCAACTCGGCTTCCATCGCCGACAGCGACACGGAATTCTCCATGTCGTCCTCGTCGTCGGAAAAATCCTCGCTGGCGGGTTCGCCATCGGGGCCGACCTTGGGTCCGGCGGCGGCGCGCGCGGCGGCCTGCGCCTCGGCGGCCTGCGCCACCTTCTCCGCGGCGCCGGGCGCGGTCATGTCGATCTTCTTGCCATCGGGGCCGGCGTAGGTCGCCTCGAGGTCGATGATGTCGCGCAGCAGCACCTTGGCGTCGTTGAGTTCGTCGCGCCAGATGATGATGGCCTGGAAGGTCAGCGGGCTCTCGCACAGGCCCGCGATCATCGCCTCGCGACCGGCCTCGATGCGCTTGGCGATGGCGATTTCGCCCTCGCGCGACAGCAGTTCGACCGAGCCCATCTCGCGCAGATACATGCGCACGGGGTCGTCGGTGCGGTCGGTCGGTTCGCGCGTGGTGGTCGTGGCGACGACCGAGGTCTTGGCCGCCTCGACGAGATCGCCGCCCTCGGCCTCGGCTTCCTCCTCGCCCTCGGCGTCGGCGTCTTCGGCCTCGCCAGCGTCAACGACATTGATGCCCATTTCATTGAGCATCGCGTTCATGTCCTCGATCTGGTCGGAGGAGATTTCCTCGGACGGCAGAACGGCGTTCAATTCGTCATGGGTGACGAAACCGCGCTTCTTGGCGAGTTTGATCAGCCGCTTGACGGCGGCGTCCGAAAGGTCGAGCAAGGGGCTGTCGGGCCCCTCGACGGTGGCGACGGCGCCTTCGGGCTTTTCGTCTTCCTTCTTCGCCATTCGCTCAACTCCGATAAGGCGGACACTGACGCCGTCGCGCCGGTCCACGCCTGCAAGGTTCCAACGGCCCGTTGGCCATCAATGATTCGCTGGACCGACCATGACCGTCCGCGCATTAAGCCCGGCTTAACCACGCACGGGCGGCGCGACGGAATGGTCAACCAACGACCGTCAAACTTCTTCCTTCGGAAGCCCGGACGACATCCCGAACCCCTCGACCATGGCCTCTCGGCCCTCGATACTCGCCAATTCGCCCTGAATGTCGCGCAACCGGGCGAGAGTCTCGTCGCTCGCGTCCTGCGCCAGGGCGAGTTCCGCCGATTTCAAGTCCTTATGTAACGCCCGCGCCCTGTGATGCAAGGCCAGCGCCTGCCGTAAAACCTCCTCCGCGTCGGATTCAGCGGCTTCCGGACGGATGCATTTCTGGCTGGCGATCAACTCCATGGCCTCGACCCGCCGGCGGGCGGTCTCGTGGCCCGCCCGGTCGACCGCCGCCCGCAGGTCGAAACGGTCGGGCTCCGGATCGACCGACAGACGCGAGATTATGCCGTCGCGCAGGTCGGCGAGTTCCTTGCCGACGAATTCCAGACCGGCGATCTCCTCGGCGAACCGGGCGGCAAGCCTTGGATGGTTGAGCAGCAACAGCACGATCAGCGCCTCGCGCGGCGGGAAATTCACCCGCCCCCGCGACAAAAGCGGTGAATTAACAAGGCTCTGGCTAGGCGGAACCGGCGTGCTGGCGAAGCCCGAGCGCGGTTCGTCGCGACGGAAACCGCCACGGCCCATCGGCTGGGCCGGCCTGCCGCCCTGGGAGCGACGGGGCGCGCCGGCAGCGCCCCGGCCCTGCGACTGCGGGGCGACGCCAAACAGACCGGCCAGCCGCTCCTCAAGCGCCTGCCAGTAATGCCGGCGCAGCGTTTCGTCGGCGATGCCCCGGACCACCTCCCGCAGACGCCGCTCCAATGCCGCCCGGCGCTCGGGGGTGTCGAGCGGGCCGGCCTGCACTTCCCGCGTCCAGAGAACGTCGATCAGCGGCCGGGCGGCCGACAGAACCTCCTCGATCGCCGCCGGGCCGCCCGAGCGGGCGAGATCGTCGGGGTCTTGTCCCTCCGGCAGAAAGGCGAAGCGCAGGCTACGCCCTGGCCCGATCAGCGGCAGGGCGGTGTCGACGGCCCGGTCGGCGGCCTTCCGGCCAGCCTTGTCGCCGTCGAAGCACAGGATCGGCTCCTCGGCCATCCGCCACATCAGGTCGCATTGGTCGGGCGTCAGCGCCGTGCCCATGGGCGCGACCACGTGCGGAAAGCCCGCCGCGCTCATGGCGATGACGTCGACATAGCCCTCGACAGCGATCACCGAGCCACGGTCATGGGCCGCCTTGCGGGCGTTGTGATGATTGTAGAGGGTCGCCCCCTTGTGAAAGAGCGTCGTCTCCGGCGAATTCAGATATTTGGCCGGCACGTCCTTTTCGAGCGCCCGCCCGCCAAAGGCGATGACCTTGCCGGAGCGGTCGGCGATGGGAAACATCACCCGGTTGCGGAAGCGGTCGTAGGGCACGGGAATGTCGTCGCCGTGGATCAACATGCCCGTTTCGATCATCTGATCGACGCCGGCCCCCTTGGCGGCCAGATATTCGCGCAGGGCGAAGCGCTCGTTGGGCGCGTATCCCAGCCGGAACTGGCGCTGGACCTGCGGGCTCAGCCCGCGGTCGGCGAGATAGCCGCGCGCCCGCGCGCCGACCGGCGCCTGCAACTGTTCCTCGAAAAATTTCGCCGCGAGTTCCAGCACGTCCTGCAGGGAAGCGCGGGCCTTTTCCCGGCGGGCCGTCTCGGGCGACACCTCCGGCAGGGATAGGCCGGCGTCCGCGGCAAGCCGCTCGACCGCGTCGGGGAAGGAAAGTCCCTCCGTGCGCATGACGAAATCGAAAACATTGCCGTTCTGGCCGGACGAAAAATCGAACCAGGCCTGTTTCTGGTCGTTGACGAAGAAGGATGGCGTCTTTTCGGCGCTGAAGGGCGACAGGCCCTTCCATTCACGGCCCGCCTTCTGCAACTTGACCCGACGGCGCACGACCTCCGACACGGGCAGGCGCGCCTTGATCTCGTCGAGGAAAGTGGGCGGGAATCGCATGGGCGGCAGAGCATACACCTCCGCCCCGCGCGCGAACAGACAGGAAACGGGCGCGCGCGGCGCGGCGCCCGCTATTCACAGGCTCGACCGCGGCTATTCAGCGGCGACGGTGAAAATCGCGTCCTCGTAAACGCCGTGACCCATGCTGGCGTTCTGGAAGATTTCGCGCTCCTCGACCCAGCGGAAGGTGTTCTCGAAAATTTCCTTGGAATAGGGCTCGAAAACGATCCGCTCGCCCGGTCCCCAGCGCCGCGTGTCCATGACGCCGTGGAACCGCTCGGGAAACTCCTTCTTGTAGTAGTGGGTGTAAAGCTCGGGCCGCAGGTCGATATCGTGCTGGGCGCGCCGCAGGGCGCGAAAATACTTCGCGACATCCTCGGCTTCGGGCTCCCCGGTGATCATCGAGGCCATCATGAAAGTCGTGTCGATGACCTTCCTGAAGCCCAGTTGCTCCAGGAAGTAATAGGGGCCGCTGAAGGCCGAACAAGCCGGCGTTTTGCCGTCGATCAGGGCCTCCATCCGCGCGAACAGCAATCCGTCGTTGAAGGACATGTTCATGTCGGTGATCGGCATGTACTGCTCGAGCGCCTGAATGGTCGCGTAATGGCTACCGGACTGGAAGCCAACCGAGATCGGCACCCCCTTGAGATCCTCGGGCGTTCTGATTTTCGAGTCCGCCGGCACGAAAACGCCAGCGGGCGAGACTGAATAACACTCCGAGTAGAGCTTGCCGTGACCGTTCGAGGCCGCGACGTTCACGGTCCAGTGGCAAGCGCCGCTGACGTTGCAAGGCCGGCCCGCCTCGAAGGTTTGATAGGCGCCGACGCGATTGCCGATGTGGTGGCCCTGCGACTTGCGCGAGTCCATCGTCTCGCGGAATTCGTAATCAAGTCCCTCGGCGGCGAAATAGCCCTTTTCCTCGGCGACCCATTCATGCAGCCGGAAGTGCGGCGCGACAACGAACTTGTCCATTGGACCCTCCACGAGACCGCGCCGGTGTCCGGCCGCGTTTGTTGACGCGGAGCATAACCGAAAACACGGGTTTGGTAAGCGCCCGTTCGCGGCTATTCTGGAAGGCCATACGAAAGAGCCCCCATGCCCGTCTCGCCAGATTATCGTCCGGAAAAAATTCACGCCGCGCTTGGCGAGGAGTTTTACGATGTCGTGGACGCCGCCGAATTTCCCACGCGCGTGCTTCGCCATCGCAACGAGCGCTGGGCGGCGCGCGTCGGGCTTCAATCGCTGACCGACGATGAATGGCTCGACCACTTCGGCGCGTTCAAGCCCCTGCCCGACAATCTGCCCAAGCCGCTGGCGCTGCGCTATCACGGCCACCAGTTCCGGCATTACAATCATGAGCTCGGCGATGGCCGCGGTTTTCTGTTCGCGCAGTTGCGCGACGTCGCCGATGGCCGTCTGCTGGATCTCGCCACCAAGGGCAGCGGCCTGACGCCCTGGTCGCGCCGGGGCGACGGACGCCTGACGCTGAAGGGCGGCGTGCGCGAAGTGCTGGCGACCGAAATGCTGGAAGCGCTGGGCGTTTATACGTCGAAAAGTTTCAGCCTCGTCGAGACGGGCGAGGCGCTGGTCCGCGGCGACGAACCCTCGCCCACGCGCTCCAGCGTGCTGACGCGCCTGTCCCATTCGCATATCCGCATTGGAACGTTTCAGCGCCTCGCGTTTCATCAGGACAAGGCGTCGATCGCGCGGCTGCTAGAACATTGCATCGCACATTATCTGTCCGAACTCGCCAATGAATCCGCCGACCGCCGCGCGCCGGAATTCCTCGCAAATGTCGCGCGCCGGGTGGCGCGGCTCGCCGCGCAATGGATGGTCGCCGGCTTTGTCCATGGCGTGCTCAACACCGACAACATCAACATCACCGGCGAAAGCTTCGATTACGGACCCTGGCGTTTCGCGCCCCATTATGATCCGGAATTCACGGCGGCCTATTTCGACGAAAATGGCCTCTACGCCTTCGGTCGCCAGCCCGGCGCGCTCGCCTGGAATCTCACGCGGTTAGCGGAATGTCTATTGCCGGTCGCCGAGCAATCGGCGCTGGAAAAGGCGCTGGATGTGTATGAACCAACCCTGCAGGCGGAGTTCGCCAAGGCGATCGCGCGGCGCCTCGGCCTCGCGCCGGCCGACGCAAAAAGCGACGGATTGCTGGCCAAGCAGGCGCTGGAATTTCTCGGCAAGACGAAGGCGCCCTACGAACAGTTCTTTTTCGACTGGCGAGGCGGCCTCGCGAGCGCCGAACGCGCGCGCAGGAGCCCATCCGCGGCGTTTTACGCAACGGCCGAATTCACGGCCTTGCGCGACGCCCTCGCCGCGCGTGGCGCCGCGCCCGACGCGCGTCTCGATCATCCCTATTTCGCGCGGACCGCGCCCTGCTCGATGCTGATCGACGAGGTCGAGGCGATCTGGGCGCCCATCGCCGCCAATGACGACTGGTCGCTGTTTCACGGCAAATTGAAAGCAATCGACGAGATGCGCGAGGCCTACGCGACGGATTGAGCCCGCCTACTGGCTGAGATAGGCGCTCGCCGTGGTCGATCCGCCGCCCGATGGTTGAATGGCGAAGCCCGCCGCCGGCGCGATATTCCACGTCAGCGAATCCAGAATGACCTGATTGACGACAATGGTCAGGTTTTCCGATGTCACGTTCGATTGCGCGTTGAAGGTGATGTTCCGACTTGGCTGATAGATCAACCCGCTGAGCGCGTGCCCCGCCGAACCATTGATCGTATAGGACGATCGCGGCAATCCGTTCGGCTCGAACATCAGGATATTGGCGTAGGTTCCGCTGGTCGGCACCGAAGCGTTGATGACGACGCCGCTGTTGACCTGAATATAGGAATTCGAATCCGCGAAATAGAAGGTCACGCCCGATCCCGTCACGGTCCAGCCGCTGTTCAGGTTCCAGTGCGCGTTGCTGAAAACATAGAATCCAGGCTGCAGGTTGAGCGTGCCGCTGCCATTGAAATTGAAATTGCCACAATAGACGCCGGGGCTCAGGAAGTTCGAGCCGGAATAGTTCTGGTTGCTGACCGTGCATGAACCAACCGTCACCGCGGGCAGCGTTGACGCGAAGGGATCGGCGGGAACCGAGCAACCCGTCGAAAGACCCGTTACGGGGCCGCCGTTCTGGATCACGCTGGCGCCAGCGACACAGATGCGGCTGACGTTGAACGTGTCGCCGGAATTGAAGATCGCGGCGGGATTGCCCGTCGAGGCGACATCGATCTCGCAGGCCGATCCGTTGATCGTCACATTGCTGTTGACCAACAGGGACTGGTTCGCCGAGGGGTCGAGCGCCAGCAGGCAAATGGACGTCGCGCTCTGGCCGAGACCCGCCGTCGCGGTGACGTGAACGGTGACGTTATGAACGCCGATGAGACCGAGAAAGGATGTCACGTAGCTCGCCGAGACCGCGCCCGTGAAGGTTCCATTGGCGTTGTTCGTCCAGATCGGCGAGGCGCTTCCGGTGAAGCCCTTCATGTTCGCCATCGACGCGGTGAGCATGGCGCCCGCGACGCCGCCACGTTGCGCGGTCGCGACCTTGACGCCGGCCAGAACGCTCGAGTCCACGGCTTCCTGCAAATGCGCCCGCGCGTCGAGAAGCCGAGCGTATTCCACGGCCGCCCCGCCGGCGATCATCAGCGGCACGAAGGCGACGGCGAAGAAGGTGGCGACGGAAGCTCGACGGTCCGAGAAGATCCGCGAAATCAATGAAATCCGCATGGCCGGTCCCGACGTTCGGTGAGCATTTGATCAATGAACACAAGGCGTTCGCCGACTCGCGAACGTGAAACGCCTTACGATCACAATAGCAAAATGCAGCGTCGGGAGAGGCGGCGAATTTGAATAAAGTTACCAACGAACAAATGGGAATGAAGGAAATCGGCGCCTCCCGCCCCGATTTGCCTCGACCCTGACTCAACCCGCCAGAATGGCCTTGACCGTGGCGCTCGCCTTGGCGAAGTCGATCTGCCCGGCGTATTTCGCCTTTAGCGCGCCCACGACCTTGCCCATGTCCTTGATCGAGGCCGCGCCGGTTTCCGCGATGGCCGCGCGGATCGCCGCCTCGACGTCGGCCTCGGCCATCTGCTTGGGCAGAAACTCCGAAATGATCGCGATTTCCTCGCGTTCCTGCTGGGCAAGCTCGGGACGGGCGTTCTTTTCGTAGATGTCCATGGATTCCTGCCGGCTCTTCACCATCTTGGTGAGCACGGCGATCAAATCTTCCGGACCGACGGTCTTGCCCTCGCCCCGGGCGGCGATATCACGGTCCTTGAGCGCGGCGTTGACCATGCGCAGCGTCTCGACGCGGCGCTTGTCGCCCGCCTTCATCGCCGTCTTGAGCATATCCATGATCTGTTCGCGCATTGTCATTCTCCTGGGATTGGCGGGCGGCGGCGGGTTGACGCCCCCGGAGCCCTCCAATAGCGTGCCGCCAAATTCCAACCCGTTGTCCGGTCTCGAATCGGCGCTGTCCGCGCCGGGCCGGCGCGCGCACAGGGTGTAGAGCGACGATGACCGAGGTTCAAGACAGGGCCGCCGCCGGCTGGACGAAACCGCTCGCGACGGCAAGGCTCGTGCTGGCCGACGGCGTGGTGATCGAGGGCTTCGGCCTCGGCGCGACCGGGCAGGCCGTGGGCGAGGTCTGCTTCAACACCGCCATGACCGGCTACGAGGAGATCATGACCGATCCCTCCTATGCCGGGCAGATCATCACCTTCACATTCCCCCACATCGGCAATGTCGGCGCGAATGAGCAGGATATCGAGACCGTCAACATGGCCTCGAGCGCCGGCGTGCGTGGCGTCATCCTGCACGCGCCGATCACCGACCCCTCGAACCACCGCGCCACTCGCCATCTCGACCAGTGGCTGAAGGCGCGCAACATCGTCGGTCTTTACGGCATCGACACCCGCGCCCTGACCGCCCTGATCCGCGAGAAGGGCATGCCCAACGCGGTCATCGCCCACGCGCCCGATGGCGTTTTCGATATCGCGGCCCTGAAAAAGGAGGCGGCCGGCTGGCCCGGCATCGATGGCATGGACCTCGTGCCCTCCGTCACGACCGCCCAGCGTTTCGACTGGGATGAAACCACCTGGACGCTGGAAGATGGCTTCGGTCGGCAGACGGCGCCGAAGTATCGCGTGGTCGCGATCGATTACGGCGTCAAGCGCAACATCCTGCGCCTGCTCGCCAAGGCCGAATGCGCCGTGACCGTGGTGCCCGCGACCACCAGCGCGGCCGACATTCTGGCCATGAAGCCCGATGGCGTGTTTCTGTCGAACGGCCCCGGCGATCCCGCCGAAACCGGCAAATACGCCGTGCCCGTCATCAGGGAACTGCTTGACAGCAAGACGCCGGTTTTTGGCATCTGCCTCGGCCATCAGATGATGGCGCTCGCCGTCGGCGCGAAGACCCTGAAAATGAAACAGGGCCATCATGGCGCGAACCATCCGGTGATGGACTACACCACCGGCAAGGTCGAGATCGTTTCCATGAACCACGGCTTCGCCGTGGATACGTCGACCCTGCCCGCGAACGCCAAGGAGACGCACCGCTCGCTCTTCGACGGCACCAATTGCGGCGTGGCCCTGACCGACCGCCCGGCGTTCTCCGTGCAACATCACCCCGAGGCCTCGCCCGGCCCGCAGGACTCGCACTATCTGTTCAAGCGCTTCGTCGACATGATGGAAAAGCGGCGCGCCGCCTGAACAAGTTCAATCGAGGCGCGCCCAGGCGACGGACTTGCAGAGAAACCCGCCCAGCAGGCAACCATTCGTGGTCATGCGCTGGCGCGAGGCGACGGCGATGGTGACGTTGAACGTCAGCTTTCGCTGCGGATCGTAGGCCTTGCCCTTCATTGTCGCGTCGTCGACCGGCGACACGCTCATCACCAGCCGGTCGCCCACTTTTTCGCTGCTGGCGGGATCGCGGATCCACGTATTGATCGCGCATAGCGCCTTGCCGCAGGGAACGATGCGCACGCGCGCCTGACC
Organism: uncultured Hyphomicrobiales bacterium; assembly: GCA_903861645.1. GTDB lineage: Bacteria > Pseudomonadota > Alphaproteobacteria > Rhizobiales > Beijerinckiaceae > Terripilifer. Next base: position 9,851 of record CAIOVE010000037.1, read on the forward strand.
ATCGCCACGCTGCCATTCGCCCATGATCCGGGCTTGCGGATCATCGCCCGCCGCCGCGAACGCGAGGGCGGGAAAGGCGATCAGAAAGGGAACGAGCACGAGTCGACGCATCATACACTCCTCTTCCATCATTCAGTCTTATTGGTGGCGGTTTTCAACGACGCGATTCAACGTGGGCGATCGAATAAAGGCCAACGTCGATCGCGCCTGTCTTGAAACCGGCTTCGCAGTAGCAAAGGTAATAATTCCAAAGGCGGCGGAATTTAGCGTCAAAGCCAAGCTTCTCGATGCGCGGCCACGCGTCGTTGAACCGGCGGCGCCATTCGGCGAGCGTAAGGGCGTAGCTCGCGCCAAAATTGCGCGCGGCGAGGCGGCGCAAGCCGGCGGCGGCCATGGCCTCGTCCATCGCCGTTTTGGTCGGCAGGAAGCCGCCCGGAAAGATATACCGCTGGATGAAATCGGGCCGCGCGCGATAGGCCTCGAACCGCTCTTCCGCGATGGTGATGGCCTGCAACACGGCGACGCCGCCGGGCTTGAGCCGATCATGCAAGGCGCCGAAATAGCTAGGCCAGTATTTGTGGCCGACGGCCTCGATCATCTCGATGGAGACAATGCGATCGAATTCCCCGCCCGTGTCGCGATAATCCTGCAAGCGCAGCTCGACGCGATCCGACAGGCCCGCCTCCTCGACGGAGCGGCGCGCGAAGGCCAACTGCGAGGGCGATAGCGTGATGCCGGTGACGCGGGCCCGCCCCGCGCCAAGCGAACGCGCCAGGGCGCCCCAGCCGCAACCGATTTCAAGCACGCACTGGTCCGGCTTGATGTCCAGCATTTCGGCGATCTGGCGAAGCTTCTCCTGTTGCGCCTCCTCGAGCGTCGAACCGGCGTGCGCGAATATCGCCGACGAATACAACATCGAGGGATCAAGCCATTCGCCGTAGAATTCATTGCCGAGGTCGTAATGGGCCTCGATATTGCGGCGACTTCCCGCGCGCGTGTTTGAGCGGCGCAGATGAGCGAGGAAGTTCATCAGGCGGAAGGGCGCCACGCCGGCGACGCGATCGACGAATTCCTCGCCGTTGCGCGCGATGAGTTCGATGAACGCGGTCAGGTCCGGCGTCGACCAGTCGCCGTCGATATAGGCCTTCGCGAAGCCGACATCGCCGCCGGCGATCAGGCGACGCAGCGCGCGCCAACGATGGATCTCGATCGCCGCCTCGACGCCCGCATGCTCCGCGCGATGATCGATGCGCTGCCCAGACGGCAATTGCACCACGAGCCGGCCCGACCGCAAATGCGCGAGCACCCGGCGCGTGACATAGGCCGCGAGCCCGCGAACCGGGCTTGCCGCGGAAGTCGCGGCGGTTGGCGCGGTTTCGACCTGCAATGACATGCCCTGCTCCCTCAAGCGCCCGCGCGCGGCGGAATGGTGGTCACGAATGCCGCCGGCGCGGGCGGCTTTGTTCTGACGCCTATTCCCTTGATCCACAGTTTCAGCGCTTCCCAATGGATGGCCGAAATGACCTTGAGCGTCACCAGCGGATGCGTGATGAACACGCGCGCGAGGCTCGCGTCGGTGAGAGGCGCGCGATCGCCGATTTGCGTGGCGACGATCATCGGACCTTCCTCGTCGGCCCCAACAATGCCGACGCGCACGCGCTCGGCCGGCGCCGACACGCGAAACTGGTAGCGCATGCGCATGTCCATGAAGGGCGAGACGTGGAAATCCTTGTCACAGCCCTGACTGATCGATCCGTCGGGCCGCGGCTCGACGGGAATGAGATAACAATGCCGCTCGCCGAACGTGTTGTGCACTTCGTAGAGGATGGCCGCGAGATCGCCTTCGCGACGATGACAGAAGAAAATGCTGATGGGATTGAAGGCGTAACCAAGGACACGCGGCAGGGCGAACAAGCGGATGGGCCCGTCGCACGGCAGGCCCGCCGCGCGCAAATGCCCTTCGACTTGCGCCCGCAACGGGGCGCCGGACCCATCGCCAAAGTCGCCGTCGTGCAAGCTGAAAAGATTGAAGGCGTTATGCGAGAAGAGCTTGAGGCCGCGCGACAACGCGGGCAATTCGTCGAGGTCGATCAGGAACGAGTAGAGACGGTAGCGCAGTGAGTGACGACGTGGGCGCAATCGATGGTGCGTGACGGCGCCGACATAGATCGCGCTGATCCATTGGGTCATGACGTCGGCTCCAGCGCGCGCGGCGCGGCGAGCGGTGGGCGAACGTGAATGCGGCCGGATTCATTGGCGACGGACCAGGGGCGCCGAACCCCGCCTAGTTGCTCGGCGACCGCGAGCCCCGCCTGCAAGCCGTCCTCGTGAAAGCCCGAGCCAAAATAGGCGCCGCAGAACCAGACATTGCCGCGGCCCTGCAAGGACCAGAGCTGCTCCTGCGCGGCGATGGCGCGCGCGTCGAACAGGGGATGCGCGTAATCGAATCGCTGGATCACAAGATCGGCGCTCGGCTCGCGATCCGGATTCAGCGTGACGAAAAGCGGCGTCTCGGCCGGAATGCCTTGCAGGTTGTTCATCCAGTAGGTGACGCAGGGCGGCGCGGTCGAAACCCCGCGCCGCGCCAGATAATTCCAGCTCGCCCATGCGCCGCGACGGCGTGGCATCAGAGCCGGATCGGCATGCAGCACGGCGACATTGTCGCCATAGCGAAACGCCGAGAGAATGCGTTTGTCATCCATGTCGGCGCTCGCCAGCATCGCAAGCGATTGGTCCGCGTGGGAAGCAAGCACAACGTGGTCGTAGGACCGGCGCTCGCCGTCCGCGGTTTCAACAATCGCGCCGTCGTGTCCGCGGGTGACGCGATTGACGGGCGCGTTGACGCGAACGGACCCGGAAACGCCGGCGACGAGCTTCTCGATATAGACACGGCTGCCGCCCTCGATCGTGCGCCAGATGGGCCGGTCGCTGATCTTGAGCAGGCCATGATTCTCGCAAAAACGGATCATCGCGGCCGCGGGATAATCGCCGATGCGGCCGGATGGCGTCGACCAGATGGCGGCGGCCATGGGATAAAGGTGATCCTCGCGGAACGCCGCGCCAAACCCCTTGCGGGCGAGATAATCGTCGAGGGAGTCAAGCCCCAGCGCCGCCATGTCGCCGGGCGCCTCCTTATAAAAGCGCATGAGGTCGCGCAGCATCGAGCAGAAGCGCGGGCGCAGCAGGTTCGACCGCTGGGCGAACAGACCCCACAGGTCCGTGCCCGCGTATTCAAGCGCGCCGTCGTCGATCGACACGGCGAAGGACATGTCCGACGCCTTGGTCGCCACCCCGACATGGCGCAGCAAGGCCGTCAGGTTCGGATAGGTGTTCTCGTTATAAACAATGAACCCGGTATCAACCGGCGTCTTGCCGCGCGAGGTCGGCGCGTCAATGGTGTTGCCATGTCCGCCAAGGCGCGCGTCGGCCTCGTAAAGCGTGACATCATGCGCGCTGGACAGCAGCCAGGCCGCCGACAGGCCCGATACGCCGCTGCCGACGACGGCGATGGACATGCGCCCGTTCGATGCCATTACCCTCACCCGCCATCACTCCGGTTTGAACGAGTCTGTTTCCGGATGGCGACGATCGCCGTTGGAAACCATTCGCCAAACCCATAGTGTATACGACCGGCGCGCGCCGACGGATCATGCGACGGCCGACTGATCCATTCGCTTTTCCGGCGCGTAACAGGTGCATGAATGTCATCGCTTTCGACCATCAGATCCGGAGGATGCCGCGTTCGGCCCGCGCGAGGGTCAGCGCGGTGACCAACCCGACCGACCCGGTCGCGGCCGCCCGGACCCGCGACTTCAATCGAGACATCCAGTCCATTGCGGAGACGGCCGACCGAGCCGCTTTCGCCCGGCTTTATGAACATTTCGCGCCTCGCGTGACCAGTTACCTGACCCGCCTTGGCGCGCCGGCCAATGTCGCCGAGGAGTTGGTTCAGGAAACAATGCTCTCGGTCTGGCGCAAGGCGGCCTCCTTCGATCCGTCCCGCGCCGGCGCATCGACGTGGATTTTCACCATCGCGCGCAACCTGCGCATCGATTATCTGCGCCGCGACCGGGCGCCCGCCGACCTGCTGCCAGACCCCAGCGAGGAACCCGACGAGGCTCCGACAACGGAAATCGCGATGATCACCGCCCAGCGTGACGACCGGTTGCGCGCGGCCATGAACGCGCTGTCCCGAGAACAGGCTGAAATCGTTCGCCTCGTTTATTTTCAGGATCGCCCCCACTCGGAAATCTCACGCATTTTGGGGCTCCCCCTCGGTACCGTCAAATCGCGCGTACGGCTTGCTCTCGGCCGCCTGCGCACCCTTCTGGAAGACCTGAAATGAGCAGCATGCATCACCCCCACGACGAAACCCTCGCCCGCCACGCGGCCGGCTCCCTCGGCCCCGCGGCTTCCCTTGTGGTCGAATCCCATCTCGCGCATTGCTCGACCTGCCGGGCGGCCATGACGGACTTCGAGGCTGTCGGCGGCGCGCTGTTCGAGTGCCTGCCGCCGGGCGCGGCGCCCGCCGACGGTCTCGCGCGCGCCCTGGCCGCCATCGAGCGTGGATCGCCTCAGCCCGCCACGCCCCCCTCGCCTCGAGGCAAGGCCACCCGTCCGGCCTTGCCGACGGGCGTCGCCTTGCCGGCCTCGCTCGACAACTGCGATTTCGGCCAGTGGCGGTGGATGGCCCCCGGCATCCGCGTCAGCAGCGCGAAAGCGCCTTGGGCGAAAGCCGAGGGGCTGAAGCTTCTGCGCATCGAGCCCGGCAAGAAACTCCTGCGCCACGGTCATCATGGCGCCGAATGGACCTGTATTCTCAGCGGCTCCTTCTCGGACGAGCGCGCGCGCTTCGTAAAGGGCGATTTCGCCGAGGTCGACGAGGACGTGGATCACCAGCCCGTCGTCGATGGCGACGAGGAGTGCATCTGCCTCATCGCGCAGGAGGGGCGCATGCGTCCTCATGGTCTCGTCGGCCGCCTCTACCAGATGGTCTTCGACGCCTGAACAAGGGGAGATCGCGATGTTTGCTCTCGTCATCGTCGCCCTCGCCCTTTCGCTGACCATGGCGGGCGCCTGGCTTGTCCAGCGCCGCACCGGGCAATCGGGCTGGATCGACACCATCTGGTCCATCGCCTCCGGAGCAGCGGGGGCCGCTCTCGCGCTTGCGAATATCGACGTTGAAAACCCGGCGCGCGCCATTCTGGTCGCCCTTCTGGCGCTTGCATGGGGCCTTCGCCTCGGCCTCTACATCGGCTTGCGGACATGGGGCCACGGCGAGGATCCCCGCTACGCCGATCTGGCCCGGCAATGGGGCGCGACCTTTCCCGCCCGGTTGTTCTGGTTCCTTCAGATTCAGGCGGTTTGCGCCTTCGTGCTCGCGGCATGCGTTTACGCCGCGGCGCGCAATCCCGCGCCGTTCCCCGGCGTCGGCGACGCGCTGGGACTGTTGGTCTTCGTGGCCGCGATCGCCGGCGAAACCATCGCCGACCGCCAGCTCGCCGCGTTCCGCGCAAATCCCGCCAACAAGGGCCGGGTCTGCGACGTCGGCCTGTGGGGCTGGTCGCGACACCCGAACTATTTTTTCGAGTGGCTGACCTGGATCGCCTTCGCCTTGATCGCGTTGAATCCATTCGGCGCCTGGCCCTGGGGTTTCGTCGCGTTGCTGGGCCCGCTGCAGATGTACTGGCTGCTGGCGCATGCCTCGGGCGTGCCACCGCTCGAGGCGCACATGCTGAAATCGCGCGGCGCGGCCTTCGCCGACTATCAGGCGCGCGTCAGCGTTTTCTTCCCGGCGCCGCCCCGCAAGGTCGGTATTGACACGAGGAGTCCAGCGCCATGAGTTTCATCGCATCCGCCATCAACGTCGTTGAACGCGCGCCCCTGCCCGACGTGGTTACGCGCGCGGGCGTCGATTTTCTCGTGGGCCGCGCGCGACGCCGTCTCGCGAAAGGCGATCCGGGCGCCGAGGCGGTCTTCGCGCGCGACATGCACAGCCATCCCATCGCCGAGCATGCCGACGACGCCAACGCGCAGCATTATGAAGTGCCAGCCGAGTTCTTCGCGCTCGTGCTTGGCCCCAATCGTAAATATTCCTGCTGTATCTACGACGACACGACACGCTCGCTCGCCGACGCCGAGACGAAAGCCTTGGCCGAAACCATGGAGCACGCCGATCTTCGCGACGGCCAACGCATTCTTGAGCTCGGGTGCGGCTGGGGCTCCTTGTCGCTCGCCATGGCCGCGCGCTTTCCGAACGCGCGCATCACCGGCGTGTCGAATTCCCATGGCCAGCGCAAATCAATCGAGGCGCGCGCCGCGGCGCGGGGCTTGACGAACCTGACCATCGTCACCGCCGACATGAACACGTTCGACGCGAGCGGCACCTTCGATCGCATCGTATCGGTCGAGATGTTCGAGCATATGTCGAACTGGCGCGCCCTGTTCGAGCGCGCGCGGGGCTGGCTCGCGGCGGATGGCCGTCTGTTCATGCATATCTTCACGCATCGCGCCCAGCCCTATCGCTTCGACCACAACGACCGCGAGGACTGGATCGCGCAATATTTCTTCACCGGCGGCATCATGCCGAGCCACGGCCTGCCGGGACAATTCCCCGATCTCTTCACCATCGAGAAGGAATGGCGCTGGAACGGTCGCCACTATGAGCGCACGGCGCTCGACTGGCTGGCGAATTTCGACGCCAATGACGCGGAAATCAGCGTGATCATGCGCGACGTCTATGGCGACGAAGCCACGATCTGGAAACGTCGCTGGCGCCTGTTCTTCCTCGCGACGGCGGGCCTCTTCGGCCATGCCGACGGCGAGGAATGGGGCGTCAGTCACTACCGTCTCGCGCCCACGCGCAATGGTTGATCCGCGCGCCGTCTGGCGCTGGATCGCGGAATACGCGCGCGCCGACGATCCCCTGTCGGCGGTCTGCAACACGCTGGCGCTGGTCGTCGTCGGCAACCAGCCATTCTATCCGCTCTACGTCTGGTGGTTCGTGGGCGACGATGGCTACGTGTCGTTCCTCACGTTTCTGTCGACGCCGTTTTTCGCCGCCGTGCCCGCCCTGACGCGACGATGGTCGACCGCCGGGCGCGCGTTGCTACCCCTCGCGGGCATCGCGAACACTTTTATGTGCGCGCGGATTTTTGGAGCCGCTTCAGGTGTCGAGGCGTTCTATGCGCCCTGTCTGGTGATCTCGGCGCTTTGCTTCCGCGGCGGCGAAAAAGCCTGGATGCTCGCGACCATCGGCGCGGGCCTTCTTGCCTTCACGGTTTCAAGAGCGATGACCGCGGCGCCGCTACATGATTTCACCGCCGCGCAATACGTCTGCTTTGTCTCCATGAACACATGGAGCGTCGCCATGCTGACGATTCTCGCGGCCTACAAATTCGGCGTCGCCCACCAGTCACTCGAACACGACGGTCGCTAATTCGCCGCGCGTCCGACAAACCACGATGTAACGGCGTATCCGAAGCTCGCGCCCACGCAAGTGACAAAAGCGCCCCAGGTCATGTCGACGACCGTGACGATGGTCGACCATTGTTTCAGCGTCGCCTGATTGGTCAGGTCATAGGTGGCGTAGGCGAAAAAGCCGAACATCGCGCCGTTGATCGCCGCGCGCCGCCAGTCACTTTCCGCCAGCGCGGGCATGATCGCCATCATCACGACGCCCAGCATGTAGAGCAGGTAGAAGGCCGCCGCCGGCCCCGGCCGGAAGCCGTCGATGATCATGTCGCCGATATAGGGCCGGTAGAGCTTCTCGGCGGCGAAGGACAGCCAGATCGAGTCGAGGCCCAGAAAGGCCACGGCGGTCGAGACATAGGCGATGATGTAACGACTCATATGGCGCTTCCCCCTGAACGATCGCGACGGGCGATATCCGTTCATACGGCGGACGCGCGCCTTTGGATCGCCACCGGGCCCTTATCCCGCCAGAGCGGGACGACGGCCGCGGCTATCAATCGCTTTTTCCAGCGCCGCGCCGACGCGCAAGACCATGGGCTCGTCGAAATAGCGGCCATAAATCTGCATGCCCAGCGGCAACCCGTCGGATGAAAACCCGATGGGAATGGACATGGCCGGGTTGCCCGTGACGTTGGCCGGCGAATTCAGCAGGGGTGCGTTGGCAGGCATGCCGGGCGGCGCGGCGTCGAAACGGGGCGCGGGCGCCAGCGCGCCGGCGGTCAGCAGCACGTCGTAGGTCGAAAGCGTCTTGTTGACGGCAAGCGCCAGTTCGCGCCGCAACCGGTGCGCCTGAATGATGTCCGATCCGGTGACGAAGGCGCCCAGCGTCATGCGCAGCCACGTGAACAGGCCAAAATCGCGCGGGCGCGTCTGGAAATCCTTCTCGTGGATCGCGAAGGCTTCCGCGAACATGATGACGCGCCCGCAGGCGTTGAAAAGCTCGTAATCCGGCAGGCGCGCGTCCTCGACCTCCGCGCCGAGCGACGACAGTTGGCGCGCAGCGTCCTCTATGGCGCCGGAAACCTCCGGCGAAAGACCCGCGAGACCCTCGTGGAAATGCCGGACGACGCCGACCCGCAGTCCCTTGACGCCGCGCGTCAGCGAGCCACGAAAATCAGGCTTCGGCACGTCCGCGCTGGCGGGATCGAGCGGATCGTGACCAGCGATGATGTCCATCGCGATCGCCGCGTCCTCGACGCTCCATGCCAGCGGCCCGCAATGATCAAGCGAATAGGCGAGCGGGAAAACGCCGCGCCGCGAGACAAGGCCGTAGGTCGGCTTGAGGCCGACCGTGCCGCAATAAGAAGCGGGTCCGCGGATCGATCCGCCCGTGTCCGAGCCCATGGCCATGCGCACGATGCCCGCGGCGACGGCGGCGCCCGACCCCGACGACGAACCGCCGGGAATATGATCGGGGTTCCAAGGGTTGCGCGCCGGCGGAAACGGCAGGTCGAAACTGGGGCCGCCCAAAGCGAATTCGTGCGTGGACAACTTGCCCAGCAAAGCGCCGCCGGACGCCCGGAATCGCGCCGCGACGACGGAATCCTCTTCGGGAATATTATTCTCGCGCAGCTTCGAGTGGCAAGTCGTGCGAATGCCCGCGGTGTCGAAAATATCCTTCAGGGCATAGGGCACGCCCTGCATCGGTCCGCGATCGACGCCAGCGCGGAAGTCGGCGTCCGCGGCGTCGGCGTCGGCGAGCGCCCGCTCGGGCGTCACGGTGATGAAGGCGTTGATCGCCGGATCAATCGCGGCGATGCGCGCCAACGCATGTTCGGTGAGCTGTCGCGACGACACCTCGCCCTTGCGCAGCAACGCGCCCGCCTCGGCGATGGAGAGTTCGTGCAGGGCCGCGCTCACGGGATTTGCCGCGTGATCGAACGGACGTCGAACGACGCCGCGAATTCCGATGTCGCCGGGCGCGGATGGTGCAGGAGCGCCGTCATCTTGCGCAGATCCCGGAAGCCTTCCAGCAGCGCCGCCCGTCGCTCGGGCGGTATCTCGATGCCCGCGCGCCGCGCGAGCGCGTCGAATTCGGCCTGCAAGTCCGCTTCATCCAATTGCGTCGCCATGTCGAACTCCCCTTTGGGACGCCCGAAGCCTAGCCAGAAGCGGGCCAACTCCCGTCGCGCCTTCGGGCGAGGGCGCGACGGCGCCACGCGCTATTTGCGCGGCGTCATGCGCGACTGCGCCTTCTCTAGGCAGGTGATGAACTCCAGCAGCACCGGCACGCCCTCGCGGGTTTTCTGGATGCCGCGCAGGATCGCCGGAACGATTTCCTCCGGCGTGGTCACCCGCTCGCCGTAACCGCCCAGCGCCTTCGCGAGATCGGCGTAATTGCCGGAGATGTCTGTGGCGCGAAAACGCTCCGTCGACTCCGGCATGATGTCGAGTTCGCAGGCCATCGAGAAGTTATTGAACAGGATCGACAGGATCGGAATTCGGTAACGCGCCGCCGTTTCGAAATCCATGCCGGTGAAGCCGATGGCCGCGTCGCCCCAGACGTTGATGCAGAGCTTTTCGGGCTCGGCCATCTTGGCGCCCATCGCGAGACCCAGTCCGTAGCCAAGCTGCGTGGTCTTGCCCCAGCCGAGATAGGAGAGCGGCGTCGTCGACACCCAGAAAGGCGACAACTGGTCGCGTGGCGAGCCCGCGTCATGGGTGATGATGGTATTAGCCACGTCCACGGTTTTCATCAGGTCGTTGATGACGCGATAGGGCGTCAGCGGCGTTTCCGACGAGGTCAATTTCGCCTTCCATTCGGCGAGCCACGGCTCGCGCACGGCGGCGATTTCCGCCGCGATGGCCTTGCCGTCGCGCGGCGCCTTCACAATGTCCGCGAGGCGGGCGTTGAGCGCGTCAAGCGTCAGGCCGGCGTCGCCGATGAGGCCGAGGCGAACCTCGATATCCTTGTTGAGATGTTTGGGATCGAGCGTCGCGTGAATGATCGCCTTGCCGGATGGCATTTTCACGCCAAAGGCCGTTTCGGAGAACGAGCAGCCGACGCCGAAAATCACGTCGGCCTCGTCGAGGAAATGGCGCACCGCGCGCGGCATCGCCGCGCCGCCCGAACCCAGCGCCAGCGGATGATCCTCGGGAAAGGCGCTCTTGCCTTCCAGCGAGGTGCAAACGGGAATCGCCAGCCGCTCGGCGAGCGCGCGCAACTGCGGCCAGGCCCGCGCGTAATGGACGCCCTGCCCCGCGTAGATAACCGGACGCTTCGCCTTCGCGAGCATCTCGGCGGCCGCTTCAACCGCCGCCGGGTCAGGTCCGTAGCGGGTCGAGATCACCGGCGTGTAATCGAAATCGGCGGGAACCTCCTCGTTCCAGACGTCCTTCGGCACCTCGACCACGCAGGGCCCGCCGCGGCCGTTGCGCAATTGCGTGAAGGCGCGCCGGAAGACGTTGACGATCTCGGCGCCGCTCGTCAGTTGCTCGACGGATTTGACATAGGTGCCCATGGACTTGGGCGCGGAAAAATTCGGATCGACATGGGCGAGGCGACGATCATAGCCGCCGGGAATGACCAGCAGCGGCACGGACTCGCTATAGGCCTGCGCGATGGCGCCGAGCGTGTTCTCGGTGCCCGGCCCGTGCTGCATGCAGAACACGCCAACATTGCGCCCGCTCGACACGCGCGACAGGGCGTCGGCCATGTGAACGCCGATGCGCTCCTGCCGCACGACGATGGGCTTGATGCCCACTTTCGCGGCGCCCTCGAAGAGCGGATTGACGGGATAGCCAAACAGCGTGTCGACGCCCTCGCGCTTGAGGATTTCGGCGATGGCGTCAACTACTTTCATGGGCGTTTCCTCGCGATGGCGGGCGCCCGTTCGTTTGTCGGGCGGCGCGCGCCCGACATTCATAATCATGTTGGCCGGTTCGGCAAGCGCGCGACGAAGCGCCTTCAGACGGCGGGCTTGGCCGCCTCGATCCTCGCCTCGAGATCGGCGATGCGCTTTTCAAGCCGCTCGTTTTCCTCGCGCGCGAGCGCGGCCATGTCGCGCACCGCCTCGAATTCCTCGCGCGTCACCACGTTCATGGTCGAGAGCATGCGCTCGATCTGCGTCTTGATGACGGTCTCGACCTCGCGTCGCACGCCGCCGGCGAGGCCCGCCGCGTCGCTCATCAGACGGGAAACGTCGTTGAAGATGGGGCTACGGTATTCGGGCATGACGCTTGCTCCTCGGATCATCGGGAAAACACATGGGACGACACGCGCCCGGATGCAAGCGCCGGATCGTCGCGACGTTTCGATGGCGCCACGCGCCGCCAGCCGCTAGGCTTGACCAACCCCGACCGGAGCCGCCCATGTCCAACGCCATCGCGCCGAAAAGCTATATCGCCAGCGCCGCCGCCCTCGCCAGCGGCGCGGACACGCCGCGGGCGTTTCTGGAGCGCTGCCTCGCCGCCATCGACGCCCACGAAAAGGACGTGCTCGCCTTCGTGACGCTCGACGTCGACGCCGCCCGCGCGGCGGCGGACGCCGCGACGAAACGCTGGCGCGACGGCCATCGGCTGTCGGCCATCGACGGCATGCCCATCGGCGTCAAGGACGTGATCGAAACGGTCGACATGCCCACGGGCATGGGCTCGCCCCTGTTCACCGGCGTGCGCTCCGGCCGCGACGCCGCCAGCGTCAAGGCGCTGCGACAGGCCGGCGCCATCATCCTCGGCAAGACCGTGACGACGGAATTCGCCGCCTCGTTCCCCGGCCCCACCCGCAACCCGCACGATCTCTCCCGCACCCCCGGCGGATCGTCCAGCGGATCGGCCGCGGGCGTCGCCAGCGGCTTTTTCAGCGCCGGCCTCGGTACGCAGGTCGTCGGCTCCATCGTCCGCCCATCGAGCTTCTGCGGGGTCGTCGGCTTCAAGCCCTCGATCGGCGGGATCAATCGCGGCGGCAGCCATGATTTCATGAGCCAGAGCGCGCAGGGCGCCCTCGGGGCCAGCCTCGCCGATGTCTGGCAAGTGCTGATCGAGATCGTCTCGCGGGCCGGCGGCGACCCCGGTTGGCCGGGCCTCGCCGGGCCCATGAGCCTGCCCGCGGCCCGCGCGCCCACCGCGCTGGCGGTGCTGGAGACGCCCGGCTGGGCCAAGGCCTCCGACGCGCTCAAGGCCGCCTTCGCGGCGCGACTAAGCGGCCTGTCGCGCGCCGGGATCAAGCTTCTGACCCGCGCCAACACGCCCGCCATCGAGGCGGTCGAAAAATCCCTTGAAAGCGCCCTCGCGCTCACCCGCGACATCAATGGCTGGGAGTCCATCTGGCCGCTCAACATCTATCGCGACCGGGACGCCTCGAAGCTGAGCGCGCCGATGCGCGAGCGGCTGGCCGAATCCGAGAAGATGACACCGGACGACTACCGCCGGGCCCTCGCCGCGCGCGCCGCCATGCGCGTGACCTACGCCCGACTGGCCGACCTCGCCGACGCCTGCGTCACCCTGTCGGCGACCGGCCCGGCGCCCGTGGGCCTCGCCTCGACGGGCGACCCGGCCTTCGCCGTGCCCGGCTCCATCCTCGGCGTCCCCGCCCTGTCCCTGCCGCTCCTGAGCGAGAACGGCCTGCCGGTTGGCCTGCAATTGATGGGCTTCGAGCAGCGCGACGCGGACCTTTTCGCGGTCGCCGGCGCGGTGGAGGCGATTCCGGGGGATTGAAATCGGCAAGGCGGCAATCGCCTTGACGCCATGTCGTCCCCGCGCGACACGGCGTCAAGGATTGGAAAAAGCGTGATTCTCCTCTCGATCCCCTATCCGCGAATAGACCCGGTGGCGCTCTGGCTCGGCCCCCTGCCGATCCGCTGGTACGCGCTCGCCTATATCGTCGGCCTTGTCGCCGGCTGGCTCTACGCCCGGCGCGTGGCGGCGCGGGACTCCTTCTGGGGACCAACGCCCCGGCCCGGCGTCGCGAGCCTCGACGATCTCCTTGTCTATTGCGCCCTCGGCGTGGTTCTGGGCGGTCGCCTCGGCTATGTCGCCTTCTATAACGGCGGCTATTTCCTCGAACATCCCGAGGAAATCCTGATGGTCTGGAAGGGGGGCATGTCCTTCCACGGAGGACTCGCCGGCGCGGCGCTGGGCGTCTGGCTTTTCGCCCGCCGACTTCGAATGCCCGTGCTGCCGATCGCCGATCTGTGCTGCGCGGTCGCGCCGTTGGGCCTGTTGCTTGGCCGCGTCGCCAACTTCATCAAGCCGGAGCTTTGGGGGCGCCCGACGGACGTGCCCTGGGCGATGGTTTTTCCGGACGCCGGCCCGCTGCCGCGCCATCCCAGCCAGCTTTACGAGGCCGGGCTTGAAGGCGTTGCGCTGTTCCTGATCCTGATGGCCGCGACCCACGCGGGCGCGTTGCGTCGGCCCGGTCTTTTGTCGGCGATTTTCGCCATCGGCTACGCTTTCGCGCGAGTCTTTTGCGAATTCTTCCGCGAGCCCGACCCGCAACTCGGCTTTCTGTTCGGCGGCGCGACCATGGGCATGTTGCTGTCCGCGCCACTTGCGCTGGTCGGGCTGGTCTTGCTGGCCGTTTCGCGCCAATCGCCGGAACCCGAAAAATGAGCGATCTTGGCGCCATCATCCGCTCGATGATCGCCCAGGAAGGCCCGATGTCGCTCGAACGATACATGGGGTTGGCGCTGGGTCACCCGCGCCACGGCTATTACATGACGCGCGATCCGCTTGGCGCGAGCGGCGATTTCATCACCTCGCCCGAAATCAGCCAGATGTTCGGCGAGATCATCGGCGTGTGGTGCGCCGACTATTGGGCGCGCATGGGCGCGCCGGGGCGGATCAATCTAGTCGAGCTTGGGCCGGGCCGCGGCACGCTGATGCGCGACGTGTTGCGCGCGGCGCGCGTCATGCCCGGGTTTTCCCAAGCGATCAATGTGCAACTCGTTGAAATGTCGCCCGTGCTGCGCGTCGCGCAGAAGGAAACCCTGCGCGACGCCGGCGCGCGGATCGAATGGTTTCATCACTTCGGCGAATTGCCGCCCGGTCCGGCGATCATTCTGGCCAACGAATTCTTCGACGCCCTCCCCGTGCGCCACTTCGTGCGCACGCGTTATGGCTGGCGCGAGCGCGTCGTCGGGCTCGGAGCGGGCGATGGCCTGTCCTTCGGCGTCGGCCCGAGCAACATTTCCGCGCTGCGCGTTCTCGCGCCCGAGGGGTCCATCATAGAGAGCGGCGCCATCGGACAACGATTGATGACCGAGATCGCCAGACGGCTGGTCGCCGAGGGAGGCGTCGCGCTGGCGATAGACTACGGCTACGCGCAGACCGCCCTCGGCGAGACATTGCAGGCCATGCGCGCGCACGCCTATGTCCATCCGCTGCGCGAGCCCGGCGAGGCCGATCTGACCACCCATGTCGATTTCGCGGCCCTCGCCCGCGCCGCGCGGTCGGTGGGCGCGCGCGTGCATGGCCCCGTCACGCAGGCGGATTTCCTGCTCGGTCTAGGCATGGCCGCGCGCGCCGACGCGCTCAAGCGCGCGGCTCCGCCCGCCCGCGGCCCGGTGATCGAATCCGAACTGCGACGCCTGACGGCGCATTCAAACGACGAGGCCGTTGACGCCTGCCGCGCGAGCGGCATGGGCAGCCTGTTCAAGGTTATCGCCGTCGCGGGGAGCGGCGACGTCGCGCCCGCCGGCTTCGAAAAGGCCGAAAACCCATGAGCACGCTTTCTTCCACGGATGGCGCGGTCGCCATTCGCTCGTCGCTCCTCGACCAGCAAGGCGTGACGCATGCCTTCTTCACGCGGCAAGGCGGCGTATCCCGGGGCGTTTACGCCACATTGAACGGGGGCGTTGGCTCGCGCGACGAACCTGCGGACGTCGCGGAGAACCGTCGCCGGATGGCGACCGCCTTCGGGGTGGAGCCAACCCGGTTTCTCGCGCCCTATCAAATCCATTCCGCCGATGTCGTGACCGTCGATGAACCCTTCGCGCCAACGGAGCGTCCGCGCGTCGATGGGCTGGTGACGAAAACGCCCGGCATCGCCATCAGCGTGACCGGGGCGGATTGCGGCATGATGCTTTTCAGCGATCCCCGCGCCCGCGTCATCGGCGCCTGCCACGCGGGCTGGAAAGGCGCGCTGACGGGCGTGATCGAGGCGACCATCGAGGCGATGGAACGGTCGGGCGCCGCGCGCGAAAATATGGTCGCCGTGCTCGGCCCCATGATCGGGCCCCAGTCCTATGAGGTGGGGCCGGAATTTGTCGCGCGTTTCGCGGACGCCGACGCCACGAACGCCCGCTTCTTTCGGGCGTCGCCACGCGAAAACCACGCCCTGTTCGACCTGCCCGCCTATATCGCCATGCGCGCGCGGGCGACGGGCCTCGGCCGCTTCGACGACCTCGGGCTCGACACCTACGCGGACGCGGAACGCTTCTACTCCTACAGGCGCTCCGTGCATCGCGCGGAGCCAGACTATGGTCGACTGGTCTCCGCCATCGCGCTCGTCTAGCGTCGTCGCTTTCCAAACCCATTCGAAACTGATTTACGGCTACGCGCCACGCATGCCGGTCGCCGCCGCATTTCCGTCGCCCGCGTGGGTTTTATTTAGATGATTTCGGAGAAACGTGATGAATCAGGATTCCGCGCCGACCATTCCGCCCGTCACGCGCGACCCGCCGACGATGGTGAAGCCGGCGAGCGCCCTCCCCTTGTTCATTCCGGAAACACGGGTCGAGGCCGACGCCTTCGGACACGACGCGGTCCTCGCGCCCGTGGCGGAATTGCTGGCCCATCCGCGGGGCGGATCGCCCATGACCGTCGGCCTGTTCGGCGGCCCCGGCGCCGGCAAATCCGCCGCCTCGACGCGACTGATGGCGCGCGTCGACGCGCTCGCTTCCGCTTCGGCGCGAACCAGCGCGCCGGTTTTCCTGTCGCGCGTGCTGGGCGCGCGCGTGGCGGCGGGCGAACTCGCGCGCGGGCCCGCCATCGCCATCGCCTCGGCCCTGAACGCGGCGTTGATCGCCAGCCAGCGGTACGCCGCGCTCGCCGCGGAAGCCGCCCGCGAGGCGACGGACCCACACGTGGCCGCGCGGCAGGCCACCGAGCGCCTCGACCACGCGCGCAAGACGCTGGACGTGGAGCGCAAGGCGCTGGAAGACATCGAGGGCCGCAAGGCGCGACTGGTGGACTCCATCCTTTTTGAAACGGCGGGATCGCGCATTGACGCCTACGCGCGCGCCAACCGCACGACCATCGAGAACCGGTTGCGCGGCTTCGGCTTCGATGGCGAATGCATCGCCACGTTCAAGGAACTCGCGCGCGAGGCGCACGAACACGCGGGATTCGCGGGAGCCATCGCCGCCTTCGCGCGCTCACTCTGGTTCTTCAAGGGGCAGGCGAAGCTCCTCGTCTGGGCCGTCGTCATGTTTCTGCTCGCGGGCGCGAGCCATCTGGCAAGGGATAACGCGGAGCTCTGGCTGGGCGCGCTGCGCGGCGTGGGCGAACAGACCACGCCCGTCGCGGACTGGGCGGCGGCGCATCTTTCCTGGCTGAATAACCTGCGCGCCGTCGCCAACGGCCTCGGCGCCTTGCTGATCATCGTCAACGTGGCGCGCGCGCTGCGCTTTCTGGCGACGGTGCGGCGCGGCGCAAGCCTGCTGGCCAACGATATAGCCACCAAGCGCGGACAAATCGAAACGGCCGTCGCGCACCAGACCCGTCGCGTCGACGCGCTGACGCGCGAGACCGAAAGCCTCTCGACAATCGCGAGCGAGGCAGAAAAGCGCGCCGAAGGCAGGGCGGGCATCGCTGATATCGTGGCGTTTCCCGGCGCGAGTGACGAAGCCGCCGAACAGGCCGACGCCTTCATCGCCCATGTCGCCGGCGCCTGCGCGCGGGGTGACGCGGGCGCGCCGCAACGTATTATCGCCGTCATCGACGAGCTCGACGCGCTGCCGCCCGCGCGCGCCGCGGAATGCCTGCGCGCGGCGGGCAAACTCCTGAGCCGCGAGGGCTTCGCCACCATCGTGGCGACGGACCCGATGTTTCTGGCGCGCGCATTCGACGGACAGGCCGCGGCGGCCGATGAATTCGACCGCGCCTTTCAGACGCCTGTCTCGCTGCCCGATCCGGGCCGTGATTCCGAAGGCATGAGCGCCTTCGCGCGCGCGCTGCTGACGAACGCCAGACCGCCGGTCTCAGCGCCTGTTGACGCGAGCGCTTGCACCCTCGACGCGCCCTTGCAGCCGGTCGAAACGGCGCTTGTCTCGACGCTCGCGCCATTCGCCGCCCGTTCGCCGCGCGCCGCCAAGCGCTTCGTCAATCTCTATCGCCTCGCGCGCGGACGCGCGCCCGACACGGCCGCGCTGGCGATGATGCTGGCGCTCGACGCCGACGCGACATCGATCGAACTCGCCGCCATGGGCGCGGCGATGGATGGCGATGGCGCGGCGGAGATCGCCATCGGCGCGGATCAACCACGTCTCGCCTTCGCCCTCGCCGCGACAAACAAGGCGCGCGGCAAGCCGTTGACCATCGGCGACGCGCGGACCGCGTGGAGCATCGCGCGCGACTACCGCATGCCCTTATAAAAAAAAAGGCCACGGAGTCGCCTCCGTGGCCATCGTTTTGTCGAGAAAAATCAGCCAAAAATCTTGATCGCGCTTTGCAGCGTGACCCAGACGCCCCACGCCATGGGGATGCCGACACCGAGCCACGCGAGCGCGGCCTTGGCGTCGAACCCCCCAAGCCCGATGCCGTGCGAGCCGATGGGCCCTGAAGCCAGCGCGCTGGCCTTGGCCTGCAAGGCGGCGACCTCATCGTCCTTCATGAACCATTTCGCGGCGACAGGCCGGATCATGAGGTTGCAGACGAAACCGATCGCCAGCATGCCCGCGAGTACGTAGGTCGTCACGTCATACAAGCGATCCGTGGGCACGCCAGCGGCCTTGTTGAACTCGCGGATATAGTTGACCACGACCGGCCCGATGATGCCCGCTGTCGACCACGCGGTCAGCAGGCGGCCATGGATGGCGCCGACGAACTGCGTGCCGAACATGTCGGCGAGATAGGCCGGCACGGTGGCGAAGCCGCCGCCATACATCGACAGGATGACGCAGAACGCCGAGACGAACAGCGCCTTCGAGCCCATGTGCGCGAAGGTGGGCGCGGAGGCGTAGCAAAGGATGCCCAACGCGAAGAAGCAGAAGTAGGTCGCCTTGCGGCCGATCTTGTCGGACAACGACGCCCAGAAGAATCGACCGGCGATATTGAACAACGAGATGATGCCCGCGAAGCCCGCCGCGATGCCGGCGATGGCCGTTTTTTGACCCGCGTCGAGTTGCGCGAAGCCGAGATCGGGACGGCCGATGAGCGATCCGCCAAAAATCTCCTGCAACATGGGCGAGGCCATGCCGATGATGCCGATGCCCGCCGACACGTTGAGACAGAGCACCGCCCAGATCAGCCAGAATTGCGGCGTCTTGTGCGCGTCCTTCAGGTGAACGTGCCCGGTCGTGATCATCGCGTTGGTGGACGCGGGCGGCGTCCAGCCCTCGGGACGCCATCCGGCCGGCGGCACGCGATAACCGAAGGCGCCGGCGGTCATGAACACGAAATAGCCCGCGGCCATGACGAGAAATGTCTGCCAGACGCCCACGGAAGTCGACGTCTTGAAATAGTTCATCAGGATATTGGCGAGCGGCGAGCCGATCATCGCGCCGCCGCCAAAGCCCATGATCGCCATGCCCGTCGCCATGCCGCGGCGATCGGGGAACCATTTCACCAGCGTGGAAACAGGCGAAATATAGCCAAGGCCGAGACCGACGCCGCCGATCACGCCAGAGCCGACCCACAACATCCACAACTGGTGCAACTGAACGCCAACCGCCGAGATCACGAGGCCGCCGCACCAGCAAAGCGCGGAAACGAAGCCCGCCTTGCGCGGCCCGACGCGCTCGAGCCAGCCGCCCCAGATCGCGGCGGACGAACCCAGCAGAACGAAGAAAAGCGTGAACATCCAGCCGAGATCGGCCACCGACCAATCGCAACTCGTGGTGAATAGCGACGTCAGGATGTTCGAGCCCGCCGGACAGGCGATGGGCTTGGCGACGCCAAGCGACTGGCTGAGCGGCAGCCAGAAAACGCTGAACCCATAAGCCATGCCGATGCAAAGATGAATGGCGAGCGCCGCCGGCGGCACGAGCCAGCGATTGAATCCCGCGCGAGCGATGGTGCGCTCGCGATCAAGAAATCCGCCGCCGCGCGAGCGGTCCCGCAATAGTTCGTTGGTGCTGGTCATTGGATGTTTCCCCTAAAGACGCGCTGATTGATCAGCGCGTTAGCCCCTTCCACGGACGCGAAGAATTTATTGCAATCGCTCAAGCGCCGCCTTCGCCAGCGGCTCGAGCCTTTGTCCCCCCTCGGCGAGATGAGCGCCGATATCCCGCCGCATTTTCGGCGTCCAGAACGCCTTGATGTGATCGGCGACTCCCGTGATCGCCTCGTCGCGCGGTTGCGCGGCGAAGGCCACGGCGATCTGGTTCGCCATGCGAATGAGTTTATCGACCGCGTGGGTCGCGCTGTCCGTCATGCGCCGGGCGCTCCTTCCAGTTTGAGATCGTGTTCCACGCCCGCGCCGTCCGTGAACAGCAACGCGCCATCCGCGCGCGCCACGGCGAGCATCGTCATGCCATGCGCGCGGGCGCGCTCGACCGCGAGGCTCGTCGGCGCGGAAATCGCGACGATGGCGCCAGCGCCGAGCGCCGCGGTCTTTTCGACCATTTCAAATGAACATCGGCTGGTCACGACGACAAAACCGCGGGCGGCGTCGACCCCGCCGCGCATGAGCGCGCCAATCAGCTTGTCGAGCGCGTTGTGACGGCCGACGTCCTCGCGAACGAACAGAATATCGCCGGCCTCGTCGCACCATGCGGCGGCGTGGGTCGCGCGCGTCAGATCGCCAAGCGGCGTCAGCGCATCGAGCGCGCGCACCGCGCGTCGCGCCGCGGCGATAGACAGTGGCTTGCCGGAACGCGGAACACGCCGCGCGAAGGGCAACTGGTTGATGTCCTCGATACCGCAAACGCCGCAGCCGGTGCGGCCCGTCATGTTGCGGGCGCGCGCCAGATGCGTTTTCAACCGATCCGACGCCAGCGTGATCGTCAGGCGCAAGCCGCCCTGATCCGGCGCGACATCGATGGCGCGAATATCCGCGGCGTTTTCGATGACGCCCTCGGTGAGGCTGAAGCCATGGGCGAAGTCCTCGATATCCATCGGGCTCGCCATCATCACCGCGTAAGGCGTTGGCGCGTAGACGACCGCGATCGGCGTCTCCACCGGAAGCGCGCGCTCGATGTCTTGAGGGGCCGCGCCCGAAAATGAAAGGCGGGTGGCGCGCGCCGGGAGGATGGCGCGCGCCACGTCACTCGGCGGCATCGGCCGCCTCATGGGCGATCCGGCGCATGGATATGGCCGTCTCGCGATCCTGTTCCTGCCAGTCGGACCAATGGTTGGTGCGGCGCGCCTGCACCGCGGTGACCTTGTATTCCGGGCAGTTCGTCGCCCAGTCCGAATTGTCCGTCGTCACCACGTTGGCGCCGGAATTCGGATGGTGGAACGTCGTGTAGACGACGCCGGGTTGCATGCGCTCGCTGATCCGCGCCTTCAAAGACACTTCTCCAGCGCGACTGGCGAGCGCGACGAGATCGCCATCACGAATGCCGCGGCTCTCCGCGTCGAAGGGATGGATTTCGAGCACATCCTCCTCGTGCCAAACGCTGTTGGAGGTGCGACGCGTCTGCGCGCCGACATTGTACTGGCTGAGAATGCGACCCGTCGTCAGCAGCAGCGGGAAGCGCGGGCCCGTCCGCTCGTCGGTAGGCGTGAACTCGGTGAGCATGAACTTGCCCTTGCCGCGCACGAAGCGATCGACGTGCATGATCGGCGTGCCCTCGGGCGCGGCGTCATTGCAGGGCCACTGCACCGAGCCCATCTCGTCGAGCTTCTTGTACGACACGTTGCGGAACGTCGGCGTCAACGCCGCGATCTCGTCCATGATCTCCGAGGGATGCGCGTAATGCATGTCGACGCCAAGCGCCCTGGCAAAGCCGAGCGTGGCCTCCCAGTCGGCGAGGCCAGCCATCGGCGTCATGACCTTGCGCACGCGGTTGATGCGACGCTCGGCGTTGGTGAAGGTGCCGTCCTTTTCGAGAAAGGACGCACCGGGGAAAAACACATGCGCGTATTTCGCCGTTTCGTTCAGGAAGAGGTCTTGCACGATCACGCATTCCATCGCCGCGAGGCCGGCGGTGACGTGATGCGTGTCGGGATCGGACTGGGCGATATCCTCGCCCTGCACGTAAAGCCCCTTGAACGAGCCAAACTGCGCCTCGTCGAGCATGTTGGGAATGCGCATGCCTGGAGTCTTGTCGAGCGCGACGCCCCACAGGCTCTCGAACGTGTCGCGCGTTGAATCGTCGCTGACATGGCGATAGCCGGAAAACTCATGGGGAAACGACCCCATGTCACAGGCGCCCTGCACGTTGTTCTGGCCCCGCAGCGGGTTCACGCCCATGCCGCGCTGGCCGATGTTGCCGGTGACCATGGCGAGGTTGGCCATCGCCATGACCGTGGTCGAGCCCTGCGAATGTTCGGTGACGCCAAGCCCGTAGTAGATCGCGGCCTTGCCGCCAGTGGCGTAGAGCCGCGCGGCGGCGCGCACATCGGCCGCCGGCACGCCGGTGAACTGCTCTACCGCCTCTGGCGAATGTTTCTCCTCCGCGATGAAGCGCGCCCAGACCTGGAAATCATCCCAGTCGCAGCGTTCACGAATGTAATCTTCCTTCGCGAGCCCCTCGGTGACGATGACATGCGAAAGCGCGTTGACGATGGCGACATTCGTGCCCGGCATCAGCGGCAAATGATAATCGGCGCGCACATGCGCCGACTTCACCAGATCGATCTTGCGGGGATCGACGACGATCAGGCGCGCGCCCTGACGCAACCGTTTCTTCATGCGCGACGCGAAGACGGGATGCGCGTCGGTCGGATTGGCGCCGATGACCAGAATGACGTCCGATTCCTCGACCGATTTGAAATCCTGCGTTCCGGCCGACGTGCCAAAGGTCTTGCTCAGGCCATAGCCGGTCGGCGAATGGCAAACGCGCGCGCACGTGTCGACATTGTTGTTGCCGAAACCCATTCGAACGAGTTTCTGGATGACGAAGACTTCCTCGTTCGTGCAGCGCGACGAGGTAATGGCGCCAACGCCCTCGCGGCCATGGGTCGACTGAATGCGCTTGAACTCGGAAGCCGCGTAAGCGAACGCCTCGTCCCACGAAACCTCGCGCCATGGATCGGTGATTTTCGCGCGGATCATCGGCTTGGTGATGCGATCCTTCGCCGTCGCGTATCCCCACGCGAAGCGACCCTTGACGCAGGAATGGCCCTCGTTCGCGCCGCCCGCCTTGTAAGGCTCCATGTTGACGACGCGCTCGCCCTGCATTTCCGCCTTGAACGAGCAGCCGACGCCGCAATAGGCGCAGGTGGTGACGACCGAATGGTCGGGCTGGCCATGCTCGATGATGGTCTTTTCCGACAGCGTCGCCGTCGGACAGGCCTGCACGCAGGCGCCGCAGGACACACATTCCGACGACAGGAAATCCAGCCCGCCCGGCGAAACCTTCGAATTGAAACCGCGCCCCTGAATGGTCAGCGCGAACGTGCCCTGCGTTTCCTCGCAGGCGCGCACGCAACGCGAACAGACGATGCACTTGGATTCATCGAAGGTGAAATAGGGATTGCTCTCGTCCTTGCCGGCGTCCAGATGATTGGCGCCCTTGTAGCCATAGCGCACGTCGCGCAGACCGACCGCGCCGGCCATGTCCTGCAATTCGCAATCGCCATTGGCGGGGCAGGTCAGGCAGTCGAGCGGATGATCGGAAATGTAGAGTTCCATCACGCCGCGGCGCAGCTTGGCGAGACGCTCGTTCTGCGTATGCACGATCATGCCGTCCTCGGCGGGCGTCGTGCACGAGGCCGGCGTTCCGCGGCGACCCTCGATCTCGACGAGGCACAAACGGCAAGAACCGAAGGCCTCCAGCGAATCCGTCGCGCAGAGCTTGGGGATTTTCGTGCCCATGGTCATCGCCGCCGCCATGACCGACGTGCCCGCCGGCACGCTGACGCGCTCGCCGTCGATGACGAGCGTCACTATCCTGTCGGCGAGGCGGATCGGCGTGCCCGTGTCGATTTCCTTGATGAGCGCCATGCGACTCTCCTATTCGGCCGCCAGACGGAGACCGCCCGGCTTTTCGAAATCCTCGGGAAAATGCGTCAACGCGCTGACGACGGGGATCGGCGTCAACCCGCCCAGCGCGCACAGCGATCCGTCCGTCATTACCTGACAGAGATCGTCGAGCACGGCGCGGTTCTTCGCCCGCTCGGTTCCCGCGATGATCTTGTCGATGGTCTCGACGCCGCGCGTCGAGCCGATGCGGCAAGGCGTGCACTTGCCACAGCTTTCGATCGCGCAGAACTGCATGGCGAAGCGCGCCTGCCGGGCGAGATCGACCGTATCGTCGAACACGACGACGCCGCCATGGCCGAGCATGCCTTTCACCGCGAGCATCTCCTCGTAGCCAAGCGGCGTGTCGAGCAGATGATCGGGAAAATAGGCGCCCAGCGGCCCGCCAACCTGCACCGCCCGCACCGGACGACCCGTTCGCGAGCCGCCGCCGAAATCCTCGACCAGCGCGCGGATCGTGACGCCGAACGCCAGCTCGACGAGGCCGCCGCGCCTGATATTGCCCGCGAGCTGGAAGGGCTGCGTGCCCTTCGAGCGGCCAAGGCCGTAATCGGCGTAGGCATTGGCGCCATGCGCCAGAATCCACGGCGTCGCGGCGAAGCTCAGCACGTTGTTGATGACGGTCGGCTTGCCGAACAGACCCTTGAGCGCCGGCAACGGCGGCTTGGCGCGCACCTGACCGCGCTTGCCTTCCAGCGAGTCGAGCAGCGAGGTTTCCTCGCCACAGATATAGGCGCCGGCGCCGAGCCGCGCCTCCATGTCGAAGGCCTTGCCGGAGCCGGCGACATCGGCGCCCAGCGAGCCCGCGCGCCGCGCCTCGGCGATGGCTTTTTCCATCACGCGGAACGCATGCGGATATTCCGAGCGGATATAGACGAAGCCCTTGGTCGCGCCGACCGCGAGGCCAGCGATCGCCATGCCCTCGATCAGCGTGAAGGGGTCGCCTTCCATCAACATGCGATCGGCGAAGGTGCCGCTATCGCCTTCGTCCGCGTTGCAGACGATGTATTTCTGGTCGGCTTCCGCGCCCAGAACCGTTTTCCATTTGATGCCGGTCGGGAAACCCGCGCCGCC
This sequence comes from uncultured Hyphomicrobiales bacterium, assembly GCA_903861645.1. GTDB lineage: Bacteria > Pseudomonadota > Alphaproteobacteria > Rhizobiales > Beijerinckiaceae > Terripilifer. Next base: position 34,644 of record CAIOVE010000037.1, read on the forward strand.
GCGGCCGCGCAGGCCCGACGCCGTCACCTCGGCGACGATCTCCGCCGGCATCATGCGCGCCGCCTTCTCGAGGCCGGCGAAACCGCCATGGGCGCGATAGTCGGCGATGGAAACGGGATCGATCACGCCGCAACGCGCGAAGGTCAGGCGCTGCTGACGCTTCATCCAGTCGAGGTCCTCGGTCTTGCCGAGCGCCAGCGCGTGCGCGCCGCCTTCGATGAACCGCGCGTCGAACAACGACGCCACGTCGCCCGGCGTCACAGGCCCATAGGCGACGCGCCCCGCGGGAGTCTCGACCTCCACAAGCGGCTCAAGCCACAACATGCCGCGCGAACCGTTGCGAACGATCTCGACGGCGACGCCACGGCGGGCGGCTTCCATCCGGATGGCGTCCGCGACCTTGTTGGCGCCAACCGAAATCGCGGCGGAATCGCCGGGAACGAAAATCCGCGCGCTCATGCCCGCGCTCCCGTGTGCTGGGTGATGATGTCGTCGATGGCCTTTGCGTCGAGCCGGCCCACGGGTTCGCCATCGAGCAGCGCGGCGGGCGACAGGGCGCAGTTGCCGAGACAATAGACGGACTCGATCGAAAGCCCCCCGTCGGGCGACACACCGCCGACGCCAAGCCGATGCGTTAATTCGATGCGCTCGACGAGTTTCTCGACGCCCATGGCCTGACAGGCCTCGGCGCGACAGATTTTCAGAACGTGGCGACCGGCGGGCGCCGAGCGGAAGTCGTGATAGAAACTGACGCAACCGTGGATTTCAGCGCGCGACAGGTTGAGCGCCTCGGCGATCAGGGGCACGGCGCGCTGGTCGACATAGCCGAACTCTTCCTGAAGGGCGTGCAGAATGGGCAGGGTCGCCCCCTGCAATCCCGCGAGACCGCCAATGATCTCGCGCGCGCGAACCTCGTCGAAAAGGCCCGCGGACCCGCCCGCGGAATGCCCGGTTTCAGTCATGTCGGCGTTCCCCGCGTCGCCCGACCAGCGACTTTCCTAAACTTACATTGCGGCGGGACGAGGGAAAATGCCAATCGAATGTCCTGAACCATCAATAGAAAAAATCTATCAAACTGGCGAGGCGAATAATGTGGGCGGTGATAGCACCCGTTCGGGATCAAGCGGTTCGACAATTGAAAAAAGGCTTCTGGCCAAGGGACTTGCCGGCTCCCTGTCCGCGATGATCAGCCCCATGGACCGGCTCGCGACGGGCGCGATCAATCGCAACGGCTTGGTGTTGCGGGGTATACCAAAGAAGTAGAGCAAGGGTCGCGGCACGATGCTCGACCAGTGGCCCGAGGCGGTGTGCGAGCAGAGATTGAAGATGGAATTGGTCTCGACCGCTGGAACCGGCGCCTTGCCGACCGATCGGAAGATGCCATCGATGATGCGACGGTTCTGCATGTCGGGCGTCAGCAGGCAGAGCGGCGCGTCGGCCGCCTCAGCCCAGGTGATTTCCTCCCGATCCGCGTAGGCCCCGTTGAGCGAGGTCAGAAAGGCGTAGGTCTCGGCGTAGACCGGCTTCGACCGCACCGAGGGCAGCGGTTCACTGTCGAGATAGGTGACGCCCGCCTCCAGTTCGAAATTCTCGATGCCGCGGAGGATTTCAATCGAGGTCAGCGACAGCACCGTCACGGACACCCTGGGATAGCGCGCGTAAAATGGCGCGGTCAGATGCGAGACGACCGGCAAGGCGGTCGGCACGGCCCCGATGCGCAGGCGCCCCGTCAGGCCCCGGCCGAGTTCGGCGAGCCCCTGATTCATGGCCTCGCATTCGGCGAGCGCGCGCTTGGCGTGCTCCAGCACCACCTGCCCCTCCGGCGTGAACCCGTTGAACCGGTGCCCGCGCTCGACGATGGGCACGCCGAGCTCATCCTCCAGATTGCGGATGGCGGCCGACAGGGTCGGTTGCGACACATGCGCGACGGCGGCGGCGCGGCCAAAGTGCTTCTCGCGCGCCAGCGCCACCAGATAGGCGAACTGTTTCAGGACCACGTTCGGAGCCTCCGGCGCGCATCCTAGTGGAAACCCGCGGGATCGCGAAAAGCATCAAAACTTCCGCCAGACCGCCGCGATGGCCCCCTGTTCGCGACGGGCGTTGACGGCGGCCACCGTGGCGAAAATGCCGGCCTGCGCCGACCAGCCCGGCGCGAATTCATAAACGAGGCTCGGTTGCAGCTTCGACCAGCGCTGGCTGGGATACCCCGCCGTTCCCGCGCCCGTGGTCGCCGCGCTGAAGGATTGCAGAAGCGCCAGCAGATGGTCGAAGGGGCGAACTCCCAGCGTCAGATCAAGCCGCGCCTCGCCGGGATTGCCGCCCATGCGCGCGGCCCAGCCCAGTTGGGCGTCCACGAAGGCGGGCCGACCGCCGACGTTCAGGGAATAGCCCGCCAGCACGCGCCCCTCGACCTCCACCGCCGTCATGCCCGACAGCGCGGGATTGCCCGTATCGCTGGCGCCGAGCAGTTTAACCTTCCCCTGCGTCGCGAAAACCGCGTCGCCGACGCGCGCGAGTTCGATCCGCGCGCCGAATTCCATGGAGGACAGGCCACGATAGGCGCCGCTAGGCGGTCCCGCGCTGGAGACATCGGCGACGGCGGGGCGCGCCAGCAGCGTCACGCGCTCGCTCAGGCCGTATTCAACGTGGAAGCCCAGTTCGAATTTGCGCCAGGCCGAAACCGGCAACAATTTGCCGCTGGCGTCGAAGGCGCGGGTTGAATCGGCGAAACTCGCCGCCGCGATCACGAGGGTTTCGCCCTCGGGCTGCGCCCAGGCGCCGGCGCGCGCCATGGATGCCGGGCCGAACGCGGCCGCAGCAAACGAAAAAGTGAACTGGAAACGCCCCCACCAACGCATAACAGCCATGAAACAACGGACTGACGATTAAATACGCTTCGATTTTCGCGAATTACCGCATGAAACGGGCAAGGCGACAAGTCGCGCGACCATTCGCCCGGCGACAAAACGCCGCCGCGCGACCTTGGAATGATTGATCCCCGCCCACCAATGGCTCATTTAAGGGTGGCGGGCCTGATCGCTTGTCCACCCCGGGGACGAGCGATCCAACAGCAGCGGGAACGATGACGATGACCTATCTCGACTATGACGCGCTGGAGCGCACGCCGCTGTCCAGCGATCCCTATGATTTCATCATCGTCGAGAATTTCATTCTCAAGGACCAGTTCCCGAAGGTCTCTGCCGATTTTCCCAAGGTGCCCGGCCCCGGTTCCCATCCGCCGTCGGAACTCGACATTCACGGCGACTTCGCCGGCGTCATGAAGGAGATGGACGGCCCACGCTTCAAGGAGGCCATCGAGCGCAAGTTCGGCGTCGACCTCACCGGCCGTCCCACCATGTATACCGTGCGCGGATTCACCCGCGAGAAGGACGGTGAAATCCACACCGACACCAAGACCAAGATCATCACGGTCCTGCTCTACATGAACGAGGGCTGGGAGCCGCAGGGCGGTCGCCTGCGCATCCTGCGCTCAGGCACAAATCTCGAGGACTATGTCGTGGAGGCGCCGCCGAACGGCGGCACGCTGCTGGTGTTCCGCCGCTCCGACACGTCCTGGCACGGACACAAGCCCTTCGACGGACCCCGTCGCACCATTCAGTTGAACTGGGTGACCGATCAGGGCGTCGTCGATCGCGAACAAAGCCGCCACCGCCTGTCGACGCGCGTCAAGAAAGTCGCGGCGATTTTCGGCGCGTAACGCCGTTCAGTAGGATCGGCGCGGCCCGGCGCTGACGACGAGAAAAATGACGGTCGCCAGCGTCATCAGCGCGCAGTTGACCATGATGTCCGCCGTATGCGCGCCGGTGAAATCGTCGAGCGCGCCAGCCACCACCGGCCCGAACACGAAGCCAACGTCGCCGAAGGTGCGCTGCATCCCCATGCCCGAGCCATAGCGCTCCCGCGGCAGGCAGGAGATGGTGAAGGCGCTGATCGCCGGATAGCTGATGCCGCCGCCAATGCCGAAGATCACGATGGCGAACCAGAACATCGCCTGCGAGGCCGCGATGTAGAGCAGCAGCAACCCGCCGACCGTCATCACCGTCGAGGCGCCGACGACGCCCCGCGCGCCGAACCGCTCGATCAATCCCGGCGAGGCCGGAAGGACGGCGAAATTGACCAGCGCGCAGAAGGTCAGCGCGCCGCCGATGACGCCAACGTCGAGGTGCAGCGTTTCCGCCGCGATCTGCGGCAGGAGCTGGTAAAGACTGACAACGCGCGTGAAGAAAACAATGCACGTCAGGATGCAGACGGCGGTGAACGGCGCGCTCATCAACCCGACGCGGCTGACCGACGAGGGCAGCGGCTTGCGCGCCTCGGTCTTGTCCAGCGTATCCTCGAAGGAGGCGACCGCCGTCAGCGACGCCAGCAACCCAACCGCCATATAGGCCCAGAAGGGCGCGGCGTAACCGAACCATTGCGCTAGCAAGCCGCCCGCGCCCGGTCCGATGGAGGCGCCCAGTTGCAGCGCCGCCTGATACAGCGCCATGTTGCCGACGCGATACTGCGGCGGACTGATGTCGGCGATCGCCGCGAGGGAGGCGGTCATGTAGACGCCGGACCCGACGCCCTGAACGAAGCGCCAGACCAGCAGCATGTTGAAATCCTGCGTCATGGCCGCCATGGCTGACGAACCCGCGACGATGAGCGGCCCGACGAACAGCATGGGGCGTCGACCGACGCGCTGGGAGAGAATGCCCGCCGGCAGGTTCGCCAGCAGGCGCCCAACCCCGAACAGGGTGATCAATGTGCCAACGAGCGTGCTGGCGACCCCGAAGGTCTGCGCATACAGCGACAGGATGGGCGACACCACGCCATTGCCCATCATGATCAGCGCGATCATGAGCAACAACGGCGCGAGGCGTTTCTCCCGCCGAAGCGGCTCGAAGTAATTGAACGTTATCATTCATTGAAGTTGTGCGCCGGTTCGCCTGCCCGCGCAAGCTGGACAAGCGCCACGGTTGGGCGCAAATCATCCCCGAACCGAGCGGCGCCCCGGGCGCCCATTCAGGTCTGGCGACACGGAGGATTTGATGAACCAGCATGCGGCGCCCGCGCGCTCCAACAGCGATCTGCAATTGCGCATGAAGGTCGCGGCCTGCACCCTGTTGCTGGTCAAGGAAAAAATCATGAACTACAGCGGGCACGTCAGCGCCCGCCTGCCCGGTCGCGACGCCTTTCTGATCCAGCCGATCGACGTGCCGCGCTCGGGCCTGCGCCCCGACCACCTGCTGATTTGCGATTATGACGGCAAGATTCTTGAAGGGCCCGAAGGCCAGCGCGCGCCAGCCGAGGTTTCCCTTCATGGCGAAATCCTGCGCTCGCGCCCCGATGTTAATTCGGTCGCGCATTTCCATCACGATCTCACCAACTCGTTCACGCTGGTCGAGAACGTGCCGCTGCGCGTGGTCAAGAACCACGCCATCCGCTGGAAAAGCGGCATCCCCGTTCACGCCGATCCCGCCCACGTCGCCAACGCCGAGCTCGGTCAGGCCATCGTGCGCACGCTGGGGCCGCACCACGCCATGCAGATCCGCGCGCATGGACAGGTGATCACCGCCGAGTCGGTCGAGGCCGTGCTCAACGACTCCATCCACTTCGTCGAGAACGCGCAGGCGATGTATCACGCCGCCGCGCTGGGCAAGCTGGCGCCCCTGACGGACGCCGACATTGCCTCGTTCGAGAAGTATTTCCAGCGCGGACGGCACGTCAACAAACTCTGGCGCTTCTATGTGGAAAGCGCGCAGACCGACGGCGTCATTCCCGGCGACTGGGACATCTGAAGCCACGTTGGACTTTGCCCGCGGCCGCGGCTAGAGAATGACTTAGAGAGCTAAATCGCCGGGGCATGTCCCGGCGGAAGGCCGCGCGCCAACGCCAGCGCCTTCCTGGGGGTGGGGATGCACGATTTGGACTTCGATCACGAACACGCCCCGTTGAGCGACGCCGACAAGGCGGCCATGGCCAAGTTCATCTGGAGCCAGGAATCGGTCGAGCTCAACACCATCGGCATCGACATCGGCTCGTCGACCTCGCACCTGCTGTTCGCCAAGGTCACGCTGCAACGGCAGGCGCAGGGATTGTCCAGCCGCTTCCTCGTCACCAATCGCGAGGTGGTCTGGCGCTCGCCCATCATGCTGACGCCCTTCCTGAAGGACGGCACGATCGACGCGCACGAACTCGATCACTTCATCCACGACGCCTACAAGGCCGCGGGCCTGAAACGCGCCGACATCGATAGCGGCGCGGTGATTCTCACCGGCGAGGCGATCAAGCGCACCAACGCTCGCGCCATCGACGAACTCTTCGCCGATCAGGCCGGCAAGTTCGTTTGCGCGACGGCCGGCCACAAGCTGGAATGCACGCTCGCCGCCCATGGATCGGGCGCGGTCGCGCTTTCGAGGCAACGTGACGGATGCGTGCTGCACGTCGACATCGGCGGCGGCACCACCAAGCTCGCGTTGATCGACAAGGGCGTCGTGCGTTCCGTCGCGGCCTTCGCGGTCGGCGGCCGCCTGCTCGCCCAGGACGACAAGGGCGATTGGACCCGCGTCGACCAGTCCGCCTGGCTGGTGGCGCGCGAACTCGGCATCGGCACGGACGCCAGAACGCTGGCGGAGCCGGCCAATCGCGAAAGGATCGCGGCGCGGCTCGCCGACGTCGCCATCGCGGAAATCTTCGGCGACGAACTCGACGCGCTCGGCAAGTCGCTGCAACTGACCGAACCGCTGAACCGCGCGACCGCGCCAACGGCCATCACTTTCTCGGGCGGCGTGTCCGAATATATCTTCGACACGGAGCCGCGCGATTTCGGCGACATCGCCCGCCTGCTCGCGCAAGGCATTCGCAAGCGCCTGTCGGAGCGCCGCGGCCTGCCGGTCGTCGATCCCGGCAACCGCATCCGCGCGACCGTCATCGGCGCCTCGCAGTTCACCGTGCAGGTCAGCGGCAAGACGATCTATCTGTCGAACCCCGATTGCCTGCCTGTTCACAACGTGCCGGTGGTGCGCATCAATCCCGACATGTCCGGCGCCATCGACGCCGCCGAGGTCGCCCGCGCGATCACCGAGAAAACGGCGCAACTCGACATCGACCCCGCTGGCCGGCTGGCGATCTCCTTCACCTTCGAGGGCGATCCGGAATATTCGCGCCTGTTCGCGCTGGCCGACGGCGTGCGCCGCGCGACCACGCCCGGCGGCAAGCGGCGCGACATGCTGCTGTTGATGATCGACGGCGACATCGGCAAGACCATGGGCAACCTGCTGCATCGCGAACTCGATCTGCCCGGCGATATCGTCTCGATCGACGGCGTGCAGTTGCAGGAACTCGACTACGTCGACATCGGCGAGATGATCAATCCGCCGGGCGTCGTGCCGGTCGTCATCAAGTCACTGCTGTTTTCATAAAAAACCAAGGGAGAGGAACCATGAACGATCTCGTCACTCACCGCTACGGCATCGACCCCTACCTCGACTGGGTCGAGAAGGAAGGCCTGCCGGTCGCCGAGGATTACGGCATCGATCTTTTCAAGGTCGAAATGCGCCATTGGGACCGCGTGGGCGTCAAGGGCGCGGCGGTGCATCTGAAAGGCCGCGGCGACTTCTGCAACATGTTCCTGATGGAGCTGCCGCCGGGCGGCTCGACCACGCCGCAGCGCCATCTCTACGAGGACGTCTATTACGTGCTCGAAGGCTCGGGCTCGACGCAGATCGAACTCGCCGACGGCTCCAAGCGCAGCTTCGAATGGGGCCCCAAGAGCCTCTTCGCCATACCGCTCAACGCGAAACATCGTCACTTCAATTCGAGCGGCCGCGAACGCGCCCTGCTCGTCACCACCACGGATCTGCCGATGGTGATGAACACGTTCCACAACGAGAAATTTATCTTCGACAACACGTTTGATTTCGACGAGCGCACCGGCAAGGGCAAGCACTTCACCGGCGAGGGCGATCTCATAACGGTCAAGCCGGGCAACCATATGTGGGAGACGAATTTCGTTCCCGATCTCGCCGCCATCGAACTCAAGACCTGGGGCGACCGCGGCGCCGGCGGCACCAACATCATGTTCGTGCTGGCCGACGGCACCATGCACGCGCACATCTCCGAAATGCCGGTCGGCACCTACAAGAAGGGCCACCGCCACGGCCCTGGCTTCCACGTCATGTGCGTGGTCGGGCACGGCTATTCGCTCCTCTGGTTCGACAAGGAAAAGGATTTCCTGCGCATCGACTGGAAGCATGGCGTCGTCTTCCCGCCCGCCGATCAGCAGTTCCACCAGCACTTCAACGCCAGCGCCGTGCCGGCGCGCTATCTCGCCACCGGCGTCGGCGGCCTGCGCTACCCGCTGACCACCCAGAACCGTCGTTCGCTCATCGGCCTCAAGCCCGGCGAGAATGGCGCGGTCTCGACCAGCATCAAGGAAGGCGGCGATCAGGTCGAATACGAGGACCAGGACGCGCGCATCCAGCAAATCTGGCTGGAGGAGACGCGCAAGCACGGCGTCGACCAGAAGATGGACAAATTCTTTCCCGCGAAGGCCTGAACACGCATGTCGAAAATCCAGCTGACGCTCGCCTGTGGCGATTACGAGATCACGCGGCCGCTCATCGATGGAACGGTCGCGCCCGACGGCGTCGACCTCACCGTCCTGACCGATCTCGATTCAACCACGCGTCACTGGCGTTTTCTGCGCAACCGAGAGTTCGACGTGGCGGAGCTTTCCGCCTCGTCGTTCCTGCTGGCCAACGAGGTCGGCCTGCCGATCGTCGCGATTCCCGTCTTTCCGCATCGGCGCTTCCGGCACGAATTCGTCTTCATCAACACGAAAAAGGGTATTCGCGGACCGAAGGATCTGATCGGCAAGACCATCGGCGTGAAATCGTTTCAGGCGACCGCGATCGTCTGGATGCGCGGCATCCTCGAACAGGAATACGGCGTGCCGCACAAGTCGATCAACTGGGTCGCCGAACTCGACGAGGACGTTGAATTCGTTCCACCCGCCGACTTGCGGATTTCGCGCGTGCCGGACGACAAGACGCTGGAGGGCATGCTGGTCGACGGCCAACTCGACGCCTGCCTGCATACCGACCTGATCGATCCCTACATGGACGGTCATCCCAACGTCGCCCGCCTGTTCGACGACTACAAGGCCGAGGAAGTCGCCTTCTTCAAGAAGACCGGCATCTTCCCCATCATGCACGTGGTCGGCATCAGGAAGGACGTCGCCGAGCGCCATCCGTGGCTGCCGATCGAGCTTTACAAGGCCTTCGATCGCGCCAAGGCCGCCGGCATGAAGCGCATGTTCAATCCGCGCGTCGCGCCGCTCGCCTGGTGGCGGCACGCGATGGAGGAGCAGGAAAAGCTGCTCGGCCCGGACCCGTGGGAGTACGGGTTGACCGACCGCAACCGCAAGATTCTCGAGACGCTGACCCACTATTCACACAGCCACGGAATGCTTAAGAAGCGTCCGGCGCTGGAGGATCTGTTCCTCGACGTGTCGCAGGGCCGCAAGCGCGGCGGCCACCGAGTCTAGCAACACCCGACCCAGGAGGCCACGATGGCCATGACGTTCTTCAACCCGATCTATCTGGAAAACGCCGTGCGCGCCGCGCTCGACGAGGATCTTGGGCAAGCCGGCGACATCACCTCGCTCGCGACCATCCCGGCGGGCCGGGTCGCGACGGCGGTCATGGCGGTGCGCAAGCCCGGTGTCGTCGCCGGCCTGCCGGTCGCCGAGGCGACCTTTCGCGCGATCGATCCCTCGCTCAAGTTCGAGATGCTTGCGCTGGACGGCGCGCATGTGCCGGGCAACCGCACGCCGGTGGCGCGCATCAGCGGCGACGCGCGCGCGATCCTCACCGCGGAACGCGTCGCGCTCAACTACATGACCCGCCTCTCGGGCGTCGCGACGTTGACGGCCAAGCACGTGGCGCTCGTCGCCCACACCAACGCGAAAATCTGCTGCACGCGCAAGACCACGCCGGGCCTGCGCGCGCTCGAGAAATACGCCGTGCGTTGCGGCGGCGCGATGAACCACCGCTTTGGCCTCGACGACGCCATTCTCATCAAGGACAACCATGTCGCCGTGTGCGGCGGCATCCGGCAGGCGCTGCGCGCGGCGAAACTGGCGGCCGGCCATCTCGTCAAGATCGAGATCGAGGTCGACACGCTCGATCAGTTGCGCGAGGTCGTCGACGAGGGCGCGGATTTCTGCCTGATCGACAACATGACCATCGACCAGATGCGCGAAGCCGTGAAGATCGCCGCCGGCCACGTCAAACTGGAGGCCTCGGGCGGCGTCAGTCTCGACACGGTCAAGGCCATCGCGGAAACCGGCGTCGATCTCATTTCTTCGGGCGGGATCACCCATTCGGCGCCCATCCTCGACGTCGGCCTCGATATCGAGATCGCCTGATCGGTTCGACTTAAAGTCAAAACGCCCTCCCGCCTGACCGGCGGGAGGGCGTTTTGTTTTCAGGACCAATCGGAGGGTGGCGTTATTCCGCCGCCGTGTTGCGCGCGGCGGCGCGGGCGTTCCACGCCAGTTCCTCGTCCGAGCAGCCCAGCGTGCGCCAGTCGTAGCCCTTCGCGACGATGCCCTCGAAGGATTGCAGCTTCGATTGAGGCACGCGGCCCTTGTGCGCGCCGATCGCCTCGCCGCCCGCGGCGAAGGTTTGCGCGGCCTCGACCATCTGGCGACGGAACTCGACGATCGCGAGATCGCTCGCGCCGAGGATTTCGTCGCCGCGGTCGGCGATCGCGCCAATGGTTTCCCACATGACGACATCCTGATTGGGAATGCCGGGAATGCCGGTGAAATTCCCCAGCTTCATCGACTTGCGGTCCTGCAGGTAGTTATTCTCGTACGTGCGGTTCTTGACGAAGGTCTTGTCGACGTCGACGCCGACCTGCATGTGCAGGAAGTTGCGCCATGTCGCGACATCCGGCGTCGTCGCCGCCTCGCCCCACGCGATGAAATGGAACGCGGTATGCGTATCGTCCACCGGCACGTGCAGGATGGCGATGTTGTACATGTTGTTCGAGGGTATCTGCACCGTGTAGGGCGCGATGAACAGCGTGGTGCGAACGTAATCCTTCGTTGTCGCGTCCTTGATCGGCCGGCGGATCGCCGAATAGCGGAAGCCGAACGCGGTGCGGTCAACGACCAGCCGCGGCGCCTTGTCCGTCGACGGTCGCAACCAGTTCTCGTTGGTCGCCTGCGCGCCCGCGACGGGCGCCGGCACCATGTCGGACGAATGCAGGCTGGAGGAATGGGCGGAGTCGATCGCGCCTTCCAGAATCTGCGCCCAGTTGCAATCGACAATCATCCTGGCGATGGCGATCTTCGTGTCGGCCTTCGGCTGGAAAACCGGCGCCTCGAACTCGGGCTTTTCGTCGGCGGGACCCATCCAGACCCAGATGAAGCCCGCCTGCTCGTGCACGGGATAGGCCTTGATCTTGACCTTCTCGCGCAGCGGGCTTTCGGCCGGCTCGCTCGACATGTCCACGCAGTTGCCGTTCACGTCGAATTTCCAGCCGTGATAGAGGCAACGCAAGCCGCATTCCTCGTTGCGCGCGAAGAACAGCGACGCCTTGCGATGCGGACACATCTCATCAATAACGCCGACCTTACCCTCGGAATCGCGGAAGGCGACGAGGTTCTCGCCCAGCAGCCTGACGCGCACGGGATCGCAATCGGGTTCGGCGAGTTGCTCGGAGAGGCATGCAGGCAGCCAGTGCCGACGCATGATGCCGCCCATGGGCGCGTCGCCCTCGACCCGGGTCAGAAGATCGTTTTCGGTCCTGGTCAGCATGATTCCTCCTTGCGCGGGGCGGCGATCGAGAGCATATCTTAGTGATCTAAGATTTTGGATACACCATCCGTCCGCGACTGTCGAGTGCCACCCGGCCCGATGGCGGGCGGCGCCGGACAGGCTTGAACGCCGCCGGCTACCCTTCTAGGTTCCGCGCGCGCCGGACCTCGCGGGGGGCGAGGGCACGCGCGCAACGGAACAACCATGTCGACCGATACGCTTTTCACGCCGCTGCGCATCCTCTCGAAAGAGGAAATCGCGCGGGATATTTTCCGTTTTGAACTGGCGCGCGCCGACGGCGGTGAATTGCCGGAATTCACGGCGGGCGCCCATGTCGCGATCCGCGCGCCCAATGGGCTTGAACGCAAATACTCCCTCTGCAACGACCCGGCCGAGCGTGATCGCCATGTCATCGCCATCAAGCGAGAGGCAAATGGCGAGGGCGGCTCGCGCTCCATGGTCGACGATACGGTCGTCGGCGCAGATGTCGAGGTTGGCGCGCCGCGCAACGATTTCCCGATGGCGGCGAACATTCCGAACGTGCTGCTGATCGCCGGTGGCATCGGCATCACGCCGATCCTGTCGATGATCCGCCACCTGAAGTCGACCGGCGCCGCGCGCTTCAAGCTTTATTATCTCACGCGAGAGAAGGAGATGACCGCCTTTCGCGAGGAACTGTCCGCGCCCGAGTTCAATGGGCAGGTCGTCATTCACCACGACCATGGCGACCCCGACAGAATGTTCGATCTGTGGCCGGTGCTCGAAAAGCCCATGGGCCGCCATCTCTACTGTTGCGGCCCGCGGCCCCTGATGGAGACCGTGCGCGACATGTCCGGCCACTGGTCGAGCGCCGCGGTTCATTTCGAGGATTTCGGCTCCTCGAAGCCCGCCCACAAGGAGGAGGACCGCCTCTTCAACGTGACGCTGGCGAAAAGCGGCCGCGTTATCGAGGTGCCGGCGAATGTATCCATTCTCGACGCGCTGCGCGCCAATGGCCTCAACGTGTCGAGCTCCTGCGAGAGCGGCACCTGCGGCACCTGCCGGACCCGACTGGTTTCGGGCGATGTCGAGCACCGCGATCTCGTGCTCGCCGAGCACGAGAAAGCCAGCCAGATCATGATCTGCGTTTCCCGCGCCGCGAGCGGCGATCTCGTGCTGGATATGTGAGATGAACGATGCACGCGCCACGGATACACGCGTGCTGCGCCTTGGCGTGGCGGGCATCGGCCGCGCCTTCTCGCTGATGCTGCCGACGCTTGTCGGCGATCCCCGCCTCCGGATCGTCGCGGGCGCCGATCCCCGGCCCGAGGCGCGCGCCCGTTTCGCGGCGGATTTCAACGCGCGCGCCTTCGAGACCGTCGAGGCGATGTGCGAAAGCCCCGACGTCGATGTCGTCTATATCGCCTCGCCGCATCAGTTTCATCGCCCGAACGTCGAGGCCGCGGTCCGCGCTGGCAAGCACGTGCTGGTTGAAAAGCCGATGGCGCTGGCGCTCGACGATTGCGAGGCGATGATCGAGGCCGCCGAAAAGGCGGGCGTGGTCATGGTCGTCGGCCATAGCCATGGCTTTGATCGTCCCATCGCGCGCGCGCGCGAACTGGTCGCGAGCGGCGCCTTTGGCGGCCTGCGCATGATCAACGCCATGCAGTTCACCGATTTCCTGTATCGGCCGCGCCGCCCGGAGGAACTCGACACCGCCGCGGGCGGCGGCGTCATCTTCAATCAGGCGCCGCATCAGGTCGACAACATCCGAGTCATCGCCGGCGGCATGGCGCGCAGCGTGCGCGCGGGCGCGGGCGTCTGGGATCCCTCGCGCGCGACGGAAGGCGCCTATTCCGCCTTCATGACATTCGAGAACGGCGCCTTCGCGACCATGACCTACAGCGGCTACGCGCATTTCGACTCGGATGAATTCTGCGAATGGATCGCCGAAAGCGGCCTGCCGAAAGACCCCGCGCGCTATGGCGCGACCCGCGCCGCGCTGGAAGGCCTGTCGCCGGCGGAGGAACTCGCCCTCAAGGCCGCGACCAATTACGGCGGCGAGCGCTACACGCCGCCCCACAAGGCCGAGGACGCCGCCCGCCGCTGGCACCAGCATTTCGGCCTGCTGATCGCCTCGTGCGACGGCGCCGACCTGCGGCCGCGTCCCGACGGAATCATGATCTACGCCAATCGCGAGCGGCGCTTCGAACAGCTCGAACGCCCGCGCGTCCACCGCGCGGAGGTCGTCGACGAATTGCACGCGGCCATCGTCGAGGGGCGCAAGCCCCTGCACGACGGGCGCTGGGCAATGGCGACGATGGAAGTATGTTATGCGATCATCGAATCCTCCCGTTCTGGACGGGAGGTTTTTCTGTCGCGGCAATGCGGTACGCCAACGGACTGACGCGCGCACGAAAGGAATTGGGGAGACATGCCAAGCGCCAAGCCTGCCCTCGTCGATCCGAGCATGCAGGCCGTCATCCGTCATTGGCGGGAATCCGTCCCCGAAGACCGTCTGGCGCATCTGCTCAAGGACGCGACGCGCGGCCTGACCCGCGCGCTGCAACTGCGCCTCGCCGAACATGACGTGTCCTTTGGCCACTGGACGTTCCTGCGCATCCTCTGGGACGCCGATGGCATCACCCAGCGGGATCTCAGCGAACGCGCGGGGCTGATGGAGCCCACGACCTATTCCGCGCTGCTGAGCATGGAAAAGCTCGGCTATGTCGAACGCCGACGCCTGCCCGACAGCCGCAAGAAGGTCTATGTCTTTCTGACCGCGACGGGGCGCGCCCTGCGCGCCAAGCTGGTGCCGCTGGCCGAGGAGGTCAACGCCATCGCGGTCGAGGGCGTCAAGCCGGAAATCATCGCGGCCGCGCGCGACATGCTGCTGACCATGATCCACAATCTGGCCGAGAACGAACTCGCGCAGGTCGCCGACCAAAGGCGCATTCCCTCGACACGCGAAATGTCGAGCCGCATCGACGCGGCGGGCGCGGCCAAGATCGTGCGCGCGCGGCGGAGCGGCAAAGCGCCGCCCGCCGGGTGACGGCGGCGCCCCCGCCTGTTATCGAACCCCCACAACATGTTCTCCTGGGAGGAAAAATGGTCGCGCGCGCGAGTTACGACTACATCATCGTGGGAGCTGGCTCCGCTGGCTGCGTTCTGGCCAATCGCCTCACCGAGGATGGCGGCGCGACGGTGCTGTTGCTCGAAGCCGGCGGCCGCGACCGCGATCCGCTGATCCATATTCCCCTCGGCATGGGCAAGATCCACGATCTCGGCCTGCATAACTGGGGCTATCACACCGAGCCAGAGCCCAATCTGGGCGACCGCCGCATCGAGGCCTCGCGCGGCAAGGTGCTGGGCGGCTCCTCCTCCATCAATGTGATGGCCTATACGCGCGGCCATCGCGGCGACTACGACCGCTGGGCGCAGAAGGGCTGTCAGGGCTGGTCCTACGCCGACGTGTTGCCCTATTTCCGGCGTGGCGAAACCTTCGCCGACGGTGGCGACACGTGGCGGGGCGGCGACGGGCCGATCAAGGTCGAATTCGCCCGCACGCGCGATCCCCTTTTCGACGCGTGGTGCGAGGCCGCGCGCAATCAGGGACTGCCGGTCACCGACGATTACAATGGCCAGCAGGGCGAGGGCTTCGGCCGCAGCCAGTACACCATCGGCAATGGCCGCCGTTCGTCCTCGGCGGTCGCCTATCTCCATCCCGCCCGCAAGCGCCGCAACCTGACGGTGGAAACCGGCGCCCATGTCACGCAGGTGCTGATGAAAGGCACCACGGCGGTCGGCATCGCCTGGGCCAAGGACGGGCTTAGATTCGAGGCGGAAGCCAGCCAGGAGACGATTCTCTGCGGCGGCACGTTCAATTCGCCGCAACTGCTCATGCTCTCGGGCATTGGCCCGGCGGCGCATCTGAAATCGGTCGGCGTCGATCCGCTGGTCGATCTGCCCGTCGGCCGCAATCTTCAGGACCATCTGGCCGTGCTGAACATGTACACGCGCCCTACCAATCCCAGCCCCTTCCGCGACACCATGCGCTTCGACCGCATGGCCATCGCGATGATCCGGGCGTTTCTGACTGGCACGGGACCGGGCGTCGTTGTCCCCGGCGGATTGCACGCCTTCATCAAGACCAATCCCGAATTCGCCGTTCCAGATATTGAATTCATGTTCCGCGGTCTGCCGACCAACGCCCATCTGTGGTTTCCGGGCGTCAAGGCCGCCTATGAGGACGGCTATGGCATTCGCCCGGCCCTGCTCCACCCCGACAGCCGCGGCGAGATCCTGCTGGGATCGTCCGATCCCTTCGACACGCCACGCATCAAATACAACTTCTTCTCCGCGCCCAACGATCTGCCCAAGCTGCGCGAGGGCTTCAAGCTGGCGCGACAGATCGCCGCCGACAAGGCGCTCGCGCCCTATCGCGGGGTCGAAAAATCGCCCGGCGACAAGGTGCGGACCGACGCCGAGATCGAGGCGTGGATCAGGAAGACCGTCATCACCGCGCACCATCCGGCGGGCACCTGCGCCATGGGCATCACGCCCGAAAGCGTGGTCGATCCGCAACTGCGCGTGCGTGGCGTCGAGAAACTGCGCGTGGTCGACGCCTCGGCGATGCCGGACATGGTCGGCGCCCATATCAACGCCTGCGTGCTGATGATGGCGGAAAAGGCGGCGGACATGATCCGCGGTCGCGAAGCTCTCGCTCCCGCCCTGAGCGCTTGATTCATCGCGGGCGAATTCCGGTGACAACTGTGAATTCGCCCGCACGCGGGATTGTCGCGGGGGCGCGAATCCACGACGGTGCGACGTCGCTAGTGAACGTCACATTCCGTGCGTATATTCATCTAGCGTGTTGATTCGCCGTGGATTCGGGGGCTTTGGCCACCATCGCGGCGCGCGGCGCGGGGTCGGGTTGCGCTGTCGCGTCTAGTGAGTGTCGCCGCGTTCCGATCAAGCGCCAGAGGTTCACGATGCAGATTTCTGAATCAGAGCAAAGCCTTGAATCGCATCCCCTCGATGTGGTCGAGCAGATGGCTTCGCTCAACGAGTGGTCCTTCGAGCGCGCCGACGACGACGAACTGTCGATTTCCGTCTCCGGCGGCTGGACCGACTACCACATCGCCTTCACGTGGCTGCGGGAGATGGAGGCGCTGCATCTGGGCTGCGCCTTCGACATCAAGGTCAGCGAGCGCCGGCGCCCCGAACTGCTCAACCTGATCGCGCTGATCAACGAACAGCTCTGGGTCGGCCACTTCGGCCTGTGGGACAAGGATGGCGTCGTCATTTACCGCCACTCCCTGCTGCTGACCGGCGGCGCGCAGCCCAACCGCGATCAGTGCGAGGCCGCCCTGCGCGCGGCGATCGAAGCCTGCGAGCGGTATTATCAGGCGTTCCAGTTCGTGATCTGGGCTGGTCGCGGCGCCCGGGAAGCGATGGAATCCGCCCTGTTCGAGACCGTCGGCGAGGCCTGATCCGGCTCGACCGCCCGACCCGCTTTCGCGAGGCGCGCGGCGGGTGTATGCGACCTGTCGTTCCCCTTACGCCAGAGACAGGTCGCCCAGCCATGACGTCGCTCCCCAAAAGCCTCATCCTCGTCGGCGCCGGCAAGATGGGCGGCGCGATGCTGGAAGGCTGGCTGGCGCTGGGCCTCGATCCGCGCGGCGTCGTGGTCATCGATCCCCATGCGAGCCCGGCCCTGACGGCGCTCTGCGAAAAGCACGGCGCCCGGCTCAACCCGCCCGCGGCGGGTCTGGTCGCGCCCGAGGTTCTCGTCCTCGCCATCAAGCCGCAGATGCTCGAAGCCGCCGCGCCCGGAATCGCGCCCCTTGTCGGGCCGGCAACCCTCGTCGTCTCGATCATGGCCGGCAAGACCATCGCCAATATCGCCGACCGCCTGCCCGCCTGGGCTATCGCCCGCGCCATGCCGAACACGCCCGCCGCCGTCGGACGCGGCATCACCGGCGTCGCGGCCAGCGCTGGCGTGTCGGCGGAACAGCGCGCCATGACCGACGCGCTGCTCGGCGCCATCGGCCGGGTCGAATGGGTGGCGCGCGAGGAGTTGATCGACGCGGTGACGGCGGTTTCGGGTTCGGGTCCGGCCTACGTTTTCCACCTCGTGGAATGCATGGCCGCCGCGGGCGTCGCGGCTGGCCTGCCCGAGGACATCGCCATGCGACTGGCGCGCGCCACGGTCGAAGGCTCGGGCGAACTGCTCTATCGCGACGCGGCGACATCCGCCGCGCAACTGCGCGTCAACGTAACCTCGCCGGGCGGCACGACCGCCGCCGCGCTCGACGTGCTGATGGCGCCGGATGGCCTGCAACCGCTGATGACGCGCGCCATCGCCGCGGCCCATCGCCGCGCGGGCGAACTCTCCGGCTGACCCCTCGCCTTGCTGGCGCCATGGTCGCGGCCTAGTCTGTTATCGTTGAACGGGAGCCGCCCATGACCGACGCCAGCTTCGCCAAGCCGCCCGCCGACGCGCGCGGAAAAATCGTCGACGCGCTGATGGAACTGGCCGCCGAACGCCCGTTCGAGGACATCACCATCACCGACATCGCGGCGCGCGCTGGCGTCGGTCTCGCCGACTTCCGCGACGCCTTCCCGTCCAAGGGCGCGGTGCTCGCGGCCTTCAACAAGCGCATCGACCGCGCCGTCCTGTCCGGCGCCAGCGACGCGCTCGAGGGCGAGCCCGTCAAGGAACGCCTGTTCGACGTGCTGATGCGACGCCTCGACGCGATGGCGCCCTACCGAGCCGGCGTTCGCGCGGTGGCGGAATGGGCGCGACGCGATCCGCTGGCCGCGACGGCGCTGAATCGCGAGGGGCTCAACTCCATGCGTTTCATGCTGGAATCGGCCGGCGTCTCCGCCGAAGGCCCGGTTGGCGCGCTGAAATTGCAGGGACTTCTGATCGCCTTCGGACGCGTGCTGGATGTCTGGTTCGAGGACGAGGAGCCCGGCTTCCCCGCGACCATGGCCGCGCTCGACAAGGAATTGACCCGCGGCGAAACGCTGGTTGGCCGGGTCGAGGATCTCGATCGCATGGCCTCGCCGCTGCGCGCGCTGGCCCGCGCCCTCGTCGCCGCGCCATTCGCGGCGGGCCGGCGTCGCCAACGCGCGCGCGACGAGGATATGTCCCCGGCCGAGGACGTCTGAGCGGTTATTCTTCCTCGCCGAAACGATTGGCGACAAGCGCGGCGATCGCGTCGAGCGCCGCCTGCGCCTGCGGGCCGCGGGCGGCCACGTTGATGGTCGAGCCGAGACCGGCGCCGAGCGTCAGAATGCCCATGATCGACACGCCGCCAACCGTCTCGCCGCAACGCGTGACGAAAACCTCGGCGTCGAATTTTTCCGCGCATTGCACGAATTTCGCGGTGGCGCGCGCGTGCAGCCCCTTGCGGTTGACGATCTGGAGATCGCGCGACACGGCCCCGTCGATGACGGGCGGCGGCGGGCAATCCTCTTCGAAATCGTCCTGATCGTTCATTTGACGGTCAAAATCCGGCTGGCCACGGAAATATATTTGCGACCGGCCTCCTGCGCCTGAACGACCGCCTGCTCCAGCGGCGCGGTTTCCCGCACGGAGGCCAGCTTGATGAGCATGGGCAGGTTGATGCCCGCGACCACGTCGACCTTGGCGCTTTCCATGACGGAGATCGCGAGATTGGACGGCGTGCCGCCAAACATGTCGGTCAACAGGATGACTCCCGCGCCCGTGTCGACGGAATGGACGGCCGCGAGGATATCCTTCCGGCGCTGCTCCATGTCGTCCTCGGGACCGATGGTCACCGTTTCGAGCTGGCTTTGACGGCCAACCACATGCTCAAGCGCGGCGCGGAATTCCGTCGCCAAGCGCCCATGCGTCACCAGCACCATTCCGATCATGGGATCAGACCGTCCACGGCAGCGAGTTCGAGGCGAAACGCGCCCCGCTGGGAAAAGGAGCGCCATATTGTGCAACGCGGGGCATTTGGCAAGAGAAACCTGTGGAAGACCCCTAACGGGATCATACGCGCGACAGGCGATTCAGCACCCGCAGCGCGCCTTCCATCGGCCCGACATCGCGCGCGAGGCGGATGCGGGGAATGGAGACGCCTTCGATCGCGTCGGCCTCGTCGCCCGCCTCCGGCAGGCGCGGCGGACGGCCGTCCGGCGTGTCGACAATATCGAGATCGACGATGCATCGAACATTGGCCGCGCCCTCGTGCGCCACGGCAAGCAAGCCGGTGCCGCGCTCCTCGATGAGACCAGCGATTTGCGGCGGCGCGCGCGCGATGATCCGTCCGGCCGCGACGGAAAGCCACACCCGGTCATCCGCCACCAACCGCGCGAACAGCCCGCGCGCCAGCCCCTCGGCGATCAGCGCGCGCGCGAGACGGCTTTTGCCCGCGCCAGAACCACCCCGCACGAGCACGCCGGCCTCGCCGATCGCCACGATCGTCGCGTGAAGGGAAAGGGGCTTGACGGCGCCGGTCATGCGCCGCCCGGCAGCCAGACAATGAAGCGCGCGCCGCCCGCGCGCTCGCGCTGGTCGCCGCGGTTCAGCGCGCGGATGGTTCCGCGGTGCGCCTCGACGATCTGGCGCGAAATCGACAGGCCGAGGCCCGAATTCTGGCCGAAGCCCTGATCGGGCCTGTCCGTGTAAAAGCGCTCGAAGATGCGCTCGAAGGCGTGCGCGGGAATGCCGGGCCCATCGTCGTCGACGACGATCTCGACGCCCTCGATGGATTGTCCGGCCCAGTTTCCGCCCCGCGCCCGGCGCAACGCGACGCGCACGTTGCCGCCTTCCGGCGAGAAGGACCGCGCGTTGTCGACGAGATTGTTGACGACCTGCGCGAGGCGCGAGTCATGGCCCTGCACGACATAGCCCCCCGAATCGGCGACCGGCGCGACATCCAGCGTCACGCGCACGCCATCGCCTCGCTCGACCTGATTGGCCATCGAAATCACCGCGCCGAGCAACTGCCGCAGATCGACGCCCTGCATATCGCCGCGCGCCAGTTCCGCGTCGAGGCGGGAGGCGTCGGAAATATCGCTGATCAGGCGATCGAGGCGACGCACGTCGTGCTGGATGATTTCAAGCAGGCGTCCGCGCGAGTCCTCGTTGCGCGCGCGCGGCAATGTCTCGACGGCGCTGCGCAGCGACGTCAGGGGATTCTTGAGTTCATGCGCCACGTCGGCGGCGAAACTCTCGATCGCCTCGATGCGCGCGTAGAGCGCGCCGGTCATGTCGCGCAACGCGCCGGAAAGATGGCCAATTTCGTCGTTGCGCGAAGTGAAGTCGGGAATTTCCTGACGCGATTTAACGCCACGTCTCACGCGCTCGGCGGCCTCAGCCAGCTTGCGCATGGGCTCGGCGATCGTGCCCGCGAGGAACATCGACAGCAGGAACATCACGCCGGCGGAAACAAGAAAGATGCGGATGATCGCCCAGCGCTCGAAGGTGATGATCTTGTCGATGTCGCCGCCTTGCGTCGACAACAGCAACGCGCCGCGCACCACGTGAAAGCGCTGCACGGGCACGGCGACGGACACGATCGTCTCGCCCTTCGTGTTGACCCGCACGACGGACGAGGGCGCGCCGCCAAGCGCCTCGCGCACCTCTGGAAACGCGCGGCCGTTGCCGACGCCGACATCCTCGGTCACCGACGTCGGCGCGTTCGTGCCGAAACGCCCGCGCAGCAGGTTCCACGTGCGCGCCACCAGCGTGGGCGACGATTCCTCGTTGCCAGGCGCCGGCAGTTCGAAGCTCATGATGTTCGAGCGTTCCGCGATCGACAGCGAGTCGACCAGCAGATAGCCGTCGCGGTCATAGACCCGCGCGCGCGTGCGCGTCGGCGACACGAGACGCCGCAACACCGGCCCCACGCGTTCCGGATTGATGGAGAATTCGAGATCGTTCTCGCTGTCCGCGCCGGGGTCGTAAACTTCTCCGGGCGCGAGCTTCAGCAGCTTCTCCGGGTCGATGGTGATCGCGTCCGTCTCGACCGCGGCCGAGGCGGCGATCGCCGCGGCGATGATCTCGCTCTGCGTCTGGAGACTTTGCACGCGGGCGTCGATCAGGCCCTCGCGAAACTGATTGAGATACAGAAACGCCGCCGAGAGAACCAGAAGTCCACTGACGTTGAGAACGACGATGCGACGCGTGAGCGATGACGAATAACGCGACACGACCGACCGCCACAGGCGACGAAGACGCGCCATGACGCGCGCCAGCGGACCGACGCGTGGCCGCGACGGTTCCGCTGGCTCGACCGCCAGCTCGCTTTCGCCATGCGCTTCAACGCTCATCGGCTTCCGCCATGGAAGGCGCGGACGGCGCGCCTACGCTTCCCTGAACCTGTAGCCCACTCCGTAAAGCGTTTCGATCATTTCGAAATCGCCGGCGGCGGACTTGAATTTCTTGCGCAGCCGCTTGATGTGGCTGTCGATGGTGCGATCGTCGACATAGACCTGATCGTCATAGGCCGCGTCCATGAGCGCGTTGCGGCTCTTGACGACGCCCGGCCGCATCGCCAGCGCCTGAAGGATCAGGAATTCCGTGACCGTCAACGTCACCGGCTGGCCGTTCCACGTGCAGGTGTGTCGCTCCGGGTCCATCCGCAGCGCGCCGCGCTCGAGGATCTTGGCTTCCGACTCCTTCTGGGCGGCTGCTTCCTTCGGATTGGAGCGCCGCAGGATCGCCTTCACCCGCTCGACGAGCAAACGCTGCGAGAACGGCTTGTGAATGAAATCGTCGGCGCCCATCTTGAGGCCGAACAGTTCATCGATTTCCTCGTCCTTGGAGGTGAGGAAAATCACCGGCAGATCGGACTTCTGACGCAGGCGGCGCAGCAGTTCCATGCCATCCATGCGCGGCATCTTGATGTCGAAAATGGCGAGATCGGGCGGATTGGCCTTCAACCCGTCGAGCGCGCTGGCGCCATCGGTGTAGGTCTGGACCCGGTAACCTTCGCCCTCGAGGGCGATGGAGACGGAGGTGAGGATGTTGCGGTCGTCGTCGACCAGGGCGATCGTGGGCATGGGGGCCTTGGGGCTCCGTGATCAGGCGCGACGGAATGTCGCGGTCGGACAATGGGACCAATCTGGACCGTTCGCCCTGAATGGGCCGTGAACGGTGAGCTTGGCCGTACGCTGGGACACTCGGCGGACACGAGGGCCGAAATGTGACCGAAGCCGAGCGCCGATATGGCCAGCGACGGAATTGCAACAAGCCGATTAGCACGAAAATCATGCCGCGGTCGCGTCAAAAATCCGCCAGGGAAACGATGGGGAACGCCGGAATCGTGGGATTTTTCCCTGTCGCGCGCATGGCTGGCCATGCGCCACGCGCTTGACGCGCCACGGCGATACACGGCTTAAATAAGCCTTCGAGCGAACGCGGCGACGCCCGACCAGGAAGGCGGTCGCGATTCGCCAGGGGAGTGGCAATGAAAGTCTATTTGATGGACCTGCTGCCTTACGGCAGGCATTTCGACCAGTTCAAGGCGGACCGTTACATTCCCTACCCCCTGCCCGGCAGCCATTTCGACCCCGAAATCGCCGCGCAAACCTATGCCGAGCATTTCGACATCTGGAACGAAATGGAGGAGCTGGGCTTCGACGGCGTCGGCCTCAACGAGCATCACACGACGCCGCACGGCCTGATGGTTTCGCCCAACGCCATCGCCATGGCCGCGGCGCGCACCACCAAGAAGCTGGAGTTCCTGCTGCTCGGCAATCTCTTGCCGCTGCACAACCCGCTGCGCATCGCCGAGGAACTCGCGATGGCGGACTGTATTTCCCGGGGGCGCATCCTTTCGGGCTTCGCCCGCGGCGTGCCGCGCGAATACCGCGTCTATGACGTGCCTATGTCGGAATCCCGCGCCCGCTTCGACGAGGCGCTGGAAATCATCCAGCTCGCCTGGACGAAGGACACCTTCTCGTACGACGGAAAATTCTGGAAATACAAGGACATCGGCATCTGGCCGCGGCCCTTCCAGCAGCCGCATCCGCCGGTCTGGATTCCCTTCACCGGCAGCAAGGAAACGATCCAGCTCGCTGGCCGAAACAATTTCCGCGCCGTCATGTCGGCGGGTCATCCGGGCGTCACCGAGGACATCGTCCAGTATTACGCCAAGCAGTTGGCCGATCACGGACACCAGATCACGCCGCAGCACATGTGCCTGTTCACCGACGCCTATGTCGCCGACAGCGCCGACGCGGCGTTGAAGGAGAACATGTCCTATTATCTCTATTTCGTGCAGACGCTCTGGCATCACGGCAGCGACCAGCCCAAGGAAGCGCTGGGCAAGGCTGGCTACGTGGCCTCCTCGTCGTTCGACTACCTGCGGCCGGAAAACCAGCCGCACGCGGAAATGGACCGGGCGAAGATCCGCCTGACCAACGCGTCGGACGTCGAGGCCCGCGTCAAGAACGGTTCGCTCGCCTGGGGTTCGCCCAAGGAAGTGGCCGAGCGGCTGATCGACAAGGCCGAGCAGATGGGCGCCAACCAGTTGTTGCTGAACGTCAATCTCGGCGCGCCGCCGCACGACATGTTCCGCGAGCAGGTCAGGCGCTTCGGCAAGGAAGTCCTGCCGATCCTGCAAAAGCACCAGGTAAAGAAGGTGCCGCTGGCCGCCGCCGCCGCGGCCTGAGGATCGAAAACGTGGATCGCGCGGCTCAGGCGCGCGCGATCCGCTCGTACCCCTTGAAGCGATAGATCGCGGCCGAGGCGACCCAGGCCAGCGCGAAAACGCCGATGACGACAAACCCGAAATCGGCGAGGTCGTCATTGAGCGCGGCGATCAGGCTCCAGAAGCCGCCCTCGAGGCCAAGCCGTTCGCCGATCAGTCCAAGCGCCTCGACGCCGCCGATCAGCACCGCGACGACGACCGAAATCGCCGTGATCGTCAGATTGTACCAAAGCTTGCGGATGGGATGCACGAAGGCCCAGCCATAGGCGCCGACCATCATCGCGCTGTCGGCGGTGTCGACCAGCGCCATGCCGGCGGTGAACAGGGCGGGAAAAACCAGAATTTGCCACGCGCCCATGCCCTGCGCCGCCTGACCCGCCGCGATGCCCAAAAGACCGATCTCGGTCGCCGTATCAAAGCCAAGCCCGAACAGAAATCCGATCGGATACATGTGCCAGCTTTGCGTCACCGTGCCGAACAAGGGCCGGAAAATCCGCGCCAGAATCCCGCCGCCCGACAGCAACATGTCGAGGGAATCGTTATCGAGTTCGCCGCCCTTGGCGACGTGCCGGAAATTCCGCCACACGCCGCGCAGGATCAGGAGATTCGCCAACGCGATGACCAGCAGGAAAAAGGCGGATACCGACGTGCCGATGACTCCGCCGATGGTCTTGAAGGACTCGAAGCGGGACTGCATCGCCATGGTCGTCGCCGCAAGCAGGGCGGTCGCGATGATGACGATGGTCGAATGGCCCAGCGAGAAGAACAGGCCGACGTTCAGGGGGCGCTTGCCCTCCTGCATCAGCTTGCGCACCACATTGTCGATGGCGGCGATGTGATCGGCGTCGACGGCGTGCCGCAGGCCGAAAACCCAGGCCAGCAGGGCCGTGCCCAGCAACGCCGGCTGATCGTGGAACAGCGCCCAGGCCCAGACCCAGGCCGCGACATTGGCCAGTATGAGCAAGGCGAAAACGCCCTTGAGACGCGTGGCGGCGCCATCGCGGGAGTCATCGAACAGGCCTTCCGACACCACCGACAAGATTGCTCCCTTCCATCCAGCTTCATACGGAAGTTTTCTTTTTTCATACACGCGAAGTCCGGGTCAAGGGCCTTGCCGCGGCGGCTCGATTGATTCAGGCGCAACCTGTTCCCCAGACCGGTTCTGGATTAGCCTGAGGATCATAATCAAGACATCCCTCCGGGAGGACGGATGAGACCCGCGCGGCGCTCCCGCCCACGCCCGAAAGGTTGTCCATGCGTTTCAGATTGAGCAATGGCCTGTCGATCGCCTATCGCACCAGAGGCGCTGGACGGCCTGTCGTGCTGATGCATCCGGTCGGGGTGCGCGGCGCCTTCTGGGATGGCGTCATCGCCGAGCTTGAAGGCGAGTGTCGCCTGATAGCTCCCGATTTCCGCGGCCACGGCGACAGCGACGCCCCCGCCAGCGGCTTTGGTCTCGACGACCTCGCGGCCGACATCATCGAATTGCTGCGCGCCGTCGGCCAGCCTCCGGCCCTCGTCGTCGGCTGCTCCATGGGCGGCATGGTCGCTCAGGCGATCGGCTGCCTCGCGCCTGACGTGGCGAGCGGCATTGTCATCGCCAACACCGCCCATCTGCGCAATGAGCAGGGTCGGGCGACCATGGTGCAACGCGCCCTTCAGGCGGAAAAGGGCATGCCCATCGTTCTGCCGACGACGCTCTCGCGCTGGTTCGACGCGCAGACCATGGTCGCGCGGCCCGAACTGGTGGCCCGCGC
This sequence comes from uncultured Hyphomicrobiales bacterium, assembly GCA_903861645.1. Lineage (GTDB taxonomy): Bacteria > Pseudomonadota > Alphaproteobacteria > Rhizobiales > Beijerinckiaceae > Terripilifer. Next base: position 60,906 of record CAIOVE010000037.1, read on the forward strand.
GCGCGACTGGCTGATCGAGGCTGACCCCGTCGTCCACGCCTGGTCATGGCGCGCGATCCGCGATCTGAATTACGCCGAGCGCCTGAAATCGCTGTCGATACCCGCTCTCGCGGTTGCCGGTCTGCGCGATCAGTCGACGCCGGTCGCGGCCATGCAGGCGATGGCGCGCGACATTCCCCATTGCGCCTACCGTGAAATCGATTCCGGCCATCTCGCGCCGCTGGAGGAGCCCGCCCGGTTCGCCGCGCTGCTGCGCGAATTCATGGCCGGACTTTCCTGAGCCCTTAAATCAAGGACCGCCGCACCATGACATCCGGACACATTGGCGCGCGCCCGCCGCGCGACCTGCGCGAACATATCGCCGCGCTCGACGCCGCGGGTCTGCTGACGCGCATCGACCGCCCCATCAACAAGGACACGCAATTGCAGCCGCTGGCGCGGTGGCAATTCATCGGCGGCATCCCCGAAAACGAGCGGCGCGCGTTCCTGTTCACGAATGTCACGGATTCGAAGGGCCGGCGCTACGACATGCCCGTTCTCTTGGGCGCGCTGGCGGGCTCGCCGCGCATATACGCCCTTGGCATGGGCCGGCCCGTGGAGGAAATCGGCCCCGCGTGGACGCGCGCCATCGCCAACCCCATACCGCCAGTCACGGTCGCCGGCGCGCCCTGTCAGGAAGTGGTGATCACCGGCGACGCCTTGCGCGAAAAGGGTGGCGGCCTCGCGGCGCTGCCCGTGCCCATCTCCACGCCGGGATACGACGCCGCGCCCTATCTGACGGCCACCCTTTGCGTCACGCGCGATCCCGACACCGGCGTGCAAAACACCGGCATGTATCGCGCCGCGCTTAAGGCGACCGACCGCCTCGTCGTGCGCATGGTCGCGCGACCGGGCGGCGCGGGCGGCTGGTTGCACTGGCTGAAATACCGCGAGCGCGGCGAACCCATGCCCATATCCATCGCGATTGGCGGCGCGCCAGTCGTGGTGTTCACATCGCCGGCCAAGCTCGCCGTCGACGCCGACGAATATGGCGTCGCCGGGGCGCTCGCGGGCGCGCCCATCGAGATGGTCCGCTGCAAGACGAATGATCTGCTTGTTCCCGCCAGCGCGGAAATCGTCATCGAGGGCGTCATCGACACGAGCGTGCTCGAGCCCGAGGCCCCCTTCGGCGAAAGCAACGGCTATGTCGCGCTGGAAGCCTTCAACATGCCCATGCGCGTGACGGCGATCACGCGCCGCGAGGACGCGCTTTTCAACGCCATCATCAGTCAGGTCACGCCAAGCGAATCCAGCGTCATCAAGAAGGTCGCCTATGAGCCACTTTTTCTCGATTACCTGAAGCGCAAACTGAACGTGAAGGGCGTGAAGCGCGTCGTCCTGCATGAACCCCTCACCAACCTGCGGCCGGTCATCTTCGTGCAATTTGAATACGGCGCGCCGCAGGCCGAGATCTGGCGCGCCCTGCGCGGCGCCAGCGCCTTCATCTCCAATTTCGGCAAGGTGGTCATCGCCGTGAGCGACGACATCGATCCATCCTCCGTCGACGCGGTGCTCTGGTCCATCGCCTACCGCAGCAACCCCATCGAGGACGCGTTGATCGTGCCTTACAAGGGCGGCGGGCAAGGATCGCAGTATGGCGAAAAGCGCGCCGACTCCGCGCTGCTGATCGACGCCACGCGCAAGCGGCCCATGCCGCCCCTCGCCCTGCCGCGCAAGGAGTTCATGGAGGACGCGCTGGCGATCTGGAACGAGTTGGGACTGCCCGCCGTCAAGGTTCCCTCCCCATGGCACGGCTATACGCTCGGCAACTGGGGCGACGACTGGGAGACCTTCGCGCGCAACGCGGTCGCCGGCGACTGGGAGGCGAATGGTCTGCAAACGCTGAAACGCCAACGCGCCGGCCTCGACGCCGAAACACCCGCGCGCGTGGTCGAGCCGCCGCCAAAGCCCTGATTGATCGGACGCGCCGCCCGCGCGCGATAAGTTACCGCGCGTTGACCAAAGCAACCGTTTGGAAACCACTCGTTAGGTAAACTTCCATCCAATGGCTGTTCAGGACATTGGGATGCAGGTCGACCTATCGGGAAAGGTGGCGCTTGTGACCGGCGCGAGCCGCGGCATTGGCGCGGCCGTCGTCGAGGCGCTGCGCGCGGCCGGCGCCACCGTGACCGGCGTGTCGCGCGCGCAGGGCGTGGACCTCCTCGATCGCGACCAGCGCGCGAGACTGACCGCGCGCGCCGATATTCTTGTTAATTGCGCCGGCATGCAGGCGGCCCACCCGGCCCTTGACTATCCAATTGACACCTGGGACCGCGAACTCGAGATCAATCTCACCGCCACGTTCGATCTCTGCCAGAGGGTCGCGCCGGGCATGATCGAACGGCGCTGGGGCCGCATCATCAATTTCAGCAGCATCGCCGGGATTCAGGGCACGCGCGGCATTATCGGATACTCCGTCGCCAAGGCGGGCCTGATCCAACTCACCAAATGTCTGAGCAACGAATGGGCGCCCTTTGGCGTGACCGTCAATTGCGTCGCGCCCGGCTATATCGAAACGGAAATGCTCAAGCCCCTGACAGAAAACGCCACCGCGGCCGAGCTGACCAGGGGACGCATTCCCGTTGGTCGGTTCGGCGCAAGCGAGGAAGTGGCGTCTTCCGTCGTTTTCCTGTGCGGCGAGCAATCAAGATACATCACCGGCGTCACCTTGCCGGTCGACGGAGGATGGATGGCCCGATGAAAATCAAGACAATCGAACTGCGGGAAAACCAGCGCATCGATCTGGGCAAGGCCGCGCCAATTCCCGCGCCGCTGTCGCTCTATCTGGAGCCGACCAGCCTGTGCAACATGCGGTGCGAGTTCTGCCCGACCGGCGACGCGATGCTTCGCCGCGAGCGCCCCAATGGCATGATGGATATCGCCCTCGTCGAGAAACTCGTTCGCGATGTCAGGGAATGGGGCGTTCAACTGCGCCGCATCAATCTTTACAAGGATGGCGAGCCGACCCTGCATAAGCAGTTCATCGAGATGGTGCAAATCCTCAAGGCGGGCGGCATCAGCAAGGAATTGTGGACGAAGACAAACGGCCTTCTGCTGAATCCGGACTACAACCAGCGCCTGCTCGATAGCGGTCTCGACATGATCGGGGTTTCCATCAACGCCGTCAGCGCAGAGGGTTATCTCAAGGTCACCAAGACCAAGCTCGATTACGAAAAACTCGTTGCCGGCGTGACCGACCTGTGCGACCGAGCGCGCGATACGAATGTCCGCGTTCTCGTTAAAATCGCGGACTCCGGCTTCACGCCAGATGAAATCCGCAAGTTTCACGAGGATTTCAAGGCCGCCCCGTTCAGCTCGGTCGAACAGTTGCATGGCTGGGCCGCGACAGAGCACAAGGACTGGACGCTGGGCACGAACCCCACGACATTCGAGGGCGCGAACCTCGTCGACAAGATCGCCTGTCCGCTTCCCTTCTTCATGCTCGCCATCAACTGGAATGGAACGGTAGGCCTGTGTAACGACGACTGGCTGCACGCAACCGTCTGCGGCGACATCCGCAAGCAAACGCTCAAGGAAGTCTGGCAGGGCGAGGAACTTCGCAAATTGCGCATGATGCACCTGCAAGCGCGCCGCGGCGACAACAAGGCTTGCGGCAATTGCAGCAATATCCGCACGCTTCCCGACAACATTGACGCCAACAGGCTGGAAATATTCCAACGGTTGACGAACGAGCGCGACGCCAATCCGGCCTCGTCAATCGCCGACGGCCGCAAGATCGCGGTTTAGGCGGAGCGACGACGCGCATGAAGATCGCGAAAAGATGCGGATGCTGCGATGGCGGCGCGCTCGCGCGCACGCCTGCCGTGTTGGCGCCCTTCATCGCCAGCCGCGTCTTCGACTGGGAGCCGACGGAAATTACCGCCGACTGGGGATTGCGCGACATTCGACAAGGCAATGCCTACACCGTCTGCAATACGCTGGAGTGCGTTGATTGTGGATTTGTGTTCCTCGACATGCGTTTCGACGACGAGGAGATGGCGGCGCTCTACAAGGGCTATCGAGACGCCGGCTATTGCGCCCTGCGCGACCGCTTCGAGCCCGGCTACGCCGCCAGAAACAACACCTTTGGCGCGCAGGCCGAATATATCCCAAAGGTCGAGGCGTTTCTCGCCCCTTATATGCCGGCCGCCCCGCGCATACTCGACTTTGGCGGCGACACCGGCATGAACACGCCCCTGCAAGGGCGCGCCGCCGCGTTCCATATTCACGATATCTCCGACGTCGCGCCCGTTAAAGGCGCCACGCGCGTGTCGTACGAAGAGGCGCGCGCGCAGGCTTACGACCTGATCGTCTCCATCCAGGTGCTGGAACACGTCGCCGACCCTCGCGCGCATATCCGCGAAATCGCGGGCCTCATGAAGCCGGAGACATTGCTTTATCTTGAGTTGCCGTTCGAGGAAATGATGCGAACCGACGGCGGGAACATGTCGCGCGGATCGCGCAAGCGTCACTGGCACGAACACATCAACTTCTTCTCGGAGAAGGCGCTCCATCGCTTGCTGGCCGACAGCTCGCTCGAAATCGTCGCCAGCCAATTGATGCCGATTTACGCCGCCGCGCGCCATTCCATCGTTTTTTCCGTTATCGCGCGCAAAGGGGACGGCGCGAAAAGCGGTTAGATGGCTTCGACGCCCCGAAAGGCGCGCCCGGCAATCATCGAACATCAATCGAAATTGACACGCTCGCGCTCGACAACGAGCGGAAATCGTCGCGCGTAGCGCAGCAGAAGGCCGACATACTCGCCAATGAGTCCCAAGGCCAGCAATTGAATGCTGCCTAGAAACAGCGTCGCCAGCAATAGCGGCGCGATGCCCATCGAGAATGAATTCCAGTAAATCAGCTTGAGAATGAAATAGACCGCGGCCGCGAGCAAGCTCAGACCCGCCACGGCTAGGCCGGCGAATGTCATCAACCGCATTGGCGCCTTGGCGTAGATAGACAATGCCAGAATGGCAAGATCAACCAGATCGGACAGTGAGTTGCGGGACTTGCCGTGCCGACGCTCGGGCTGATCGTACTCGACGATCGCCCGTTCGAAGCCGATTTCCGGAACCAGGCCGCGAAAGTACGGATCGGGTTCATAAAGGCTTCGCATGACGTCAATGACGCGGCGATCATACACGCCGTAGCCGATGAAATTTGGAATTTGCTCGACCTGCGAAAATCGCTTGATGAAGGAATAGAAAGTCGAGCGCGCGAAGCGGCTGAAAAACCCCTCGCGCGTGCCGCGCCGGACGGCCGCCACGACCATGTACCCCGAGTCCCATTTCTCGATCATCTCGGGCAGAATATCCGCGGGCGTTTGCAAATCGGCGAGCACCGGCACGACGGCGTCGCCCATGGCTTGCAGGATCGCGTGATGCGGCGAGCGCGCAGGGCCGAAATTGCGCGCGTTCACGATGATCTTGACGCGCTTGTCCCGACTGGCGATCTCCTTGAGGATCCCAACGGTATTGTCGGACGAGCAGTTGTCGATGAAGATATGTTCGTGCGCGAACCCCGGCAAGCGCTCGTCGAATACCTTGCGCACCGCCTCGTAGCATTCGGCGATTCCCGCCGCCTCGTTGTAACAAGGCGTCACAACGCTGACGAGCTTTCTCATGCGCGCAATTTCCGTGAAACGGGATTGTGGTTCGCGAAAGCCGCCGTCCGTCGGATCGCGGCGTCAAGGGAGGTCCAGATATCCAGACCTAGCTCCGACCGCGCGCGCGTTATATCGGGAATATAACGCGAGCGCGGCGCGCCCGGCGCGGTCTTGCCGGCGATGTCAACCATGACGGGGGCGTTCAGCGCGCCACGAACGCGCGCCGCGAGTTCGCCAATAGATATCGCCTCGTCCGAACCGACATTATAGGCGACGCCACCACGACCGCGCGCAAGAAGCGTCAGCAACCACGCCGCGAGATCGGCCGCGTAGATATAGGATCGCTGCGCCGATCCATCGCTGGCAACGCGAATATCCCGCCCATCCATGGCGTCACGAATGAAATTCCCGATGGCGAAATGCGCGTCGAGTGGCAGTCCCGGCCCCACCGCCGCGAATATCCGGGCCACGACCGCCTCGGGGCCTTCATTCCGGCCCGCGATCGCGCAAAGCATCTCCGACGCGCGCTTTGCCTCGCCATATACCGCGTGGGGCGAGAGCTGATCCGGCCCGCCACCAGATCCCTCGTGCAAGAACCCAACGTCCGAGGGTTGCGGGCCGTACACCGCGCCCGAACTCAGATAGAGCATGCGCTTGACGGATTTCCTTTCGCAATACTCCAGTACGCGCCGCGTGCCCAGAATGATTGAATCGACAAGCTCCATGGGTCGCCTGTCGGCGTCGACACTCGTATCCGTCGCCGCGTGAACCACCACGTCGCATGGACCATCCGGAAATTGGAAGGTCCGGATGTCGCCCGCGACGAACGACAATCCATCTCGGTCGCCGAACGATGGATGAGCGCGCAAAAAGGCGCGAGGATCGCGCGACAAGCCGAGCACGTCCTGTCGCAATCCCAGATGGTCGCGCGCGTGCATCAAGGACGCAAGCAACCAGCGACCGACAAAACCCGTGGCGCCGGTCATGAAAATGCGCGCGCCACGCAAGGCCTCGAGCGCTGGAAGGGCTCGCACGCAAACCAGATCGAGATCGTCGCGCGCGAAGCCTCCGGGCGACCCGCCGTCAATCATTTGCGCACGGTCAGATGAGCGGGAACACGCTCCGATGCCGGATCAAGCGGCACGATCATATTGGCGCGGAATTCATCGCGCGGCAGTAGCGGCGACATATCCTCGAGCGGCATCGAAAGCATCGACCCGTCGGGCTGTGGCAGCGCCGCCGATTTCGGGAACAGCGCTTCATTCTCGATCAGACGAATGTCAACCAGCAGCGGCCCCTTGTGCGCGAGAGCGCGCTGGATACCCGACCGCAAGTCCGCGACATCGTCGATCGCGAAGGCATCCCAGCCAAATTGACGCGCCAGCGCGACAAAGTCGGGCATTTCAAGCCGCGCCTCGGGACCCGTGCCGACGAAGCGTCCGTCAAAGTAGTTGCGCTGCGTGTTGCGAATGGAGGCGTAACCACGATTATTCATCACGAACATGCGCAAGGGCGCCTTCATCGTGCCGATCGTCTGCATTTCCTGCAGATTCATCATCAAAGAGCCATCGCTTTCGATGCCAACGAACGGCCGCCCATCGGACGCCATGTGCGCGCCGATCATGGCGGGCATGCCGTATCCCATGGCGCCAAGGCCCGACGTCAGAAAGACACGCTGGCCGCGCTTGTTCTGAAACCCGGTATAGAAGAATTCGACCGCCAGTCCCGAACTGCCCGTGACGATCAACATGTCCTCGGGCAGCTCATCCGAAAGGGCCTGTGTCAACGCAAAGTGTCCAATCGGTCCCGACGTCGGAAATGGCGCGCCATCGTTGATTGGATATCGACGCTTCCAGTCCGCGCAACGCGCCAGCCAGTCGACTCGCGCGGGCGCTTGTTGTTCCCGCGCGAGATCCAGCATCGCCTCGATGAAATCGCTCGCGTCCGCCTCGATCTTGAGGTCGAAGCCATCGGCTTGCGTGAATTTGTCGAGTTCATGGCGATCCACGTCAACCATGACCTTCCGCGCCGCGCGCGCGAACCGGGAGGGATTGTAGGCCGTCACGACATTATCAAGTCGCGCCCCGATCGCTATCAACAAATCGCTGTTCTGGATGGCGAAATTTGGCGTTCTCAGCGCCACTGTTCCGGGCTTTCCAACGCTGAGTGGATGATCGGCGCGAATGAGATCCATCGCGTTCCAGGTTGTCGCGACAGGCGCGCCCAGACGCTCGTACAATTCAGCGAAGCTTTTCGCGGCGCCGGCGAGGCGAACGCCATGGCCCGCTAGAATGACTGGCCGCTCGGCCTTTTCGAGCATGTCCAGAACCGCGCGCGCATTGGCTTTCAGCGCGCTCGCGTCGGTCGCGCGCGTGTCGTCGGGCTCAAATCCACGCAAGCCCGCTACCGCGATCGTTGAATTCTGCACATCAAGCGGAATGTCGAGCCATACGGGTCCACGGCGCCCGGTCATCGCCAGATGCGCCGCCTTTTCGAGATGATAGCGGATATCCAGCGGCTCCATCACGGTCACCGCGTATTTCGTGATTGGCCTGACCATCGAGACGATATCGACTTCCTGCGGGCCCATCTGTCGAACGCCGGATTGACCCATCAAGTCGCCGCGCTTGACCTGTCCCGAGATGATCAACAGGGGAACAGATTCAATCCAGGCGCCAGCGCAACCCGTGATCGCGTTCGTGGCCCCGGGCCCGGTGGTGACGACAGCGCAACCAAGACGCCCGTTAATGCGGGCATAGGCTTCCGCCGCGATGGACGCCGCCTGCTCATGGTGATGGGCGACATAGGTCAGGCCGGGATTGCGACCGAAAGCGTCGATCAGGAACATCGCGCCGCCGCCCGGCACGAGGAAAACACATTTCACGCCCTGCTCGGCGACGAAATCCGCGACATAATCCGCGAGGCGGCGCGTCAACGCGCCGAGTTCGGTGGGCATGTAATTCACGAGGCAACGTCCGGATGAGTGTTGACGGTCAGGAGATCCAGTGACGCAGGAACGTCTTGCGGTCGCGGTTCCGGGCGATTTCCGGATCGGTGTAAAAGGAATCATCGACGAAGTGCGTCGACGATATTTCCTCGAAGACCGCGCCTTCCGAACTGTCGAAAGCATGCCGAACCCCGGGCGTGATCGTCACGACGGAACCGGGTCCGTAGACCTGTTCCTCGTCGTCCAGCCGCAGGTTGAGCTGTCCATGCAGCACATGAAACGTCTCTTCCTTTTTCGCATGATACTGCTCGGGATGTTTTTGTCCCGGAAGAACAACGATCAGCTTCTTGCAGTAGTTCCGATTGACGACGGTCACCATCGTGATGCCAAACTCGTCGAAGTGATCGATGCCATAATGATGGGAAATCTCGAGCTCGGCCTCGCCGGGCACGACGCCCTTGCTCTGGTCGAGCAGGGCCTTGACGCGGGTGACGATTGAAAGAACCTTGGCGCGCACGTCGCGTCGCTCGGTATTGCCATCGAGCACGGGCTCGTTGGGCTCTATGTCGCGCGTGGCGACGAAGTGCGTGTATTTCGACCAGTCGTTGGCGGTGACATGGCCTTCGCGGGTCGGAATCGCGAAGAAGACATCGTCGCTCTTGATTCGCTCGCCGGCGACGATATGGCGCTTGACGAAGGCGCCGCGGCGCAGGGATTTCAACGCGTCGAGCTCGCCTTGCGAAGGCTCCATGCGCCTGTTCCTGACGCCCGCGATGGCGTAGGCCTTGTCCGCGCTCTCGAGCCACGCCCTGGCCTGCTCGGGATTTGCCGAATAGTTATTCAGGGCGAACACGTCGGTCGCGATGCCCACGTGTTTTTCGAACAACGTCGCGCCCTTGGCGATCGCCATGGCGACCGGCAGCGTTTCATCCGGATTTTCATGAGTCGAATAGCCAACGCGCAAGCCAGCGTAGCGCGCCTTCAGCAAATCGATCTGATTGAGCTCGAGCTCGGCGTCGGGTGTCGGATACTGGGCGACGCATGTCATCAGGGCGAATTGCTTCATGCGATGGCGCATGAAGGAGACAACGTTGTCCATGTCCTGCAATTCGATGCCCGCCGTCGAGCCAACGATGGGAAGCGACGTCGTCACGATCCGCTCCAGCAGCGGCCAGTCGGTGAACGAACAGCTCGCGATCTTCATGATGACGAAGCCATCCTCGACGATCCGGTCGACCGAGGCCTCGTCGAAGGGCGTGCACATCGAAAGCAGGCCGTTGGCCTTGATCGTCTCGACGAGCCGGCGCGTCTGCGCGCGATCCAGCCGCGTCTCAGAAAAGCGCTTGATGTACTTGATGTCGGAACGGGTCTTGAAATCCGGATGGATGAATGTATCCAGCTCGCGATATTGCAATTTGAACGCGAAGGAAAATTTGGGAAACTTCCGCGCGATGGCCGAGAACTCGTTGATGACGCGAACGCCGTGCTCCACGTCGCCCATGTGATTGTTGGCGAGCTCGAAAATGAAGAGTGGCTCGGGTAGCTGAAGCCCTAGATCAAAACGGCGTTCGTGCTTCATGGCAATATCCCCGGCGATAACCCTTCGGAATTCGCCTCAAGGTTAACGGGGGCCTTTTAATTTCTGGTTAATTTAACGCTAACGTTTTGACGCGGTCGAGCGATCAATGGGTGGCGACGCGGCGATGAAAGACGAAGCGATTGTTCAAGATCCAGGTTATAGCGACGGCTCCCGGCAACAGAACGAGCGCGCCAATGGCCGGGTCAACGCCACGATTTTCCAGCCCGAGCAGTCCGACGGCGTTGTAGACATATGTCGCGACGTAAACCAGCGCGAAGCGCCACAACAAACGGGGATCGCTGGCGTTGAAAACCATGCGTCCCGTCGAAAAGAAATTGAAGAGAACGCCGATGATCGTGCCCAACGTCAGCGCGACGATCGAATGTCCGGTGACGCGCAGCAAGACAAAATAGATTGAATATCCAAAGACCGTGTTCAACCCGCCAGTGAGGAGAAACCGGACAAAGCGAATTTCGAGCGCTTGCCGGATCAACCGCATGGGCGCGACGCGCGCCAAGGCCTAGACCGCCAGGCGCAGCGGCGCCCGTCGGAATTGATCGATCGTGTCGACGATGTAGTCGACGTGGCGCTGGTCGAGGCCGGGGTAAACGCCAATCCACATCGTGCGGTCGACAATTATGTCGGCGTTTTCGAGCGAACCAACGACGCGGAAATCCCTGCCCTTCATATAGGGCTGCCGGATCAGATTTCCACCGAACAACAGGCGCGTTCCAATCTTGCGATCATTGAGATGAATTGACAGTTCATCGCGCGTGAACGGCGCGTTCTCGCGCAGCGTGATGGGAAAGCCGAACCAGGAAGGCTCCGTGCCCGCCGTCGCTTCCGGCAGGATCATGAAATCCTCGAACGCCTTCAATCCCTTTTTCAACGCCTCGAAATTGCGACGGCGATCCGCGATGAAGCCGTCAAGATGTTCGAGCTGCGCCACGCCGACCGCGGCCTGCATGTCGGTGATCTTCAGATTGAAGCCGAGATGGGAATAGACGTATTTGTGGTCGTACCCCTTGGGCAGGTCGCCGAGCTTCCAGCCAAAACGCTTGTTGCAGGTATTGTCGCAGCCCGGATCGCAATAGCAGTCGCGGCCCCAGTCGCGGAAGGATTCCATCACCTTCTTCAGGTGATGGCTGTTGGTGAATACCGCGCCGCCCTCGCCCATGGTGATGTGATGCGCGGGATAGAAGCTGAGCGTTCCAATATCGCCGAACGTGCCAACGTGCTGGCCGTCGACCGTCGCGCCAAGCGCGTCGCAGCAATCCTCGATGAGCAAAAGGCCGCGACGATCGCATATTTCCTTGATCGCCTTGACGTCGAAGGGATTGCCGAGCGTGTGCGCGACCATGATCGCCTTGGTGCGCGGCGTGATCGCGTCCTCGATGGCGTCGACCTTGATGTTGTAGGTGGGAATATCGACGTCGACGAAGACGGGCGTCATGTTCCACATGATCGCCGGATTGACCGTGGTTGGAAACCCCGTCGCGCAGGTGATGATTTCATCGCCGGGCTTCAGTTGCCGCCCCTTCTGGCGCGGCGAGGTCAGCGCCGAGAACGCAACAAGATTGGCGGAGGAGCCCGAGTTCACCGTCAGCGCGTGCCTGACGCCGATGCGCTTGGCCAGCTTGCTCTCGAACTCGGCGTTGAACCGACCCGTCGTCAGCCAGAAATCCAGCGCCGAGTCGACCAGCATCTTCATGTCGCTCGAATCATATACCCGCCCGGATACCGGCACGGCGGAACTGCCCGGGATGAATGGCTTCTGGACATGCGCCAGTTCATGGTAACGGCCGACGAGATCGAGAATGGTCGATCGCAGGGCTTCGGGGTCCTGGAATTCATCGGCGCGCATGGGCGAGGCTCTCGGCGGCGAACCGCCGACACGGATCGGTTCACGAGCCGTCACTTTCGCAATAAAGTGGTTAACGAGCGATTAATTAGCCATCGTTCAAAACCCTCGGGTATTGTATCGGGGAGTTTGCGCCGCGCCTCTTTGTCATGAATGAATAAGCGGCGCGCGACAGGAGGAACCGCCAATGGGTCTTGCCCATTCAGATCAGTTGCAACCGGAGTCCGAGGGCGATGTCGACACCGGCACGCGCGTGATTCGGCGCCAACCCAACGCGGGCGCCACGCGCGTGGGCGGCGACATCTGCGTCGTGGGTTCCGGCGCGGCCGGCATTTCCGCGGCGCTCGAGGCCGCGCGGCTGGGCCGCAAGGTGGTGTTGGTCGATGGTCTGCCCGCGCTCGGCGGTCAGGCTGTCAACTCGATCATCGGTACGTTTTGCGGCCTTTATTCCAATGGAACGCACGGCTACCAGTTCACCCATGGCGTCGTCGACGACATGCTGCGCGTGCTCGGCGCGCTCGACAAGGCGCTGTATTATCGCCACGGCCCGGTGACGACCGTTGTCTATTATGACGAGGTCGCGCTAGGTCGCTGGGTGGAAGAGAGCGTGCGCGCCGCTGGCGTTACCGTGCTTCTGGGCGCGGTTTTGCGCCACGTCGAGCGCGATGGCCGGCGCGTCAAGTCTCTCGAATTCGCGACCCGTTACGGCGATGTCGTCGTTGAAGCCACGGGCTATGTCGACGCCACCGGCGACGCCGCGCTGGCGTGGCAGGCCGGGTTCGATTGTCGGGAGTCCGCGCGGGCGCCGGTCTATGGCACGCAAATGGTCGTGGTCGAGGGGATCGTCGAGGACAAGCACCCCTCGCGCGAGGAGATGGCCCGCCGCATGACGGAGGAGGCCGCGCGTTATGGCCTCCTGCGCCAGAACGCCGTCTCCTTCGTGATACCCGGCCGCGGCGTCGCCGCGCTCAACATGACGCATACCGATACCCCGCTGGAGCCCCTCGCCGCCTCGAAAAGCGCGCTCGATGGCAAGGCGCAGGCGGACCTTTGCGTCAGGTTCCTGCGCGAGGTCTTTCCCGAGTGCTTCGGCGAGGCGCGCATCCGCGCCTATGGCCTGCCAGGCATTCGTCAGACGCGCTGGATCGTCGGTCGTCACCAACTCACGCTCGACGAAGTGCGCGCCGGCCATCGCCACGCCGACGCCATTGGCCGCACGGCGTGGCCGGTGGAGCTGCATGACACGGGCGCCGGCTACAAATGGCAGACCTTTCCCAAGGACCACGCGCACTACATTCCGCTTGGCGCGCTGATCCCCGCCGGCGGCGACAACCTGCTTGCCGCTGGCCGCTGCATCGACGCCGACCTCGCCGCCTTGTCGAGCGTGCGCGTCATGGGGCCGTGCATGGCGATGGGCGCGGCGGCGGCCCATGCGCTTGATCTCGCGGGATCGGGCAGCGTCAATCAGATCGACGTCGCCGCCCTGCAACGCCGACTGTCGGATAATCTCGATCGCAAGGACGCCCCCTGGGAGATTCAATGATGAAGCTCACCGAATTCGAACGCGCCATGCTTGATGGCGCCCATGGCGCGGCGAAAGCCCGCGCGATGGACCTCCTGGTGCGCTATGGCGAGGCGCTTGGCGCCGAGCGACTGGTCGAAACGGGCAATGTCGCGGGCACGTGGAGCGTGTCGAACCCGGTGCTGCGCGATTTCGCCAAGCGGGGCATGGACGCGGTGTTCTCGGAATTCAACCTCGACAGCGACGAGATTGTCGAGACGCCTCAAGCGGAAACCCTCACCTGCCAGCTCATTCAGGGCATCGACCCCAGAAGCCCGGAAATGCGGGCGGCGGCGGGCGACGCATCCGACTTGCAAAACGCCGGCGAGGCCTTTTTCGGCAAGCGCGGCGTCGCCATGATGTCGACGTGCACGCCCTATCAGGTCGGCAACGTGCCCGTCATGGGTGAACATTGCGCTTGGATGGAATCCTCCGCCGTCATCTACTGCAATGGCGTTCTGGGCGCGCGCACCAACACCGAAGGCCGCGAAAGCACTGGCGCGGCGAGCATCACGCGGCGCATTCCCTACTGGGGCTATCACATCCCGGAAAACCGCCGCGGCACGCATCTGATCGAGATCGACACCGAGGTCGACGACATCAGGGACTGGGGCCTGCTCGGCTATTGGGTCGGCGATCTCGTGCAGGAGGACATCCCCGTCTTCACTGGCGCGCGCGAGCGCCCGAGCCTGATCAAGCTGAAACATTTCGGCGCGGCGGCGGCCTCCTCGGGCGGCGTCGAAATGTACCACATCCCCGGCGTGACGCCCGAAGCGCGCGACGTGGAACAAGCGTTCGGCGGCCGCAAATCAAAGGCGACCTTCCGTTTTGGCGCCGCCGAGCGCCGCGCCACTTGGGAAAAGCTCAACGCCGGAGCCAAATCGAACGATATCGATTTCGTCATGCTGGGATGTCCGCACAATTCCATTGACCAGGTGCGCCACGTCGCGCGGCTGATCGAGGGACGCAAGGTTTCGACCTCGTCGGCGCTATGGGTCTTCACGCCGCGCGCCATCAAGGATGTCGCGGACCGAAGCGGTTATACCGAGATCATCGAGGCCGCCGGCGGTCGCGTCTATGTCGACACCTGCCCGGCGATCTCGCGCCTGATGCCCAAGGGAACGAAAACAGTCGCGACCGATTCCGCCAAGCAGGCCCATTACCTGCCGGCGATCACCGGCGTTCAATGCTGGTTCGGCGGCGTCGCCGAATGTGTCGACGCGGCCGTGACCGGTCGATTTGCCGGAGTCGCTCCATGACCCTCGCCAACGACAAGATCATCCTGCGCGGACGCAAGGTTGTCGGCGGCGTCGCCGAGGGCGAAGCGCTCGTCACCACCGACACGATCTCTGGGTGGGGCGGCATCGATCCGCGCACGGGCGCCGTCATCGAAACACGGCACGAATTGCGCGGCCAGAGTTTCAAGGACAAGGTGCTGGTGTTTCCCGGCGCCAAGGGCTCATCCGGCTGGTCGCATTATTTCCATCTGGCGCGGCTTTCCGGCGCGGCGCCGAAAGCCATGGTGTTCAACGTGATGACGACGAAGGTGGCGCTGGGCGCGGTCGTGACGCGCGCGCCGGCCGTGACCGATCTCGATCGCGATCCGCTGGAGGTCATCGCAACAGGCGATTGGGTGCGCGTCGACGGCGACGCGGGCACGGTCGAAATCATTAAAAAGGGCGGGCGTTGAAAGGGCTAGACATGAACAGGGCTTCGAAAATCCCCACCATCACCCGGCGTCGCGCCATCGAGGGCGCCATGGCGGCGGGCGCGACAGCCTTCGCGCCATCCAGCCTTCGCGCGGCCGACGCATGGGAGCAAACCATCGAGGCGGCTCGCAAGGAAAAATCCGTCGTTCTCTACACCGCGCTTGTTGGCGACCCCACGCTCAAGGCGATCACGCAGGCTTTCACGACCAAATACGGCATCGCGGTCGAAATCCTCGAAGGCCGCGGCTCGGACCTGCGCGAGCGTCAGCGGGTCGAACAAGCCGCCGGCCGCTTTCTCAGCGACGTCACGTTCACCTCGGAGGGGCAGGCGCGGTTGATCGCGCGCGAGGACAAATCCTATGTCGTCCACGAAGCGACGCCCAACCTGAAGGCCCTGAAGCCGGATTTCGTGAAATACACGGATGGTGGACTTTTCTCGCCGACGATGACGATCGCCTACGGCATGTTGGCCAACTCCAGCGCGCTGAAGCCCGAGGAAATGCCCAGAAAATGGGCCGATCTCGGCGATCCCAAGTGGAAGGGCAAGATACTCTGCGACGACACGCGCGCCATTGGCGGCGGCTATCTGATGTTCTTCGCGCAACTGAATGCGCCGTCGCTCGGCGAGACCTTCCATGAAAAGCTGGCGCGCAACGAGCCGCTCTTCACGCGCGACATGCGCGAGGCCGGTCGTCGCGTCGCGCGCGGCGAATACCCGCTCTACATGCCGTTCATCCTGACGGACGTTTCCAATCTCAAGGGATTGCCCGTCAAGGCGATCATCCCCGAGGAAGGCTGCCCCTTCGTGCTCTATGGCAATGTCCTCGGCCGCAACGCGCCGCATCCCAACGCCGCGCGCCTCTACATTGATTACTGGCTGTCCGAGGAAGCCCAGATGATGTGGGCGAAAACCGGCATGGGCGTCGCCCGCTCGGGCCTCGACGACAAGATTCCAGCCGACGTACGCGACTTCGCCAACGCAAAACTGATGGGCACCACCGATCCCGACCGGCAAGACGAGGGCATGGCCATCGCCAAGCGCATTTACAAATAGACGCTGGAATTAGTTCCGGCGTATCCACACGGCGAGATCGTCGGCGGTTTCCGTTTCGACATAATCTTCGAGTGAAGCGGACAACGCTGGAATATCGCGAATGGCTTGCGTCACGCGCGCGTCCCTGTCGACGAGGATAACGTCCGGCTGGCGCGCGCGAACGTCGGCGAGGAAATCATCGGTATCCTCGGCGACATAGGCGCGCAGGCGCGCGCGATAGGCCTCGTCGCCGCGGTTGGCGTCAAGCAACATGCGGGCGCTGACCGTCAGCCAGAGGCGTTGCGAGCGGCCAACCCAAGCGCCGTCAAGTTGGCGCACAAGGGGAAATCCCGCCGTCAATTGAGGCGACAGCGCCATCATCGTGGGATGCGCGGGCGCGTGGCGCCGCATGATCGCGGCGAGGCCATCATGCTCTTCCGCCATCGTCCACTGGATGATCGCGCCAAACAGCAGCGGCGCGCACAGCGCGGCGGGCAAGGCCACGAATAGCGTCGCGGGGCGCGCGGCGCGCCACGCCGTCGAGACGCCCGACGCGCGCAGCTCCGCGAGCATGGGCGCCACGAGCAACGCGATCGCGAGACAGATCAGCGAGACGCTGGGCAATTCGTGATTCATCCAGCCCTTGCCCTGCCAGAAATAGGCGCCGGTGAAGCCAAGCGAGGCGCCGAGCAGCGGCAAAACGCGCGGGCAAAGGCAAGCCCGGCCACCGATCAATCCGGCGGCGGCCAACAACACCATGTTCAGGAGAAACCAGGGCTCGCCCAGCAATACGCGCCACGGCTGCCGCAATGGCACGTAGGCGTCGACGATCGCCGGCAAGGCCTTGAAGAAATCCGGGAAGAAAAGAACGACGACGGCGCCGTAGACAAGCGCCACCGCGGCCGCGACCAGATTTTCAATGGACAAGACCAAGGCGAACGAGCGACGCGCGTTGAGTACGCCAAGGAATGACAGGCCAATCGCCAGCGCGAAATGCGGCTTGATGGACATCGCCATGCCCGCCAGCAGGCCCGCGACAATCAGCGCGCGCGCCGAAGGACGTTCGCCCGCCATGCGGGCCGCGTGAACGGCCAGCATCGGCAAAATCCAGACGAGGGCGATGTGTTCGCGTTCGGCGAAATTGAAGCTCGGCAGATTGAGCAGCACGAACGTCGCCGCCACCAGCAGGAAGCCTTCCTCGGCGCGTGGCAATAGGCCAGCGGCGCGCAGGACGCGCGCCGCGAAAACGGCGCAACCCGCGGTCATCGCGAACATTGTCGTGGACACGATGAACTCGGTCGACAAATGCAGCATGCGCGCGATCATCGCGGCGGGCATGTAGAGAATGAACGACGCCGGCGGATTGGTTTCGAGCACGTCGACATAGGGACGCTCGCCCGCGAGAACCTTTTCGGCGACCGTGAAAAGCCAGGAATTATCGGCGTTGTGATGACCCAGCGATTGCTGAATAACCGCAAGCGCGAAGAGGACAAGCGCGGTCCATCGGCTGGCGGCGACGGACAGAGACCACGAACCCGCCGCGGTTCTTCCGCTGGATGATTGTTCCGTCGCGACGATACTCATCAACGCCCTCGCCGATACGGATGGATTGTCACGCGGCGCTCGACCGGCGCGCGGGCGCCTCGGCGGCGGCGTTGGTCTCGAAGCCTTCGCGCTTGCCGACGATATAAAGCGGCCGGCGCTTGACCTCGTTGTGGATGCGACCAACGTAAATGCCGAGCACGCCGGTCAGCAGCATGTTGAATCCGCCGAGGAAGGCCACGACAACGATCGTCGACGCCCAGCCGGGCACGTAATTCGCGGTGAAGAAGCGCGAGACCATGACATAGGAGCCGTAGAGCATCGCGACGGCGGAAACGCCGGCGCCCATCCACAGCGCGAAACGCAGGGGCGCGTCGGAAAAGCCGACGACGCCGCTGATGGCCAGACGCACCAGCTTGCCGATGGGCCACTTGGTTTCACCCGCGACGCGCTCCTCGCGATGAAACTCGACAGCCGTCTGGCGGAAGCCGACCCAGGCGAACATGCCGCGGACGAAGCGATCCTGTTCGCGCATGGCGCGGAACACGTCGAGCGCCTTGCGGTCGATCAGGCGGAAGTCGCCGACGTTTCGGGGGATTTCGACCGACGCCAGCCGGTTCATCATCTTGTAGAACAGGCTCGCCGAAGTGAGCTTGAACCAGTTCTCGCCCTTGCGCGTCGCGCGGCGGGCGTAGACGATCTCAAACCCCTCGGCCCATTTCTCGATGAGCTGGTGGATAACCTCGGGCGGATCCTGAAGGTCGGCGTCCATCAAAATGACGGCGTCGCCTTGCGCCTCGTCGAGGCCCGCCGTCATCGCCAGTTGCTGACCGAAATTGCGCGACAGTCCGATGAACCTGTAGCGCGCGTCGGTTTTCGCCCGCGCCTCGAGAATGATCGGGCTGCAATCCGTGCTGCCGTCGTCGACGAGAATAACCTCGGCGGGGCCATCCAGATCGGCAAGCACCCGGTCAAGCCGATGAAACAGCAACGGCAGGACGGCCTGCTCGTTGAAGATCGGTATCACCAACGAATATTTGGGCCGTGTCGCCAAGAAAGCACCCGAAAGCCGGTTCAAGATCGGACCGCGAGGCGGACGGAGACCACACTAGCCGCGCAATGGTTAATAAAGCCCGATGAGCGCTATTTGCGGGTCCATATGGCGACCCCGTCGGCGGATTCGACGGGCGCGTAACCGGCCATGGCGGCGGCGATGTCGGGATGCCTCATCGCGGTTTCGATCCGCGGATCGTCGAGCACCAAAACAATGTCGGGACGCCCGGCGGCGACATCCTCGCGAAAGCCCCTCGCGTCGCGCGCGATATATTCCTCGTAGCGCGCCCGCTTGGCGGCGTCGCCCCAACCCGCGTCGAGGTACATGCGCGAGAACACCATCAGCCAGATCGCGTTGGGGCGCCCAACCCATTCCCCGCCAAGTCGACGGGTCAATGGGTGACCGACATCAAGGCGCGGCGACAGCGCGATGACGCGCGGATGCGGCGGCGCGTGGCGCGCGACAGCCGCCGTCAGGCCCTTGTATTCCTCGAAGCCGGTCAGCGGCAGGAAGACGCCGAAGAGGATCGGCGCGCTCGACATGAGCGGCATGAAAACAAACAGCACCGCCCGGCGCGCCTTGCCCCACGCCGCGAATTGAACGGCTTCGGAAGCGGTGGCGAATGTTGGCGCGAGGCCCATGGCGACCGCCATGAACGCGAGTTCGTCGCCTGGCAATCCGTGGTTCACCCAGCCCTTGCCCTGAATGAGATAGGCAATGACGAATCCCGCCGACGCGAGCGCGGGGATCGCCACGTGCGGCCCCAGACTGGCGCGACGGAAGGCGAAGGGCAGCGCCGCCAGCAAGATGATATTCAACAGAAACCACGTCTCCAGCAGCAGGTAGGACCATGGCTCGCGCAGCGGCACGTAAACATCGAATGTCGCCGGCGCGATGACGAAATAGTCGGGGAAGCACAGGGCGATCGCGCCCACGTTGGCGACCGCGGTCGCGAATGCCGCCAGCATCTCGGGCGCGAACGCGGGCGCCAGCGAACGACGGCGCGCGATAAGGTAAAGCGCGGGCAAGGCGACGGCGAGCGCGAAATGCGGCTTGATCGCCATCGCGCCGCCAGCCGCGATACCGGCCAAGATGGCAAGTCCGGTCGCGACCTCGCCATCCAGCGCCCGCGCCACGAGCGCGGCCAGCATGGGCAATACGAGCAGGCAGGCGACATGCTCGCGCTCGGCGAAGGAGAAACCCGGCAGCAAGACGAAGGCGAAAATCGACGCGTTCAACAGGAAACCGGATTCCGCTGGCGACACGACGCGCGCGCGCCGGAGAATGAGGCCGGCAAGTGCGAGGCTGGCCGCGCACCATAGAAAAACGAAAAGCGAACCCGCGAATTCGACGCCGACTTGAACAGCGCGGACAAAAAGGATGGCCGGCGCGTGAAACAGAAACGCGGCGGGCGGATTGCTTTCAATCACGTCCACATAGGGGCGCGCGCCATCAATCGTCTTTTCGGCGACCGTCAGAAGCCAGGAATTGTCGCCGTTCTGGTGACCCAGCGACTGGCTGGCGACGGCGACGGCGGCGAAGCCGAGGCCGAGCCAGCGGCTCGACAGAAAACGCGCCAGACCGGAGATGGACCCCTGCCCCACCGCCGTTTGGGGGGCAGACGCGGCAATATCACTCATGCGGGCGGTGTCCGGGCGAGCGCCGATCGATCCCGGAGGCGATCAGCCATGCCCTCAGGCTAGCGGCGCGGGGTTAAGGATCGGTTTGGCCGCTCCATTGGCGCCGCGCCCGAGCCGGGGCATAAGACGGCCAGTCAACATCGGGGATCCGCCATGGACAAGGAATTGATCGATCGTCTCGCCATTCGCCAGCTTGTCGACAACTGGGTCGTCTGGCGCGACGCCGGCGACTGGAACCGCTTTCGCACCGTCTGGCACGACGATGGCGTCATGCAGGCGACCTGGACGCAGGGAACGGCCGACGAATTCATCGCCATGAGCAAGGAAGGCTGGGCGAAGGGCGTCTCGATCCTGCATTTCCTCGGCGGAAATTCCGTCGATCTCAATGGCGACCGCGCCATTTCGCAGACCAAGATGACCATTTCCCAGCGCGCGCTCGTGCACGGCGTGCTCGTGGACGTCGTCTGCACCGGCCGCTTCTATGATTTCATCGAGCGCCGCGACGGCAAATGGGGCTTCGTGCTGCGTCAGCCCATCTACGAGAAGGACCGGATGGACCCGGTTGATCCGGCCGCGCGCCTCGAACTCGACAAGACCCTGCTGGAAAGCTTCCCAGTCGGCTACCGCCATCTCGCCTATTTGCAGCACCAGATCGGCTACAAGATCAAGAAGGACATGCCCGGCCTGCAGGGCGAGCATGTCGAGGCGCTCTACGCGCGCGGCGCCCGTTGGCTGAATGGCGGCGCGCTGTAGGCGCGCGGCTGTTTCAACCGCCAACGACGATCCATCGCGCCGGCGCTAGCCGCCGGCGCCCACGCCCGCCGCCTTGACACCGACATTGTCGGCGCGGCGTTCCGGCGCCTGAAGCCGCCGATGATGGGCGAACAGCCACGACATCTGCGCTTCAACCGAATAGGGCTCGACCTGTTCGTGCACGCGGAAGGGATCCATCCGTCCGGCGAAGATATCGTCCCGCAGCCGCGCGAAAGCGTCGACGAGGCCGTTCAGACAGGCATCGACGGGGTCCGTGCGTTCCACCAGTTCCCCGCTGACGCCCTTGACCACAAGCGGATCGTATTGCGGCAGGCGAATGGCGCAGAAGGGTCGACCAACCGACAACGTCTCCAGCAGATAGCAAGGCATGCCCTCGAAGTAGGACGTCAGCACGCCGGCGTGACAGCGGCGCACGATCGCCGCGACGCCGTCCGCGCCCTGCACGCCATGCAACACGGTGCAATCGCGGATCGCCTCGAACTCGGGGTAGCGACCAGGATCGGTCGCCCCCACGTAATGAAATTCAAAACGCCCGTTCAGCCGCGCGCGAAGGCCCGCGAAAACGCGAAACATCAGCGGCGGGTCCTTGAACTCGTCAAGCCTTCCCGCGAACACCACGCGAAACACGCCATCGGCTGTATCGAATGGGGCGGGCGCGAAGCGCCGCGTATCGACCGATACCGTCATGACCTCGGCCTTGCGCGCCGCGCGCGGGAGGATCTTTTCAAGGCGCGTGATGATGTTGGGATTCACGCAGAGCACCTGATCCGCGAGCGAAAGCGCCAGCGTCTCGTTCGTCCGATGCACGAACCAAAGCTTCTTGATGAGGCTGTCCATCTTCTGGTCCTTGGACCCTTCGCCGTGAACCATCTGGATCGTCTTCAGGCCGAGTAGTTTTGGCAGAATGGCGAACTCGAACCGTTGAAGATCGGCGGAGATCGGCGCGCCACGCGTCGCCTTGCGAAGGCGCGGCAGGAACCGCAGCGCCCCGAGCGCGAAGCGGAACGTCGTTGAGCCCGTCAGCTTGCGAGAGGCCAGATTGATCCGGGATGTGTCAATATGAACCACCGGCAGGAAGTCGATGGCGCGGCCATCGACCTCGATGCGCCTGACCTCGCCCAGTTGGCAGTCGCCGATCTCGTCGACGCCCACGAACAGGATGGAAAAATCAGCCGGATGCCGGCTGAGGATGAGCCGGACATGGGTTTCGATGCCGCCCAGCTTGCCGCCGCGCGGGTCCATCGGATGCATGAGCAGAATACGGTGCGCGACGCTCGTGGTCATGTCGGGGCGCCTCAGCGGGATTGGGCCACGGGGCCAATGGGGCGACGCGCGGCGGCATTGACGGCCAGACGCGCGAGCATCGCCGCGCAGCGCGCGTATCGCAGCGCCATGCGGCGGGGATTTGAGCCAAGCCGCCAGACCCATTCAAGACCGTTGCGCTGAAAGAAGACGGGCGCGCGCCGTTCGTCGCCCGCGATGAAATCGAGCGCGGCGCCAATGTCCATGAAGCCCATTTCCGGATGCCGGCGCGCCATGTGATCGGAAAAGCGCTCCTGCTTGGGCGCGCCGAACGCGACAAAGCAGATGCGCGCGCCCGAGGCGGCGATACGGCTCGCGGCCGCCTCCGCGGCGGGCGACGTGGGGTCGAAGCCCTGCGGCGGCGATTCCATGCAGGCGATTTCCAGGCGCGGGAATTTCAGCCGCAAATTCGCGGCGGCCTTCGTAAGCGACTGGATGCTGGAGCCGTAAAACGCGACGGGCACGCCGGCGCGCGCCGCCGCGGCGCACATGGGAATGACAAGGTCCGCGCCGGTGACGCGATCGAGCCGCGCGCCCTGTCGCGCCGCCAGCCAGACAATGGGCGCGCCGTCGGCGGTGACGAACGTCGCCCGCGAATAGATGTCGCGAAACACCGGATCAGAGCGGCGCTTGACCACGTGATCAAGGTTCAGGGTGAAAAGCGTGAAGCCAAGTCCCTGCTTCAGGCGCGCGATGGAGGCGTTCACCACCTCGCCCATCGTCGCGATGTTGATGTCCTGACCGTCGATTGACGCGAGAGTCGCGGGCGCCGCCGCCGCTGAATGTTCCATGTCGTGTCATTCCCGTTCGTGAGTTGGCCTCGCGGGAAAGACTGCAAGATGGCGACCAGCCGGAACTGTTTCGATCCGGCACAAGGAATAGCGCGCGCGTCAGCTCGCGGCGGGACGAAACGCGCGCGCCTTCATGGCGAGACCACGCAGCGCCGAGGGATAGAGCGCGGCGAGCGCGAGCGGATAGACGATCGCGGCGATGGTCACGTTAACCAGAATACTGGCCAGTGGCGTGTGCGTCAGCCCGATGACGGCGGGCGTCATCAGCACCGAGCTCATGACGGCGCTGGCCGCGCTGATGCGCGCGACGTGATCCCACGGAATGATCAGGCCGAATTTCGCGATCCCGAGAATAAACGCGAACAGCGCGCCAATCAGGGCGCCGGCGAGACATCCGGCCACCGCGCCGACGGGGCCGCCCTGCACGGAGCCGACAAAACACAGAACAACCGTCGAAACCGTTTCGACGACATTGATGATGATCGTCAGGCGCGTTTGCTCGAACAGGATGAATATCTGGTCGCAGAAATGAATGCGAAGGTTGCGCACGGCACCCGCGACGGCCGCCATGGGCAGGACCGCGATGGTCATCTCGCGGAATTCCGGCGAGATCATCAGCTCCACCATGGGCCGCGTGATCAGCAGGATGCCCGCCGTGGCGGGCGCGACCAGCCCGTAAAGAATGGCCCCGCCCATGGCGAGTTGCCGAACGGCGCCCTCGCGCGAGCCATCGACCATGTGCTTGACCGCGAGCGGAAAAGCCGCGGCCGTGACGAGCATGGCGACCACGGAGGACAAGCGCTGGCCAAGCCCCCAGCCGACCGAAAGAAGACCGACCGCCGCGGTGCCATTGACATGCTCGACAACCAGACGAATGCCGTTGCCGCTGACCCACGCGATGCCGCCCGCCAGCATCAACGGCATGCCGAACAACAGCGCGCCCTTGATGATGGCGCGGTCGAGGCGCGCGACCATCGGATTGAGGCCAAGTTCGCGCCACATCCATGGGATGACCGCCGTTTGCACCACGGCGAAACCCGCTAGCGCGGCCTCGGGCGTCGCGGACATAAACCTGACCAACGCGAGCGCCACCACGAAGCCGACGACAGGGCCGACGCTTTGCCCCACCGTGTAAACCAGCCCGCGCCCCTGACCGCGCGCGCGTTCGCACAGATGCGTGGTCACGGCGCGCGACACGCAGCAGATCAGCGCGACCGTGATCATCGACGCCGTGAGCGGAACGTGCAGCGCCGACAGTAGCAGGATGACCAGCACGGTCTGGAACGGAACGCCGCAGATGATGATGGCGTTTTCCGACGCCTGAAAGCGTTCGCGGTCGGCCTCGTCGGTGAACGTGCCGGCGAAGCGCAGCGTATATTGCGACCACCAGGCGAGGCAGGCCACGAAAATCAGTTCGTGCGACGCCAGCACATAGGTCAACACGCCGTAGGCGTCGGCGCTCAGCCAGTGCGTCCATACGACGGCGGCGATGAACTGGAACATCGGCCCCAGCAGTTGCGCCGGCAAATACAGAAGCGTGTGCTTGATCAACATGGCGCGTTCCCGATGCCCGCGAGACGCGCGAGAAGCCTGAGGACTTCTACGTGATCCTGGTTAGCAAGACTTTTCCAGCGCGCCAGATTCGCGAGGGCGGATTCGCGCGACGAAAGTCGCCAGTCGGGACGCGCGAAGGCGGCGGCGATCCGCGCCGCGGCGTCGGACGCGTCGGCCGCGTCGATGAACAGTCCGGATTCGCCGAGCACCTCGCGAAACACCGGCTTGTCCGGCGCGATGACGGGCAACCCACCGTATTGGGCCTCCAACAGCGGCAACCCCAGCCCCTCGTCATGGGACGTCGAGATCAGGGCGTCGGCGCCATCGAGCAATTCGCGAGCCCGCTCAAGCGGTTGGTAGCCATGCAACGTGACGCCCGGCAGCGCCGCCAGACGCGCGGCGTCGTCGCCCCAACCGGGGCGCCCGACGAGATCAAGCGTCGCCGAGGGAAACGGCCCCGCCCGCAACGCCTGTAGAATGGCGCCAGCGGCAAGCAGGTTCTTGCGCGGCTCGATCGTGCCCAGCGCGAGGAGCCTGAGCGAACCCGGGCTGATTGCGCGCGCGTCGCGCGCCGCGGGATCAAGGGCGAAGACATCGCGCACGCCCGGTCGATAGAGCTGGATCAACGCGTCGGGGCGACAGTATCGCCTTAATTCGTCGCGCGTGGTTTCCGAATTGACAAGGAAACGCGGCAAGCGCCCGACCGCGACGCGAAAGGCGGGCGCCATGTAAAGCCTGGCGCGCGCGTTGAGATCCTCCGGTCGCGTGATCAGAAAGAGATCATGGATATAGGGCAGGCAGCGCGCGCCAAACAGGCTCGCGGGGATAGACGGCGGAAATCCGGGACAGACGAGGATCGCGCGCCTGTCGGTCGCCAGCGCGAAAGGCAAGGCCACCGTTTGCCTGAAGATCATGTCGGGCACGCCGGACGAACCGGCTATGTCAACCGCGATCGGCGCGAGCGCCTCCCGCGAAAAGAGTTCGAGCGTGATGCGTTCGAGACCGGTGACGTGACGGCCGCAATGGGTGTGATCGACGATGACGCGCGCCTGCATGTCAGCGCCTCGCCACGCGTCGCTCGGGCGGACGCATCAGACTCAGCGCCATCGCGACGAACATCGCGAAGGTGCAGGTCTTGACCGAAAGACTGACCGACGTGCTCGCCACCAGAAAATAGAAGAGCAGCACGAGCCAGGTCTCGCGGCGGGTCTGACGGACCACTTGCCAGCAGAAGGCGCCGAGACCGAAGAAGAAAAGCGTCGCCATGATCGCGCCATGCGCCAGAATGAAGCCGACCCAGAAGCTCTCGATGCCGAGCTCGATGCCTTCCAGCGCCTGCAAGCTCGACACATAGGTCTGATCGGGACCGATGATGATGTCTCGTAGCGGAATGATGTTAAAGAATTCGAGCATGATCAGTCGGGTCTTGCCGCTGCCCGCGTCATCCTGAAGGCGCGCCATGAACTGGTCGAAAAAGCCCCCCGCCGCCGCCGCCGCGACCGCGGCGACCAGCAATGGCGCCAGAAGAAAGGCGACCGCGATATACAGCCGGTCGAACCCCTCGCCACGCAGGATTTTGGCGAAACGCCAGAGGCCGATGCATGTAATCATGATGATCGCGTTGAGCAGCGACGAGCGACCGCCGAAAGCGATCATCGCGACAAGCTGCAACCCGAGCGCGGCCGGCCGCAACGGTCGGGGAATTTCGCGCGCGCCGCCCAGCGCCATGGCGATGGCGTAGGCGCCGGTCATGGCCGCGTTGCCAAGCGGGTGACCCAGAATGGCCGTCGAGCGCCAGTCGGTATCGACGACGAGCGAGCCGATGGCATAGGGCGTCAGGCGCCATCCGCTGACATATTCCACGATGCCGATCAGGGCGTTGAGCGTCATGATGCCATGGATCATCAACGCCAGTCGGCGGAGCCAGACGGCGTCGAGTTCAAGCACGAGCAAAAAGACGACGATCGCCGCGAGGAATGTGTCGATCAACGGGGAGAAGGGAACCTTCGTCACCAACGTCACCCAGCCGAACAGAATGATCCAGCTGATGGTGAAAATGGCCAGACCGCGATAGCCGGCGATCACGTCAAGCACGCGAAGTGGATTGCCGCGGCGCGCGCCCATGAAAATCAGTAGCAGAAACGCGAGCCAGGTGCCGGGATGAATCTTCTCAAGCGGGTTGCCGCCACCCTCCGCGTAATTGACGCCAAGGTTGGTCAACATCATCTCCGACAGGAAATAATGCAGGGCCACGACCGTCAGCACGAGGAGCGCGAAGGCGCGATCGGCCAGCGTGACGAGAAGGTCGCCACGATCGGGCGCGTGGCGATCAACGCCGCGCGCCGGATGCGACGCGAAACTCACGCGGCCTCCGCGATATCAGCCGTCGAAACCACCGCGCCGGCGATCTTGTGCTCGGGAATGTCGAGAACCTCGACGATGTCGCGCATGTTGGGCACGTAGCCCGCGGCCGCGGCGACAACGATCACGCGATCAACGGCGCTCGCCAGATTGGCGGCCTCGCCGTCGAAATCGATCGTGGGACCATCCATGATCACCAGGTCAAACGATCGCGACATCTGGTCGATGCGCTCGACATCGGCGCGGCGTTCCAGTCGGGCGACAACGCGTTCCTCGGCGGCCAGAATGGGAACAAGCCACAAATCCGGCGAGACCTTGTAAACAGGCCTCGATTGACCGCCAAGATCGATCAGCCCGGCGACCGCGCCCGCGGGAATGACCCGCGCGAGTCCGGGTTGCTCCGGATTCGCGTCGATCAACAATGTGCGTTGACCGGACTTGGCCGCCCACCGGGCAAGATTGACCGCGATCGTCGTCTTTCCGGCGCCATCATCCATCGAGGCCACGAGCATGACACGCGCGCGACGCCGTCGACCTCGGCGAGGCTCGACCCCGCCCATCAACGCTTTATGGAGCTGCGCGATCGCGCGGCTGAATTCCGATTCCGGCGCGCGCGCGACTTCTTCAAGGGGCGACCCGGCAGCCCCCAGCTTGCTTTCGTCGGCGCGCGTGCGCGTCATCCATTCCCAAAGCGAGCCAATCGCCGCCCGCCGCGCGCCGATGCGTGGCGTGGTGACAATCAAGGGCGTCGCTTCCGTGTCGAGCGCGCCTTCGCCATCCATATCCGTGTCGCGACGCCGCGGAATTGTCGGGCCCGCCTGCGCCATGTAGTCATTGAACAGCGCGAGGCCGATGCCCGCGAAAAGCCCGGAGGCGACGGACGCGAACAGGATGGCCATGGTCTTGGGCGCCGAGGGCGCCGTCGGCGGCAACGCCGGGGCGATCACGCGCGCGCCCGGCCCATCGGCGTTTTGCACGTCGTTGGTCTCGCGGGCGCGCAGGAACTTCTCGTAAACGGCCTTGCTTGCGTCGACATCGCGTTCTAGTTCGCGCAACTCAACGCTCGACTGGTTGCGCGTATTGGTGGCGCCGCGCGCCTCCTCGACGCGCTTGACGGTTTCCTTTTCCGCGTCGCGCGCGACCTGATATTCGACGCCCGCAGCGTCGGCGAGGCGCTTCAGCTCGGCGGTGATTTGCGCGCGCGTGTCGCGCAACTGGTTTTGCACTTCCAGCATCGCCGGGTGCCGATCGCCCAGCGTCGTCCGCAGATTGGCCTCCTGCCGGGTGATCTCCGCGTACTGTCCGCGCAATTTGTCGAGGACCGCCGATTTGGAGGCGTCGGCCGGAAGGTCGTTGATGCGCGAGGAATTGACGACCTCGCGATAGCGTTCCCAGCGCGTCTTGGCGTCGATGACGCGGGCGCGCGCCTTGCCGAGTTCGCCGGAGAGATCGGCGAGTTCCTGATCGCCGACGCTCTTGCCGTTGGCGTCGGTGATGCCATGCTCGGCCCGATAGGCCTGCACGCGGTTTTCGGCGTCCTGCACGCGCGCCTGCAACTCGCCGATGCGTTGATTCAGCCAACTGGCGTCGCGCCTGACGTTGGTGGCGCGCGCGTCGACCTGATCGGTCAGATAGGCCTCGGCGACGGAATTGGCCAGACGCGCCGCCTTGACGGGATCGCGCGAGGAGACATCCACATCAATGACATACGTGCGCTCGGAACGCTTGACGATGACCAGCCGCGCCAGCGAGAGGACCGCGCGCGACACGCGGTCCTCGGTGACCGGCGCGGGCGACCCAAGTCCGATCGCCGCCATGAGCCGAGCGCGCAAGCCCACGCCCACCGGCACGAAATCGGGATCGTCGGCCAACCCCTCGCGCTGCACCACGCGGCGCAGCACCGTGTCCGAGGAAAACAGCTTCACCTGGCTTTCCACCAGGATCGTATCGGCCTGCGCGTTGACGTTGGCCGCCGGGTCGGAGCCCACGGGGGCGCGCGTCGACGAGCACGGAAACGGTGGCCGTGTATGTCGTCGGCGTGAAGGCCAGATAGGTCAGGCCGAGGCCGGTTGTGACAGCCGCGCTGAAGGCGATCGTCTTCCAGCGGCTCCGCAGGGCTTCCACGAAGTCGCGAATATCCATGGCGCGGTCGCGACCGCCCTCGGACAGCTCATCCGCTCGCGAGGGGGCCGTCATGCGGTCCGCGTCCGATAAAGGGGTGCGTTCGGGAACAAGGCGGGCTCAATTCGATGCGGGCATGGCTTGAATAAGCCAAACCGGTTGCAACCGATTGTTAGCCTTCAATTCTTACCAAACGTTCACCATGTTGGACGCGCCGCCAGAAACCTTCGCGCGCGCGGGCGACCCAATTATCGGCGATAAATGTTCAAATATCTGATTTAATTAAATTATTTTGATGAACACGGCGTCGATGATCAATTCGCCGATACTTGCGGGGAATTCGCCCGAATTTTAGCGAACGCCCCCTCCCCGCGCGACGATGGACGTCGCCATGGGTCGGCGAGGCGACAGCCGCGGCAATCGCGCGTGGCGCAGCCAGCGGCGCGATGGCGATTCGACAAAGTCATGCACAAGCATGGCCGCCAGCGGATTGATCGCCACCGCGCAGACCACGCACCAGACCGCCAGCGGCCAGCCGCCAAGATGCAGAACCCTGACGCCAAGCAGGTTGATGACGCCGATGCCCATCAACGGATGAATCATGTAGATCGCGTAGGACAGGTCGCCCAATCGCGCCATGGCGGGCCGCGTGAGGATACCCGTGGCCCCGTCGCGCTCGGCGATAACGGTCGCGGCGACGCTGGCCATCAACAAGACGAGAATGATCCTGTCGTCGGCGCCGGCCAGCATCGCCGCCACGGACGCGCCGAACATCAACCAGGCCGGCGCGAAGGAAGACAGGGTCGGCCGGATGCGATCGACGCCGTGAGCCAGCGCCGCGCCGAACAGGAACGTCGGCAGTGCGCGCAGGGCCCCGAAATGATAGGTCAGCGTCGTCCAGGGTTCGATCAGACCGAGATAGCCGGCCAGTTCGAGCCCGACGACGATCAACCCCGCGACGCCAAGCGCCAGTCCAGCCCCGCCACGCCGGATCAGCCAGACAACCGCGGGAAACGACAGATAGGCGAGCCATTCGGCGCTGATCGACCAGGACGGATAATTGAACGCGGTCGAATGAGTCGCGCCCCAGGCGTGCGCGAGCAGCAGGTTGGGGAGGATGGCGGACGGATCGACAAAGGCGCGATCGGTCTTGTCCCGCCACAGGGTGAAGGCCAGCAGGGCGAACACCAGAAACGTCAGCAGGTGGAGGGGATAGATCCGGGCAAGGCGATTACGCAGGAAATCCATGTAAGCGGCGATGTCGGCGAAGCCATTCCGGTAGTTATGAAAAATGACGAAACCGGAAATCGCGAAAAAGAAGTCGACGAAGAGATAGTTCTTCGCGAACAGCGTCGTGGCGAGAGGAAAGCCGGCGAGACCCGCGTAGTGATGGGCGACGACGCCCACCGCCGCGATGAAGCGCAAGCCGTCGATCGCCACGTAGCGACGATGTGTCGAAAAATTCGCTGTCGGTCCCGACATGACGCACCGGTCTTTCGAGTTGTTTCAATCGCGAACGAAGTCGCGCTGGTCCGCCCCAACGCCGCAACCGGCGTGCCATCGCTCCGGTCTGGCGCCAGGGCGGCCGGCACGTCGATTGCCCGGCATGTCCCGTCGATCGGGTTTCGCCGCGCAGGCGTTTCAGGACGACGCGAAGACGTACCGAAATGAGCCAGCCATGCCATTTGACAGGGAAATCGCCATCCAGGCGCGAACCACCGGCCCCCGCGCCCGTCAAGTCGCCCGCTCGAAACAGGGCTGGCGCGGAATCCTGCCCGCCGCGAATGTCGCGGCGATGCGCGGCCTGTTTTCAACAATAGCCGCGCTTTCGGACACCGGCGCCATTCTGGCGGCCTGCGTCGCGTCGGGCACGATTTACCACGCGATTTTTTACGAAGCCGCCGGCATGCTGGAAAACCACGTCGCGCTGGGCGTTATCCTCTCCGCCCTGTTCGTGCCGACGGGATTGCTGCGCAAGGACTACGACGTCGCGAACTTCCTGTCGTCCAAGGGTCAGCTATCGAGGGTTTTCGCGCTCTGGAATGTAGCGTTCCTTTGCCTGATCATTCTCGCCTTCATCACCAAGTCGGGGGCCGAAGCCTCGCGCGGCACGACGATCATCGTTTATATCGTTGGCTTCGCCAGCGTGGCCGCGTCGCGTGTTCTGATGGCGCGCCTAGCACTGGATCAGGCGCGCGCCGGCGGCGTGGGCGCCAAGCGCGTGTTCCTGGTCGGCGAGGAAGCCGAGATCAGCCGGTTCATCGAGCATTACGAACCCTGGAAGCAGGGCATGCGCGTGATCGCCTCGGCGATCCTGAGGGACGAGGAAAGCCTTGAGGACGATCTCGCGCTCGCGGCCGCGTCGGCGCGCATGTTGCGCCCCGACGACGTCTATATCCTCATGCCGTGGTCCCGCACCAACGCCATCGACTCGACGGTCAACGCCTTCCTGCGCGTGCCGGCTTCGCTGCATCTTGGTCCGGAGCGCGTGCTCGATCGTTTCGCCAAGGCGCGGCTCGAACGCTTCGGCCCCATCGCCAGCCTGAACCTCGCGAGCAAGCCGCTCGGTCCCCTCGACATCGTTCTCAAGAGGACCACGGACATCGCGCTGTCCGTCCTCGCGCTGATCGCGCTGTCGCCGCTCTTCGCCCTCGTCGCCGTGATGATCAAGCTCGACTCGCGCGGCCCCGTGTTTTTCCTCCAGCGTCGCTACGGTTTCAATCAGGAGCCGTTCAGAATCTTCAAGTTCCGTTCGATGAGCACGATGGAGGACGGTCGAAACGTGTTGCAGGCGCGCGCCGGCGACGCCCGGATAACGAAGGTGGGCGCCTTCATCCGCCGCTGCAACATCGATGAATTGCCGCAACTGTTGAATGTCTTGCGGGGCGACATGTCGCTCGTTGGCCCGCGACCGCACGCGCTGGCCCATGACCAGATGTTCGAGCGCGACATCGCCCTCTACGCCCGTCGTCACAACATGAAGCCCGGCATCACCGGCTGGGCGCAGGTCAACGGATTTCGTGGTGAGACATCCACCCGCGAGAAGATGGCGGGCCGCGTCGAGCACGATCTGCATTACATCGACAACTGGTCCATCGGCCTCGACTTCCGCATCATGTTCCTGACCGTTTTCTCGAGGAAGGCTTATCGCAATGCGCACTGAGGCCAACCAACGAAGCGGGATGCTCGCCAACCCCATCTTCACCGCGTGGCGCGCGATCGATGGCGAACGCTGGGGCCATGAGCCCATGTTGCTGCGCCATCGCCTGCACGAACATCCGCTGTTTTCCAATGAGGCGCTCGCCCGCCTCGTGGAAAATTATCCACGAGAGCACTACAACCTGGTGCAGTGGGGCGAGCATGGTTCGACGGGTAGCTGGCGCGAGGGCGAGATCGTCGGCCTGTCCGGCGACGCGATCATCTCGGCCATCGCGCGTGGCCGCGTCTGGATCAACATGCGCAACCTGCCCCTCGTGGACCCGGGCTACGGCGCCTTGATGAATGGAATCTTCGATGAACTCGAGGATTACATGCCCGAATTTCGGACATTCACGCGAAAGCTCGGATTGCTGATTTCCTCGCCAATGTCCCGCACGCTTTATCACGCCGATCTGCCCGGCCAGTCGCTCTGGCAGATACGCGGCGTCAAGCGCGTCTACGTCTATCCCAACAAGGCGCCTTTCCAGACCCCGGAAATGATCGAGCGCATCGCGCTGTCGGGCGTCGAGGTCAACATGGCTTTCGAGGATTGGTACGACAATCACGCGAAGGTCTTCGAGATCGGCCCCGGCGACATGCTGCACTGGCCGCTGAACACGCCACATCGCGTCGACAACCTCGATTGCCTGAATGTTTCGATGACGATGGAATATTTCACCGAGGACATCAGGCGGACGCACATGGTGACGGTCGCCAACGGCATCCTGCGGTCAAAGCTGGGCGTGACGCCACGGCGACATTCCATCAGCGGACCCGGCTTCTGGTCCAAGGCGGTGCTGCAACGCGCCTTGCGCGATACGCGCTGGGTGCGCAGGGAAAACCGCGCGCGACGGCGGCCCGAGTTTCGTCTGGACCCGGAGGCGCCCGGAGGCGTCGTCGACATCGCCGCGGCCTGAGGATCGAAAATGTTCCCGAACGGGAAACAACGAACGCCGCCAAGCGAAGCGTCCGTCCACGCGCGCGTGGACGAATTCTCGATCGAAATCGCCGGCGCCTACGAGGATGTGGCGGCGCGTTGGCGTGCCTTGCGCGCAAGGGGTTGCTCGCTGGCGTTTCAGGGCGAGACATGGCTGTCGGCTTGGTATGGCCTCGTTGGTCCCGGCGAGCGCGCGACACCCTTGCCGACAACAGTCGTCGACAAGGCGACCGGCGAGGACGTGATGGCGCTGCCGTTGATCGGCTGCGAGATTGATGGGCTTCGCTATATTGAATTCGCCGATTGCGGTCTCACCGACTACAACGCGCCGATCATCGGCGGCAAAGGGCTGATCTGGAACCGCCCGGCCCTGATGAAGGCGTTGCGCGACGCATTGCCGGCGGCGGACGCGTTTCGCTTGACGAAGATGCCGAGAATTGTCGACGACACGATCAATCCCCTCGTCGACTCCCGTCACGCGCGCCGCGGCCGCCTTAACGGCAACCTTCTGCACGCGCCAGCCAAGTGGGAGGATTGGCACTGGAATCTTGAACGCACCTTTCGCAAGGAACTGGAACGAAGCTGGCGCGTTTTCGAGCGGCGTTCCGGTGTTTTCAGACGCGTCACGGATATTAATGACGCCCGTCGCGTCTTCGCTGGGTTGAAGCAACTGCAACGCGAACGCATCTCCGGGCTCGGACTGGATTACATACTGGACGAGCCACACAACGACGCGTTCTACGACCGTGTTCTTGAAACCGGACTCCCCGCCGGCGAGGTCGTTCTGACAACGCTCGAGTCCGATGGCGAAACGGTCGCCGGACTTCTTGGCATCGTCAACAAGGGCCACTACAGCATGGTGCGACTGGGGGCCGCGACCGGCGATTGGCGCAACTGCTCGCCGGGCCGCGTGCTTATCGAACAGACGATGAAGTCTCTGCACGCGGAAGACTTCCGCTTGTTCGACTTCACCATTGGCGATTACGCCTACAAGCGACGTCTCGGCGCCGCCAAAATAGCCCTGACCGACGTCGAGGAGTCGATGTCCTGGCGCGGCGCGCCCGCCGTCGCGCGGGACCGCGCGCGGGCCGCGGTTCGTTCAAACCGGAAGCTGCTAACGGCCGCGCGCTGGCTGAGGAAGCGCGCGACGAAGGCCGCCTGAACGCGAGGTTACGCCTCAGCGATTATAGATATCCTCGATGCGGACGATGTCGTCCTCGCCAAGGTAGCTGCCGGTCTGCACCTCGATGAGTTCGATATCTATCTTGCCAGGATTTTCGAGCCGGTGAACGACGCCCAGCGGCAGATAGATCGACTCATTCTCGTGCACGAGTTTCTTGTCGGCGTCGCGGGTGACTTCGGCGGTGCCGCGCACCACGACCCAATGCTCGGCGCGATGGAAGTGCTTCTGCAATGACAGGCGTCCGCCCGGCTTCACGACGATGCGCTTGACCTGATAACGGTCGCCGTCGTCGATGCTCTGATAATATCCCCACGGACGATAGACGCGCTTGTGCTCCTGCACCTCGCGACGGCCCTCGCGCTTGAGGCGCTCCACCAAAGTCTTGACCTGATCGGCCTTGCTGGCGTTGAGCACGAGCACGGCGTCGCTGGTGGTGATGACGATGACATTGTCGAGGCCCACGACCGCGGTCAGGCAATCCGGCGAGCGTATCAGCACGTTCGACGCGTCGAGCGCGACGCCGTTGGCGCCGACCGCGTTGCCATGTTCGTCGCGCTCGGAAAGCTCAAGCACCGACGACCAGGCGCCCACATCGGACCAGCCGATATCCGCGGGAACGACGGCGGCGCGTTTCGTATGCTCCATCACGGCGTAATCGATCGACTTGCGCGGCGATGAGGACAAGGCCGCTTCATCCAGCACGCGGAATTGCAGGTCGATTTTCGACGCCGCCACGGCGCGCGCGACCGCATCCGCGATGGCCGGCTCGAATTGCGCGATCTCGGCCTTCATCACATCGGCGCTGAAGATGAAATTGCCGGAGTTCCACAGGCAACCCTCGGCGATGTATCGGCTGGCGGTCGCCTCGTCGGGCTTTTCCACGAAAGCGGCGACCTCGAAGGCGCCGGGCGCTTCCTTGACGCCGCCGCCAACGCGAATGTAGCCGTAGCCAGTCGCCGGGCTGGTGGGCTTGATTCCGAGGGTGACGATGCGCCCAGCCCCGGCCGCACGACCAGCCTCGGCGCACAGCGCCAGGAATTTTTCAGGATCATTGATCGCATGGTCGGCGGCAAGCGCGGCGACGATCACGCCCGGTCCCTTGCGACTGGCGAGTTCGGCGGCGACCGCGACAGCGGCGGCGGAATCCCGCCGCACCGGTTCAATGACAATTTCAGCCTGCGCGCCGATCGCCGCCAGCTGTTCGGCGACAAGGAACCGGTAATCATGATTTGTTAAAATGATCGCGCGCTCGAAGGCGTCGCTGCTCGCCAGCATCGCAACCGTGCTTTGAAAGGTGGAGCGCGGTCCCAGCAGCGGCAGGAACTGTTTTGGCAGGCTTTCGCGCGATTCCGGCCACATCCGGGTTCCCGAGCCGCCGCACATGATGACCGGAACGATTTTCGTCATTGCAACATCCAATTCGCGCGAGCAACGCCAGCATCAGGGCGAGGTCGTCATGATTACACTTGTAAATATTGCAAAACGGTAACGCGCTGGCCGACCGGGCCGCGCCCGCTACGCCGCCGCCTTCTGGTAATCCTTGACGTCGGCGAAGGAAATGGCCGGCCATTTCTCCTGTTCGTAACGTAAAGCCCACGCCGAGGCGGCCAGAAATACCGGCGCGCCATCGAGGTCTTGCGCCACCGACGATGGAAACGCCCGGATGAACTTGTCGAGATCGGCCTGGTTTTCGGCCGAAACCCAACGAGCGAGTTCATAGCGGCTTTGCTCGAAACTGACGGGCAGGCCGTACTCGACCTTCAGGCGCTCGACCAGCACGTCGAGCTGCAAGGCGCCGACCACGCCGACAATCGCCGGGGCGCCGTCATTCGGCAGGAATACCTGCACGACGCCTTCTTCCGCCATCTGTTGCAGCGCGTCTCTCAGTTTCTTGGCCTTCATGGCGTCGCCCAAACGCACGCCGCGCAGGATTTCCGGCGCGAAACTCGGCACGCCCCGGAAAACGATCTGCTCGCCTTCCGTTAATGTATCGCCGATGCGCAGGGCCCCGTGATTGGGAATGCCCACCACGTCGCCAGCGAAGGCTTCCTCGGCCAGTTGCCGGTCCTGCGCGAAGAAGAACTGCGGCGCGTTCAGCGCCATCGTCTTGCCCGTGCGCGCCAGCCGCGCCTTCATGCCGCGCGTCAGCCTGCCCGAGCACACGCGCATGAACGCGATGCGGTCACGGTGGTTCGGGTCCATGTTCGCCTGAATCTTGAATACGAAGCCCGACATGCGCGGCTCGCGCGGATCAACCATGCGCGTCGCCGATTCCTGCCCGCGCGGCGGCGGCGCGAATTCGGACAGACCGTCGATCAGATCCCGCACGCCGAAAGTCCGCAGCGCGCTGCCAAAATAAACCGGCGTCAGATGCCCCTCCAGAAAGGCGGCTTTGTCGAAGGGCTTGCAGCCATCCACGGCGAGCGACAGTTCGTCGCGAAACGCGGCGCGTTCATGCTCGGGCAGAAGATCGGCGACACGCGGATCGTCCGGGCCATTGACCTTCTCCATGCCCTCGACGTCGATGCGACGGATGGCGCTTGCCCGCAGATCGTAGACGCCGGCGAAGTCTCGCCCGCGGCCGATGGGCCAGGTCAGCGGCGACGTGTCGAGCGCCAGCGTCTTCTCGATCTCGTCCAGAAGATCGAAGGGATCGCGGGTCTCGCGGTCCAGCTTGTTGATGAATGTGACGATGGGAATGTCGCGCAGGCGACAGACCTCGAACAGCTTGCGCGTGCGCGCCTCGATGCCCTTGGCGGCGTCGATCACCATTACCGCCGAGTCGACGGCGGTGAGGGTTCGATAGGTGTCCTCGGAGAAGTCCTCGTGACCGGGCGTGTCGAGCAGGTTGAAGACGCAATCGCCATATTCGAAGGTCATTACCGAGGTGACGACGGAAATGCCGCGGTCGCGCTCGATGCCCATCCAGTCGGATCGGGTCTGGCGCCGATTGCCCTTGGCGCGCACCTCTCCGGCGAGCTGGATGGCGCCGCCGAACAGCAGCAGCTTTTCGGTCAGCGTCGTCTTGCCCGCGTCGGGGTGCGAAATGATGGCGAAGGTCCGCCGCCGGGCGACGGGGTCGGAGGGATGCATGTCGATCCAATCGGAAACGTGGTCCGCGCGGGCTTACCAGACCGGGCGGGCGCGGCGCAATCTCGACCTATTCCGCCGCCCGCTCGACCTCCGGACCGCCCGCCTGAGCGAGCGCCCCGCCGGCCGGCGCCGCCTTCACGTCATGCGCCAGCATCGTGTAGATGGCCGGCGTCACGAACAGGGTGAAGAGCGTGCCGATGGCCATGCCGAAGGCGATGACCATGCCGATGGCGATGCGGCTGCGCGCGCCGGCGCCATCGGCGATGATCAGCGGGATCATGCCGACGACCATGGCGGCGGTGGTCATCAGGATCGGACGCAGACGCACGCCAGCGGCGTGTTCGATGGCCTCACGCTTGCCCAGCCCGTCGCGCTCGCGCATCTGGTTGGCGAAATCGACCATCAGAATGCCGTGCTTGGAAATGAGGCCGATCAGCGTCACCAGACCGATCTGCGAATAGATATTCATCGTCAGGCCGGCGAACGGTCCGCCCACGCCCGGCGGCATCATCGAGGCCACCAGCATTGGCAACATGGCGCCGAACATCGAGGTCGGCAGCGCGATCAGAATGATCAGCGGATCGCGGAAGCTCTCGAACTGGGCCGCGAGCACGAGGAAGATGACGATCAGCGCGAAGATGAAGGTCAGCGTCAGCGTATCGCCTTCCTGCACGAACTGCCGGGCGTCGCCCTGCCAATCGTAGGTGTAGCCGTCGGGAAACTTTTCCGCCGCCTCGCGCTTCAGGAAGTCCACCGTCTCGCCAATTGTATGGCCGGGGAAGGGCACGCCGGACAAGGTCGCCGAGCTCAACTGCTGGAAGCTCGTCAGGGCGTTGGGCTGCACCGTCTGCGACACCGTCGCGATCGTCGACAGGGGCACCAGATCGCCGGTGGCGGTGCGCACCTGATAGCGCAGCAACCAATCGACCGTCAGGCGATAGTCGCGCGGCGCTTGCGGAATGACCTGATAGCTGCGGCCATAAAGGCTGAAACGATTGACATAATTGCCGCCGAGCAGGGTCGCGAGCGCGGAGCCCACGTCCTGCATGCTGACGCCGAGGCGATTAGCCTTGTCGGAATCGATTTTCAGTTGAAACTGCGGCGTGTCGAATTTCAGATCGCTGTCGGTGAAGATGAAAAGGCCGCTGGCGCGCGCGTCCTGCTGGATGTCGGCCAGCACTTGCGCGAGCTGTTTATAGTCCGCCGTCGTGCGAATGATGAATTGCACCGGCGCGCCGCCCGACGAACCCGGCAGGGCCGGCGGCGGAATCGCGAAGGTCGAAACGCCCGGCAAGGACTGCAACAGCGGTTGCAGCGATTGCAGCACTTCCTTCTGCGAGCGCGAGCGGTCGCCCCATGGCTTGAGGATCAGGCCAGCGAAGGCCTGTTGCGGCCCGCCCGTGCCATTGATGGCGAAGGAATGGGCGAGTTCCGACACCGACTTGAGCTTCTTGTTGAACTCGTCGGTGGTCTGTTCCATGTAATTCAGGTTGGCGTATTGCGGCGCCTTGAGGATCGAGATGATGAAGCCCTGATCCTCCTCGGGCGCGAGCTCCCGCTGCGTTGACATGTAAATGACCGCCGTCAGGCCGAGCACGCCGAACAGGATCAACACGGTCATGGCGCGGAAGTTCAACGTGCGGTGCAGGCGACGTTCGTAGCGCAGCCGCAGCCGCTCGAACATGCGGTCGAGAAACCCGGCGAAACCGGCCTTTTCGGCGCCCGCGTGCGGCTTGAGCAACTTCGAGCACATCATCGGCGACAGCGTCAGCGCGATGACGCCGGAAACGAAGACCGAGCCCGCCAGCGTGAAGGCGAATTCGCGGAACAGCGCGCCCGTGACGCCGGACACAAAGCCGATCGGCGCGTAAACCGCCGCCAGCGTGATCGTCATCGAGATAACGGGCATGGCGATCTCGCGCGCGCCTTTCAGGGCGGCGTCGCGCGGCGTCAGACCCTCCTCGATATGGCGATAGATGTTCTCGACCACGACGATGGCGTCGTCGACCACGAGACCGATGGCGAGCACCAGCGCCAGCAGGGTCAACAGATTGATCGAATAACCCAGCATCAACAGCATGATCATCACGCCGATGAGCGACAACGGAATCGTGACGATGGGAATGAGCGTCGAACGCAGATCGCCAAGGAACAGGAAAATCACGAGCACGACGATCAACGCCGCCTCGCCGAGCGTCTTGCCCACTTCCCAGATCGACGCGCGGATGAACTCCGTGGCGTCATAGGCGATGGCGCTTTCGAGGCCCGATGGCAGATTGGCCTTCAGGCCCGGATAGGCCTTGCGCACGTTGTCGATCATGTCGAGGGGGTTGGCGGTCGGCGTCGCGTAGACGCCGATGAACACCGCCTTCAGGCCGTCGAAAACCGACGACGAATCGACGCTTTCGGGTCCAAGCTCAACTTTCGCGATATCGCCGATGCGCGTCAGCGCGTCGCCGCGGGCGGAGACGACCAGTTGCGAGAACGCCTGCGCGCTGTCGAGCGAGGTCAGCGCGTTGATGCTGGTTTGCACCCAGTCGCCCTTGATCTGACCAGCGGCCGAGGTGAAGTTGTTGGCCGTCAGCGCGTTGCGGACGTCGGATGGGGTGATGTTGCGCGCCGCCATGCGCTCTGGATCGAGCCAGACACGCATCGCGAAGGTCTGGCCGCCGAGGATCTGCGCGTCGCCAACGCCATCGATGGTCTGCAAGCCCGGCTGGATGACGCGGGTGAGGTAGTCGGTGATCTGCGCCGGCGACAGCGTGGCCGAATTGAACGACAGATACATCAGGGCGAAGCCCTGCCCGGTCTTCTTCACGACGACCGGATCGTTCGCCTCGCGCGGCAACACGCTCTTGACCTGATTGACCTTCGACAGAACGTCGGTCATCGCGCGGTCGGGGTTGGCGTTCAGGCGCAGGTTGAGCGTGATCGTCGAAGCATTTTGCTGCGAACTCGACACGATCGTGTCGATGCCTTCCGCGCTCGCCACCGCCTGCTCGATGGGGGTGGTGATGAACCCCTTGATCAGGTCCGCGTTGGCGCCGGGATAGGTCGTGGTGATGGTCAGGGTCGTCTGCGAAAGCTCGGGATATTGCCGGATTTGCAGGCGGAACCCGCATTGCAGGCCAACCAGCAGAATCAGCAGGCTGACGACTGTCGCCAGAACCGGCCTTCGGATGAACAGATCGGTGAAGGAACCCATGGCGCGCGCCTATTCCCGCGGCCGCGGCGACGGCGCGGCGGGCAGCGCCGCCGCGTTGTCGATGCGCACGCGCATACCGGGCTGAAGCTTCAACTGACCCTCGGACACAATCTTTTCGCCCGCCGCGAGCCCATCGAGAATGGCCACCCGATCCTCGCGGGCGTCGCCCACTTTCGCGACGCGGCGCTCGACGGTGAATATCTGGTCGCCGTTGGCCGGAGCCGCCTGCGCGCCGCCAGCCGGCGGCGGTTCGGGCTTCACGATGAAAATCGTATCGCCATAAAGCGAAAATGAAACGCCCGTGCGCGGGATGGTGACCACTTGCCGTGGTTCGCCGATGGAGATCGAGACATTGGCGAACATGCCCGGCAGCAGCGTCTTGTCGGGGTTCGGCGCCTCGCCACGCACGAGCACGTTGCGCGTGTCGGAACTGACCCGCGCGTCGATGGCGCGAATAGAGCCTTTGAACACTTTGCCGGGGAAGGCGTCGACCATGAATTCCAGCGCCGCGCCGACCTTCATCGCCGCGAGATTCTGTTCTGGCAGGGGGAAGTCGACATAGATCGGATCGAGCTGTTGCAGATTGGCGACGCTGACGCCGGGCGCGACATACTGGCCGATATCGCCCTTGCGCAGACCCACCCGACCGGAGAAGGGCGCGATGATCGCCTTCTGGGCAATGAGCGCCTTGGAACGCTCGACCGCCGCGGCGGCGGTGTCGCGGCCCGCCTGCGCCTGATCGACCGTGGCCTTGGCCGTGTTGCCGCCCGTGATCAGGTTCTTCTGGCGTTCGAGCGTGACGTCGGCGTTCTTGAGCGTGGCCAGATTGGAGCGCAGGTCGGCCTGCTCGACCGCGTCGTCGAGTTGGACAAGAAGCGATCCCTTCTCGACGTCCTGTCCCCGGTCGAAACTGAGCGACTTGATCACGCCACCCACTTGCGGGGCGATGTCGACGCCCGCGACGGCGCGCAACGTACCGATGGCCGGGACGCTGGGCGCCCAGGTCTCCGTGCGCGACTCCACCACCGAAACCGTCTGCACGGGCTGCGGCATCTTGGAGATGATGCCCTTGATCATCGCCGGCTTGAAGACGAACTGGAAGTACCCGAGCCCGCCGACCGCGCCGGCGAACAAGAGAAAGACAACAAGAAAGGCGAAAGCGCGCCGCATGGATCACCCAGGGTTGCGGACCGCCCGGCGCGTCGCCTGGCCTCCGTTTCAAATCGCCGACGTCGGCGTCCGTGTATTGCCATCCCCTCCGGGACGAATCCGGCGCGCCTGATCCCGCTGGGACCATCAGCGCGCCGGTCAGCGATGCGATTGTTATGATATAAACGAATATAGGGGAGCGACGGCCGGGGTCAATCCGCGCCGCCCGCTTTTCCCGCCAGCCGCGCGATTGTGATCAACTTGAGCTCAGCGCGACCTTTTGCAGCCGGCTGGGCTCCCGACGTCGTTGGAACCTGCCCATCATCAGGTAAAAAACGGGCGTCGTGTACAACGTCAAGATCTGCGACAGCAGCAAACCGCCAAAAATGGCGACGCCCAGCGGCCGGCGCAGCTCAGCGCCGGCGCCCGTGGCCACGATCAGGGGAATGGCGCCGCACATGGCGGCCATGGTGGTCATCAGGATCGGCCGGAACCGCGCGCGGCACGCCTCGCGGATGGCGTCCGCTGGCGACAGCCCCTGCCCCCGTTCGGCCGCGATGGCGAAATCGACCATCATGATTCCGTTTTTCTTGACGATGCCGATCAGCATGATGATGCCGATGAAGGCGACCAGCGTCAGCTCCATGCCCGCGGCGTAAAGCGAGATCAGGCCGCCCAGCACACCCGACGGCAGCGTGGAAATAATGGTCAACGGGTGAATGAGGCTTTCATAGAGAATGCCGAGGATGATGTAGATCGCCAGTATCGCCGCGCCGATCAGATAAAGTTGGCTGTTGACGTTGTCGCGGATCGCCTTCGCGTCGCCCGAAAAATCGGCGTGCACGGTTTCAGGCATGTGGAGATCGCCAATGGCGCGTTGGACGACGAGATTGGCGTCGTCGTCCGAAACGCCGGGCGCCGCGCTATAGGTCAGCGTCACGGAAGCGAACTGCCCCGTATGGTTGATCGACAGGGGTGCGATGCCACGCTCGATGCGCGCCACCGTCGACAAGGGCGTCAACACGCCGCCCGCGCCCGGCACGAACAAGCCGCTGAGATCATTGGGATCGCGCTGGCGCGACGGCGTCACGTCGAGCACGACGCGATACTGGTTGCGATCGCCGTAGATCGTTGAAATCTGCCGCTGGCTGTAGGCGTCCGACAGCACGTTGTCGATCGCGGTCATCGAAACGCCAAATC
The DNA here is from genome assembly GCA_903861645.1 of uncultured Hyphomicrobiales bacterium. GTDB lineage: Bacteria > Pseudomonadota > Alphaproteobacteria > Rhizobiales > Beijerinckiaceae > Terripilifer. Next base: position 104,344 of record CAIOVE010000037.1, read on the forward strand.
GCGCCGCCGCGGCGCGATCAACCACGACCTTGGCCTGCAAACCCTCGCGTTGCCTGTCGGTCGCGGCGTCGACCAGTTGCGGCTCCAGTTTCAAACGGTCCAGCGCCTTGTGGCTCCAGTCGTCGAGCTCGTCGGCGTTCGATCCCCAGAGGGTGAACTGCAGATTGGAGCGTCCGGGCCGGCCGCCCATGCGGATGTCCTGCACGGGCACGAGATAGACGCTCATGCCCGGCACGGTCGCCAGCCGCGCGCGCAATCGCGCGATCACCGCGACGGATTTTTCGCCGGGCTTGAGGCTTATATAAAGCTGCCCATTGTTGATGGACGACCCGCCGCCGACGAAGGAGGCGGTCGATTGCACCGCGGGGTCGGCGTTGATCACATCGGTAACGCGCTGCTGCAAATCGACCATGGCGGGAAACGAGACATCGGGCGCCGCGTCGGTCCAGCCATTCAGCAGGCCCGTGTCGTCCTGCGGGAAGAAGCCCTTGGGAATCTGCCACCAAAGCAAGATCGTCGCCGAAAGCGTCGCGAGGAAAATCAGCACGGAGACGAAGCGCGGCAGGGCGAGAAAGACAACGAGCGAGCGCGTATAGGCGTCGCGCAGATAGTTCAGCGCGCCTTCAACGATCCGATCGAAGCGCGAGCGATCCGCCTCTGTTTCGGACTTCATGTAGCGACCGCAGATCATCGGCGTGATGGACAGCGAGATGATCGCCGAGACGACGATGGCGAAGGCGATGGTCAGCGAGAACGTGCGCAACAGGCGACCGGGAACGCCCGGCATGAACAGCATGGGAATGAAGGCGGCGATCAGCGACAGGCTTATCGACACGACCGTGAAGCCGATTTGCCGGGCGCCGGCCAGGGCCGCCTGCAAGGGCGGCGCGCCGTTCTCCATGTTCCGGTGAACATTCTCGATCATCACGATGGCGTCGTCGACGACGAATCCGACCGAAACGATGATCGCCATGAGCGACAGATTGTCGATCGTGAACCGCGCCGCCCACATGCAGATGAAAGCGCCGGCCAGCGACAGGGGCACGGTCACGCCCGCCGCCAGCGTTGGCGCCGCGCGGCGCAGGAAAAGGAAAACGACCAGCATCACCAGACCGATCGAGATCGCCAGCGAACGCTGCAAGTCACGCACCGACGAGCGAATGGTGATCGTGCGATCGGACATGACGTTGAAATCGATGCCCTTGGGCGTCCATCGCTGGATATCGGGCAGGATGTCGCGCACGCCATCGACGGTCTCGATGACATTGGCGTCGGGCTGCTTGGTCACTTGCACGAGAACCGCCGGCTTTCCGGCGTACCAGCCGGCGGCGCGCGTGTTGCGAACGCCGCGCGTAACGGTCGCTATGTCGCCGATGCGCGTCACGCCGCCATTGCGCGAGCGCACGATGACGTTCTCGTAATCGGCGATGGAATTCAACTGGCCGCTCGTCTCGATCGCGAGCGATTGCCGGGCGCCGTCGAACGATCCAAGTTGCGAGGACGTGTTCGCGTTGATGATGGCGTTGCGCACATCGTCGACGCCGATGCCGATCGCCGCGATGCGCGCGGGGTCGATGGTGACGCGGATCGCCGGTTGCTCGGCGCCGTTGATCGTCACCTGCGCGACGCCGCGCACCTGCGAGATGCGCTGGGCGATCAGCGTGTCGGCGACGTCGAACACCTGATCGGGCGGCAAGGTGTCCGACGTCAGCGCGAGTATCAACACGGGCTGCGCGGAGGGATTCGCCTTGCGGAACGCCGGCAGCGTGGGCAGGTCGCCGGGCAGATCGGTGATGGCCGCGTTGAGCGCCGCCTGCACGTCGCGCGCCGCCGAATCGATATTGCGGTTGAGATCGAAGATCAGTTGTATGCGCGATGAGCCGAGCCCGCTCGACGAGGTGATTTCAGTAACGCCGGAGATTGACCCGAGTGCGCGCTCCAGCGGCGCGGCGACGCTCGCCGCCATGATCGCGGGATCGGCGCCCGGCCGGCTCGCGTTGACCATGATAGCGGGCACCTCGACATTCGGGATGCTGGCCACCGGCAAGGCGAAATAGGCGACCGCGCCCAACAGGAACAGCCCGATCGCGAACAGCGTCGCGCCTATGGGACGACGGATGAACGGATCGGAAATGCCGCTCATGGGGCGCCCTCCGCGATCGTGATCGGTCCAGGATCAACCGCCTCGCCAGACAATCTGCGACGCAGGCGTTCAACGCCAAGATAGATGACCGGCGTTGTATAGAGCGTCAATAGCTGGCTGAGCAGCAGGCCGCCGACGATCGTGACGCCAAGCGGCACGCGCAATTCTCCGCCAGCGCCGCTGGCCAGCGCCAGCGGCAGCGCGCCGAGCAACGCGGCGAGCGTTGTCATCATGATCGGGCGGAAGCGTAGCTTGCACGCCTTGACGATGGAGTCCTCCGGCGAAAGCCCTTCGTGACGCTCGGCCTCTAGCGCGAAGTCGATCATCATGATCGCGTTCTTTTTCACGATGCCCATCAGAAGCACGATGCCGATGAGAGCGACGACGGAAAGATCCTGCCCCGTCAACCGCAACGCCAGCAGCGCGCCGACGCCCGCCGAAGGTAGCGTCGTCAGGATGGTGAATGGATGCGCGTAGCTCTCGTACAGGATGCCGAGCACGAGATAGATCGTCACCACGGCGGCGAGGATCAGCCACGGTTGCGTCGACAGCGATTTCTGGAACTCCGCCGCGTCGGCGCTGAACGCGCCGAGAATCGAGCCGGGCATGGCGATCTCGCCCTCCGCCCGCGTCACGGCGTCGACCGCGTCGCCGAGGGAGGCGTCGGGCGAAAGGTCGAAACTGATGACCGCTGCGGGAAATTGATCCTGATGCGCGACGGCGATGGGCGAGGCCTCGCGGCGCGCCAGCGCGAAGGACGATAGCGGCACTTGCGCCGCGCCGGCCCCGGATGTCGTCGTCGTCGTTGTCGTCGAGCCGGTCAGGCTGCCCGTCGTCGGCGCCGCGGCCGATGTGTTGCCAACGCCATTGACATAGAGCGTGCCGAGCGATGTCGGATCGGCCTGATACTGCGACGCGGCCTCCAGAATGACGCGATACTGGTTCGACTGGGCGTAGATCGTCGAAATCTGCCGCTGGCCAAACGCGTCGTTGAGCGTGTCGTCGATGGTCTGCATGGCGATGCCGAGACGCCCCGCCTTCTCGCGGTCGACATCGATGAACACCCGCAGGCCGCCGTCGTTCGTTTCCGCCGATACGTTGCGCACGAGCCCGTCGGCGCGCATCCGGTCGGCGAGCTTGCGCGCCCAGCCATTGACCTCGTCGACGCTGACGCCGGTCAACGTGTATTGATACTGCGAGCGGCTGGCGCGTGTCGTGATCTGGATATCCTGCACGGGCTCGACAAACACGCGCACGCCCGGCTGACGCATGGCCCTCTCGCGCAACCTTTCGGCGATCACTGCCGCGGAATCGCGCCGATCGGCGCGCGCCTTGAGCACGACCGTCATGCGGCCGGTGTTGTTGGTTGGATTGAGCGGCCCGATTCCCACGGTCGAGATGACGCCGGTCACGGCGGCGTCGTCGGCCATGACGCGGGCGACGTCGTCCTGCAGGCGCGACATTTCCGCGAAGGAAACATCCGGCGCCGCCTCCAGCACGACGCCAACGAGCCCGGTGTCCTGCACCGGCAGAAATCCCTTGGGGATTTCGATATACATCGCGATGGTCAGGAAAAACGTGAACAGCGTGAGCAGTTGCATGAAACCCTGACGACGCAGCGCCCAGCCAAGCGTCGACTCGTAGCCGCGCGCCATCGCCGTCAAAGGCCATTCCATCGCGGCGAGCAGGCGGTTGCGTGGTTTATCCTCGGCGCGCCGCAGCAGGCCCGCGCACATCATCGGCGTCAACGTGAGCGACAACACGGCGGAGACGATGACCGCCATGGCGAGCGTGAGCGCGAATTCACGGAACATGCGTCCGACAATGCCCGTCATGAACAGAAGCGGAATGAACACCGCGATCAGCGAGACCGTCAGCGAAATAACGGTGAAGCCGATTTCGCGCGCGCCGTCGAGCGCCGCCTCGAAGGGCGTCTTGCCCGCCTCGAGATTGCGCACGATGTTCTCGATCATGACGATGGCGTCGTCGACGACGAAGCCCGTGCCCACCGTCAGCGCCATCAGCGACAGATTGTCGATGCTGAAACCCGCCAGCCACATGACCGCGAAGGTCGCGACGATAGACACCGGCAGCGTCACGCCGGCGATGATGGTTGCGCGCGCCGTGCGCAGGAACAGCAGCACAACCATGACGACGAGGGCGACGGCCAGCGCCAGCGTGAACTGCACCTCGGCGATGGATTCCTTGATCGTGTCGGTGCGGTCGTTGACTATTTCGAGTTCCGCGCCCGCCGGCAGCGAGCGGGCAAGGCGCGGCAATTCCTGCCGCAGCCGCGCCACGGTGGTCACGATATTCGCGCCGGGCTGCTTTTGAACATCGAGGATGATCGCGGTCTTGCCCTTGTACCAGCCGCCAACGCGCGCGTTCTCGAGCCCGTCGATGACATCGGCGACATCGCGCAAAAGCACCGGCGCGTTGTTGCGATAGGCGACGACCACGTTGCGGAAGGCGTCCGCCGCCAGAATCTGGTCGTTGGCGGCGATGGTGTAGGACTGATGGGCGCCGTCGAGCGCGCCCTTGGCGCCGGCGACATTCGCGCCAACGATGGCGTTGCGCAAATCCTCGAGGCCAATCTTGTAGCTGGCCATGCGCGCGAGATCGGCCTGTATGCGCACCGCCGGCTTGACGCCGCCCTGCACGGAAACGCGGCCGACGCCGTTGATCTCCGACAGGCGCGGCGCGATCAGGCTGTCGGAATAATCGCTCAGCGCGCGCAGCGGCAGCGTGTCCGACGTCAGCGCGATGGTGACGATCGGCGTGTCGGCCGGGTTCACCTTCGAATAGACCGGCGGATAGGGAAGATTGCGCGGCAGCGTCGAGCCCGCCGCGTTGATCGCCGACTGCACGTCCTGCGCCGCGCCATCGATGTCGCGGTCCAGATCGAATTGCAGCGTGATCTGGCTCAGGCCAAAGGACGATTGCGACGACATCGACGTCAACGCCGCGATCTGGCCGAATTGTCGCTCAAGCGGCGCCGTGACGATGGAGGCGATCGTCTCGGGATTGGCGCCCGGCAACTGCGTCGAAATCTGGATTGTTGGAAAATCGACCTGCGGCAGCGCCGCGACCGGCAGTTTCAGATAGCCGAGCACGCCCACCATCAGGGCCGCCAACCCCAGAAGGGAGGTGGCGACCGGTCGCCGGATGAAGGGCTCGGAGACGCTCATTGCGCCGCCGGCGCCGCGCCCGTTGGCGCCGCGGCGGCGGGCGGGGGCGCGTCGCCGGTCTGGCCCGCGCCCTGACGGCGCTGGCCCGTTCCATTGCCGCCGCCCGATCTTGGACCACGCGCTGCGCCATTGCCGCGCGGCGCGCTGGCCGGGTCGGCTGGCGGCGCGGCGTCCTCGGTCGGCGTCACGAGCGCGCCATCGGTGATCAACGAGAAGCCCGAGGTGATCACGCGCGCCGGCGGCTCGATCCCGGTGGCGATCACGGCCTGACGTTCGTCCTGGCGCCCGACGGTGACGGCGGTCATCACGGCCTTGCGATCATCGCCCACCACATAGACGAACGCGCCATTGGGCCCGCGCTGAACCGCGGCCGTGGGCACGACCACGGCCTGTTTAAGCGTATCGACGAACAATCGAAGATTGAGGAACTGCCCGGGCCAAAGCGCCTTGTTGGCGTTGGGGAAGGCCGCTTTCACGCGCACCGTGCCCGTGCTCGAATCCACGAGATTGTCGACGACCTGCACGACGCCCGTGTCAACCACCGCGACGTTGTCGTCGGCGAGCGCCTGCACGACGAGCGGCGCGAGGGACTGCCCCGCGTTGACGGCGCGCAGTTGCTGTTGCGGCAGATTGAAGATCGCCGCTATGGGCTGCACCTGCGTGATGGTGACGATGCCCGTCGAGTCGCTCGCATGCACGATGTTGCCAGCGTCGACGGCTCGCAGCCCCGTGCGTCCGTCAATGGGCGCCACGACCGTGGTGTAACCCAACACCGCCTTGGCGTTGTCGATGGCCGCCTGATCAACGCGCACCTGCGCGTCGAGCTGCGCCACAAGCGCCCGCTGCGTATCGGCCTGCTGCTTGGAGCCGTAATTGGAAACCGCCAGCTTGTCATATCGATCGAGATCGATGCGCGCGTTGGCGAGTTGCGCCTCATCCTGCGCCTTCTTGCCGACCGCCTGATCGTATTGCGCCTGATAGGTCACAGGATCGATGCGCGCGAGAATATCGCCCTTCCTCACGTCCTGCCCGTCGGTGAAGTTCAGTTCGATCAGCTTGCCGTCGACCTGCGCGCGCACGACGACCGTGTTCAAGGCCTGAACCGTGCCAACGGCGTCGAGCGTCACCGGCACGTCGAGCCGCCGCGCCCGCGCGGTCAGGACCGGCGGCTCGTCGACCTTCTGCTGCTGGCGTCGGCCGCCAAACACACGCTGCGCGGTCTGCGCGACCTGCCCGCCGCCAAACGGCAATTTCACCCAGCCGAAATATTGCGCGACGCCCAAGCCTATGGCGATGACGACGAGGAAAAGCAGAAACTTCCTCATCGCCCCGCCTCCGGCGCGCGCTCGGGCACGCTGGGGTCGGCGATGATGGTTAGGCCGGGCGAATCCTCCAGCGTGAAGCCGCCGCCCAGGGCCTGAAATAGCGAAACGGCGGCCTGAAACCGCTGAAGTCGAACCTGAAGCAATTGATCCTGCGCCTGAAAGAGGGTCGTCTGGGTATTGAGTAGCGTCACCACGTCGATCGTGCCCTCGCGCAGGCGCTGCAACGTGATCTGGTAGGCGCGCTGGGCCGCTTCAACCGCGATTTGCTGCAATTTCTCGTGATTGGCTGTTTGTTGTGACGCGATCAAGGCGTTCTCGACGTCGGAGAAGGCCGTCAGGATTGTCTTGCGATAGGTTTCGAGAAGCTCGATCTGGGAGCCCTTGGCCTGTTCGAGCTGCCCCTCGAGGTTGCCCCCGTTGAAGATCGGCGCCGTCAGCCCCTCGGCCAGCGAGCCGCCAAGGGCCGCCGGCCCGAAAAGGTGCGCCAGCGTCAGGCTGCTCGCGCCGAAATTGCCGCTCAGGTTGATCGTCGGGAAAAAAGCCGCGCGCGCCGCCCGCACGCTGGCGTTCTGGGCAAGCAGCCGCGCCTCGGCGGCCGCTACGTCCGGCCGGCGCAGCAGGAGTTGCGAGGGAAGTCCCACCCTGGGGTGCGGCACGCGCAAGGATTTCAGGCTGCCGCCGCGCACGGTCATGCTTTCCGGCGCGCGCCCCAGCAGCACCGCGAGCAGGTTGCGGTTCTGCTGCACGGTCTGTTCGAGCGGCGGGACGGCGGCCTTCTGGTTGGCGAGCACGCTTTCCTGCTGGGCCGTGTCCAGCGCGGTGGCGGTGCCGACGGCCAGACGCGCCCGAATGGCGTCCAGCACGCGCTGGGCGGCGGCGATATCCTCGCGCGCCAGCCGCAAGCGGTCCTGCGACGCGACGAGCGCCAGCCATGTGTTGGCGACGCTGGCGAGCGTGGCGACAACGACGGTGTCGCGGTCATGGCGGCTGGCCAGCGCGCTGATGTCGGCGGATTCGCTCAAGGCCCGATTACGACCAAACAGATCAACGACATAGCTGGCGTTGAGTCCCAGCGAATAGGAGGTGGAGTTGCCCTGCGCGAACGGCGGCGATTCCGCGCGCGACGCGCCCGACGTCACCGTCCGGCTGGCGTTTTGCGATCCGCTCAGTTGAGGAAAAAGCGCCGACGCCGTGCTGCGCGCGAGACCGTCGGCTTGCTGGATACGGGCGAAGGCGGCGGCGACATCGAGATTGTCGACGCGCGCCCGCTCCATGAGCATGGCCAGTTCGGCCGAGCCAAACTGACGGGGCCAGTCGCCGATGGCCGGCGCAGCGCGGGAGCGTTCGGCGCGAAATGAGTCGGGGGTCGGCGGCAAGGCGACCGAGCCGGCGTCCCCCTCGAGCGCGCAGCCCGCGAGCGAAAAGGCCAGCAACGCCAAACCCGAACCAAACCAGCCCCTCGACCCCACCTGTCACCTTTACGAACGCGTCCTACCATGCCGCCCCGTTGCGACAGGAAAGTGAACGCCGGAACGCGACAGCCCTAGCCCATCGGCCCGCCCCGGCAAAGTTACTTTACAGCAATCTTCGCCGGGCGGCGGGGTCATGCGCCGCGAATATGATCGATCACGGCGAAGGGATCGGCGGGAGCCGCGCCGCCGCGCCAGGCCACATGGCCATCCGGTCTCACTAGCACCAGCGGCTCGACGTAAACCCGCGCCACGTTCTCCTCGACCACCCGGCAAAACTTGATGGGCAGCCCGCGGGACTTGGCGGCGGCGAGCAGCCCCTCGCCCGAGGGCGGCGACGCGCCAAGGCTCAAAAGCGTGAACCCCTCGTCGAACAGATCGAACACGGACCGGCCATCGGCGAGCCAGGCGTGCGGCGCCCGCGCGCCAGGGCGGCTGGTGGGAAGAAACGCCGCCGGCTCGGGATCGTCGGCCGGCGTGCCATCCGACACGCAAATCGGCGACCCCTCATAGGTGTATTGCATCTTCCAGAAGTCGGGCATCGTGTAACGGTTCAGATTGCTCTTCCAGTCATCGAGCGCCGCCCTGTCGACGCTCCCGTCGCCGTCGCCATGCCAGCCGGGAATTTGCGTGATCGCCTTGAACGCCCGTGTGGACAGTTCAACCGCGCGCACGGCGATGGGCCGGCGTTCCGCGGTGTAGGAATCGAGCAACCGCGGACCCGCCCAGCCCTTGAGCGCGGCGTCCAGCTTCCAGGCGAGATTGACCGCCTCCTCGACACCGGTGGACATGCCCAGCCCGCCCGTGGGCGAACACTGATGCGCGGCGTCGCCCATGATAAACACGCGATCGCGACGATAGGTTTCCGCGACGAAATCGCGGCGCTCCCAATCAGACGCGTTGATCATCTCGAACGGAAAGTCAGCGCCGAACATGCGCCGCAGGAAGGCCTCCGGCGACTGTGGCGGCTCCTGAAACATGGTCAGGCGCCACAGTTCCTTGCCATCGATGGGAATGAGTTCGGACCAGCAGCCGCCCTCGTCGACCAGCCGGTAAACGCGCGCCCAGCCCTTGTCGTGTAGGTTGATCAACTCCGGCGAGCGGAAATACAGGTTGACGCTGTTGGCGACGACGCCCAGACCTTCGAGCCTGATGCCCAGCGCGTCGCGCACCAGACCGGTGGCGCCATCGCAACCCACGAGGTATGGCACGCGTACGTCGCGGCGTCGGCCCTGCTCGTCCAACAGGGTCGCCGTGACTCCCTCGTCGTCCTGAATGAACGATTCAACCGTGGTGTTGTAGGCAAAGGAAACAGTCGGCTGAAGCGCCACGCGCTTCTTGAGAATGGGGTCGAAGAAAATCTGCGGGCAGTGCGTGGCCGGCTCCGGCGTTACCGTGTTGCGCGCCGCCTCCGCGTAGGAGGGGATGGGCAGCCGCGCCAGTTCGCGACCCAGCAGGCTTTCCAGATAGACGAAATCCAGCTTGCGGTCCTTGGCCCAGACCGACGTGCGAACCGTGTCCGAAATGCCCCAGCGCCGGCAGAACTCCATGTTGCGCGTCGACACGATGCTCATCTTCGGCAGATGCACGACGCCATCGCGTTTTTCGACGATGAGACAAGGGATGTCGCGCAAGCCAAGCTCAAGCGCCAGCGCGAGCCCGACGGGGCCCGCGCCGACGATCAGGATCGACGTATCAAAGGGAGCTTTCATGGCGCGCGCCTAGCGGATGACGTTCGGCTTCGCGGACTCGAACATCCAGTCCTCGATCTTGAAGGGTTTCTGCAATTCACCGCCCTCGAACATCATCTGGCCGATCCTGTCCCAGGTTTTCAGGTCGATCTTGCAGGTCCACTTGTTGAGCGGCACGTCCTTGATCAGCGCCGGATCAAGCCCCGTATAGGCGGCGATGCTGGCGCGCGCGCGCTCGGAATCGGCTTGCAGGTAATCGGCGACGTCGCACATCGATCTGGCGAAGCGCTTCATCGCCTCGGCGTTCTTGCCGGCGAACTCACGCCGCGCGTACCAGCCGCCGATCGGCTGCTCGGGCAGCGACTCCAGATAGTCGTAGGCGAGTACCGTGGCGAAATCCGAATTGCGGAAAATCGTCGTCCACGGATCGAGCGAGGCGACGACCTCGACCTGCTTGCCGCGCAGCGCGTCGACCTGCGCCGCGTAGGGCATTTCAATGAAGTTGAAATCGGTCGGCTGCACGCCCGCGCGCTTCAGAATGGTCTGGATGGCCACGGTCTTTTGCGTGTGCGTGCCGGAAATGGCGATCGTCTTGCCCTTGAGATCGGCGAGTTTCTTGATGGGCGAATCCTTGCGCACCACGATCGAACCCGTGTCGGGCGCGGTCGCCTGTGACGTTTCGCTGCCCGACACCAGCACAAGGTCGAACCCCCGCTCGACGGCGGCCATGGCCGTGCCGGGAATGGTCAGCACCACGTCCACCGCGCCGCCGCGCTGGGCCGCGACGGCCTCGTTGCCGTTGCGAAACTCGATCAGTTCAACGTCGAGACCGTTTTTCGCGAAAATGCCCGACTGTTTCGCGACCCAGACATTGGTCAGCGACCCCTGCTTGAGCGTGCCGACCTTGAGGGGCAGCGGCTTGGCGTCCTGCGCGCGCGCGGACATCGCGAAAGTCGCCACGCCCGCCATGCAAACAGCAATCAACACACGCCCGAACAATCCCGTCATCAGACCGCCTCCCAGCGATATTCCATTGCGCCGATGTGACACGAGCGCGACGCGGGAGGCAAGCGGCGGGACTACTCCGGCTTGAGATCGAGCTCCTTCGCCAGCGCCGCCCAGCGATCCTGTTCGGCGCGAATGACGCCGCCCGCGACCTCCGGCGTGGCGGGCGTCGTCGGGCCAACGCCGAGCGAGAAAAGTTTCTTGCGAATGGTCTCGTTGGAAATGTACTTGCCGATTTCCCGGTTGACGCGATCAACCGCCTCGCGCGGCGATCCGGCGGGCGCGACGACCGCCAGCCAGCCATCGACAACCGCGCCCGGCAGCGTTTCCGCGACGACGGGAATATCGGGATTGCCGGCGAAGCGCCCCGCCGAGGTCAGGGCGATCCAGCGCAGCGATCCCTGCTGGACGATGGGCTCGACCGGGCTCATCGCGGAGACGACCAACTGGATGCGGCCCGCCGCGGCGTCCTGCAACATCTGCGGCGTCGCGCCATAGGCGACCTCGGTCATGCCAAGTCCCGAGCGCTTGTTGAACAGCCGGCCCGCGACGATGCCGAGCCCGCTGGTGGCGTCGACGCCATAGGACACCTTGCCCGGATTGGCCTTGGCGTAGGCCGAGAACTCGGCGAGCGTCCTGACGGGCAGGCTGGCGGGAACGGTCAGCGAAAACGGCCCGGTGTTGGTGACCACGCCGACGGCGTCGAAATCCTTCGTCGGATCGTAGCCGATGTTCTTGAGCATATACATGTTCGACGTCAGCGCCGATCCGTTGGCGAAGAAGAACGTGTAGCCGTCGGGTGTCGCGCGGGCCGCGGCGCGCGCGCCGATGACGCCCGAGGCGCCCGGCAGGTTTTCCACCACGAGCGGCTGGCCAAGGCCACGCGACGCCTCGTCGGCGAAAAGCCGCGCCATCACGTCGGTCGAGGTGCCCGGCCCCGTCGGCACGATCAGCCGGATCGGATGGCTCGGCCATGTCTGCGCTTGCGCGCAGGTCGCCAGCAAAAACCCCGCGATGGCGATGAACGTCCGTCGGCCGACCATCATGCGAACCCTCCCCTTGATTTATTGCTTATCTCTACACGCGCGCGGGCGGGCGACAAGCGGCGGAATTAATGCCAACATGGCTTGATCAACGGGAGAAACGTCCTTGCGAAGCAGCGCCACCAAAATTCTCACCACCCATGTCGGCAGCCTGCCGTTCCTCGATCTGTCGCGCGGCGTCGCCGTGGGCGACGAGTCCCGCATGACGGAGGATGTCGCCGCCGTCATCGCGCGCCAGCGCGAACTCGGCATCGACATCATCAACGAGGGCGAATATTCCAAGGGCGGCGACTGGCTGCGCTACATGCAGGACCGGTTCGGCGGCTTCAGCGACATCGAGACGCCAGCCGAAAAGCCCTTGATCGAACAAGGCCGCGATCGCGAGGAATTCGCCGACTTCTACAAATACGCGACCGAGCGCGGCACGCTGTTTTTCGCGCCCGGCGCGCAGATCGCGAAGAAGCGCCCCGTGCAGGCCTGCACCGGCCCCGTCACGTACAAGGGACAGGCGGAACTCCAGCGGGAGATCGACGTCACCCTCGCCGTCGCGGGCAAGGATGATGTGTTCCTCACCTCGACCGCGCCCGCCAGTCTCGAGGTTTACAGGCGCAACCGCTATTACAAGAGCGACGAGGAATATGTCTTCGCCATCGCGGAGGCCATGCGCGTCGAATACGAGGCCATCGTCGCCGCGGGCCTGATCCTGCAAGTCGACGACGCGTGGTTGCCGGCCCTGTGGGATCGCATCGGCATGGGCATGGGCATGACGGCCTTTCGCGCGCGTTGCGAAATGCGCGTCGAGGCGCTCAACCACGCGCTGCGCAATATTCCCGAGGATCGCGTGCGCTATCATCTGTGCTGGGGCTCGTGGCATGGCCCGCATGCCTTCGATCTCGAACTCGATCACATCGTCGACCTCATGCTGCGGACGAAGGCGCAAGCCTATCTGATCGAGGGCGCCAACGCGCGGCATGAACACGAGGTCGCCGTCTGGGAAAAGGTGAAGCTGCCCGCCGGCAAGATTCTCGTTCCCGGCGTCATCACCCATTCAACCGACGTGGTCGAGCATCCCGAGCTCGTCGCGCAACGCCTGCGTCGCTATGCGAAACTCGTGGGTCGGGAAAACCTCATCGCCGGCGCCGATTGCGGCTTTGGCGGACGCTCGCACCCTCAGATTGCCTGGGCGAAACTGAAATCGCTCGTCGAGGGCGCGGCGCTGGCGAGCAAGTCCTAGGTCGCCTGAACAGGACGCCGCGCCGGTCCGATCGACATTTTTCCGGCGCGCGTGAAACCTTCCCGCGTTCGGCCCGTAACTCTCCTGTCCTCCATCATGAGGGCGCGACAGGAGAGCGACAATGAACAATTCCATGAAGCGGATTCGCAAGGCCCTTTACGGCCTCGCCGCTGTTTCCTTGGTCACGCTGGGCGGATCCCAGGCCATCGCAGCGATCAAGATGGTTGGCGGCGCCCCGATGTATCCGGCCAAGAACATCGTCGAGAACGCGGTGAACTCGAAGGACCACACGACGCTTGTCGCGGCGGTCAAGGCGGCCGGCCTCGTCGAAACGTTGGAAGGCGCGGGCCCCTTCACCGTTTTCGCGCCCACGAACAAGGCCTTTGGCAAGTTGCCCAAGGGCACGGTGCCGACCTTGTTGGAGCCCGCCAACAAGGCGAAGCTGACATCCGTCCTGACCTATCACGTCGTGGCTGGTCGCCTGACTGCCCATGACCTCGCCGACATGGTCAAGGAAGGCGGCGGTCGCGCCACGCTCAAGACGGTGGAAGGCGACCCCCTCACCCTCATGCGCAAGGGCGGCGCGATCACCGTGACCGATGAGCAAGGCGATGTCGCGCGCATCACGATCGCCGACGTCATGCAGTCCAATGGCGTGATCCACGTTGTCGACAAGGTGTTGTTGCCGAATTAACACGCAACGCGTCCCGGGCGATGGATGAACGCGTCCGGGACGCGATCGGCGCGGCGTGGAACTTTGGCAAGCAACGCGTGGCCATGGTACTCACCTTTCATGGACAGTTTGGATGACGCCGAGCGAACGCCCGCGGGGGATGGTATTGCCCCTGCGACATCGGCCGATCTGACGGCGTTGATGAATCGCGTGGCCCAAGGCGACCGTCGCGCCTTCGCCACTCTCTACGCCGCGACGTCCGGCAAGATGTTTGGCGTTCTCGTGCGCATTCTGGGCCGCGGCCCCGCCGCCGAGGACGCCCTGCAAGAGGTATTCGTCAAGGTCTGGGAACGCGGCGGGGATTTCGATGGCGCGAAAGGGTCGGTCATCGGCTGGATGGCGACCATCGCCCGCAATCGCGCGCTCGACGACATCAGACGCGCGAAAACCAGCGGCGCCGTCGCCTTTTCCGAGGACTTCGAGCCTGTCGCGGAAACCGAGCATCCGCTGGATGGACGCGAACGCGGCGAGGCGCTCGCGCGACTGATGAAATGCCTCGATGGTCTTGACGATGAAAAGCGCGAGATCATTCTTCTCGCCTATTATCGAGGCGTCACGCGTGAAGCGCTGGCCGGACGCTTTGGTCGACCGGTTCCCACGATCAAAACCTGGCTCCATCGCGGCCTGGCACAACTGAGGGAATGCTTGTCATCATGAAGGACGCCGACGAGATCGACGCCATGGCGGCGGAATATGCGCTCGGCACGCTCGATTCGTCGGAGCGCGCGACGGTCGCGGCGCGACGGCTTCGCGAACCGGCGCTCGACGCGGCGATCATCGCGTGGGAACGGCGCCTGGCGCCGCTGGCCGAAACGATCGCGCCATTGCCGCCGCCGCCCGGCTTGTTCGCCGGGATCGAAAAAAGGCTCGACGGGGCCGCGAAATCCGTTGGCGAAATCATTGATCTGCGGCGCCGGTTGCGCAACTGGCGCATTGCCGCCATCGGCAGCGGCGCTCTCGCGGCCTGTCTGGCGATCGGGCTGGTGGTCGGAACCCTGATCCGCCCGCCCATCGGGGAATTCGTCGCGGTGCTGCAAAAGGACGCCGCGTCTCCAGCCTTCCTGATCAAGGTCGACATGAATACGCGCCTGCTCACCGTCAGGCCGGTGGCCGCGCCGCGGGAGCCCGGCCATAGCTATGAATTGTGGCTCGTCAACGCCCGGTTGGGCGGGCCGAAATCGCTGGGCCTGCTGGATGAGCGCGCGGTATCCCTGCATCGCGCGTCCACCATCGACAAGTCCGTCATCGAGGACGCGACCTACGCCGTCTCGCTGGAACCCGAGGGCGGCTCGACCACGGGCGCGCCGACGGGCCCCGTTCTCTTCACGGGCAAGCTCATTCCGTCGCCGATTTAGAATAAGAGCGCCAGAGGCCGGGTGCGCGGGGCTACCCCACGCATCCGGCCATTTGGAGCGCACTTATTTCCGTCGGATCAATGCCCCGTCGCGATGGCCGCGACTTCGGCGGCGTCCTCCGGCGCGGCGTTGCCACGCCAGACGATATGCATGTCGGGCCGCACCAGCAGCGCGTCGCAACCATAGATATCGCGCGCGATGTCGTCGGGAATGTCGAGCATCGACACCGGCGCGCCATGCGCCGCGATGGCCTTTTGCAGCGGCTTGAGATCAACGCCGCTCTTGCCCAGCCGGATCAGCGTGTAGCCATGAGCCGGCAGACGGTCCTGCACCGCCGTGCCGTCGTTGAGCCAGACATGCGGCAGGCGCGCGCCCGGCCACGTCGTCGGCTCATAGACGCGGAACAGATGCTCCGGCCCGCCGGGAATATCGCAGATCACCGGCGAGGCCACGTAGCGATAGCCGAGTTCCGCGCCGATCATCTCGTTGGTCTTGCGTTGCTCGACATCGGCCACGCTGGCGAGGATTTCGCGGCTCTGCTTGCCCTCGCGCGTGTTCTCGCGAATGTTCGGACGCCACATGGAGCGCCACTTGCGACGACCCAGCGTCGCGTAGCGCGAGGCGCCGACGTTGCGATCGCCGATCTGGCGCCGCTCGAATTCATAAGATGGCAGCAGGTTCGGTCCGCCCCAGCCCTTGAGCACGGCCTCGAGCTTCCACGCGAGATCGACCGCGTCGCCGACGCCCGAGTTCATGCCGAGACCGCCGGTCGGAATGACGAGATGCACGGCGTCGCCCGCGAGGAACACGCGGCCCTTGCCGTATTTGTTAGCGACCATCAGGTTCTGCCGCCACGGATTGCACGACAGCATTTCGTATTTGACCAGGAAACCCACGGCCTTCTCGAATTGCGTCTTCATTTCCTCGTCGCTCTCGGCTTCCGAGTGCAGCGTCCAGTGCTTGGTGGAATCCTGCATGATCAGGAAGGTCGATTTGTTGTCGGCCACGTGATAGTGGCGCCCGCGCCCCGGCCCGTTGCCGCGCGGCAGCTTCTCGAACAATTCGTCGCAGCGATACAGCGCCTGCCGAAGCGCCAGCGAATTCGGCTCGCCATAGAGCTTGACGCCGATGGCGTGACGCACCGGGCTCGCGCCGCCGTCGCAACCGACCATGTAGGTCGCGCGCACCTTGTAATCCTTGCCGTCCTTGTCGGTGAGCGTCGCGGTGACGCCGGCCTCGTCCTGCTCCAGCGAGACGAAGCGCGTGCTCCAGCGCATCGTGACGTGCTTTTCCTTTTCGCACTCGGCCTTGAGCAGGGGCTCGAGCGTGTATTGCGAGATGAGCTGGTAGGGCTCCAGCGGCACGCTGCCATCCGTGGTGGCGCGAATGTCGGCTTGCGCCTCGGCGACCGAGGGATAGGCCAGCCGCAGCAGCGGCGGCGTCACCAGATCGAGCACGACGAAAACATCCATCGGCGCGTCGGGGCGCAGGCCCGCGTCGCGGATTTTCTGGGCGAGGCCGAAGCGGCGGTAGATTTCCATGGTGCGCGCGTTCACGCGTTCCATCTTCGGCAGGAAGGCGGGCTTGTCCTTCTGCTCGACGATCATCGTCTTGATGCCGCGACGGCCAAGGTCGAGGGCCAGCGTCAAGCCGACCGGACCGGCGCCCACGATTAGGTCTCGTTGACAAAGTAGCGCATCCATAGCCGGATGCAGGCGATTTGAACGAAGCCTCCGAACGTTTCGGCGAGCTTGTCGTATCTCGTCGCGAAGCGCCGGGCATTCTTGAGTTTGTTGAAGCATCGCTCGATG
>CAIOVE010000038.1 GCA_903861645.1 uncultured Hyphomicrobiales bacterium
CTCAAGAATGCCCGGCGCTTCGCGACGAGATACGACAAGCTCGCCGAAACGTTCGGAGGCTTCGTTCAAATCGCCTGCATCCGGCTATGGATGCGCTACTTTGTCAACGAGACCTAGCAAAAATCCTGTAAAATTTAGATATTATTCCGGTTTAAATCCGAAATTGAAAGCTGTTAGGTGCAGATTTACGTTTCGAAATTTCGCTTTTGGGAATTTCCAAGATGTATTTGACGTCATCAAGATTTTGACCGCGAAGCCAAACCAGCCCGCCTCCTAGAGGCGCACTCAGAATTGCGAATGCGGGCATTGGTATGTGGCTCGTGACGTTCGCCTGAACGTTGGCGCCGCTAACTAAAAAATGGGGGTGGATCATGGTTGCTGTGGCGAAGGGGTCTCGAATGCCGGGAAGCGTTCGGCCTTGGGGTCGGGCGTATAGTCACCCCCGGCGTTGCGCCCCCGCCTCTCGAAAGCATCTTGCAAGGCGAGCCTAAAGGCTTTCAGCAGCAGGAGCCGGCTTCCCGGGTCAACCCGGCGGATACCCTCGCCGAGCAAAAGACGGTCAATTATGGGACCGAACGCCGCCTCTAGGTCCGCCGGTTCGTCGCTGTCGCCCAAGGCTTCGAGGTGGCGGGCTGCCGCTTCCCAGTAATCGGGCACGTCGTCCGTGCTCTCGTGATCCGGCTCCCATTCACGATTGGCGTTGAGCACGATGGCGATGGTTCGCTCGCGCCCTTCCCCCGCCGACCATGCCCGATAGAGGCGGCCCGCCAGCGCGGTCGCTTGCCGGTTCGTGAGCGGGATAGGGGAGTCTTCCCGCAATGCCCGCCAGACGGTTTCCAGATAGGCGGCGATGGCGGCTTGGCGGATTTTGGCCTCGCCCGGATTATCGGTCCGAAGCGAAACCTTCACCGCCTGAGCTTTCGGGGAGATGGTGATTGGGACGGTGTCATCGCCAATCGGAAGGGCGAGTTTCACGCCCGCCGAACGGGCCTTCAAGTCACTGGGAATGCGCTGCGTGAAATAGGGTATCCGCGATCCCTTGCGACGCATCGGGCGCACCAGTCGGAGCAGCATTGTTGACCACCAATGTTGACCACTTCAAGCGGAGCAACCCTTGGTAATCACTTATCCTTTTGTCATCGCTGACAATTTTCGGGAATTGGTGCCCAGGAAAGGACTCGAACCTTCACGACCGTTAAGCCACTGGCACCTGAAGCCAGCGCGTCTACCAATTCCGCCACCTGGGCACGGGCGGTGTCATAAGGGGCGCGCGCGGCTCTTGTCAAATCGTCTCGCGCGGCGGCCCCGCGGCGTCGCGCGCCCTATACATAAACCGCGTGTTTCACTAAACACGGGCATCCTTTTCAGTCACGACTATCGAGGCGGGCCATGGCGGAAGACCTGATCAAGACCGGGCGAATCGTAACCGTTTTCGGCGGTTCGGGATTCGTCGGCCGACATGTCGTGCGCGCGCGGGCGCGCGACGGCTGGCGCGTGCGCGTCGCGACGCGACGCCCCGATCTCGCCTTCCATCTCCAGCCGCTCGGCAAGGTCGGTCAGGTGCAGGCCGTGCAGGCCAACGTGCGCGTTCCCGCGTCGGTCGCGGCGGCGCTGCGCGGCGCGGACGCCGTCGTCAATCTCGTCGGCGTGCTGACCGAGAGCGGACGCCAGCGCTTCGACGCCGTGCACGCCTTTGGCGCGCGCGCCATCGCCCGCGCGGCGCGCGAGGCGGGCATCGCCGCCGTCGTCCACGTGTCGGCCATCGGCGCCGACAAGGCGTCGCCCTCGGCCTATGCGCGCAGCAAGGCGGAGGGCGAGGCCGCCGTGGTCGAGGCGACGCCCTCGGCGGTCGTGCTGCGGCCATCGATCGTGTTTGGACCCGAGGACCAGTTCTTCAACCGCTTCGCGACCATCGCGCGGCTGTCGCCGGTCCTGCCGCTGTTTGGCGGCGGCGCGACGCGCTTCCAGCCGGTGTTCGTCGGCGACGTCGCCGACGCCGTGGCGCTGGCGCTCGCCGGCAAGGCGACGCCCGGCGCGACCTATGAACTCGGCGGGCCGGAGACGCCGACCTTCCGCGACCTGATGCAATTCATCGTCGACGCCATCGGCCGCAAGCGGCTGCTGGTTCCCGTGCCCTTCGCCGTCGCGCGCTGGGCCGCGTTCGGCACGGAGATCGCCGATACGGCGAGCCTCGGCCTGTTTCCCCCAACGATGCTGTTCACCCGCGATCAGGTGGAGTTGCTGCGCCACGACAACGTGGTGAGCGACGCCGCCAAGACGGCGGGCCTGACGCTGGAGGGCCTCGGCCTCGCGCCGCGCGCCTACGAGGCGATCGTTCCGGGTTATCTCGGGCGTTTCCGCGCGACGGGCCAGTTCGCCAATCAGGCGGGTTGAACCGCCGTCGCGCCCACGGGCGCGAGACCGCGGTGGATGCGCGTCATGTAGGCGATGGCGAACATCGGCGTCAGCAGGTTCAGTACGGGCGTCGCCACCATGAGGGCGATCGGCAGGCCGCAGAAAAACAGATAGACCGCGTGGCGACGACGCAGTTCGGTCGCCTCGCCGACGGGTCTGTAGCGCATGGCGGCCAACTCGAAATATTCGCGTCCGAACAGATAGGCGTTGGCGACGAAGAACACGGCGACGTTGACGCCGGGGATGAGAAACACCAGCAGCGCGACGAGATTGACCGCCACCGACACGAGGGCGAATTTCGCGCCGATCCAGATCGCCGCGCCCGCCGGCAGGGCGCGCCCGACAGGGCCGGGGTCGGCCTCGACCCGCTCGGCGAGTTCATCGAGAAAGAAGCCCGCGACCAGCGCCGAGACCGGCGCCACGAGATAGGCGAGCAGGAAGAACAGGCCAAGCCCGGTCAGGATCGACAGCAACGTCGCCAGCCAGCCGGTCGCGCCCGCGGCGTAGGCGACGATCAGCCGGTCGAGCGCGATCCACGCCAGCGTCAGCAGGGCGACGGTCAGGCCCAGCGTCTTCCAGAGCACGGCGCGGAAGGGCGGCGTGAAAATCTGCGTGAAGGCGGCGATGGCGGCGGCGAACATTCGGGAGCCTTTCGATCGTCCCCCGCATATGGGCGCGCGCGGCCGCCACGGCAATCCCGTTAACCACCGCGCGCGAGATCGGCAGGGCGCGGGCCGGAATTTCGCCATGAGCGCCAGCGATTGTCAGGAAGTCGCAACACATGACCCCCAATCTCGGGCGAGAGCGCGGCCATGACGCCGCCCATTGGCCCGGGAGGGGGAATGTCGTTAGTGTCGCCGGCGTGGCTTCCGCGCGTAGGGGATCGTATGGCGAACGCCCTGTTTTCCGACCTGCTATCGACCATCGCCGATCGCGGCCGATCGCTGCTTGGCCGCCTTGAATGGCCCGCCGACGCGGCGGCCAAGAGCAACGACGTCGCGACCCTGTGCGACGCCCTGCTGTCGGGCCGCGGCGAGGCTTCCGGCGTGGCGCTCGCCCAGGAGGCGCTGGATCGCTACGCGCGGCTGACGCCAGACGAGAAGATCGCTTTTTTCCACGTGCTGGCCACGCGCTACGGCCCCGACCCCGAGAGCCTGAAACGGGCCATCGCCGCCTGGCGCGACAAGCCGGGCGCGGACACGGAAAGCAACCTGCATTTCAACGCCGAGCCGCGCCGGCAGGAACTGTTCCGGCGGCTCAACCGCGCGCCGGGCGGCACCGCCGCGCTGGTGCGGATGCGCGAGGATCTGCTCGACTTCAAGAAGCAGCATCCCGAACTGGCGATCGTCGACCGCTGCATGTCGCATCTGCTGTCGTCGTGGTTCAACCGCGGCTTTCTGGTGCTGCGGCGCATCGACTGGTCGACGCCCGCCAACGTGCTGGAAAAGATCATCCGCTACGAGGCGGTGCATGAAATCCGCGACTGGGACGATCTGCGCCGGCGCATCGATCCCGCCGACCGGCGCTGCTACGCGTTCTTTCACCCGGCGCTGACGGACGAGCCGCTGATCTTCGTAGAGGTGGCGCTGACGGAAGCCATTCCCGCCGCCATCGCGCCGCTATTGGCGGAGACGCGCGCCATCGCGGCCCCGACGCGGGCGAAAACCGCGGTGTTCTACTCCATCTCCAATTGCCAGCGCGGATTGCAGGGCATTTCCTTCGGCAACTTCCTCATCAAGCAGGTGGTGGAGGAATTGCGGCGCGAACTCGCCGGGCTCGAAACCTTCGTCACCCTGTCGCCCGTGCCGGGCTTCATGCGCTGGCTGAAGGCGGCGGGGCCCGAGACGGTCGAGCCCGACCTGCTGGCGCGCATCGCCGACCCGGCGCTGGCGGCCGACCCCGCGCGGGCCGAGGCCCTGCGAAAGCCCGTGGAGGCGCTGGCGGCGGAATATTTCCTCCACGGCAAGGGCAAGGATGGCCGCGTGGCGGATTCCGTCGCCCGCTTCCATCTCGGCAATGGCGCGCGGCTGGAGCGGATCAACTTCCTCGGCGACGCCTCGCTCAAGGCGTTGCGCGACGGCGCGGGGCTGATGGTCAACTATCTCTATGACCGGGACGCCATCGAGGCGAACCACGAGGCCTACGCCAATCTGGGCTCGGTGGTCGCCTCGAACGCCGTCAAGCGGATGGTCAAGCCGGCCAAGGGGCGCTTGCAAGTTCCCGCGTCCTCGTCCAGTTAGGGCGAAATTCGACCCTCGGGGGCGCGCCGCCATGTCCGCATATCTGTACGATGTCGTTTCGAGCCGTTTTCCCGCGCCCGAAAAAGTCTTCATCGAAAACCACGATGGCGCGAAGACGACCTACCGCGATCTCGCCGAGGGATCGGCGCGCATGGCGTCCGCGCTCGCGGCGCTGGGCGTGGTTCCCGGCGACCGCGTCGCCGTGCAGGTGGATAAATCGCCCGAGGCGATTCTGCTTTATCTCGGCTGCGTGCGCGCCGGCGCCATCTTCCTGCCGCTCAACACCGCCTATACGCCGGCGGAGATCGCCTATTTCCTCGGCGACGCCGAGCCGCGCGTCTTCGTGTGCGATCCCGCGTCGCGCGAAAAGCTCGCGCCCGTCGCCGGGAAGGCCGGCGTCGCCCATGTCGTCACGCTCGGCGTGAAGCGGGACGGCACGCTGGCCGAACAATTTGCTCGGGCGTCGACGACCTTCAACGACGCCACGCGCGGGCCGGACGACCTCGCCGCGATTCTCTACACGTCGGGCACGACCGGGCGCTCGAAGGGCGCGATGCTGAGCCACGACAATCTTGCGTCGAACGCGCTGACGTTGGTCGACTACTGGAAGTTCACGTCCAACGACGTGCTGATCCACGCCCTGCCGATCTACCACACGCACGGTCTGTTCGTGGCGACCAACACGCTGTTGCTGGCGGGCGGCACGATGATCTTCCTGCCGAAGCTCGACCCCGACGTGATGCTGAAGCTCATGCCGCGGGCGACGTCGATGATGGGCGTGCCGACCTTCTACACGCGCCTTCTCGCCCACGCGGGCCTGACGAAGGACGCGACCAGAACCATGCGCCTGTTCATTTCGGGCTCGGCGCCGCTGCTCGCCGAAACCCATCGCGAATGGCACGCGCGCACCGGCCACGCCATTCTCGAACGCTACGGCATGACCGAAACCAACATGAACACGTCGAATCCCTATGGCGGCGAACGCGTGCCCGGCTCGGTCGGTTTCCCGCTGCCCGGCGTCAGCCTGCGCATCGCCGATCCCGACACCGGCGCGCCCATCGCGCAAGGCGAGATCGGCATGATCGAGGTGAAGGGCCCCAACGTGTTCAAGGGCTACTGGCGCATGCCGGAGAAGACCGCGGCGGAATTCCGCGCCGACGGTTTCTTCATCACCGGCGACCTCGGCAAGATCGACGACAAGGGCTATGTGCACATCGTCGGCCGCGGCAAGGATCTCGTCATCACCGGCGGCTTCAACGTCTATCCGAAGGAAGTCGAGGACGAAATCGACGCCATGCCCGGCGTCATCGAAAGCGCGGTCATCGGCATCCCCCACGCGGACTTCGGCGAGGGCGTCACGGCGGTCGTGGTGAAGGACGCGAAGTCCTCCATCGACGAAAAGGCCGTGCAGGCGGCGCTCGAGGAGCGGCTGGCGAAATTCAAGCAGCCCAAGCGCGTGATCTTCGTCGACGATCTCCCGCGCAACACCATGGGCAAGGTGCAGAAGAACGTCTTGCGCGACACCTACGCGAACCTTTACGCGAAGTAAGCGGGGCGTTACCGACGCGAAAAAGGCGCGGATCGAAATCCGCGCCTCGGCAAATCAATAACCGTCTAGGACGAACTCAACCGAGGTTGAGTTCCTTGAAGAAGTCATTCCCCTTGTCGTCGATGACGATGAAAGCCGGGAAATTCTCGACCTCGATGCGCCAGATCGCCTCCATCCCGAGTTCGGGATAGGCGACGGTCTCGACCTTGCGGATGCAATCCTGCGCGAGGCGCGCCGCCGGGCCGCCGATGGAGCCGAGATAGAAGCCGCCGTGCTTCTGGCAGGCCTGCCGCACTTCCTTCGACCTGTTGCCCTTGGCGAGCATGACCATGGAGCCGCCCGCCGCCTGAAAGGCGTCGACGAAGGAATCCATGCGGCCCGCCGTCGTCGGCCCGAAGGAGCCGGACGCCATGCCCTCCGGCGTCTTGGCGGGGCCGGCGTAATAGATCGGATGATTCTTGAAATAATCCGGCAGCGGCTCGCCCGCCTCCAGCCGCTCGCGCAGCTTGGCGTGGGCGAGGTCGCGCGCGACGATCAGCGGGCCGTTGAGCGAGAGGCGCGTCTTGATCGGATATTTCGACAGGGTCGCGAGGATTTCCGCCATGGGGCGCGTGAGGTCGATGTTGACGACGTCGCCGCCGAGCTTGGATTCATCGATATGCGGCAGGAAGCGCGCGGGATCGCGCTCCAGCGCCTCGAGGAAAACGCCGTCCTTCGTGATCTTGCCGACGGCCTGCCGATCGGCCGAGCAGGACACGCCGATGCCGATGGGCAGCGACGCGCCGTGCCGCGGCAGACGGACCACGCGCACGTCGTGGCAGAAATACTTGCCGCCGAACTGCGCGCCGACGCCCAGTTGCTGGGTGAGCTTGTGGATTTCCTCCTCCATCGCGAGATCGCGGAAGGCGTGGCCATCCTCGCCGCCGCTCGTGGGCAGCGTGTCGAGATATTTCGTCGAGGCTAGCTTCACCGTCTTCAGCGTCTGCTCCGCCGAGGTGCCGCCGATGACGATGGCGAGATGGTAGGGCGGGCAGGCCGCCGTGCCGAGCGTGAGGATCTTCTCCTTCAGGAAGGCGACGAGCCGGTCGTGCGTGAGCAGCGACGGCGTGCCCTGATACAGGAACGTCTTGTTGGCCGAGCCGCCGCCCTTGGCGACGAACAGGAACTTGTAGGCGTCCTCGCCCTCGGCGTAGATCTCGATCTGCGCGGGCAGATTGTTCTTGGTGTTCTTCTCCTCGAACATGGAGAGGGCGGCGAGTTGCGAATAGCGAAGGTTCTTGCGCTCGTAGGCGTCGCGGATGCCCTCGGCGATGGCGCTTTCATCCTCGCCGTCGGTCCACACGAGGCGGCCCTTCTTGCCCATGACGATGGCGGTGCCGGTGTCCTGACACATGGGCAGCACGCCGCCCGCCGCGATATTGGCGTTCTTCAACAGGTCATAGGCGACGAAGCGATCGTTCGAGGTCGCCTCGGGATCGTCGAGGATCCTGGCGAGCTGCGCGAGATGGGCGGGGCGCAGCAGATGGTTGATGTCGGCCATGGCCGTGTCGGCGAGCAGGCGAATCGCCTCGCGGCTAACGGTCAGGATTTCGCGGTCGCCAATCTTCTCGACCTTGACGCCCTCGGAGGTGAGCTTGCGATAGGGCGTTTCATCCTTGCCAAGGGGAAACAATGGCGCGTGCTGATAGCTCATGGCGGCGACCTCGCTGATTTCGTGGCCGCTATTTAAGGGCGAACGACGGGAAAGGAAACCGTCGCCTTTCCCCTACTTTCCGCCCGCTTTCGCCCGCGCGATCACCGCCCGCGCCGCCGCCAGATAGGCTTCCTCGGTGGCGGTCTGCCGGTCGAGGCCGACGAGGTCGTAATAGTCGGGCAGCGGCGACAGTTCGGCGCTCACCGCGTTGAAGTTACGGTCGCGCTTGAGCGCCTGAACGGTGCGCGTCACGGCGCCGACCGCGGCGAAGAGCGTGGCCGAGGGGAAGGTGACCAGCGTCGCGCCCGCAGCCTCGAGATCGTCGAGGGTCAGCTTCCAGCTGGCGTTGGCGTGCGACAGGTTGCCGAAATGCGGGCAGGGCACTTCGCGAATAACGCGGCGCAACTGCTCGACCGTGTCGGCGCCCATGGGCTTGGCGAGATCGGCGCCGATGTCGAGATACATGTTGCAGCGCTCGATGGCCGCGTCGACGCCCTCGACGCCCAGCGCGTCGCTGCGCGCGACAATGACAAGGTCGGGATCGCGACGCGCGTCGAGCGCGGCCTTGAGCTTGGTCAGCATGTCCTCGGCGGGCACGACCTGCTTGCCGGCCATGTAGCCGCAGCGATTGGGGAACACCTGATCGCTGATGAACAGGCCGGCGACGCCCGCGGCCTCGAAGGCGCGCACCATCTCGCGCACGTTGTTGACGCCGCCGAAGCCCGTGTCGGCGTCGACGTAGACGGGAATATTCACGGCGGCGCAGATGCGGCCGTAATGATCGGCGTAGTCGCGCATGTTCGACTGGCCGGTGTCGGGCGCGGCCAGCAGCGCGCCCATGGCGGCGTAGCCGCCCGCGACGATGCAATCAAAGCCCTGCGCCTCGATGACGCGCGCCGACAGGGCGTCATAGGCGCCGGGCGCGAGCGTCAGCCTGGGGTCGGCGATGAGTTGCCTGAATTTCTTGCGGACGCTCATGGGGCTCATTCCTGTTCGTATCGGGCGATATCGGCGCGCTGTTGCCACGGGCTTTGCCCGGCGACGCGTTTCTCATGGGCGGCGATCTCGTCGGCGTGCTTCAGGGTCAGGCCGATGTCGTCGAGGCCCTCGAGCAGGCGCAGCCGATCCGCGGCGGGGAAATCGAAGTTGAAAACATCGCCCGATGGCGCGGTGATTTTTTGCGCGACGAGATCGACCTCGAAATCGGCGCCGCCATCGGTCGCGACAACGCGTTGTTCGAAGCGCGCCGCGTCGGCTTCCGGAAGGGTGATCGGCAGCACGCCATTCTGCAGGCAGTTCTCCCGATAGATATCGGCGAAAACGCGCGCCACGATGCAACGCACGCCCACCGCCATGAAGGCCCAGACGGCGGATTCGCGCGAACTGCCACAGCCGAAATTGCGGCCGGCTACCAGAATGGACGGGCGCGCGAATTGCGGCTTGTTGAACGGGAATTCGGGATCGAGCGCGCCGTTGTCGAGACGGCGGCGACGCATGAACAGGATTTCGGCGTAGTCCTGATCGATCTTGTGGCCATTGCCGACCGGGGCGATCTGGTCGGTGTTGACGTCGTCCTCAAGCAGGGGAACGGCGACGCCGCGCAAGCGGGCAAAGGGTTCCATCACGCGCCTCCCGCGACGAGTTTGCGCACGTCTGTGATCTTGCCCGTCACCGCGGCCGCGGCGGCGAGCGCGGGACCGACGAGGTGCGTGCGCGCGCCCGCGCCCTGACGATTCTCGAAATTGCGATTGGTGGTCGAAAGGATGCGTTCGCCCTTTTCGCCGCGGTCGCCGTTCGAGCCGGCGCACATGGAGCAGGCCGCCTCGCCCCAGACAAAACCAGCGTCGCGAAACACTTTGTCGAGCCCCTTCGCCTCGGCGTCGCGCCTCACCTTGCCCGAGCCCGGCACGACCAGCGCGTGAACGCCCGGCGCCACCTTGCGACCGCGTACGATTGAAGCGGCGATTTCAAGGTCGGGCAGGCGCGCGTTGGTGCACGACCCGATGAAGACGCGATGCACATCGAGCCCCTCGATGGGCGCGCCGGGCGTCAGGCCCATGTAGGCGATGGCGCGCTCCAGCGCGGCGCGACGGTCGGCGGGCGCATCGGCGGGGTCGGGCACGCGCCCGCCGATCGCGAAGGCCTGCGCGGGATCGGTACCCCAGGTGATCTGCGGCTCCAGCGCGCCGCAATCGATAACGATTTCCTTGTCGAAGATGGCGTCGTCGTCGCTGTACAAATCCTTCCACTGTTCCACCGCGCGATCCCACATGGCGCCCCGGGGCGCCCAGGGGCGACCGGCGATCCATTGAATGGTCGCGTCATCGGGCGCGATGAGGCCGGTGCGCGAGCCCATTTCGATGGCGAGATTGCACAGGGTCAGCCGGCCCTCGATGGGCAGGGCGCGCGCCGCGTTTCCGGCGAATTCGATGAAATGACCGCGGCCGCCGGCGACGCCGATCTCGGCGATGATTTTCAGCGCGATGTCCTTGCCCGCCGCCCACGAACCGATGACGCCATCAAGGCGGATGCGCATGCGCTTCGGCTTGAGCATGGCGATGACCTGCGTCGCCAGAATGTGCTCAAGCTCGGTGGTGCCGCAACCGAAGGCGAGCGCGCCGAGGCCGCCGACCGTGCAGGCGTGGCTGTCGGGCACGGCGTGGGTCGAGCCGGGCAGCACCATGCCGATCTCGGGCGCGACCACATGGGAAATGCCGTGCTCGTCGTCGCCAAGATCGAAGACGCGCACGCCATTGCGGCGGCTGCCCTCTCGCATGGCGGCGATGAGTTCGATCACCTTGCCGTCGGCGTCGCGATCCGTGCGTCCGGGCCGCGACGGCGCGGTGTGATCGAGGGCGGAAAAGGTGAGATCTGGCCGCCGCACGGCGCGATTGGCCGCGGCGAGTTTCCTGAACGCGTGCGGCGCGTGCAATTCATGCAGCACATGGCGATCGATATAGACGAGATCGCGCCCGTCGACGCGTCGGGCGACGACATGGGCGTCCCAAATCTTGTCGATGAGCGTCGCCGCCATGGCATCCCCGCCTTGCTTGCCGCGCGACGCGCGTTTCGGTGGATCGCTTAGCGCCTATGGAACGGGGTGACAAGCAAGCCCCGGTCAGGCGCGCGTGATCGCGCTTACCACTTCGTCTGGCGCGCGCGCGGCGTCGACCTGCCGCCAGGTCATGGCGCCCCGATCATAGGCCGCCTGCGCGCGCGCGATCGAGGCGTCGGCGTCGGAGGCGTCGTCGACCCGCCGATCGGCCCTTCGCGCGCGCAGGTCGGTCGGAGCCTCCAGCCAGACGCCCAGAAAGGGCGCGCCAGCGTCGCGCGCGATCCGCTCAAGCGCGGCGCGCTCATCCGCGCGCGCATGCACCGCGTCGACGACAACGCTCGCGCCGGCGGCGAGCGCGAGAGCGGCGCGACGGCGCAAGCGCGCGTAAACCTCCGCCGTCGCCTCGGGCGTATAGGCTTCCGGCGACAGCCGCGTGGTTTCGTCGACATGGAACATGCATTTGCGTTCGATGTCGCTACGCAGCCAGATGGCGCCGGGCGGCGGACCGATCCGCGGCGCGAGCGCGCCCGCCACCGTGCTTTTGCCCGTGCCCGACAGGCCGCCAACGCCAATCAATCGCGGCGGCGAGCGCGCGAGCGCGTCCTCGGCGAGCGTGAACAGGCGCGCCGCCTCCGCCCCCGCCGCGTCGCGCGCGCCTTCCATGAGATGATCGAGATTGGCGAAGACCAGCTTGGCGCGAATGGCCGCCCGCAAGCTGATGAACAATGGCAGAATCGCGAGATCGCGATAATGCGCCTCGGCGTCGCTCGCCCAGAGATAGCGATTGAGCAAAAGGCTCGCCTCCGCGACGAGGCCGCGCGACACGAGATCCATGAGCGTGAACGCAAGGTCGTAAAGCACGTCGCAGGTGGCGACGCCCTCGTCGAATTCGATCGCGTCGAACAGCACGGGCGCACCGTCGATCAAGGCGATATTGCCGAGATGCAGATCGCCGTGACAGCGCCGGACAAATCCCGCGCTTGAGCGGCGTCGCGCGATATCCGTCGCCGCCGCCAGCGATTGACGGGTCGAGGCGATCAACGCGCCGCTTCGCGCGGGATCGAAGAACGCCGGCGCGGCGGCGAAGGCTACCTCGTTCTGGTCGACGTAGTCGGCGAGCGCGCCGATGAAATCGAATGTTCCGCGCGTCGGCGCGCGCGCGTGGGAGGCGACGATTTCACTCGCCAGCCGGGCGACGCGCGCGCGCGTGAGTTCGCCGCGCGCCGCGAGGCGATCAAAGGTCATCGCCTCGTCAAAGCGACGCATGCGCACCGCCCATTCGATCGCCTCGCCGGCGCCGCCGATCCGAAAGCCGCCGTCGACGGCGACGATGGGCACGACGCCGAGATATATGGCGGGCGCGTTGGCGCGGTTGACGGCGATCTCGGCCGCGCAGGCGGCGCGGCGCTTTTCGAGCGTGGAAAAATCCATGAAGGGAAAGCGCACGGCGCGCTTGACCTTGTAAACCTCGTCGACGGCGAGAAACACGATGGCGCCATGGGTGTCGACGCGCGCGACGGCCCGGCCATGGGTCGCGGGATCGCCGAGAAAGGCGAGAACGGCGTCTTGCGTGGCGATTTCGCCGGTCATGCCCGTCGCTCCGCTTGCCCGCGCGATTGTCAGCCCCCCGGGGCGCGCCTATCATTCGCCATCAAGTCGCCCCGCGCGGCAACAGGCAAGGGGAGATCGCCATGACCTACGAACTCGCTCAATTCACCGCCGACGCCCGCCGCGCGTTGCAATCGTCGCCGCTGGCCGAGGCGCTCGGGGCGATCGCGCGCGACCTGTCGAAACTGCTCGGAAATCCCGCCTTCGTGAAGGCGACGTTCGATGACGCCGATCCACCCGGCAAGAAGGAGCTTTATCACGACGCGGAGACGGATTTTTACGTTTACGCGCATGTGCAGGCCGAGGGCAAAAGCGGCGCGCCGCATAGCCATGGCGCCTCGTGGGCGGTCTATGGCAACGCCATGGCCGGCACCGACATGACCGAATACGCGCGGGTCAATCCCGCGGATGAGGAAGAGGTCGTTCTGCGCAAGTCGGATTTCTATACGCTGGCGCCAGGCGAAACGCGCGCCTATGGGCCGGGCGTCATTCACTCCACGGGCCATCCGCGCAAGGCGTGGGTGGTGCGCGTGACGGGAACCGATCTCGACCGGCTGCCGCGTTATCATTTCAAGAAATCGCGCGACCGTCTGCTGGAGTCGGCGTGACCGACGGGAAACGGAGGAACGTCAGACCTTCGTGTAGTTGATGAGGATATACGCCGACGCGGCGCAACCGGCGATGAAGCCGCAGATGACCATGCGCACCATCCAGTAGTTGCGCGGAACGTCGTCGGCGTCCTCGTCCTCGATGAAATTGAAATTGCGCTTGCCCATGAAAGAACCCCCGGGATTCCCACGACTCCCGCGGGGGAAGATGGCGCAATTCATCCAATATTCGGTTAATTTGGTCGTATCGTCACAAGGCTGGCGTATCGTGCGAATGGCGCGCGCCGCCATGACCGTGGCTGTGGGTGGACCCATCCGAGCGGACGGGCACCAGATTGATCTGGCCAAAGCGGACGCCCTTCTCCGCCAGCACCACCCGGCCGAGATCGCGCACCGCCTGCGTCGGGCCGCGCAAGAGCGTCACCTCCATGCAGTGGCGGTGATCGAGGCGGGTGCGCATCGAGGCGATGGTGATGTCGTGGTGGTCGTGCTGGGCACGTTCCAGCCGCAGCGCGAGGTCGCGGCCATCGTAATCGTAGACGTAGGAAATCGCCGCGACGCATTCGGCCGTCGCGACGCCGCCGGGCGTCGAGGGCGACAGGGCGCCGCGAATGAGGTCGCGCATCGCCTCGGAACGATTGGAATAGCCGTTGCGCTCCATGTAGGCGTCGATCGCCTCGGCCATGGAATCGTCGAGACTGATGGTGAGGCGTTGCACGGGAGACCTCGTTGTGAGCGGTCAAGGCGACAATATCAGCGCCAACGCACTGGCGAAACGAAAAAGGCCTCCCCGCGACCGGCGCGGAGAGGCCTGAATTTCCGTAGCAAAGACAATCAGTCGGTCTTGCGGTCCTCGATGGTCGAGCGCGCGGTGCGCTCCTGACCGGGGTTCACGTGGATGTCGACGATGGCGACCTTGCCGGCCTTCATGGCCTCGACACCCTTGCGGATGGCGGCGTCGAGATCGGCGACGCTGGTCACCGGGCCGATGCCGACGGCGCCGTAGGAGGTGCTGAGCGCGGCGATATCGACCTCGGGGGAGGCGATGCTCTGGCCGATCCAGCGGTTGGCGACCGGACGGTTGCGGCGGCGGGCGACGGTTTCCTGATGCAACTCGTCGTTGAAATACGAACGGTTGTTGTTGATCAGCACCAGCAGCGGCACCTGGGCGCGCACGGCGCTCCAGACCGCGCTCGCGCCCATCAGGAAGTCGCCGTCGCCGAGCACGGCGACCGTGTGGCGGTCGCGCGTGCTCATGGCGAGCGCCGCGCCCGTGGCGATGCCGGGGCCCGAACCAAGGCCGCCGCCGCCGTCCTTGCCGAGATAGGCCTGCGGATCGTGGAAGGGCCAGATATCGCAGACCCAGCCGCGACAGACGCCGGCGAAGCTGACCTTCTCGGGGTCGGTGAAGGCGGCGCGCAGGGAGTGGCCGATCTTCGACATGGTGATCCGCGCGGGATCGTCGGCCTTGGGCTTGCCGACATGCTTGCCGCGCCAGGGCGCCTTGACCGGACCCGGTCCAAGCGCCTCGAGCAGATCCTCGACCACGGGATCGTTGGAGGCCGCCATGAAGACGTCCATCTGCGCCAGCGCCATGTGGTTCATGTGCGCGCCGTTGTGCAGGTTGTGATCGACGGTGCAGGCGATGACCCGCGCGGGCGCCTCGGGCAGGCCCTTGGTGGCGCGCACCGCGCCGCCGAGATCGACCCAGTCGAGCGACAGGATGACGTCCGCCTCGCCGACGATGGCGCGCGTTTCCGGCGAGAACTGGTTGAAGGGCTCGGCCACGTGGGCGGGATGATCGGTCGGGAAGCAGGCGCGCAGCTTCAGATCGGTCATCACGATGGCGCCGAGACGCTCGACGAGCGCGACACGCTTGGCCCAGGCCTCCTTCGAGAGGCCGCAACGGCCCATCAGCACCAGCGGACGCTGGGCGGACTTGAGCAGGGCGACCGCCTTGGCGATCGACTCCCTGGCCGGACGGGCCGGCGCCGGCGGCTCGAAGCGCGACAGATCGGGCCAGTTGACGGGGCCATCAAGCGAGGCCTCCTGCAAGCCCGCGTCGAGACAAATGTACACAGGCGCGGTCGGCTCGGCGCGGGTCAGCATGTTGGCGCGGCACATGGCCTCGATCAACGCCTCGGGCGAGGTCGGCTGGTTGTCCCACTTGATGAAGTCGCGGATGTGCGAGGCTTGATCGACGGAGGTGTGAATCCAGTCGATCCAGGGTCGGCGCTGCGGCGCGTCGAGCGGGCCGGTGGCGCCAAGCACGAACATCGGCGCGCGGTCGCACCAGGCGTTGTAGAGCGACATCATGCCGTGAAAGAGGCCGACGTTGGAATGCAGCACGCAGGCCATGGGCTCGCCCGTCGCCTTGGCGTAGCCATGGGCGATGGCGACCGAGTGATCCTCGTGCTGGCAGAGCACCATGGAAGGCGTCTGGTTGCCGAGATGGTTGACGATGGAATCATGCAGGCCGCGATAGCTCGCGCCGGGATTCAGGCTGATGTAGGGGAAATTGAAGCGGCGCAGCATCTGCGCGGCGACGTCGCTGCCCCACGCGACCTTGTCGTCGGGCGCGCCCTCGGGCTTGTCGTAAAACATTCCGGACCTCTTGTTGGTTTAGATGGCGATGAAAATGGTCGACGGGCGTCCGCCAATTCCGGGCGGGACGCGGCGGCGCGGCGACGAAACGGGAAAGGAAAAAGCCGCTCGCGCAAGGGTGCGTCGAAAGCCTGGACGAGGAATGAAGTCGATCGACATGGTTATTGGTCGCGGCCCCTCCCTCGCCCCGAGAAATCGTGGCGACGGCGCGACGATGGGGCTATGACGATTGCTCGAGAACGGCCATCAAAGCCCTCCCTCGTTGGCCGCACTATGGACCAACGCCGCGCGGGAAGGCAAGCAACGGCGCCCCCCGGATCATGGCCGGCCCGGCGACCGCGCGCTCAGGCCGCGGTGTCGAACGCGGGCGACACGGCCGAGAAGTGCGTCTTGTAGCGCTGATCGATATCCGCGACCGGCATGATCACCAGAACATCCGTGGTTCCGAATTGATGATCGATGACGGCGCCGTCGCCGAACCGCGCGCCGACGCGCAGGTAACCCTTCACCAGCGGCGGCAACAGGTTGCGAACCGGGCCGAGGTCGGCATGGGCCGGAGGTTCGGGCGCGCGACGATGCGGCAGCGCGCTGGCGCTCCATTCGCCCTCGGCGCGCGCGTTGTCGGCGAGGAAACGCAACACCTGCCGATGACGGAGCGCGTCGGCGCCGGGCAGGCTCGCGCAGCCGATCAGCACGTCGATGCGGTGATGATGAACGTAGGTCCATATCCCGCGCCAGAGCAGCTCCATGACGCGTTTCGAGCGCCAGTCGGGATGCACGCAGGAGCGTCCCAATTCCAGAAAGCGCTTGTCGGCGTGGCGATCGAGCAGGGGCGCGATATCGAACTCGCCCTGCGTGTAAAAGCCGCCGATGGCGCGCGCCTTTTCCTGCCGCAGCAGGCGATAGACGCCGACGACACGGGGCTTGCGACGGCCGAAGCGATTGAGCGCCTCGTGATCGATCACCAGCAGATGATCGCAGGCGCGATCGAAGGGGCAGATATCCCGGCGCGTGAGCGCCGAGCGAGGATCGGCGCGCGCGCCGCCATCCTTGAAGAAGACCTTGAAGCGCAGCTTCTGCGCCTTGCGGATTTCCTTCTTGCTGGTGGCGAGGCGCACCTCGAGCGAGCCAAGGCGTCCGAGCGACGCGGGAAGCCCCTCGGTGTCGCGAACCGCGCGAGGCTTCGGCAAGGCCGGAAACATCACGCCGACGGGAAAGCGCGTCCCGTCCCTGAAAAAGATCGCCGGCGTCTGTCGCGACATCGAGGCCATTCAATGAAGGTTATCTTCGGGAACAACCTTCGATCACATTTCGCCGACGTTTCGATGACGTTCCGACGAAGGATTTGTCACGCGCTCGCCGCCGTCAGCGACGCGAGCGCGCGGGCAAGCTCGGAGACGTCGACCGGCTTGGTCAGGAATTCGTCGATTCCCGCGTCGAGCGCCGCGCGACGGTCCTCGTCGAAGGCGTTGGCGGTCAGGGCGATAATGCGCGTCGGCCCGACGTTCGACTCGGCTTCGGCGCGGCGGATCTGACGCGCCGCCTCCAGCCCGTCGAGGCCGGGCATGCGGATATCCATGAGGATGATGTCGAAGGGTTCGCGCTCGCCGATCATGGCCATGTGCGCCATCTGCACGGCCTCGAGCCCGTCGCGGGCGCGGGCGGGCGTGGCGCCCAGACGCTCCAGATGCTTGCGCGCGAGCAGCGCGTTGATCTCGTTATCCTCGGCGACGAGCACGCGCAGGCCGCGACGCGGCAGCGGCACGGGCGACGGCGCGCCCTCCGGATCGTCCTCGGCGACGAGGCCGGCTTCGCCGACGAGCCTGGCGATCAGCGAGCACGAGCGCACCGGCTTCACCAGCCAGCCGTCGAAACCGTTCAGCGAACCCTGCCCGAAGGCGCGCCGCTCGAAGGGGGAAAACAACACGAGGCTGCGCGCCACGCCCGCGGCGCGGGCCGCGCCGGCGAGACGCCGCGTGACCTCCTCGCCCATGGCGCAATCAACGATGACGATGTCCGGCGCCGGCTTTTGTTCGAGAATGGCGATGGCCGCGTCGGCGCCCTCGGCGCGGATGGCCGTCGCGCCCGAAGCGGCGAGGCGTTCGCCCAGATAGGGCGCCTCGAAGGGCGACTGACCCACGATGAGCGCCCGCCGACCGGTGAGCGTCGGCGCCTCGGCGGCGGTCGCCGGCTCGGCGGCCGGCAACAGGGCGGTGAAGGAGAAGACCGAACCACGCGGCCCGGTATGATCGAGCGCGAGCTCGCCGTTCATGCGCTCGACGATGCGCCGCGAGATCGCCAGGCCAAGGCCGGTGCCCTCGAACTGGCGCGAGGCGGACCCGTCGCCCTGTTCAAAATCCTCGAAGATGGCGGCGCGGCGCTCCTCGGGCACGCCGGGGCCCGTGTCGGCGATGGCGAAACGCACGGCGCCGCTGGCGGCCATGCCGACGCGCACGCCAATGCCGCCGGTTTCGGTGAACTTGACCGCGTTGCCCGCCAGATTGAGCAACACCTGCCGCAGCCGGGCGGCGTCGCCGATGAGCCGGCGCGGCACGTCGGGCGCGATGGAGGTGGCGATTTCCAGCCCCTTGCCCTGCGCGCGCGGCGCCAGCAACTCGACCACGCCCTCGACGAGCCCCGTCAGGTCGAACGGCTCGTTGGCGAGCTCCAGCTTGCCCACCTCGATGCGGGAGAAATCGAGAATTTCGTCGATCAGCGAGGCAAGCGCCGTGCCCGAGGTCTTGATGGCCTCGATGTAGGATTTCTGCTCGCCATCGAGCGGGGTTTCCGCCAGCAGGCCGGCCATGCCGAGAATGCCGTTGAGCGGCGTGCGGATTTCATGGCTGACGGTGGCGAGGAAGCGCGACTTGGCCTCGCTCGCCGCCTCGGCGCGGTGGCGGCCGGCGGCGGCTTCCTTCAATTCCCAGATTTCGTCGCGCAACGCCTCGGCCTGATCGGCGAAGCGCTTCTCGCGCCGGCGCCATTCGCGGCGCTCGCGATCGAACAGGGCGACGGCCAGCAGCATGACCCCGCCGGCCAGCGCGGCGCCCCACAACAGGCGACCGTCGCCAGCGATTGCCATCAAATCGATCACGCGCTTTCACCTCTTCTCAACCACATGATGAGGCCCGCGGGTTGATATTTGGTTGCGCGACAAACTCAGGCGCGCGGAATGTTCCACAGCGCCGCCTGGGCGGCGATCATGTCGGCGACATCGGCGGGATGGGTGCGGGGAACGTCGTGCAGGGCGTCGAATTCGCCATGGGTCCAGCCGGGCTCGCCGCGCACGCGCGCCGCGATGGCGTGGAAGGGGCTGGGATTGTAGGCCTTGCACAGGACGTAATGGCGTGGCGGCCAGTCGTCGGGATTGTCGCGGGTCGAGATGAATTTGCCGCTCATGCAGCCGATGGGCTGGGGCGTGAACAGCGCCTCGAACCGCGCCGCCGAGCCGGGCGCGGTGTTGCCGGGCGTCGTCGGCCGCGGCAAGGATTTGCCGCCATCGTGCCCTTGCGCGGCGGCGCGCATGTCGGCGGCGCGGGCCTCGCCAACGATGTCGAACAGGGATTCGCCGTTCCTTGGTACGAAGGCGTCGAGGTAGATCATGCCGGCGACGCGGGCGCGCTCGCGGTCGACGGCGCCGGTGATGACCATGCCGCCATAGGAATGGCCGACGATCAGCGCGTTCTCCAGATTCTCGTAGCGCAGCAGGCCGGTGATGTCGGCGACGTGGGTCGACAGATCGACGCGCTCGGGCGGCACGTGATTGCGGTCGGCGAGGCCGGTCTGGCTGGGCGCGTAAACATCATAGCCGCGCTGGCGCAGCAGGCGGGCCGCCTCCTTCCACGACCAGCCGCCGCTCCACGCGCCGTGAACAAGAACAATGGCCATCGCGCCCTCCCCAATTTGTCGCGGCCTCGACCGCCCCGACCGGGTGTCGCGCCGCGAAATTTTGTATAGTGTCGCGCCATCATAGCCAAAGGGGAAACGCCATGCAGGGCAAGATCGCGCTTGAGGAACATTTCGCCATTCCGGACACGCTGATGGATTCGGCGGGATTTCTCGGCGAGGACGTCTGGCCGGAGCTTTCCGCCCGCCTGCTCGACATTCATGGCCGCCGCATCGAGGAAATGGACCGGCACGGCATCGAGACGATGATCCTGTCGCTCAACGCGCCGGCGGTGCAGGCCATCCACGACGTGAAAAAGGCCGACGAGATCGCCCGCCGCGCCAATGATTTCCTCGCCGAGCAGGTGGTGAAGAACCCGAAGCGCTTCAAGGCCTTCGCCGCCCTGCCGTTGCAGGACCCCGACCTCGCCACGCGCGAACTCGAACGCTGCGTCAAGCAGCTCGGCTTCGTCGGCTCGCTCGCCAACGGTTTTTCGCAGGCGGGCACGCCGGACACCTGCCTCTATTACGACCTGCCGCAATACTGGCCCTTCTGGCAGATGGTCGAAAAGCTCGACGTGCCCTTCTACCTGCATCCGCGCAACCCGATCGCCGCCTGGGCGCAAATCTACGAGGGCCATTCATGGCTGCTCGGCCCCACTTGGGCGTTCGGGCAGGAGACCGCCGTGCACGCGCTGCGCCTGATGGGCTCGGGCCTGTTCGACGCCTATCCGAAGTTGAAGATCGTCGTCGGCCACATGGGCGAGGGCCTGCCCTACAGCATGTGGCGCATCGACAACCGCAACGCGTGGACGGGCGTGAAGCCGAACTACAAGGCCAAGCGCAAGATCGCCGATTACTTCCACGAGAATTTCTGGATCACGACCTCGGGCAATTTCCGCACGCAGACGCTCATCGACGCGATGCTGGAAATCGGCGCCGATCACATTCTCTTCTCGGCCGACTGGCCCTTCGAGAATGTCGACCACGCCGCCAACTGGTTTGACACGGCGTCGATCAGCGAGGCCGACCGGCTCAAGATCGGCCGCACGAATTCGATGCGGTTGTTCAAGCTGGGG
Source organism: uncultured Hyphomicrobiales bacterium (assembly GCA_903861645.1). Lineage (GTDB taxonomy): Bacteria > Pseudomonadota > Alphaproteobacteria > Rhizobiales > Beijerinckiaceae > Terripilifer. The sequence continues at coordinate 20,737 of CAIOVE010000038.1, forward strand.
AATGAGTAGGGGGGCGACCGGGCAATTCCTCAGCCTCGCTAAACCGTGGGCCGACACATCGAACAGCACGGGGAGACTTATGATCGCCATGCGTGGCGGGCTCGCGGACGTCGAGCGCGATTTGATCCGCACGCGCACTGGCGAAGGCCGCGCAAAGATGGCGAAGCCGTCGCCGATCTTGCACAATCCTATGGAGTATCGACCGCAGCAATTTACCGAACCACGGCCTGAAGTTAAAAGTGGCTCCAGTAAGTTGCGAAGCGTCGGTTTGAAAGTATTCTCATTTCCAGCGGATAAATCGAGCCGAGGTCATTATGTGTGATCTTCTGAACATGGTGACAACCGCTCAACTAAGGCGGCTCGAAGCCGTAATCCGACGATTAATAGCAGCACTTGCGATATGCATCACGACCGCGCTGCCCCTTGATGCCGCCGAAATCAAAACGGGTACTTACTCCGGTCCTCAGCCATCCCCTCATTTTAGATAAGGCCGAAAGTTTGGGTGAAGAGGCTGTTTTGATTGAGTAATTCCGCGTATTTTTCGATGAGGGGCCGCAACCTTTGTTCCGGCATGTTGGGAATGAGTTCGTAGAGCAGGCAG
>CAIOVE010000039.1 GCA_903861645.1 uncultured Hyphomicrobiales bacterium
ACTCACGCCGTGATCTCGAAAAAATCGCCCATAGCCTCAACACAAGGCCGCGCGCCTGCCTCGGCTTTCAAACCCCCGAGGAAGTCTTCTATAATGAAATCCAGAGGCCGGGTGTTGCGCTTCAAATTTGAGACCGCCCGGTTTACCAAATGGACAGGGTACAGAGACCATTGCTTATGGTAACAAATACGTCGGTGATTTCAAAGATGGCAAAAAAACTGGATGGGGAATTGTAACGTCAGCCATCGGCGAGGCATACGTCGGTGATTTCAAAGACGGTAAGAAAGCTGGACAGGGTGCTTTTACATTCGCCAACGGTAATACATACGTCGGTGAGTGGAAAGACGATTTACGCAATGGGTTTGGAAAAGAATTTGGAGCGAACGGAGATACAACTCGTAGTGGTTACTGGGTGAGTGGAACATATTTCGGTACAGACGCACCGCGTGGTTATAAACCGCCAGGATTTCGTGTCTCACTCGTGGATAGCGGAGGAACATATAAAGTTCCCGTTACCATCAACGGTCAGCTCACACTTCAGTTCGTGGTTGACAGTGGGGCTTCGGATGTAACCGTTCCCGCTGATGTAGTTCTAACGCTAATACGTACTGAGAGTATCACTGAGACCGATTTTATAGGAGAGCAAAAATACCGTCTCGCTGACGGTTCAACGATCACGTCAAAAACTTTCCGCCTCAAATCCCTGAAGGTTGGCGATAAGACCGTTGAAAACGTAACGGGGAGCATCGCAGACATAAATGGCAGCTTGCTTCTTGGTCAGAGCTTCCTGCGAAAATTCAAATCTTGGTCTTTAGACAATAGCAGGCACGAATTAGTTTTGGAGTAAAAGTCCTTCACAACCAATCAACTGCCTTCGTTTTCTTATCGCCCTTGAACGTCCCGCCTTTAGTCAGTTCCGCCGCCGACGCCACATTGCTCGTGTGACCGTAATGTTTTTCCAACATCGCTGTGCTCGTTCCCATATTCTTCGCCAAAATGAACTGATGAACACCTTCTTGTAGTCGGAACGTAGCGTAGGTATGGCGTAGCGAATAGATCGTCCGCCTGTTCCCGTGACTGTCAGTTTCGACGCCAGCAGCTTTCAACAGGCTCTCGAAGCTTTTCTTGAACGAACCAACAGGCGTTCCATCACGATTACAGAACACGTAGTCGTCATTGTCTGGTTTCTTGCCTAGCTCGGCTTCTCTCAAATCCATAATCCGCTTCAGATAAATCTTCACTTCTGGCGTTCTGGCTACGAATTATAGCGGTGGATGGAATTTGCCGAGAGGGCTTTGCGGCGTGAGGTCTCCCGCAGCCAATCCAGAAAATCGTAGATGACCTTGGTGTTGATGTCCTTCAGGCGCATCGCCTTGAAGAAAAGCTTCATCCGCTCGCTGAATTGGCGCTTCGACTCGATGTTGGCTTTACGACTGTCGGAACGGGCGAGGTGAGCGACATATTCGTCCAGAGCGGTAACGACGGGCTTGGAATTGAGGTCCTGTCCGTTGTGGACCTTGACGAGTGACTTGTGGAAAAGGTCGTCAGCGAACTTGTAGGCGGCGTGCTCGTCAATCGTCTTGGTGGAGCAGGAAACGTAGCCTTTAGCTCCTGGCACTTTGACCCGACAGAACCAAGTTGGCTTCACGTAGTCGGCACGACGGAAGAGATAAATCGCACCGTCTTTGAAGGTTCGACTATCTAGCTCTGCCTTGGCTTTACGTTCTCTTTTTGGCTTTGGGTTTTGAACCGCTTCGTCCATTCGCCGCACCTATAGCTTAGTTCAAGCGCTATAGACCAACCATAAACGGAAAGTGAACAAAAGAAAACCGTTTGCGATCCGTTTATGGTGTTTTGGACGCTAGGACGCCGAAGCGTATTTTCTAAGTACTTGATTTTATTAGAGATTTTGGTGGAGCCAGACGGAATCGAACCGACGACCTCTTCAATGCCATTGAAGCGCTCTCCCAACTGAGCTATGGCCCCACGATTTTCGGCCGCCGCGAAACGGCGACCAATACACGATTCATTGGGGTGAACCGGCGCGCCGGGCGTTCAAACAACCGGCGACGGGCGGCTGTATAGCCGCATAACCGCCCCCCCACAAGCCCCCCGTCCCGGAATTGTCATCGTTGGAAATTCGCGCGACCGGGATCGCCATCAAGACGCCCGCCGACAAGCTTTTCTTGCCTTCGGGAGGCAAAACGGCTAACTAACGGCATTCCCGTATTGGATCGTGAACAAGAGGCTGAGCCTCGGCCGGGCCGGAGCCCGGCGGCGCTTGTCCCGCGATCCCAGACCAATTCGTGGCGAAGCCGCCGCAAGGAGATCCAAATGAGCGCCAATGCGCCCTTGATGCCCATGGCGACCGCCGTCTGGCTCGTGGAAAACACGTCGCTGACCTTCGATCAGATCGCGGAATTCTGCAAACTGCACCCGCTCGAGGTCAAGGGCATCGCCGACGGCGAGGTGGCCGCCGGCATCAAGGGTCACGATCCCATCACCTCCGGCCAGTTGAGCCGCGACGCGATCGCGCAGGCCGAGAAGGACGAAAACCGTCGCCTGCATCTGGCGCCGCCGAAAGTCGTGCTGCCAGAGATGAAGAAGGCCCGCGGCGGCCGCTACACGCCGCTGTCGCGCCGGCAGGACCGCCCCAACGCCATTCTCTGGCTGCTGCGCAACCATCCCGAATTGAAGGACGCGCAGATCATGCGTCTGGCCGGCACGACCAAGACGACGTTGCAGGCCATTCGCGACCGGACGCACTGGAATTCCGCGTCATTGCAGCCGCTCGATCCGGTCACGCTCGGCCTGTGCAAGCAGATCGATCTCGACATGGAAGTCGCCCGCGCCAACAAGGACCGGCCGCGCACCGCCGAGGATCAGGGCGCGACGCTGTTGCCGGTCGAGATCACGACCGATCACCGCCCCGAGCAGCCGCTGACCCATGAGAACGTGTTTGGCGCGGCCAAGCCCGTCGCGCGCGAGGAAGAGGAAGCGATCGACGTCGATTCGGTCTTCGCCAGCCTCAAGGGCCTCAAGACCAAGGAATAGGTCCGCCGGACCTGGTTCAGCGCCGGGCCGCGTCGACCGCGTCGGCGACGCTCCAGAAACCGCGCTCGGGCGTCGCCAGATGCCGGGCGTCGGTCCGCGCGAGCAACTCGCGCGCCTCGTCCTTCACGCGCGCGAGAAACAACGTGCGGTTTGCGCGCGCCAGCCGCGCGTCGAACTCCACCAGCGCATCGAGCGCCGTCGCGTCGAAGTCATCGCTTTCCTCGACGCTCAGGATGACCTTGGTCGGGCCGCCGGCCAGCGCGATCTCGCGCTCGATTTCCGCGAAAATGCGTTCGCAATTCGGGAAGAAGATCGGCGCCGCCGGCCGATAGACGCCGATGGACTTGTCGACAAGCGCTTCCGGATGCCGCCTGATATCGACAAAATCGCGGCTATCGCCGAGCTGGCCGAGCGTCGCCACCATCGGCCGCGAGAAACGGCGCAGCACGGCGGCGAGCGAAATGGCCACCGCGATCAGCATGCCGTTGAGCACGCCGAACACCAGCACCGCCACCGCCGTCGCGAGGGCGACGTACTGGTCGCGATCGATGCGCCAAAGGTGCAGCAGCGGCTTCGGATTGAGCGCATGCGAGAGGGCCGCGATGACGACGGCGGCCAGGGCCGCTTCCGGCAGCAACGCGACATACCTGCCGCCGAGCGCCATCAGGGCGACGACGGCGGCAGCGGCGACGACGCCCGCCAATCGGGACGTTGAACCGGCGGATTCATTGGCCGAGGTCGCGGAAAAGCCCGCGCCGACGGCCATGCCGCGCATCAGACCCGACGACAGATTGGCGAGACCGAGGGCGATCATCTCGCGGCTGGCGTCGAGCGGCTCGCCATGACGCAGCGCGTAGGTGCGCATGGAGCCCCATGATTCCGCGTAGATGATCAGCGCCAGCGGCGCGGCAAGCTGGGCAAGCCGGCTCCAGTTCTCCACCGACAGCCGCGGCACGTCCGGCGCCAGCAGCGCCACGTTGATGGGACCGACGCAGGCCAGACCATGCGCGCACAGGTCGCCCGCCATCGACGCCGCGATGCCGAGCGCCAGCGCCACGAAGGCGCCGGGCACGGCGGGAAAGCGCTTGAGCGCGAACAACAGCGCCAGCGCGCCGCCGCCCACGGCGAGCGAAGTCGTGTTCCATTCGCCGGCGCGGGTGAACAGCGACCAGACGATCTGGAAGGGATCGCCCTTGACCGATACGCCAGCGATCAACGGCGCCTGCTTGATGACGATGGTCAACGCCAGTCCGAAGGCGAACCCCCGCAAGACCGGGCGCGAAATGAAATCGGCGAGACCGCCGAGGCGCGCGAGCCCCGCGATCAGGAACACGAGGCCGGTGAAAATGACGAGACCGAAGGCGAGCGCCAGTTTTTGCGCGTCATCCGCGCCGGGAAACGAGGCGACCGCCGCCGCGAGGATCGCGGCCGACGAGGAGGTCGGCGCGGTGATGGCGAAACGGCTGCGGCCAGCGATCGCGTAAACGACGAGGCCGATCACGGCCGCGAAAATCGCGTGTTCGGGCGTCAGGCCAGCGATGGCGGAATAGGCGACCGCCTCGGGCAACAACAAGCCCGCCACCGACAGGCCGGCGATCAGATCGCCCGCCGAAAGAACGGATGTTTTCGCGGCGCCGACCGGGTTCTTGCCCAAGCTTGATGTTCTCCGACGGAATCAAATGACGTCGTCGGAGCATGGTCGCGCGCGGGGCGGCCCGCAAGTCCGGTCGGGCGCGGCGCTAGACGCCCTTGTGCTTCAACGCCGCGCCGATCTCGTCGAATATGGCGGGATCGTCGACGGTCGCGGGCATGGACCACTCGTCATGGTCGGCGATCTTCTTCATCGTGCCGCGCAGAATCTTGCCCGAGCGTGTCTTCGGCAAGCGTCCGACGGCGACCGCGATCTTGAAGGCGGCGACCGGACCGATCTTGTTGCGCACGAGCTGGACGATTTCCTTCTCGATTTCCTCGGGCGGGCGGGTGACGCCGGACTTCAGCACGATGAAGCCGCAGGGCGCCTCGCCCTTGAGGTCGTCCTTGATGCCGATAACAGCGCATTCGGCGACGTCGGGATGCGACGCGAGCACTTCCTCCATGCCGCCCGTCGACAAGCGATGCCCGGCGACGTTGATGATGTCGTCGGTGCGGCCCATGATGTAGAGATAGCCATCGGCGTCGCGATAACCCGCGTCCGCGGTTTTGTAATAGCCCGGAAATTCGTCGAGATAGCTCTCCTTCATGCGCGCGTCGTTTTGCCAGAGCGTTGGCAAGGCGCCGGGCGGCAGCGGCAGCTTCACGACGATGGAGCCCATCTTGCCGTCGGCGACGGGCCGCGAGGATTCATCGACGATGCGGACGTCATAACCGGGCATGGGCACGGTCGGCGAGCCATGCTTGACCGGCAACTGGCCAAGCCCGACGGGATTGCCGACCATGCACCAGCCGGTTTCCGTCTGCCACCAGTGATCGATGACGGGCACGCGGAGAATACGCTCCGCCCATTGCACCGTGTCGGGGTCGGCGCGCTCGCCGGCGAGGAACAGCGTGCGCAGCGATTTCGTCGAATATTTCTTGAGGAACTCCGCGTTGGAATCCTCCTTCTTGATGGCGCGAAAGGCCGTCGGCGCGGTGAACAGCGCGACGATCCTGTGCTCCTCGATCATGCGCCAGAAGGCGCCGGCGTCCGGCGTGCCGACCGGCTTGCCTTCATACAGAATGGTCGTGGCGCCATGCAGCAACGGCCCATAGACGATGTAGCTGTGGCCGACGACCCAGCCGATGTCAGACGCCGCCCAGAACACCTCGCCCGGCTCGATTCCATAGAGATTTTTCATCGACCATTTGAGCGCGACCATGTGGCCGCCATTATCGCGCACGACGCCCTTGGGCACGCCGGTCGTGCCGGACGTGTAGAGAACATAAAGCGGATCGGTCGCCTTGAGCGCGACGCAGGCGGCGCGCTGGCCCGAGGCGCGGGCGCTGGCGACCGTGTCGGCCCAGTCGTGATCGCGGCCCGCGACCATGCCGCACCGCCCCTCTTTTCGTTGCAGCAGCAGCACCGAAAGCGGCTTGTTCGCCGCGATCTCGATCGCCTGATCGAGCAGCGGCTTGTAATGCACGACGCGGCCCGGCTCGATGCCGCAGGACGCGGCGAGGATGAGTTTCGGTTTGGCGTCGTCGATGCGCGTGGCGAGTTCGCGCGCCGCGAAGCCGCCAAAGACTACGGAATGAATGGCGCCGATGCGGGCGCAGGCGAGCATGCCGATGACGGCTTCGGGCACCATGGGCATGTAGACGATGACGCGGTCACCCTTGCCGACGTTGAAATCGCGCAGGACGGCGGCGAGGGTCTCGACCTCGTCCAGCAACTCGCCATAGGTGATGGCGCGTTTAGCGCCGGTGACGGGGCTGTCGTAGATGATGGCGTTCTGGGCCGCGCGACCGCCGCGCGCGTGGCGATCCACCGCGTTGAAACAGGTGTTGCACGTAGCGTCGGGAAACCAGTGGCCGTAAACGCCGGCCTTCTCGTCGAAGACGACCTTCGGCGGCTCGATCCAGTCGATCTCGCGGGCCGCCGCCGCCCAAAAGGCTTGCGGGTCTTTTTGCCAGCCGGCATACACGTCATGATATCGGCTCGCCATGGTCGTCTCCAGCGCCTGTCTCTTCCCGACGGTGTTTGTGCGACCGCGCTGGCGATCTGGCAACCGGCGAGGAATTAGCTCTTAGGCGAAGCCGGGGGCATGGACGGCGCGACCAAATCGCGCATGGGACGAAAGCATGATCACCGACTGGCTGTTTTATCTCGTCGCCATTCCCGCGGTCATGTGCAACGGCATGGGCAAGGGGGGCTTCTCCGGACTGGGCGGCCTGTCGCTACCCTTGATGAGCCTCGTGATCTCCCCCGTTCAGGCGGCGGCGATCACCCTGCCGATCCTCATGTTGCAGGACATCGTCGGCCTGTGGGCCTATCGTTCGCAGATCGACTGGCGCAACGTGCGCTATTGCCTGCCCGGCACGATGATCGGCATCGCCATCGGCACATTGCTCGCCGCCCGCGTGCCGACCGCCGCGGTGCAGCTCATGGTCGGCCTGATCGCGGCGGGTTTCGTGCTCGCCAACGTCAAGGCCAAGGCCGGCGAGCCGCCGGCGCAACCCGCCATCGGCAAGGCGACCCTGTGGGCGACCATTGGCGGCTTCACGAGCTTCGTGGCGAACGCCGGCGGCCCGCCCATTCAGGTCTACATGATGCCGCAGAAACTGCCGCCGCCGGTCTTCGCGGGCTCGATGACCATGCTCTTCGCCATCGTCAACTGGGTGAAGTTCATCGCCTTCATCGAACTCGGTCAGGTCTCGACCGCCAATCTGTCGACCTCCGTCGTGCTGATGCCCATCGCCGTCGCATCGACCTTCCTCGGCGTATGGATGGTCAAGCGCCTATCGGGCGCGAAATTCTATCCCATCGTCAAGGCGTTGACCTTCCTCATTGGCCTCAAGCTGATCTGGGACGGCGCGAACGGCCTGCTGAAATCAGCCTGAACCGGCCCTTAATCGGGCTTTAGCGGTTGCCGTTCATTCTGGCCTCGCGCGATCGACGCGCGGCCCGGGGAATGGACATGCTGACGAGCGCGCGCGATGGCGGCTGGATCACCGTTGAGCGCATCCGCGTTTATTCCATCCTGCTGTTGATGGCCTATGCGCTCGGAACCGTCGCCTGGTTCGCCATGTCGAAAGACGGACGCGACTGGCAAAATCAGCAATTCGGCGCGGACTTCTCGGAGGTTTACGCCGCGGGCTCACTGGTTGACGCGGGTCAGGCCGCCGCCCCCTACGACATGCCCCGGCATTTCGAGCGCCAGCGCGAATTGTTCGGCGCCGACGCGGCGATCTACACGTGGAATTATCCGCCCTTCTTCCTCGGCGTCGCCGGCCTGCTCGCCCTGCTGCCCTATCTGGCGGCGCTTCTCGTCTGGCAGGCGGCGACCTTCGCCGGCTATCTCGCCGCCATCGGCGCCATCCTGCGGCCTAGGCTGGCGCTGCTCGCCGCCGCCGCCTTTCCCGTCGCCTATTCCAATTTTGGCCATGGCCAGACCGGCTTCCTTGTCGCCGGGCTGATGGCGGGCGGTCTGACGCTGCTCGATCGTCGACCGACGCTGGCGGGCGTTCTGCTGGCGCTGGTCGCCATCAAGCCGCAGTTCGGCCTGCTGATCCCCGTCGCGCTGGCCGCCAGCGGGCGCTGGCGCGCCTTTGGCGCGGCGACGGCGACCCTGGCGGCCATGATCGCCGCGACCCTCGTGGCCCATGGCCCCGACGTCTGGCGCGCGTTCCTCGACAGCCTGCCGGCGTCGCGCATTCACGGCCTCGAATACAGCAACACCGGCTATTACAAGATGCAGAGCCTGTTCGCCGCGGTTCGCATGCTGGGCGGTCCCGTGCCGCTCGCCTACGCCCTGCACGGCGCGCTGACGGCGACCGTGGTTCTCTGCGTGATTGGCGTCTGGCGAAGCGCCGCCGACCATCGGCTGAAATACGCTGCCTTGATGACCGGCGCGCTTCTGGCGACGCCCTATTGCTTCGATTACGACATGGTGTTGCTGGGCCCCGCCATCGCCTGCCTCGCGGCGCATGGACTGGAGCGCGGCTTTCCACCTTACGAGAAAACCCTGCTGGCGGTCGCCTTCGCCGCGCCGATCATCGCGCGGCCCATCGCCATGGCCATCCATTTGCCCTTCGGCTTTCTCGCCATTCTCATGGTCTTCGCGCTCGCCACGCGGCGCGCGGCGACGGATGGCGCGCGTGTGGGCCGGGTGACGCGGCGTCTTCAGGCTGGCTGATTGCGCCAAAGGGCTGACTGTTTCGCCGCCCCGCTTGCGATATGATGCGCGCGCAACGACATGCGAGGAGCGCGCCCGATGAGCCAATCGGCCTACGACAAGGATCTCGACCGCAACGCGGCGAATTTTCAGCCGCTGACGCCGTTGGGCTTTCTCGAGCGCTCCGCCTCGGTGTTCCCCGACAGATTGGCGATCGTCCACGGCGCCACGCGGCGCGATTACAAGACATTCTACGCCCGCGCCCGCCAACTCGCCTCCGCGCTCGCGGCCAAGGGGATCGGCAAGGGCGACACCGTTTCGGTCATGCTCGCCAACACGCCCGCCATGGCCGAATGTCATTATGGCGTGCCGATGACCGGCGGCGTGCTCAACACGATGAACACGCGCCTCGACGCGGCGATCATCGCCTTCACCCTCGACCACGCGGAAACGAAGGTTCTCATCGTCGATCGCGAATTTTCCGGCATTGTCCGCGACGCGCTCAAGCTCGCGAGGACAAAGCCCTTCGTCATCGACTACGACGATCCCGAATATCACGGCGCGGGCGAGCGCATCGGCGCCATCGAATACGAGGCCTTCGTCGCTTCCGGCGATCCGACCCATCAATGGAAGCTGCCCGACGACGAATGGGACGCCATCGCGCTCAACTACACATCGGGCACGACGGGCGACCCCAAGGGCGTCGTCTATCATCATCGCGGCGCCTATCTGCTCGCGATGGGCAATCTGCTGACAGGCGATCTGGGTCGGCATCCGATCTATCTGTGGACCCTGCCGATGTTTCATTGCAACGGCTGGTGTTTTCCGTGGTCGATCGTGCTCGCCGCGGGCGTGCAGGTCTGTTTGCGGCAGGTGCGCGCCAAGACGATGTACGATCTCATCGCGACGGAAAAAGTGACCCATCTGTGCGGCGCGCCCATCGTCATGTCGACGCTGCTCAACGCGCCGGCGGACGAAAAGAAACCCCTGCCTCATCTGGTCGAATTCATGACGGCCGCCGCGCCGCCGCCCGAGGCCGTGCTGGCGGCGATGAAGGAAGCCGGCTTCAACGTCACCCACGTTTACGGCCTGACGGAGGTCTATGGTCCCTCCGTCGTCAACGAATGGCATGACGACTGGAACGCCCTGCCGTCGGCCGAGCAGGCGGCGCGCAAGTCCCGGCAGGGCGTGCGCTACCCCGTGCTCGAGGCGCTCGACGTGCTCGACCCCGAGACCATGGCGCCCGTGCCCGCCGATGGCGAGACGCTGGGCGAGGTCATGTTCCGCGGCAACACGGTGATGAAGGGTTATCTCAAGAATCCCAAAAGCACGCGCGAGGCCTTCGCGGGCGGCTGGTTCCATTCGGGCGATCTCGGCGTCAAATATCCCGACGGCTACGTGCAGTTGAAGGATCGTTCCAAGGACATCATCATTTCGGGCGGCGAGAATATCTCGACCATCGAGGTCGAGGACGCGCTCTACAAGCATCCCGCCGTCGCCGCCGCCGCGGTCGTCGCCAAGCCCGACGACAAATGGGGCGAAACGCCCTGCGCCTTCGTCGAACTGCGGCCAGGCAAGACCGCCACGGCGGATGATCTGATCGCGTGGTGCCGCGAGCATCTCGCCCGCTTCAAGGTTCCCCGCCATGTCGTTTTCGTCGAGCTGCCGAAAACCTCGACCGGCAAGATCCAGAAATTCCGGCTGAGGGACATGGCGAAGAACGCGTGAACGCGACGCGAACGGCACTTGCCGCGCGGGGCCGCGACGGGTTATTGTCAAATTCGTCGCGGGCGTAGTTCAATGGTAGAACGGAAGCTTCCCAATCTCATTTGCGGGCGTTCCATAGCGCTGCACAGCTACCGTCGATGATCGAAAGTCCTTGTTTTATCGGCCTTTCTTTCCACATACCGCTCCATAGCACACCCCTGCAATCCACACGATTTCGGAGACTAGAAGAGACTTGACACTGTCCACAGCGAGCGCTTGCCGACGCAGTGATCTGTGGTTCAATAGAGGTATATTAGGTCCCGTTGACAAAGTGATTGACGCTGGAATCGCTGCTTGATTCAAGGCTGCCTCTTGGAGGGAGGCGGATTTGATTCGTGGATCGATGTCGGATGTGGAATGGGCTTTCCTCGAACCTTTTCTGATCGAGACCGGG
>CAIOVE010000040.1 GCA_903861645.1 uncultured Hyphomicrobiales bacterium
CCGCGCGCAATCCCGTGCATTCCGTGCTGTTCCTGATCCTGACCTTCGTCAACGCCGCTGGCCTGTTCCTGCTGCTGGGCGCTGAATTCCTCGCGATGATCCTCGAGGTCGTCTACGTGGGCGCGGTCGCGGTTCTGTTCCTCTTCGTCGTGATGATGCTCGACGTCGACTTCGCTGAATTGAAGCAAGGCTTCCTGCAGTATCTGCCGGTCGGCGCGCTTGTCGGCGTCATTGTCGCCATCGAACTGATCCTCGTGATGAGCGGCTGGCTTCAATCCAGCGCCTCGACGGTCACGGGCGGCGCGCCGATCCAGCCCGGCGTATCCAACACGGAAGCGCTCGGCCTCGTGCTCTACACCAAGTATTTCTACCTGTTTCAGGCGGCGGGCTTCGTGCTGCTCACGGCGATGATCGGCGCGATCGTGCTGACGCTGCGGCACAAGCCCGACGTCAAGCGGCAGGTCATCGCCGATCAGAACGCGCGCACCCGCAAGGACGCGATCGAGATCGTCAAGGCGCCCTCGCGGGCGGGCGTTTGAGGAGATGACGATGGATATCGGCTTGCCCCATTACCTGAGCGTCGCCGCGCTGCTGTTCACCATCGGCGTCGCCGGCATCATCCTCAACCGCAAGAACATCATCATCATCCTGATGTCGGTCGAGTTGATCCTGCTGTCGGTCAACATCAACCTCGTCGCGTTCTCGAGCTTCCTCGGCGATCTCACCGGACAGGTTTTCTCCTTGTTCATCCTTACCGTGGCCGCGGCGGAAGCCGCGATCGGCCTCGCGATCCTCGTCACCTATTTCCGCAATAGGGGCACGATCGCGGTCGAAGACATCAACATGATGAAGGGCTGAGCGCGGCCATGATCAACGCCATCGTATTCCTGCCGCTGCTCGGCTTCCTGATCGCCGGCGTGTTCGGCCGCGCCATGGGGCCGAGGCCAGCCGAGATCATCACGACGAGCCTGCTGATGCTCGCCGCCGTGTTTTCATGGATCACCTTCATCGGCGTCGGTTTCGGCCACACGCCCGCGAGCACGCCCGTGCTCGGCAACTGGATGACCTCGGGCGCGCTCAAGATTGATTGGGCGTTGCGCGTCGATACCTTGACCGCGGTCATGCTGGTCGTCGTCACCAGCGTGTCCTCGCTCGTGCATCTCTATTCCATTGGCTACATGCACGAGGATCCGAGCCGCCCGCGTTTCTTCGCGTATCTGTCGCTGTTCACCTTCGCCATGCTCATGCTGGTGACATCGGACAATCTCGTGCAGATGTTCTTCGGCTGGGAGGGCGTCGGCCTCGCGTCCTATCTGCTGATCGGCTTCTGGTACGAAAAGCCGTCGGCCAACGCCGCCGCGATGAAGGCCTTCGTGGTCAACCGCGTGGGCGATTTTGGTTTCGCGCTCGGCATCTTCCTCGTGTTCATGCTCACGAAGTCCGTGACCTTCGACTCCATCTTCGCCGCGGCGCCGGGCCTCGCCAACAAGCCGATCCACATCTTTGGTCTGGACGCCGACGCGATGACCGTCGCCTGTCTGCTGCTGTTCATGGGCGCCTGCGGCAAGTCGGCCCAGTTCCTGCTGCACACCTGGTTGCCCGACGCGATGGAAGGCCCGACGCCCGTTTCGGCGCTCATCCACGCGGCGACCATGGTCACCGCCGGCGTGTTCATGGTGGCGCGTCTGTCGCCGCTGTTCGAGCAGGCGCCCGTGGCGCTCACCGTCGTCACCGTGGTCGGCGCGACGACCGCCTTCTTCGCCGCGACGGTGGGTCTCGTGCAAAACGACATCAAGCGCGTCATCGCCTATTCGACCTGCTCGCAGCTTGGCTACATGTTCGTTGGCATCGGCGTCGGCGGCTATGCGCTGGGTATCTTCCACCTCTTCACGCACGCCTTCTTCAAGGCCTTGCTGTTCCTCGGCGCGGGCTCCGTCATTCACGCCATGCACCACGAGCAGGACATGCGTCGCATGGGTGGACTGCGGAAAGATATTCCCTTCACCTTCTGGATGATGACCATCGGCACGTTGGCGTTGACGGGTTTTCCTTTCACCGCCGGCTATTATTCGAAGGACGGCATCATCGAGGCGGCCTACGCGGCGTCGGCCCATTCGTCGGCCGCGACCTATGGGTTCCTCGCGACGGTCGTCGCGGCGCTCTTCACGTCGTTTTACTCATGGCGCCTTGTGTTCATGACCTTCTTTGGCGAGCGCAGGCCAGCCGGCGGTCACGGGCATGACGATCACGCCGCGCATGACGATCACGCCCACGGCGACCACGGTCATGGCGATCATCAGCCGCATGAATCGCCTGTCGTGATGCTAATTCCACTTGGTTTGCTCGCTTGCGGCGCGGTTCTCGCCGGCCTCGTGTTCTCCGGCGCCTTCATCGGCCACGGTTTCGAGGAATTCTGGAAGGGCTCGCTCTTCGTCGGTCCGGAAAACCATCTGCTGCACGAGATGCATGAAATACCGGCGCTGATCTCCTACGTGCCGACGCTGATGATGATCATCGGCTTCGCGGTCGCCTATTACATGTATATCGTCGACAAGGACGCGCCCCGCCGTCTGGCGGCGGGCAATCCGCTGCTCTACAGGTTCCTGCTCAATAAGTGGTACTTCGACGAGCTCTATGACTTCCTGTTCGTCAGGCCGGCCTTCTGGCTCGGACGCCTGTTCTGGAAGCAGGGCGACGGCCGCGTCATCGACGGCATGGGCCCGGACGGCGTCAGCGCGCGCGTGATCGACGTCGCCGGTCGCGTCGTCAGGTTGCAAACAGGCTTTCTCTATCACTACGCCTTCGCCATGCTGATCGGCGTCGCGGCCCTGATCACCTGGTATCTCGTCGGAGGGGTTCGCTGATGTTCGGCTTCGGAATCCTCTCCGGTCTGGTCTTCCTGCCGCTGGTGGGCGCCGCCTTCATCCTCTGCCTGCGCGGCGATGACGAGGCGACGGCCAATAACGCGCGCTGGGCCTCGCTCTTCACGACGATCATCGTATTCCTGCTGTCGCTCGTGGCGTGGCGTCAGTTCGATACGGCTTCGTCGGCCTTTCAGCTCGTCGAGGAAAAGGGCTGGCTCGGTGGCGGCCTGATCTACAAGCTCGGCGTCGACGGCATGTCGATGCCCTTCGTGATGCTGACCACGTTCCTGATGCCCTTCGCGATCCTGGCCTCGTGGGAATCCGTGACGAAGCGCGTCAAGGAATACATGATCGCCTTCCTCGTGCTGGAAACGCTGATGATCGGCGTGTTCTGCGCGCTGGACCTCGTGCTTTTCTACCTGTTCTTCGAGGGCGGCCTGATCCCGATGTTCCTCATCATCGGCGTGTGGGGCGGCAAGCGGCGCATCTACGCGAGCTTCAAGTTTTTCCTTTATACGCTCGTCGGCTCGCTGCTGATGCTGCTCGCCATCATGGCGATGTATGGCGTGGCGGGCACGACCGATATCACCGTGCTGCTCAAGACCAACTTCCCCGTTGGCATGCAGAAGTGGCTGTGGCTCGGCTTCTTCGCGTCCTTCGCGGTGAAGATGCCGATGTGGCCGGTGCATACGTGGTTGCCAGACGCGCACGTCGAGGCGCCGACGGCGGGTTCGGTCATTCTGGCCGCGATCCTGCTGAAGATGGGCGGTTACGGCTTCATCCGTTTCTCGCTGCCCATGTTCCCCGACGCGTCGCATTATTTCGCGCCGCTGGTGTGGACGCTTTCGATCATCGCGATCATCTACACCTCGCTCGTCGCGCTGGTGCAGGAGGACATGAAGAAGCTCATTGCTTATTCATCGGTCGCGCACATGGGCTACGTCACGATGGGCCTTTTCGCCATGACGCAACAGGGCGTGCAGGGCGCGATCTTCCAGATGATCTCCCACGGTCTGGTGTCCGGCGCCTTGTTCCTCTGCGTCGGCGTTGTCTACGACCGCATGCACACGCGCGAGATCGCGGCCTACGGCGGCCTCGTGCAACGCATGCCGCTTTACGCGGTGGCGATGCTGCTGTTCACCCTCGCGAATGTTGGCCTCCCCGGCACGTCCGGCTTCGTTGGCGAGTTCCTGACCCTTCTGGGCGTGTTCAACGTTAACGCCTGGGTGTCGTTCTTCGCGACGTTTGGCGTCATCCTGTCGGCCGCCTACGCGCTGTATCTTTATCGCCGCATCATCTTTGGCGTGCTCGACAAGCCGTCGCTCGCCGCGATCACGGATCTCTCGATGCGCGAGGTGGCGCTGTTGCTGCCGCTTGGTCTGTTGACGATCTACTACGGCGTGCATCCCGGACCCATCCTCGACGCGAGCGCGGCATCGGTCGAACTGCTCGTCAAGAATTACGATGCGGCGCTCGCCGCCGTGAAAACAGCCGCCCTTTCGGCGCACTGAGGCAGAACCATGACGCCCTTCTCCTTCGCCGTGGCCCACAGCCTGCCGGAATTCGTTCTGGCGGTGGGCGCGCTCGTTTTGCTCATGCTGGGCGTTTTCCGCGCGAAGGATGGGCGCGACTGGATCATCAGCGAACTGGCGATCGGGCTTCTCGGTCTTGCTTTCGTGCTGCTGTTTTTCGACCTCAAGTCCAACGCCGTCGTGTGGGGCGGATCGTTCGTCGACGACGCCTTCGGCCGCTTCATGAAAGGTCTTGCTTTGCTTGGCGCGATTGGCGCGCTTGTCCTGTCGCTTGACTTCATGCGGCGCGAAAAGATCGATCTGTTCGAGTTTCCCGTGCTGGTCGTCATCGCGACGCTCGGCATGCTGATGCTGATTTCCGCGCGCGATCTCATCGCGCTCTATCTCGGCCTCGAACTCATGAGCCTCGCGCTTTACGTCATCGCGGCGTTCCATCGCGACAACGCGCGGGCCTCCGAGGCGGGCCTCAAGTATTTCGCGCTTGGCGCTCTGTCCTCGGGCATGCTGCTCTATGGCGCGTCGCTGATCTACGGTTTCGCCGGAACCGTCTCGTTCGATGGCATCGCCAAGGCGCTGGCCGGCGGGACGCAGAGCGTCGGCGTCATCTTCGGTCTTGTTTTCATGATGGCTGGCCTGTCGTTCAAGATGTCGATCGTGCCGTTCCACATGTGGACGCCGGACGTTTATGAAGGCGCGCCGACGCCCGTGACGACCTTTTTCGCGTCCGCCGCCAAGATGGCCGCCGTGGCGATCACCGTGCGCATCACCAACACGGCGTTCCCGAGCATCACCCACCAGTGGCAACAGATCGTTGTCTTCACGTCGATCCTTTCCATGGTGGTCGGCGCATTCGCCGCCATCGGCCAAACCAACATCAAGCGTCTGATGGCGTATTCCTCCATCGGCCACATGGGCTTCGCGATGGTCGGCCTTGCCGCCGCCAACGAGGCAGGCGTGCGCGGCGTGCTGATGTACATGGCGATCTATCTGGTGATGACGCTGGGCGCCTTCGCCGCCATCCTGTCCATGCGCGTCACCGGCGTTTACGTTGAAAACATCGGCGACCTCGCGGGTCTCGCGCGGCGCAATGGCGTCATGGCGTTCTTCCTCGCCGCCATCATGCTGTCGCTGGCGGGCATCCCGCCGCTGGCCGGATTCTGGGCCAAGTGGTTCGTGTTCATGCCCGCCGTCAACGCGGGCCTCTATCCCTTGACCGTGCTGGGCGTGCTCGCGAGCACCGTGGCCTGTTTCTATTATCTGCGCATCGTCAAGATCATGTACTTCGACGAGCCCGCGCGACCCTTCGACACGGCGAGCCCAGCGGTCAGCGGCGTGCTGGCCGTATCGAGCCTGATGGTCGTGCTGTTCTCCTTCTGGCCAGGGCCAATCACCGCGGCGGCGGCCGCCGCCGCCAAGTCGCTGTTCTAGCGCGTGAGGGTTGGCGCGCTGGCCGCGGCGGGCGGCTATCGGGTCGAGCGTTTCGACACCATTAGCTCCACCAATGACCTCGCCATGGCGCGCGGTCGCGCTGGCGATGCCGGTCGCCTGTGGATCGTGGCGGACGCGCAGACGGGCGGTCGCGGGCGCCTCGGGCGAACGTGGGTGTCGCCCCCTGGCAATCTCTTCGCGAGCCTCCTGTTGATCGATCCGGCGCCCGTCGCGCGCGCGCCGGAACTGGGCTTCGTCACGGGCGTTGCGCTGTCAAACGCGCTGACGCGCGTGGCGCCCTCGGCGGCGATTTCGCTCAAATGGCCGAACGACGCGCTGCTGGATGGCGCGAAACTCTCGGGCGTCTTGCTGGAGGCGACGACCACGCCGGAGGGGCGCCTCGCTTGCGTCATCGGCATCGGCGTCAATTGCGTCGCGCATCCCGACGGCTTGCCCTATCGCGCGACCGATCTCGCCGCCGCTGGCTTTGTCGTCGCGCGCGATGATCTCTTCGCCGCTCTTGCGGACGAGATGGCGCGCGCGCTGGCGCTGTGGGACGCGGGCGCCGGTTTCGCCGACATACGTCTCGCGTGGTTGTCGCGCGCGGCCGCGTTGGGCCACCGCATCGACGTCGCCATCGGCGACCGGCTGATTTCCGGCGTGTTCCGTACAATAGACGAGCGCGGTCGACTGGCGTTGAGCACGGATTCAGGCGATATCCACATCGATGCTGGCGATGTGTTATTGCCATCGCTCTCGCCGCCGCGCGCTGGTGGCGAAAAAGGAAACAACTGAATGGCCGACGCCCAGGATCAACTTGTCTTCGCGCCCTTGGGCGGCCTTGGCGAGATCGGAATGAACGCCGCGCTTTATGGCTTTGGGCCCAGGGCGCGGCGCAAATGGATTCTGGTCGATCTCGGTGTCGCCTTCGCGGGGCCTGAGTTGCCGGGCGTCGATCTGATCATGCCCGACCTCGCCTTTGTTGAATCCGTGCGCAAGGATTTGCTGGCGCTGGTCATCACGCACGCCCACGAGGATCACGTTGGCGCCATCGCCTCGCTCTGGCCGAAGCTGCGGTGTCCCATCTACGCGACGCCCTTCACCGCGGGCCTGCTTGAGGCGCGGCGTCTCGGCGAGCCAGGCGCGCCGAAGGTCGACATGCGCATCGTCGAACAGGGCGCGCGCTTCGATCTCGGGCCATTTTCCATCGAATACATTCCGATGTCGCATTCCATTCCCGAAAGCAGCGCGCTTGCCATTCGCACGCCCGCGGGCACGGTCTTGCATAGCGGCGACTGGAAGCTCGACAAGACGCCCGTCGTTGGCCTGCCGACCGACGAGGCGCGACTGCGCGCCATTGGCGACGAGGGCGTGCTGGCGCTGATCAGCGACTCCACCAACATCATGCGCGAGGGCGAAAGCCCTTCGGAGGCCGAGGTCGCGATAACCCTGCGCGATCTGATCGGCAAGGCGAAGCGGCGCGTCATCGTGACGACCTTCGCCTCCAATGTCGCGCGTCTCCGCTCGGTGGCCGAGGCCGCCATGGCCTGCGGGCGCTCGGTCGTCATCGCCGGCCGCGCCATGGACCGTTGCATTCAGGTCGCGCGCGAATGCGGCTACCTCGATGGCCTGCCGCCGTTCCTTTCGGTTTCGGCCTACGCCAACCTGCCGCCGGATCGGGTCGTTCTGCTGGCGACGGGCAGTCAAGGCGAGCCGCGCGCGGCGATGATGCGCATCGCGCAACATGATCATCCCGAGATAAAACTCGGGCGCGACGACCTCGTGATTTTCTCCTCGCGCGCGATCCCCGGCAACGAGAAGAACGTCAACGAAATCATCAACGGCCTGATCGAGCAGGGCGTCAAGGTGCTCACCGACCGCGACGGTCTGGTGCATGCCTCCGGGCATCCACGCCGCGGCGAGGTCCAGAAACTCTACGAATGGATTCGCCCGCAAATCGCCATCCCCGCCCATGGCGAGGCGATGCATCTGGCCGCTCACGCCGCCCTCGCGCGCGCGCTGGGCGTGCCGCATGTCGCTGGCGTCAAGAATGGCGATCTCATGCTGCTCGGGCCCGGCGAGCCCGGCATCATCGACGAAACGCCGCATGGGCGCGTTTACAAGGATGGCGACGTGTTGATCGCCTCGAATGACGAGGGCTTGCAGGCGCGCAAGCGACTGTCCATCGCCGGCGTCGTTTCCGTTGGCCTCGCCATAACGTCCAAGGGCGAGTTGGCCGGCGAGGCGGACGTGGTGATCGCCGGCCTGCCGCCACGCTCGCGCGATGGCAAGCCCATGGACGAGGTCATCGACGCGGCGATTTTTGGCGCCTTCGATAATTTGCCGCGCGCCAAGCGTCGTGATCCCGATGGCGTGTCCGAGGCGATCGAACGCGCGGTACGCAACACCGTGCGCAACGCGTGGGGCAAGCCCCCCACGGTTCATGTGCTCGTCATGCCCGTTTGAGGTTGCAATGATAGGTCGTCTCAATCACGTCGCCATCGCGGTCGCCGATCTCGACAAGGCGTCAGCGCTTTACCGCGACACGCTGGGCGCGGTCGTCTCGGCGCCGCACGATCAACCCGCTCACGGCGTCACGGTCGTGTTCGTCGAGCTGCCCAACACCAAGATAGAATTGCTCGCGCCGCTTGGCGCTTCCTCGCCCATCGCGAAATTTCTCGAACGGAATCCCGACGGCGGCATGCACCACATATGTTACGAGGTCGACGACATCCTCGCCGCGCGTGACCGGTTGAAGGCGAATGGCGCGCGCGTGCTGGGCGACGGCGAACCTCGCATCGGCGCGCACGGCAAGCCCGTGCTGTTCCTGCATCCCAAGGATTTCAACGGCGCGCTGGTTGAAATCGAGCAGATATAAAGTGCGCTATTTGCTCTTCGCGACGTAGGGGCCAAGCTGACGGTTGGCCTCGCGCGCAAAGGACAGGTCGATCACCTTGTCCAGATCAATCGCGTCCGTGACCCAGCCCTGCGCGCGGAAAAACGCGAGGTCTTTCTCGACGCTCCCGCGTGAAATTTCGCCGCTCGCGTTGACCGCGTTCATGTAGATGGACCGCAGGATATCCGGCGGCATCTCGAGATTGTGGGTCAATATCTCCAGCGTCTTTTCGGCCTTGGGCGAAATGCGTCCGCCTTCGATGGAATCGCTCATCGCGCGCACGCCGCGCAGCCATCCCTTCATGAATCCCAGCGCTGTATCCTTCTTTTCCACCGCGAATTTCTCGCTATAGAAAATGACGGATATCTGCTGGTTCGGATAGAAATCATTGGTGTTCTGCATGCGCGCGCCAATGCCCAGGCGCTCGATGACCGTTTCCTGCGGCTCGATGAGAAACGCGCCATCGAGCGCCTTGTTCTGCATCGCGGCGACCATGTTTGGGAATGGCATGTAGACGGGCGTTGTGTCTTCGAAGGCGATGCCCGCGGCTTTCGACGCCTCGTTCATGAGGGACAGCGATGTCACGCCCGCCGCGGCGTAGCCCATGCGCAGGCCCTTCAGATCCTTCAACGCCTTGTAACGTCCGGAATCGACGAGATCCTTGCGGATGAAAACCGTTTGATATTGCGTAGAGGTGTCGGTGTGGCCGCGGTCCGCGACGATCTTGAGTTTCACGCCGCGTCCTAAAATATTGTAAAAGCCGACCGACAGCGCGCCAGCGCCGACATCGAGCTCGCCCGTGCCCAGCGGCGCCATGATCTTGGCGCCGGAGTCGAGATTGATGATGTCGACATCGAGTCCTTCCTCGTTGAAGAAACCCAACTCCTTGGCCAGATATAGCGGCGCGTCGCTGGAGGAGCCGCCGACGCCGACCCGCACTTTTTCCAGCGCCCATGCCGGCGTGGCGAACAAGGCCATCGCCATCATCAGGATCGGCGCGCCCAAGCGTCGGTTCGCGCTTCCGTGCCCTTGCCTCATGCGTGGCTCCCTGAATGGCGATTATGACGTCTTCTTTACAGCCTATGCCGGACCAAGCCCTCGAGCGAGTGACGGGGTTGTCGCCATCTCACAAGCCGAACATTTTCACGGCGTTGCCGAAACTGACCTTTTCGCGATCCTCGCGCGACAGCTCGATGCTTTCCATCGCCGCTATGGCGTCGCGGATGTACATGTAGCCGCCTTCGGGATCGAAGGGCGAATCCGTCGCGAAGACCACCTTGTCGGCGCCGAAGAATTCGAGCCCGCACACAATCCCGGCGCGGCCGCCGCACAGCGCCGTGTCGCCATAGAAGTCGCGGAAACACTCGACCACCGGCTTGCCGAGCATCGCGGGGATGTGGCTGAGATCCTCGTCGCTGGTGCGCGTGCCGATCTGGCTCCAGCCGATGCGGATGCGCGCGTCGAAGAAGGGGATCATCGCGCCCAGATGATGCGTCAGGATCTTGAGGCCCGGCAGCTTCGACATGACGCCGGAAAAAATAAGCCGCGCCATGGTCGAACTGGTCTCATAGGGCCAACCGAAAATGGCCCAGATTTCATAGCGTGATTTTTTGTCCGCCTGGAAATCAGGGGAATCAGCCGTGCGGGCCGGGTGCAGCAGCACCGGCTTGCCATGTTTGTGGGCCGTCTCGAAAATAGGGAAGAATCGCGGGTCGTCTAGCGCCATTCCGCCGACATTGGTGTGCAATTGCAGGCCGTTCGCGCCATTGGCGAAGACACGCTCGGCCTCGCGAACAGCGGCTTCCGGGTCGTTCATGGGCAGGCCCGCGACATAGCCGGGAAAGTGTTTGGGATATTTCGCGCAGATTTCCGCCAGTCCGTCGTTGGCAACCCGGGCGTATTCCGGCGCCTCCGTCGGCGAGGCGAAGACGTCGAAGGCGGGCAGGCCCAGCGACAGGATTTGCGAATAATCGGAAAAGCTTTCGACCTGCTTGCGGCGCAAGTCGAGGTCGTAAATGTGCGGAATGCCCCGGATGCGCTTGCCGATGTCCGCGACGCTGCCGGGCGAGGCGAGCATCTTGTCGAAGAACCGCGGCGGAAAGAAATGATTGAACGAGTCGATATAGCGCATGTGGAGCCTCCCATGACGCCGCGGGCGGCGTCTTATCGTTATCCCCTGAATGTGACTCGGGGGCCGTCCGCCCGCAAGCCATGGATGCGCCCTTGCCGCCACCGCTCTATTGACCCCGTGGCCCGCGACGGGTAGGGAACCTCACCCGAAAGGGAGCGCGTAGCTCAGCCGGTAGAGCATCTGACTTTTAATCAGAGGGTCCCGGGTTCGAATCCCGGCGCGCTCACCAGCAAAATCAATGACTTAGATTCCTTATCCGGCATCCTTGTTTCCCAGAAAACTGAAATGGGAAGCGTATGGGAAACACGAGCGGGTGGGATGCACCGGTCTGATCAGCCGACGACGTATTGTGCCGAGGTCGATGAGA
>CAIOVE010000041.1 GCA_903861645.1 uncultured Hyphomicrobiales bacterium
CCCGGTCTCGATCAGAAAAGGTTCGAGGAAAGCCCATTCCACATCCGACATCGATCCACGAATCAAATCCGCCTCCCTCCAAGAGGCAGCCTTGAATCAAGCAGCGATTCCAGCGTCAATCACTTTGTCAACGGGACCTAACAATGAAGCCATTCGGGCTGGTTTCCATCCGCGCGCGCTTGCTGGCGTTGATCGGTTGCACCGTGTTGCTGGCCCAGGTGGTCGTCGCCGGGCTGTCGCTCTGGCAGGAAGCGACGCGCTACGCCTCGCAGAAATCCGAAACACTCATCGCCACGGCGCGGGTTTTGGCCGCCGCGTCCGGCCCGGCGCTCGCCGAGCATGATCGATCGGGTGTTTACAACGCCATCCGCGCCGCCGGTCATATACCCGGCGTTGGCTATGTGGGCGTGCGCACGCCCGATGGGCGGCTTCTGGCCGATGTCGGCGCGACCGAGCAACTCGTCGGCGACCTCGCGATTGATCCGGGATCGCCGACATTGCCGGTTGGCGCGCTGCTCGCGAGTCGAACGGTCGAGGTTCACGTGCCCGTGATTCAGAGCGGCTCCGAGGTGGGTGCGCTTGATCTCGTGGCCGACACGAGCGATCTGCCCGAGCGGTTGCTGTCCTCCGTGGGCACGATCGCGATTGGCGGCGTGTCGGGGCTCGCGCTGGCGCTGCTGCTGGCGTTGCAGTTGCAGCGCGGTATCACGGGCCCATTGCGACGCCTGACGTCGACCATGCGCCGCGTGAAGGAGAGCCACGATTACGCCGTGGCCATGCCGCCCGCCGGGGCCGACGAGGTCGGCGTGCTCGTTGACGGTTTCAACACCATGATTTCGGATATTCGCGAGCGCGACCGGCGCCTCGTCGAGCATCTTGAACAACTGGAACATGAGGTCGCCGACCGGACCAAGGATTTTCAGGCCGCGGCCGCGGAAGCCCAATCCGCCAATCAGGCGAAGTCCGATTTTCTCGCGACCATGAGTCACGAAATTCGCACGCCGATGAACGGCATTCTCGTCATGGCCGAGTTGCTGGCGGGTTGTGAATTGCCGGCGCGCGCGCGCCGCCACGCCGACGTCATCGCCAAATCCGGGCAAAGTCTGTTGGCGATCATCAACGATATTCTCGATCTGTCGAAAATCGAGGCCGGGCGGCTTGAAGTCGAAACGCTCGACGTCGAGCCCGCCGAGGCGGGAGAGACCGTGCTGCGCCTGTTCGCCGAGCGCGCACGTTCGAGCGGACTCGATCTATGCGCCCGCGTGAGCCTGCCGCGAGGCGCGCTTGTCGTCGCCGATCCCGTGCGGCTAGGACAGGTGTTGAGCAACCTCGTCAACAACGCGCTCAAGTTCACTCAAAAGGGTGGCGTTACGCTGGAAATCGCGGCCGATCCCGACGACGCCGCGCGCGCCCGTTTTTCAATCGTCGATTCGGGCATCGGCATTCCCGCCGACAAGCTCGAAACGATTTTCGATGCGTTCGCGCAGGCGGATCAGACCACGACGCGTCGCTTTGGCGGCACGGGTCTGGGTCTGGCGATTGGCCGAAAGCTCGTGGCCGCGATGGGCGGTGAACTGCGCGTCGCGAGCGAGGCGGGCAGGGGCTCCACCTTCTATTTTTCGATTCCGCTGTCGGCGCGCTCGGCCGCTCGCATCCCCGCGCGTCTTTCGGGGCGGGCGCTGGTCTGCTTGCCCGGCGCCGGAACGGCTTCGAGCGCCGCGCTTTACCTTGGCGACATGGGTTATCTGGCCACGCCCGTCGACGAGTCCGACGTGTTGGCCGCGGCGGCGGGGGCGCATGCGCTCATGACGTCGCCGGAATTCATTCGCGCGCACGGGCGGCCACGCATGACGCCTGATGGCGTTGTGCTGGTTCTCGCCGACCCCGGCGAACCAGCCGACGATCTCGTCGAGCGGGGACTGGCGGACATGGTCCTGCAATACCCGCTGTCGCGGGCCGAGGTCGACGAGGTGGGCGCGTGGCTTTTGGCTGGGCGTCCGCGCCGCGACGACGTCCGCGCCGCGCGTCTGGACGACATGCCCGATTTCTCCGGCGCGCGCGTTCTCGTCGCCGACGACAGCGACGTCAATCTCGAGGTCGCGCGCGCGGCGCTCGCGCGATTGGGCGTCGCGCCCGTGACCGTCGAGAACGGCCGCGAGGCGTTGGCGGCCATCGAGGCCGCCGAATTCGACATCGTGTTCATGGATGGCAGCATGCCGGAAATGGATGGTTTCGAGGCTGCCCGCGCGATCCGCGCGTTGGAACAGCGCACGGGACGTCGACGGACACCGGTCATCGCCCTGACCGCGCATGTGGTGGGCGCGGCGGCGGAGGAATGGCGTTCAGCCGACATGGATGGGGTTCTCCACAAGCCCTATACGCTGGCCAGCCTGTCCGAATGTCTGGCGGCGCATGTTCAACGTTCCGGCGTCGGGTTCGTTCAGGAGGCGCCAGCGCAAACAGCGCCACAACTGCTGGATCCAGCGGCTCTGGACGGATTGCGTGAAATGTCGGCCGACGGCAGCCTCGTCGCCCGCGTCGCGCGTCTCTCTATTGCGCCAACGCGCCGGCGCGCATCGCGGATTTGCGCGACGCCATCGCCCACGCCGACGCCACCGGCGCCGCGGCTGCGGCGCACGCGTTGAAGTCGATGAGCCTGAATATCGGCGCGCAGGCCGTCGCCGAGACGGCGGGCGACATCGAGCGGAGCGCGCGCGAGACTGGCGCTCCGGGCGACGCCGCCGCGGTGGATCAACTCACCGCGCTCGCCGAGCGGACCTATGCGCTGCTGTTGCGGCGCGCGGCGTAGGATTTTCGCGCGGGGACGGCGGCGCCCTTGCGAATCTGAAATGTTCCTTTAATGTTCTCGTCAGTGAACATTGCCCGAGGACGCCGCCATGCACATTTCGATCCTGCCCGCGCCGACGATTGCGCCCGGCGTCGCAACCTTGCCACCCGTGCATCCCTTCGCCGAGGCCAGCGCGCGCGTGGACGCCGCGCTTGACGAGTTGCGGATCGCCGAGGCGGCGCTGGAACGCCAGTTGAGCGATCTGCGTGGCTACATCACGCGCTCGGGCCTTCCCCCGGCGAGCGACGCTAGCCCCGCGGTTCAATAGGTCCGTCATGGCGCGCGCCCGCACCTCCTTCGTTTGCCAGAATTGCGGCGCCGTCGCGCAGCGATGGCAGGGCCGCTGCGAGTCCTGTTCCGAGTGGAACTCGATGATCGAGGAAGGCGGGTCCGCCGGCATTGGCGCGCAGGCCGCGCTGGGCGCGCGCAAGGGGCGTGTCTTCGCGCTGGAAGGGCTCGGCGTCGAGACGTCCTCGCCGTCGCGCATGGAGGTCGGAGTCGCCGAGCTGGACCGCGTGACGGGCGGCGGCTTCGTCGCGGGCTCCGTGTTGCTGATGGCGGGCGAACCGGGCATCGGCAAGTCGACCTTGCTGATCCAGACCTGCGCGCGGCTCGCCGAACAGAATCATCGCGTCGTCTATATTTCCGGCGAGGAGGCGGTGGCCCAGGTGCGGCTGCGCGCCCAGCGTCTCGGCCTGTCCAGCGCGCCGGTCGAACTGGCGGCGGAAACCAGCGTCGAGGACGTGATCGCCACGCTGTCGCAGGGGCGGACGCCATCCCTTGTCATCATCGATTCCATCCAGACGATGTGGACCGAGAAAGTCGAATCCACGCCGGGCACGGTCACGCAGGTGCGCGCCAGCGCGCAGGCGCTGATCCGCTACGCCAAGACCACCGGCGCCACCGTCATTCTTGTCGGTCACGTCACCAAGGACGGGCAGGTCGCCGGGCCACGCGTGGTCGAGCACATGGTCGACGCCGTTTTGTCCTTCGAGGGCGAGGGCGGCCATCATTTCCGGATTCTGCGCGCCTTGAAGAATCGTTTCGGGCCGACCGACGAGATCGGCGTGTTCGAGATGACCGGTCTTGGTCTGAGCGAGGTCGCCAATCCCTCCGCCATGTTTCTGGCGGGGCGCGACGCCTCCGCGCCGGGCGCCGCTGTTTTCGCGGGCATGGAGGGCGCGCGTCCGGTGCTCGTCGAAGTGCAGGCGCTTGTCGCGCCGACCGCGCTTGGCACGCCGCGCCGCTCGGTCGTTGGCTGGGATCCCTCGCGACTGTCGATGGTGCTCGCCGTTCTCGAAGCCCATGGCGGGCTCAAGCTCGGCCAGTACGACGTCTATCTGAATATCGCCGGCGGTCTGCGCGTGACCGAGCCAGCGGCCGATCTCGCCGCCGCCGCCGCGCTGGTGTCCTCCCTGTCGGGCGCGTTGTTGCCGCGCACGGCTGTTTATTTCGGCGAGATTGGCCTGTCCGGCTCCGTTCGGCCCGTCGCGCACGCGAACGCGCGCATGAAGGAAGCCGCCAAGCTCGGGTTTACGTCCGCCGTCGCGCCGCTCGCCAAGCGCGGCGACGGCGAGACCGCGCCGCTGTCCGTGGCGGGTTGCGAGCATATTTCCAGGCTGATCGCCGATATCGCGGCGTTGGGCGCGCAAACCCGGCGCGTCGCCGAGGTCAGGCGCTGATCACTCGTCGAGCAGGCCCTTGACGAACTCGGTGATCGCCTTCTGCGCGCGGCCCTTGCGCAGCCGTTCAGCGTGCAGAATGGCGAGAACGTGCTGGTAGCTGCGTTGCAGGTCGTCGTTGACGATGACGTAATCGTAGGTGGTCCAGCGCTGTATTTCGTTGCGCGCGTTCTCCAGCCGCTTGTCGATGACATCGGCGGGATCCTCCGCCCGGCGCTCGAGACGCGCGCGCAATTCGCGCATGGACGGGGGCAGGATGAAGATCGTCACGACATCGTCCGGCGCCTTCTGCCGCACCTGCAGCGTGCCCTGATAGTCGATGTCGAACAGCATGTCGCGACCTTGCGCGAGCACGCGTTCGGCGAGGGATCGGGGCGTGCCGTAGAAATTGTCGTGGACCCGCGCGTATTCGAGAAACTCGCCGGCGACGCGCATGCGCTCGAAATCGGGCTGCGAAATGAAGTGATAATGGATGCCGTCGACCTCGGAGGAGCGTCGGGGGCGGGTGGTCGCCGAGACCGACAGGGTCAGGTCGATTGATTTGTCCTGCAACAGCATGCGCGTCAGCGTTGTCTTGCCCGCGCCCGACGGCGAGGACAGGATCAGCATCAGGCCGCGTCGCCCGGTTTCGATGGCGGTGGGGTGTTGCGGCGTGGAGTCGGGAGTGCTCATTCGATGTTCTGCGCCTGCTCGCGGAATTGTTCGATTTCGACGCGCAATTCCATGCCGATGTTGGAGAGCGCGGGGTCGTTTGATTTGGCGCACAGCGTGTTCGCCTCGCGGCCGAACTCCTGCGCGAGAAAGTCGAGTTTGCGGCCGATGGGCTCGGCGGACGCGAGCAACGCTCGCGCGGCGGCGACATGGGCGTGCAACCGGTCGAGTTCCTCGCGGATGTCGGCCTTTGCCGCGAGCATCAGCGCCTCCTGATGCAGGCGGGCGGGATCGAGCCCCGCGCCATCGCTCGTCAACGCGGCGATCGCACCGGCCAGGCGCGCCTTGACCGCCTCGGGGCGCCGTCCGGGGTTGTCATCGGCCGCCTGCGTCAGGGCGGCGATCCGCTCGACGCGCGCGGCCATGACCGTCGCCAGCGCCGCGCCCTCGCTGGCGCGCATGGAAACGAGTTCGTCCAGCGCCCGATCGAGATCGACGAGCGCCGCGCTTGCCGCGGCGGCAACGCCCGCCTCGTCCTCGGGCGCCTCGATGATTTCGACCATGCCGCGCAAGGTGAGCAAGCCGTCGAGCGAGGCGGGTCGGATGCTGTCGGGCGTTGGCAGGCGCGCGACCGCAGCGATCAAGGCTTGCAGGGCGGGCTCGTTGACGCGGATATCGGCGGGCGCGCTTTCGCGCTGGACGGTCAGGCCGATCTGGCAGGCGCCGCGCGACAGCTTGCGGGCGACGCGGGCGCGCGCCTCGATCTCGATGGAGTCGAACGGCGGCGGTATGCGCAGCCGCGCGTCCAGCCCCTTCGAATTGACGGATTTGATCTCCCAGACCCATCGCCAGGGGCCGCTTTGCCCTGCCGCGCGGGAGAAGCCGGTCATGCTCTTGATGGTCATGGCGACTGGTTTCAATCTTTTCGAGAATCGCTGAACACGAGCCGCAACCTAGGGGCGACGCGCCCGTCGCTCAAGCGCGGTCCCGCCGGTCCTACTGCGCGACCGGTGTTTTCTTGCCGGGCTTGGCGGCCGGCTTGCGCAGCGCGGCGGCGGGGTCGAGGCTGAGCGAGGGCACGGTCTTGGCGGAATTGAGATCCCAGCTCTTGTCCTTCAACGGATCGAGCGCGGTGCCCTCGGACGCGTCGAAAACCTTGATCACGCGCGGGCCGCCGGCGGCGTCCGGCGGGGTCGCGCGGTCGATGTCTTGCGCCGCCGCGCCCGTGGCGGCGAGCGTGTCGTCGCCAGCGTTGACGCCGTAACGGGCGGCGCGGGCTTTTTGATCGGCGCGCCGTTGGGGCGAAACGGGGTAGGCGTTGGGGTCCGTGACGTCGGAATCGGGGCCCGTGTCGGGCCCATCGAGCGCGGCGTCGGCCATGCCAAGCTGCGCGGCGATGGTCTGGTCGATCTGCCCGCTCAACGCGAACGCGCCAAGGTATTTTTGCGGCGCGGCGGCGCTTGCGGCCGGTTGTGGCGGCGGCGCGGCGGGCGCCGTTGAGCGGGGAGGCGAGGAGGCGGGCGTCGGCGTGGAAATGACTTTTTCGATGGCCTCGGCCGGCGCGACCACGGCGCCGGAAGGCTGCGCGAAGGCAAGCGCGTCGGAGGATTCGCGTCCGAAGGCGCGCGGCAGGGCGCCGAACACGGGCACCGCCGGACCGTCGTTTTGGCCACGCTGGTCGCGCAACAGCGGCGCCGCCGGCGCCGTCGCGGGCGGGGGAGCGTGGTCGATGTCGGGGGAGGGCGCCTGTCCGCTGGCGGGCGCGCCCGTCGCGGCGGCCGCGGCCTTGTCCTTTTCGATCTGGCGCCAGCGCAGCACGTTCTTGTTGTGCTGGTCGATCGTCTCGGCGAAAACATGGCCGCCGGTTCCATCGGCGACGAAGTAAAGATCCTTTGTCCGCGACGGATTGGCGACGGCCTCCATAGCGGCGCGACCGGGATTGGCGATCGGGCCGGGCGGCAATCCCTCGATGGCGTAGGTGTTGTAGGGCGTGGGCTTGTCGACTTCGGAGCGCAGAATGCCGCGTCCAAGCGTGCCCTTGCCGCCGACGAGGCCGTAAACGATTGTCGGATCGGATTGCAGTTTCATGCGCTTTTGCAAGCGGTTGATGAACACGCCCGCGACCCGCGGCCGCTCGTCCGCCTTGCCCGTCTCCTTTTCGACGATCGAGGCGAGGATCAGCAGTTCAAAGGCGGAACGAAGCGGCAGGTCGGGCGATCGACGCGCCCAGATCTGATCCAGCGCCTTTTTCTGATCGTCCTGCATGAGGCGAATGAGATTGGCGCGCGCCATGCCGCGCGAGACGCGATAGGTCTCCGGCAGCAGCGAGCCTTCCTTGGGAATGTCGCGGATGTCGCCGGTCAGGAATTCGTTGTCCTTCAGGCGCTCGATGATCTGTTCGGAGGTGAGCCCCTCGGGAATGGTGATCGGATGGGTGATCTCGCGGCCAGACACCAGCGTATCGATGACATCGCGCAGGCTTGATCGGGCCTTGAACAGAAACTCGCCGGCGCGCAGGCGCTTGCGGTCGCCGGAAACGATGAGGGCGCCATTCAGAAGCAGGGCGTTGTCGATGACGCCCTCGTTCTCGAGTTGGGCGATGATTTCCGGCACGTCCGTGCGCGGCGCGATCACGACGACCTTGTCGTTTTCAAGTGGACCGGGCACGCGCATTTCATGCTGCGCGTAGCCGCCAAGACCCACGAGTACGAGTGAAAGCACCAGCAGGAACGAGAAAAAACCGCTCAACGCCGACAGGGTTGGACGGCGCTTGCTGGGTGGCGGCGAGGGCGGCGGGGGCGCGGCCTCCGGTTGCAGGGATTCCTTGGGCGTCTGCAAGGCGACGCGGCGGCTGAAGAGGCCGCCTCGCGCTGGTTCGGCCGG
The DNA here is from genome assembly GCA_903861645.1 of uncultured Hyphomicrobiales bacterium. Lineage (GTDB taxonomy): Bacteria > Pseudomonadota > Alphaproteobacteria > Rhizobiales > Beijerinckiaceae > Terripilifer. Next base: position 8,065 of record CAIOVE010000041.1, read on the forward strand.
GGGGGCCGGGATTTCCGTTGTCTCGCCGCTCATCCGTCCGCCGCTTGCCGGCCCGCGTCACGCGGGCGTGGCCTCTACCCTAGTCCGCAATGTGGCGAAAAATGGAACCCGTCCATTTTTCGATTGGTCGGCGCGGTTTGTCCGACCAACCCACTTGATCAGGATACGCGCCGGAACACCAGCGACGCGTTGGTGCCGCCGAACCCGAACGAGTTCGACAGCGCGACATTGATTTCCCGCTTGCGGGGAACCAGCGGGACGAGATCCATGGCGGTCTCGACCGAGGGGTTGCGCAAGTTCAGCGTGGCGGGCGCGACGCCATCGCGTATCGCCAGCACGGAGAAAATCGCTTCCACCGCGCCGGCGGCGCCGAGCAGATGGCCGATGGAGGATTTGGTCGAGGACATCGACACCGTCGAGGCCGAGTCGCCGATGACGCGCTGGACCGCCCGCAGTTCGATCTCGTCGCCGAGCGGCGTCGAGGTGCCATGCGCGTTGACGTAATCGATGTCGGCGGCGGAAATGCCCGCCCGCTTGATCGCCATGCTCATGCAGCGATAGGCGCCGTCGCCATCCTCCGCCGGAGCGGTGATGTGATGGGCGTCGCCCGACATGCCATAGCCGATGACCTCGGCGTAGATGCGCGCGCCGCGCGCCCGCGCGTGCTCAAGCGATTCCAGCACGACGCAGCCCGCGCCCTCGCCCATGACGAACCCGTCGCGGTCGCGATCGTAGGGACGCGAACCCTCGGTCGGGCGATCGTTGAACCCGGTGGACAGGGCGCGGCAGGCGGCGAAACCCGCGATGCCGATGCGATTGACCGCCGATTCAGCGCCGCCGGCGACCATGACCTCGGCGTCGCCGAAGGCCACCAACCGCGCGGCGTCGCCGATGGCGTGCGCGCCGGTCGAGCAAGCCGTGACGACGGAATGGTTCGGGCCCTTGAGCCCATGCTGGATGGACACATAGCCGGACGCGAGGTTTATCAACCGGCCGGGAATGAAGAAGGGCGAAATGCGCCGCGGACCCTTGTCGCGCAACAGCAGCGAGGTTTCGTAGATGCCGCCGAGGCCGCCGATGCCCGAGCCGATCATCACGCCGGAGGCGCATTGCTCCTCGTGGGTTTTAGGCGCCCAGTTCGCGTCGGCGAGCGCCTGCGTCGCGGCCGAAACGGCGTAAAGAATGAAGTCGTCGACCTTGCGCTGTTCCTTGGGCTCCATCCACTCGTCGGGACGGAAGGCGTGGGGATCGGCGCCGTCGCGAGGCACCTGACAGGCGATCTGGCAGGGCAGATCGGAAACATCGAAGGATTCGATCCGGCGGCCGCCGCTTCTGCCTTCGAGCAGGCGCGACCAGGTCGCGTCCACGCCGCTGGCGAGGGGCGAAACCATGCCAAGGCCGGTGATTACGACCCGTCTCATCATTTATTCCCGACCATGAAAAACAAAAGAAACCGCCGGACGTTTGCCCGACGGTCGATCTTTCCGGGCAGCCGCTGAAATCAGGCGGCCTTGGCCTTTTCCAGGAACTTCACCGCGTCGCCGACGGTCACGATCGTCTCGGCGGCGTCATCGGGGATTTCCACGCCGAATTCTTCCTCGAAGGCCATGACGAGTTCGACGGTGTCGAGCGAATCCGCTCCGAGGTCGTCGATGAAATTGGCTTTGTCGACGACCTTGTCGGCGTCCACGCCGAGATGCTCGACAACGATCTTCTTCACGCGCTCGGCCACATCGCTCATATCTGTATTCCTCGTGATTGTCGCTAACCCGACCCATGGATCGCCGCGATGCTAGCACGGCGGCAATCCGGGCCAAATCCGGATTTGAACTGTCCTTCGTCGCCGAAACCCGATTCCCGGTTCGGTCGCGCCGAAAACCGGAGATGCGAGCCCCCCGGACGCGGCGCGGTGCTAACATACTTATCCGGCCATGGCGAGCGCCCCCGGGCGTCCGTCCACGACCAATCAGATCATCGCCATGCCGCCGTTGACATGCAGGGTCTGGCCGGTGACGTAGCCGGCCTCGCGGCTGGCGAGATAGATCACGGCGGCGGCGATATCGGCCCCCGAGCCCAGCCGTCCGGCGGGGATCGTGCCGAGAATGGCCTCTTTCTGCTTGTCGTTCAGGGCCGCCGTCATCGGGCTTTCGATGAATCCGGGGGCGACGCAGTTGGCGGTGACGTTGCGGCTGGCGATCTCGGCGGCGAGCGCCTTGGTCATGCCGATCATGCCGGCCTTCGAGGCGGCGTAGTTGCCCTGACCGGGATTGCCGGTGACGCCGACGACCGAGGTGATGCCGATGATGCGGCCGAAACGGCGCTTGAGCATGCCGCGCAGGGCGGCGCGCGACAGGCGGAAGGCGGACGTCAGGTTGATGTTGAGCACCGTCTCCCAGTCCTCGTCCTTCATGCGCATGAACAGGCCATCGCGGGTCACGCCGGCGTTGTTGACGAGAATATCCATCTGGCCCAGCGCCTTCTCGGCGGCCGGCACGAGCGCCTCGACCGACGTCTTGTCGCCGAGGTCGCAGGGCAGCACGTGCACGCGGGCCCCAAGTTCTCCCGCGAGCTTTTCCAGCGCCTCGACGCGCGTGCCGGAAATCGCGACGGTCGCGCCCTGAGCGTGCAGCGCGCGGGCCATGTCGCCGCCGAGGCCGCCTGTTGCGCCGGTGACGAGAGCGTTCAGTCCGGTCAAATCAAACATGGGTCTCTCCGATCAACCGTTGCGCGCGGTCTTGAAGGTTTCGATGTCGGCGGGCGCGCCGATCGATACGCCGTGCGCGGTCGCGGCGATACGCTTGACGAGCCCCGACAGCACCTTGCCCGCGCCGAGTTCGTAGAAGGTCGTCACGCCGTGCTCGGCCATGTAGGCGACCGATTCGCGCCAGCGCACGGTGCCCGTGACCTGTTCGACGAGGCGGACGCGAATGTCCTCGGGGTCGGTGATGGGGCTCGCCAGCACGTTGGCGACTAGCGGAACCTTCGGCGGCAGGATGGTCGCGCGCGCGAGCGCCTCGCGCATGGCGTCGGCGGCGGGGGCCATCAGCGCGCAATGGAAGGGCGCGGAGACCGGCAGAAGCACGCCGCGCTTGGCGCCGGCGGCTTTCGCCAGTTCGATGGCCAGTTCAACCGCCTCCTTCGTCCCGGAAATGACAACCTGTCCGCCGCCATTGTCATTGGCAGCCTGACAAACGGCGGCTTCGAGATGCAGGCGGCGCGCGGCTTCGGTCGCCGCCGCGGCGACGGGGCCGAATTCAAGCCCGAGAATGGCGGCCATCGCGCCCTTGCCGGGCGGAACCGCCTTCTGCATGGCGTCGCCGCGCAGACGCAGCAAGCGGGCGGTGTCGGCGATCGACAACGAGCCGGCGGCGGCGAGCGCCGAATATTCGCCGAGCGAATGGCCGGCGACGAAAGCCGCGTCGCGCGCCAGATCAAGGCCGGCCTCGGCTTCGAGCACGCGCAAAACGGCCATGCTGACGGCCATGAGGGCCGGCTGGGCGTTGGCGGTGAGGGTCAGATCGGCCTCGGGCCCCTCGAACATGAGGGACGACAACTTCTGCGACAGGGCGTCGTCGACCTCGGCGAAGACGCGGCGCGCGGGCTCGAAGGATTCCGACAGGGCCTTGCCCATGCCGACGGCCTGGGAACCCTGACCGGGGAAAACAAAAGCGGTGGTCATCAAGAAAACCTCGACAGGCGACTTCGCGCGGCAAGCCGGCGGCAGGAACAATTTCGGCGCGCCGAAGTCAACTGGCGCGCCGGTGGGCGGTTATCGGCCAGAGGCCTTCTTCTTGGCCGCCTTTTTCGCCGGCGCCTTTTTGGCGGCGGCTTTCTTGGCCGGCGCCTTGGGGCTCGCCTTCTTGGCGGGCTTCACCTCGAAGGGCGGGGCGTCGCTGGCCTCGGCCTTGACCTTTGGCTTCGGCGCGGCCTTGGCCGTCGACTTCTTCGCCGCGGCCTTTTTGGCGGGGGCTTTCTTGCCGGGCGCGGCTTTCGCCTTGCCGCCCTTGACGGGCGCGCCAGGCCCGCCCTTTTCGTCAATCAACTCGATGGCGTCGGCGAGAGTTACCGTCTCGGCCGACATGCTCTTCGGGATGGTCGCGTTCACCTTGTTGACGTTGACATAGGCGCCATAGCGACCGTCGCGCACGGTGATCGTGCCGCCCAGCGGATGCTCGCCCAGAACGCGTCCGCCGCCGACGGGCGCGCCTGACGCGCGCGCCTTCAGCAGTTCGATCGCGCGTTCCAGCGTGATCGTTTCGGTGTTCTCGCCGCGCGGAATGGTGGCGTTGATCTTGCCCCAGTTGACGTAGGAGCCGAAGCGACCGGCCTTCACCGACACGCCGCCGCCCTCGGGGTGATCGCCGAGCGATCGACCCGGCGCGGTATTGCCGAACTGCCGGCCGCCGCCCTGTTCCTTGGTGATGATGAGATCGATGGCGCGGTTGGCGCCGACGGTGAGAATGTCCTCGTCGCGACCGATGTTCGCGTACATCTTGCCGTGCTGCACATAGGGGCCGAAGCGTCCGATTCCCGCCACGATGGGCTCCCCGCTTTCGGGATGGCGCGCGACCTCGCGCGGCAGGGAGAGCAGGGCGATGGCCTGTTCCAGCGTGAGTTCCGAGGGCTTGTAGTTCTTCGGGATCGACGAGCGCTTTGGTTTTTCGCCCTCGCCCTGCTGGACATAGGGGCCAAAACGCCCGTCGCGCAGGCTGATCTCGTCGCCGGTCGCGGGATCGACGCCAAGAATTTTGACGCCCGGACGATCGGCGTCGCCGCCGGCCTCGCCCGCGGCGGCCGCGGACAGCGTGCGGGTGAACTTGCACTCGGGATAGTTAGAGCAACCAATGAAGGCTCCGAACTTGCCGAGCTTCAGCGAAAGCTGGCCCACGCCGCAGGTCGGGCAGGCGCGCGGATCGCCGCCGCCTTCCTTCGCCGGGAAGATGTGCGGGCCGAGAACCTCGTTCAAACTGTCGAGGATCTGCGTGGTGCGCAGATCCTTGGTGCCGTCGATGGCGGCCGCGAAATCGCGCCAGAAATCGCGCAGCAACTGCTTCCAGTCGAAGTTCTGGTTGGCGACCTCGTCGAGTTTCTCCTCGAGATCGGCGGTGAAATTATATTCGACGTAGCGCGAGAAGAAGCTTTCGAGAAAGGCCGTCAGCAGTCGGCCCTTGTCCTCTGGCACGAGGCGCTTCTTGTCGATCTTCACGTAGTCGCGTTCGCGCAAGACGGCGAGCGTCGAGGCGTAGGTGGAGGGACGGCCGATGCCGAGTTCCTCCATGCGCTTGACCAGCGTCGCCTCGGTATAGCGCGGCGGCGGCTCGGTGAAATGCTGCGCCGCCTCGATTTTCTCGCGCGTGGCGGGCTCGCCCGCCTTCATCGGCGGCAGGCGACCGCCTTCCTCGTCTTCCTCGTCGTCCTTGCCTTCCTGATAAAGGGCGAGGAAACCGTCGAAGCGCACCACCTGTCCGGTCGCGCGCAGGTCGATCTTCTTGATCTTGGAAGGGGCGGGTACGTCGGCGACAATGTCGACCGTCGTGCGTTCGAGTTCGGCCGAGGCCATCTGGCTGGCGACCGTGCGCGTCCAGATCAATTCGTAAAGCGCGAGCTGTTCGCGCTCGAGATATTTGGCCATGTCCTTGGGCAGTCGCGCGGCGTCGGTGGGGCGAATGGCCTCGTGCGCTTCCTGCGCGGTCTTCTGCTTGGTCGTGTAGAGACGCGGCGCCGAGGGGACGTAACGGTCGCCATGCAGCTTGCCGATCAGCGCGCGCGTGGCGGCGACCGCCTCGGGCGCCATGTCGACGCCATCGGTTCGCATATAAGTAATGAGACCGACGGTCTCGCCGCCGATATCGGCGCCTTCATAAAGGCGCTGGGCGATCTGCATGGTGCGAGCGGGCGCGAGGCCCAGCTTGCGCGAGGCTTCCTGTTGCAGCGTGGATGTCGTGAACGGCGGCGAGGGATTGCGGCGCGCGGGCTTCGCCTCGACCGAGGCGATGGTGAAGCGCGCGTTCTCCAGACCTTGCCGGAAGGCGGCCGCGTCATCGCCATTGCCAATGTCGAGGCGACCGATCTTCACGCCATCCGCGCCAACCAGGCGCGCGGTGAAGGGCGCCTTTTCCTTCGTCAGCAGATGCGCGACGAGGGACCAGTATTCGCGCTTGACGAACTTCTCGATCTCCAACTCGCGATCGCACACGAGGCGCAAGGCGACGGACTGCACGCGGCCCGCCGAACGCGCGCCCGGCAATTTGCGCCACAGCACAGGCGACAGGTTGAAGCCGACGAGATAATCGAGCGCGCGGCGGGCGAGATAGGCATCGACGAGACCGACGTCGATCTCGCGCGGCTGCTTCATCGCGTCGAGAATGGCCGTCTTGGTGATGGCGTTGAAGACGACGCGTTCGACCTTCTTGTCCTTGAGCACCTTCTTGTTGCGCAGGATTTCCAGCACGTGCCACGAAATGGCCTCTCCCTCGCGATCCGGATCGGTCGCCAGAATGAGTTTGCTGGCGCCCTTGACCGCGGCGGCGATGTCGGAGAGGCGCTTGTTCGCCTTGGGGTCGACTTCCCACAGCATGGCGAAATCGTTCGCGGGATCGACCGAGCCATCCTTGGCGGGCAGGTCGCGAACGTGGCCGAACGAGGCGTAAACCTCGTAATCCCGACCGAGGTATTTATTGATCGTCTTGGCCTTGGCCGGCGATTCGACGATGACGACATTCATGCGGCGAAACTTTCAAGTGGTCGAATTTTCACCACGATATTCCAAGCAATTTCAATTTATTGGGGAAATTGATTTGCCCGGCGTGGCGCCCCGGGAAGGGGTGACGATTGGGCGGGAACATGGTGGAGGCGCCCGACGCTGTCAAATGGAGGCCAGTAAGCCCGCGTGTCCGGAGGCCCGCGCCGACGGGCTTTTCCAGCCGTCCGCAAGCCCGTTGGGGAGAATTCCACGGTCGGCTTGCGCGGCTTGGAGCGGCGGGCCTATAGACCAAGGGAATGACCGATATTTCCGCCACGCCCCCGTTTCCGCACCGGCATTTGCTCGGCATCGCCGGCTTGTCGCGCCTCGATATAGAAACGCTGCTCGACATGGCGGAGGCGGCGGCGCCGCTGTCGCGTCAGGTCAACAAGAAGAAGGATACGCTGCGCGGTCGCACGCAGATCAATCTCTTCTTCGAGGCCTCGACCCGCACCCAGTCGTCGTTCGAGCTTGCCGGCAAGCGACTGGGCGCCGACGTGATGAACATGTCGGTCGCGACCTCCAGCGTGAAGAAGGGCGAAACGCTCATCGACACCGCGGTGACGCTCAACGCCATGCGGCCCGACATCATCATCGTGCGTCACCATCAATCGGGCGCCGTCGACCTACTGGCGCGCAAGGTCGACTGTTCCGTTGTGAACGCGGGCGACGGTTCGCATGAACATCCGACGCAGGCGTTGCTCGACGCCCTGACCATTCGCCGCCACAAGAAGCGCATCGAGGGGCTCGTCGTCGCCATCTGCGGCGACGTGCTGCATTCGCGCGTGGCGCGCTCCAACATGATCCTGCTATCGGCGCTCGGCGCGCGCGTGCGCGTTATCGCGCCCTCGACGCTGCTGCCCGCCGGCATCGAGCAAATGGGCGTCGAGGTGTATCGCGACATGCGCAAGGGGCTCGCCGGCGCCGACATTGTCATGATGCTGCGCCTGCAACTCGAACGCATGAACGGCGCCTTCGTGCCGTCGCTGCGCGAATACGCGCGCTTCTATGGGCTCGACAACGACAAGCTGGCGCTCGCCAGTCCCGACGCGCTGGTGATGCACCCCGGCCCGATGAACCGCGGCGTCGAGATCGACTCTTCCGTCGCCGACGGGCCGCGCTCGCTCATCGTCGAGCAGGTCGAAATGGGCGTCGCCGTGCGCATGGCCGTGCTTGAGGCGCTGTCGCGCCATTTGCCGAACAATTGAGGCGGGCGAACATGTCTCACGTTCCCATCGCCCTCATCAACGCCCGCCTTGTCGACCCCGCCGCGGGCTCGGAAACAAAGGGCGGCGTTCTCGTCGTCGATGGGATGATCGCCGCCGTCGGCGCCTCCGTCACGCGCGACCAGATTGGTTCCGGCGCGACAATCGTGGATTGCGGCGGCGACGTGGTTTCGCCGGGTCTCATCGACATGCGCGTCTTCGTCGGCGAGCCCGGCGCGGAATTTCGCGAGACCATCGCCACGGCGAGCGCGGCGGCCGCGGCCGGCGGCGTCACGACCATCATCGCCTTGCCCGACACGCATCCGCCGATCGACGACCCCGCGGTGGTGGACTTCCTGCGGCGGCGCGCGCGCGATACGGCGCGGGTGCGGGTGCTGCCCTCGGCCGCGCTCACCAAGGGGCTCGGCGGCAAGGAGATCGCCGAATATGGCCTGCTGAAGGAAGCGGGCGCCATCGCCTTCACCGATGGCTTCCATTCCATCCGCAACTCGCAGGTCATGCGCCGGGCGATGACCTATGCGCGCGATTTCGACGCGCTGGTCATGCATTACGCCGAGGACGCCGATCTCGCGGGTTCCGGCGTGATGAACGCGGGCGAACTCGCCAGCCGTCTCGGGCTCGGCGGCATTCCCGTGGAAGCGGAGGCCGTGACGCTCGATCGCGACATGCGGCTCGTGAACATGATCCGCGGGCGCTACCACGCCGCGCTGATTTCAACGCGCATGTCGCTCGACGTCATCGCGCGCGCCAGGGCCGCGGGGCTGCCCGTCACCTGCGGCGCGTCCATCAATCATCTGACGCTGAACGAAAACGACATCGGCCACTACCGGACCTTCTTCAAGCTCGCGCCGCCGCTGCGCCACGAGGACGACCGGCGCGCCATGGTCGCGGCGCTGGCGGACGGCCTGCTCGACGTGATCGTGTCGGATCACAATCCGCTGGACGTCGACAACAAGCGATTGCCATTCGGCGAGGCCGACAACGGCGCCATCGGGCTTGAGACCATGCTGGCCGCGGGGTTGCGTCTGGTGCATTCGGGCGACGTGTCGCTGCCGCGCCTGCTGGCCGCGATGACGATCAACCCGGCGCGCATTCTGGGCTTGCCGCAAGGACGTCTGGAAAAAGGCGCGCCCGCCGATCTCATCCGTTTCGATCCCGACGAGCCTTTTGTCGTCGATGCGGCGGCGCTGCATTCGCGCAGCAAGAACACCCCGTTCGAGGACGCGCGCTTGCAAGGCAGGGTCAAGCTGACGCTGGTTGCGGGCGACACCGTTCACGCTTAGGCTTTCGCCGGTTATTCAGGGCGGGCTCCATTCTTGCTGACATTGACGGCACTGTTGTTTTGCGCGCTCGGCTATCTGCTGGGCTCCATCCCCTTTGGCCTCGTCGTGTCGAAACTCGGTGGCGCGCCGGACCCGCGCACCATCGGCTCTCATAATATAGGGGCAACGAACGTGCTGCGCTCCGGCCGCAAGGGGCTCGCCGCCGCCACGCTGTTGCTCGACGCGCTGAAGGGAACGGCGGCTGTTCTGATCTCCTCGTTCTGGGGCGAGACGGCGATGCTCGCCGCGGCGCTCGGCGCTTTTCTCGGGCACCTCTTTCCCGTCTGGCTGTCGTTCAAGGGCGGCAAGGGGGTCGCGACGTTTCTGGGTTGCCTGATCGGCCTTTACTGGCCAGCGGCGGTCCTGTTCGCGGTTGTCTGGCTCGCCGTGGCCGCGGCGTCGCGTTATTCCTCGCTCGCCGCGCTTGTCGCCAGCGCGATCACACCGGTCGCCTTGAATTATGTTGGCCGCGTCGGCGAGGGCGGTCTCTATCTCGCCCTGACGTTGCTCCTTTTCTTCAAGCATCGCGAAAATATCTCGCGGCTGCTGTCGGGAATGGAGAGCAAGATCGGCGGCAAGAAATGAGCGGCGCGCCCGTGGTTTCGGGCGCGCGCCTGACGGACGCGCAGCGGCTCGACTGGCTGCGGTTGATCCGCAGCGAAAGCATCGGGCCGAAAACATTTCGCGCCCTCGTCAACCGCTATGGCGGCGCGGGCGCGGCGCTTGACGCGCTGCCCGAACTCGCCCGGCAAAGAGGTCGCGATCTGCGCATCGCCTCGCGCGACGAGTGCCTGCGCGAATTCGCGGCGCTCGACGCGGTTGGCGCGCGCCTGATCGCGGTGGGCGAGCCCGACTATCCCTCCGCCTTGCGCGAAATCGACGCGCCGCCGCCCCTGATCGCCGCGCGCGGCCATATTCCCGTTCTGTCTCGGCCGATGGTCGCCATCGTTGGCTCGCGCAATGCGTCGGCGGCGGGACTCGCCTTTTGCGAGCGATTGACGCGCGATCTCGGCGTCGCCGGTCTCGTGATCGCCTCGGGCCTCGCGCGCGGCGTTGACGCCCGCGCGCATCGCTCGGCGCTGGGCGTCGGCACGGTGGCTGTCCTCGCGGGCGGTCTCGATCGCATCTATCCCGCCGAACATGGCGCGCTCGCCGAGGAGATACTGGAGCGGGGCGCCCTGATCTCCGAAATGCCCATGGGCTATGAGCCGCGCGGGCGGGATTTTCCGCGCCGAAACCGCATCGTGTCCGGCCTGTCGCTGGGCGTCGTGGTCATCGAGGCGGCGCGCCGCTCGGGTTCGCTGATCACGGCGCGATTCGCCAACGAGCAGGGCAGGGAAGTTTTCGCCGTTCCGGGTTCGCCGCTCGATCCGCGCGCCGAGGGCGCCAATGGGCTTTTGCGCGAGGGCGCGACCCTGTGCACGCGGGGCGCCGACGTGCTGGACGCATTGGCGCCATTGATCGAGAGCGGCGTCGCGCCGCGCGTTCGCCTCGACGAGGACGCGCCCGGCGAGACGACGGAGCCGCTGTGGGATGAACTCGATCTCGTTTACGCGGGCCCTTCGCCCAGCACGGAAGCTGGCCATGAAATGGACGAACCCGCCGCGCCGTTGATCGTTGAACCCGTGGCGGCCGTCGGGAAGCGCGGCGATGTGGGAGACATCGTCGAGGCGCTCCTGTCCACGTCGCCCGTGGCTGTCGATGATCTCGCCCGCGCCGCAGGTCTCGCCGTGGGCGATGTGCGCGCGGCCTTGCTCGATCTCGAACTGGCGGGAAAGCTGGAGCGCCATGGCGGCGGGCTGGTGTCCCGTTGGCCGGACGCGCCGTGAGATGGCGGCCGGTCAGCCGTTGATGGCGTCGGTGAAGCCGCGGCGCGCCACGACCTCCGCCTCGGTGCGGGCGATCGAGAGCAGATAGGCGAGAAGGTCCAGTCGCGCGCGCGACGCCATCTCCATCATTTCCGTCGTCATTTGAGCGATATAGCCCGCTATTTCGGCCTCGGCCTCCTCGCGCGCGCGCCTCGGGGGAACGATGCGCGCTGGCTCGCGCGGCGTTCGCCGACGTTCGACGGGAAGCTTGCTGGCGCGGGAAAGGTTCATTTTGCCCTCTGGACGCGATGGAGTAGAGTCGATTTGTTTGCCAATAGATAGTTATCACAACCCAGGATTGTATCAACTGAAATTACACTTAAAAATACACATCTCGATCTCGGGCGAATTTATCGGGTTCACGCCCTGTTCAGTCACAATGGTTAATATCTGAACTCAGTCCCGCCTCCGGTTGGGACAAACGGAGTTGAAGATCATGTTGCGCATCATCAGGCAGCGCGCGCTTTGCGCGGTTTTCGCTTCCCTCATCGGCCTGTCGACCGGGGAAGTCGCCACGGCGGCGCCCTTGAGCATGCCCGCGGCCAGCGTCCTGTCGCCGGCGGTCCATGTCGAGCAGGCGCGTTACAAGGCCCGCCCGGTTCAACGCCGGCCCGTGCGCCGCCGGCGCCATGGCGGCAACGCGGGCGCGGCGGCGGCGATCGGCGTCTTCGGCGCCGTGTTGGGCGCGGCCATCGCCAACAGCCAGCGCGAGGAAGAGTATTATCCCGGTCCGGTCTATCGCCGCGCGCCGGTCTATGATCCCGATCCCGGTTATTACGAACCCAATCCGGGGTACGGCTACGACCCCGCGCCGGTCTATCGCGGCAATCCCGGCTATCGCGAGCAGCGGGTCTATCGTCCGCGGCCCGTGCAGCCGCAACCGCGTCAGGTTTACCAGCAACCCCGGCAGCCGCGCGTATATCAGGCGCCGCCCGCCAGCGGTCCGGTGAAGCGCACGGAAGGGCGCTGAATGGTGCGCCCTCGCGGCTAGGTCGCGGGGGCGTCCTTCGGCGCTATGCGCTTCAACCGGTCCAGCGCGCCTTGCAGGATATAGGCGGCCGCCATCCGGTCGACGACCTCCGCGCGCCTGGCGCGCGAGACATCCTGCTCGATCAGCGAGCGGGTAACGGCGGCCGTCGACAGGCGCTCGTCCCAGAAGACGAATGGCCGGCCGTCGAGCGGCGCGAAACTGCGCACGAAGGCGCGGGTCGCTTGCGCCCGCGGCCCCTCGCTGCCGTCCATGTTGAGCGGCAAGCCGATGACGAAGCCGATCGCCTCGCGCGCGTCGGCGAGCTTGATGAGCGCCTGCGCGTCCTTGCCGAACTTGACGCGCTGGATGGTTTCGACCGGCGTCGAAAGCCGACGCTCCACGTCGGACACGGCGACGCCGATGGTCTTTGTGCCGAGATCGAGCCCGAACAGCCGCCCACGCGGCGGCAGGCGGGTGGCGAGTTCTTCCAGGGTGATGAGTGCCGAGGCCATCGACCAGCGGTAGCACGCCGGGCCGCGTCCCGCCACGTTGCGCCGCGAAAGCGCGCGATGCTATAGGCGACCATCCATTCACGGGAAACAGACTGTCATGTCCGTCGATCAGGCGACCGTCAGGCGCATCGCGCATCTCGCGCGCATCGCGGTGAACGAAGACGAGGTTCCGCACCTGCAACGCGAGCTCAACGCGATGCTTTCCTTCGTCGAGGAACTCGGCGCGGTCGATGTTTCCGGCGTCGAGCCCATGACGTCGGTCATCCCGATGAAGATGGAATGGCGGCGCGATGAAATCACCGATCATGCGGGCGCGGCCGCGGTCGTCGCCAATGCTCCCGTCAGCGAGGACCAGTTCTTCGTTGTGCCAAAGGTCATCGAGTAAGCCATGACAGACCCCACACGCCTGACCCTCGCCGAGGCGCGCGACGCGCTGCGCGCCAGGAAACTCTCGGCGGGCGAATTGACCCGCGCGCATCTGGGCGCGGTTGAAAAAGCGCGCGCGCTGAATGCCTATATCGTCGAAACGCCGGAAAAGGCGCTCGCCATGGCGGAGGCCTCCGACGCGCGTCTGGCGCGCGGCGAGGCGGGGCCGCTTGAAGGCCTGCCGATCGGCGTCAAGGATCTCTACGCGACCGAGGGCGTGCACACGCAGGCGTGCAGCCACATTCTCGACGGCTTCAAGCCGCGCTACGAGTCCACGGTCACGAGCCAGCTCTGGCGCGATGGCGCGGTCATGCTCGGCAAGCTCAACATGGACGAGTTCGCCATGGGCTCGGCCAACGAGACATCTTATTACGGACCCGTCGCCTCGCCCTGGTTGCCGCCGAACCGCGACGCCGATTGGGCGCGCGCGGCGCTCGCCGATCCCGGCAAGAAGGGATTGCTCACGCCCGGCGGTTCGTCGGGTGGTTCGGCGTCCGCGGTCGCCGCGCATCTGTGCCTTGCCGCGACGGCGTCCGACACGGGCGGTTCGATCCGCCAGCCCGCGGCCTTCACCGGCACGGTCGGCATCAAGCCGACCTATGGTCGCTGCTCGCGCTGGGGCATGGTCGCCTTTGCCTCGTCGCTCGATCAGGCGGGTCCCATCGCGCGCACCACGCGCGATTGCGCGATCATGCTGGGCTCGATGGCGGGACACGATCCGCGCGACGCGACGAGCGTCGACGCGCCCGTGCCCGATTACGAAGCCGCCGTCGGGCGGTCGATCAAGGGTCTGAGGATTGGCATTCCGCGCGAGTATCGCATCGACGGCATGCCCGCCGAGATAGAGGCGCTGTGGAGCCGCGGCGTTGAATGGCTGCGCGCCGCGGGCGCGGAAATCGTCGACATTTCGCTGCCGCACACGAGGCACGCGCTGCCGGCCTATTACATCGTCGCGCCGGCGGAGGCCTCCTCCAATCTCGCGCGCTATGACGGCGTTCGCTATGGCCTGCGCGTTCCCGGACGCGACATCGCCGACATGTACGAGCAGACGCGCCGCGCCGGCTTTGGCGCGGAAGTGCGTCGCCGCGTGATGATCGGCACCTATGTGCTGTCGGCGGGTTATTACGACGCCTACTATGTCCGTGCGCAGAAAATCCGCACGCTGATCAAGCAGGACTTCGAGAAGGTGTACGCCGATGGCGTCGACGCGATCCTCACGCCGGCGACGCCCTCCGCGGCTTTCGGCATTGGCGAGAAGGGTTCGGCCGATCCGGTCGAAATGTATCTCAACGACGTGTTCACCGTGACGGTGAACATGGCGGGCCTGCCGGGCATCGCCGTTCCAGCGGGCCTGTCGGGCGATGGACTGCCGCTCGGCTTGCAGATCATCGGACGCCCCTTTGGCGAGGAGACATTGTTCTCCGTCGCGGAGGTGATCGAGCAATCCGCCGGTCGCTCGCCCTTGCCGGCGCGCTGGTGGTGAAGGCGCCCTTCGCCATGGCGGTATCCATCGCCTGCCTCGGCGTGTTCGGCGCGCTTTGCCTCGTCGTGGCGTTCTTGCTGGCGGTTCTGCTCGTGACGTCAATGTGGCGTGGCGATGGTCCGGACGCCAGGGGCATCGTGGCGTCTGGCGCGTTGTTTGCCGCGGCGGGCTGGGGTTGTCGCCGGCTGGCGGCGTGGCTGTCGCCGTCGACGACATGAGGCGTCGGCTTGTCGCGCGCCCGCGCGCGACCTACAAGATCACGCATATCAACATTTTCGAACGACCGAGGCCGCGATGAACACGCACGCCAAGCCCTCCAAGCTCATCAAGGGCGCCACCGGCGACTGGGAGATTGTCGTTGGCATGGAAATCCACGCGCAGGTGAACTCCCGCTCGAAGCTCTTCTCCGGCGCCTCGACCGCTTTCGGCGGCGATCCCAACAGCCATGTGTCGCTTGTCGACGCCGCCATGCCCGGCATGTTGCCCGTCATCAACGAGGAATGCGTCAAGCAGGCGGTGCGCACGGGTCTTGGACTAAAGGCTAGGATCAACAACCGCTCGACCTTCGACCGCAAGAATTACTTCTATCCCGATCTGCCGCAGGGCTATCAGATATCGCAGTTCAAGAGCCCGATCGTGGGCGAGGGCGAGGTGATCGTCGACGTCTCGCCGACCGAGCAGATCACGGTGGGCATTGAGCGCCTGCATCTCGAACAGGACGCCGGCAAGTCGTTGCACGACCAGTCGCCGACCGACAGCTTCGTCGATCTCAACCGTTCCGGCGTCGCGCTGATGGAAATCGTTTCCAAGCCCGACATCCGTTCGGCGGAGGAGGCGCGCGCCTACGTCACCAAGCTGCGCACCATCCTTCGCTACATCGGCTCGTGCGATGGCGACATGGAAAAGGGCAACCTGCGCGCCGACGTGAACGTGTCCGTGCGTCGCCCCGGCGACGGGCTCGGCACGCGTTGCGAGATCAAGAACGTCAACTCCATCCGCTTCATTGGTCAGGCCGTCGAAACTGAAGCGCGCCGGCAGATCGCGATCCTCGAGGATGGCGGTTCCATCAATCAGGAAACGCGGCTCTTCGATCCCGCCCGCGGCGAGACCCGCGCGATGCGCTCGAAGGAAGAGGCGCATGACTATCGTTACTTCCCCGATCCCGATCTGCTGCCGCTTGAGTTTGATCAGGCGTTCGTCGACGCGCTCGCGGCCGGACTGCCGGAATTGCCCGACGCCAAGAAGGCGCGCTTCATGCGCGACTACGGCTTGCCGGCCTATGACGCGGGCGTGCTCGTGGCCGATCGCGAGACCGCCGACTATTACGAGGCCGCCGTCCGACATGGCGGCGCGACGCGCGACGCGAAGATCGTCGCGAACTGGGTGACGGGCGACATAGCCGCCTACGCGAATTCCATCGGCGTTGGCGTCGCGCAGACGCACATCACGCCGGCGCAGATCGCCGGCATCGTCGACCTCATCGTCGATGGCTCCATCTCCGGCAAGATCGCCAAGGATCTGCTCGCGATCATCATCGCCGAGGACAAGAGCGGCGACCCGCGCGCCATCGTCGAGGCGCGTGGCATGAAGCAGGTCACCGACACCGGCGCCATCGAGGCCGCGGTCGTCGCAATCATCGAAGCCAACCCCGACAAGGTCGCGCAAGCGCGCGCCAAGCCGACGATGCTTGGCTGGTTCGTCGGTCAGGTAATGAAGCAGACGGGCGGCAAGGCGAACCCGCAAGCGGTCAACGATCTGCTGAAATCGAAGCTGGGAATCTGACGACGTTCGTCGCTCGCGCGGCGGCGAGCGGCGTCGTCGCGCCAGCGCGTGATTCGGCGACTCGCGCGATTCACGCGCGCCGGCGGCGCGGATGAACCCGCGCAAGCCAAATAATCCACATGGCCGCGAAATTTTTTTTTGCTGGCTCGCGCTGCGATTAGTGGCGTCGTCGGAACACTTCGGATAGGGCCGGCGAGTCGCGCCACGAAAGGCTTCCCCGAGCGCCGCCAACGGTCTCCGGACGGCGCGAACAATTTGGCGGACGGCGATACGTCGTCGCGCGCGTGAATCGGAAAAATGACGGAAAATACGCGATTTGTTGATGGCGCGTCACGCGCGATCGACATGTCCCGCGCATCTATATCGCGCCGCAAAATATCCGAACGGTCGCGTAACGAACGCGCGTTTGGCGCGTGGCGCGCGTGTCCGTTTTATTGATCGCGCGGAGGCGCCGCGGCGGAGGTAAACACGGCCTGGAAGTCGACGCGCGAACCTGTCTTGCGTGTTTTGTCGTCGGCGCAACTTGCACAAGCGATTAACCAAGGTACTTTAATCACGCCTGTCGTTGGCGCGCGAGGTTTTCGCGCGTCGACAAATTATCAGAGGGGACCTCAGATGGCTAAGGCAGCTACGAAGAAGCGTAAACCGGCCAAGAAAGCCGCCGCGAAGAAGAGCGTTCGCAAGACCGCCGTGAAGAAGGGCGCCCGCAAGGCCGCCGCGAAGAAGGGCGCCCGCAAGGCCGCCGCGAAGAAGAGCGTCCGCAAGGCCGCCGTGAAGAAGGGCGCTCGCAAGGTCGCCGCCAAGAAGGGCGCTCGCAAGGTCGCCGCCAAGAAGGGCGCTCGCAAGGTCGCCACGAAGAAGGCGGCCACCAAGAAAGTCGCCAAGAAGGGCGCCGCCAAGAAGTCCGCCCGCAAGCCAAAAGCCCCGGTTGCTCCGTCCGAGCCGACCGCGTCCTGATTGGCGAACATCCGTCGTGGCGACCGATTGTTCGGCGTCGCGGTGGATTTGAAAATGGGGTCGACCCCGTCGATCTCCGTGAACATCGGAGATCGACGGGGACCTCCCGTTAAATCGAGACAGCATTCAAAAGCCACGGGCGTTCGCGCGCCGTGGCTTTATTTTTGAACATTGATCGCGCCAGGCGGCGCCCTATTTTTCGTCCAGGCAAGCGCGCGAGAAATCGCTCCACAGAAGATCGGCGGTTTGTCCTTCGCGCTTCATCCCCGACCAGCGCATGGCGCAGCGGCGCAACCGCGCGCGCAGCGTGTCCGGCGGCAGTTGCCGAACCGGATGGTCCTCGGGATTTTCCGGCGCCGACGTCGCGCCCTTGCCTATGCTGCGGGGGCGGGGCGGCGGCGCGGGTTGCGCCATCGGCGCGCCGCTCGATCCCATCGCGCCGAACATCAGAACGATCAACGCGATCCGTCGCGTCGCCATGGGCGAAGCGTCCGTCGACATGCGATGAAAACCCGAGGGGAGTACAGGCCGTGCCAAACCGATCTTCCAATGCGCGCGTGGGGCAACCTGTCGGCGTCGCGGCGCTGGGTCAATAGCACGGCGATACCCGCGCGGAAGCGGATCCGTCAAGGATGCGGCCAAGTATGCGGCAATTAGACGGAAAGGTTGAACGAGGGCGTTGGCGGTTGGCGGAGACGGAGGGATTCGAACCCTCGATAGGGCTTTACAACCCTATAACGGTTTAGCAAACCGCCGCCTTCAGCCTCTCGGCCACGTCTCCAGTCCAAACCGGACGATACCGGCGATAGCCGGAAAGTCATCCCGTGAACGGCCGGGTTATGCCCGAGCGCGCCGTTCTTGGCAAGCGAGGCGCGGGCGTTTTGGTCCGCCCGACGGCTCGATCCGTCGCCGGCTTGTCGCGCGGGCGCCACGCTTCGTCGCCAAGGCCACCGCGCGCGCGCAAGGGCGTTGGAATGGCTGCGGTGGCATGTTACGAATTTTCATTATTGCCATTTCCTTGCCATCAATTTTGGAGTTTGCACGATGCATCAGCCATCAAAATGGTGGACGGGGCTGATTCCCGTCGCGGCGCTCTGGATCGCCAGCGGCACGTTCATTACCGGTCCCGTCGAAACCGATATTCTGGCGCGGGCCAGGGATGTCGCTGCCGCGACATCGCCCGACACCGCCGCCGCGTTGGCAATATCCGTCGCGGGCCGCGACGTGCGCCTCGCGGGTCCGGAGTTCGCCAAGGGTCAGGGCGCCGTCATCGCGCAGGCCGTCGCGGATGCGACCGGCGTCCGTTTGGCCGCGGCGGAATTCCAAACCGTGCCAGCGGCCTCGCCCTATGTTTTCTCCGCCACGCGCGCCGGCAATCAATTCATCCTGAAGGGCGACGTTCCGTCGCCGACGACGCGCGCGCGTCTGCTGGACGCGGCGAAAGCCGCCGCGCCCAATGTGGAAATCGTCGACGCGCTTGCCTATGCGACCGGGGCGCCGCAAGGTTTTGAAAACATCGCGCTGCGCGGCCTCGCCGAGGCCGCGCGGCTGGACGGCGGCGCCTTCGCGCTCAATGACAAGACCTATTCGATCGCGGGCCAGGCGCCCTCGTCGGCGATCTACGAGGCCGCCATCGCGTCGACGCAGCAATTACCCGCGGGCGCGACGCTGGGAACCGTCGGCGTGCTCGCGCCAGAGGCCAAGCCTTTCGTCTGGTCGGCGACCAGCGATGGCGTGGCGACCACGTTGAGCGGCGTTACGCCGTCCATCGAGGCGCGGTCCTCCATCGCGCGCGCGGCGACGGGATCGCTGCCCGGCAGGATGATCGTCGACCAGATGCAGATCGCGCGCGGCGCGCCGACGGGCGACTTCGCCGCGGCCGCCGCCTATGCGTTGAACGAGCTTGGGCGCCTCGCCAAGGGACGTGTCGCCATCGCGGACGGCGCCTATACAATCGTTGGCGAGGCCGCCTCGACGCAGGCCTATGACGCCGCCATTGCCGCCGCCCGCAAGCTGCCCGAGGGGCTCACGCTGGCGCGCGCTGACATTCTGGCGCCGGAGGTCAAGCCTTTCGTCTGGTCGGCGCGCAACGATGGCGCGTCAATCACGTTGACGGGCATGGCGCCGACGGGCATCGCGCGCGATGCGATCGCCGAAGCCGCGGTCAAGCTGTTTCCCGGCAAGACGATCGTCAATCAGATGGGCATCGCGCGCGGCGCCCCGGAGGGCGACTTTGTCGCCGCCGCGTTGGCCGCGATGACGGAACTCGGCAAGCTCGCGATCGGGCAGGCGAGCCTGACCGACGCGCGGCTCGCCATCAGCGGCGAGGGCGCCGCCGAGGTGACGAACGCCATCGTCGCAGGCTCGGCCCGCGCCAGTCTCGCGGCGCCATTCGAGGTGGCGAGCGTCGACATCAAGGAAGTGTCGATCAGTCCATATGTGTTCAGGGTCGCAAGGTCGGACGGCAAGGTCGTGTTGTCCGGCTACGCGCCCGATGAAAAGACGCGACAGGATTTGCTGACCGCCGCGAAGCTGGCGTTCTTTCAGGACGCCGTCGAGGATGGGCTGAAAATCGGCAAGGGCGCGCCGACGAATTTTGGCGCGGCGGTGAAAGCCATTTTTGGTCCCATGGCGCGGTTGGCTTCCGGTTCGCTTGTTCTCATGGATGGCAAGGTCGACGTCGACGGTCACGCGATCTATGCGAAGGCGGTCGAGCAGATCAAAACCGCGCTGTCCGGCGCCTTGCCCGCGGGCTTCAGGCTTGGCGACGCCAATGTCGATGTCGCGCCGGCGGGGCCGCCGGTCGCGGCGGCGCAATGTCAGCCCTTGTTCAGCGGTCTCCTCGACAAGGGCAGGATCCTGTTCGAGACGGGCAGCGCGAACCTCAGCAAGGAATCTCTCGCGGTTCTCGATCATCTCGTCGATCTCGCGGTTCGCTGCCGCGACGCCGATATCGAGGTCGCCGGCCACACGGACTCCGTTGGCTCGGCCGACGCCAATCTTGACTTGTCCCGACGACGCGCGGCGGCGGTTGTCGCCTATCTTGCCGACGCGGGCGTTCCGACGACGCGCATCGCCTCGCAGGGGTATGGCGAGACAAGGCCCATCGCGACCAACGACACGGCAGAGGGTCGCACGCAAAACCGCCGCATTGAATTTCTCGTGAAATAAGGCGAGCGCATATGTTTTATGATTTTTCCCAGATCCCCATGTGGTTGTTCGTGTCGCTTTTGACGGGCGGCGTTGTCGGCTGGTTTTCGTATGTGGATATTCCACCCCGGCGCGGGTGGTTCGAGGGCTGGGCGAAGTGGGGCGCCGCGCTATTCGTCGCCGGATTGCTGGTGGCGTTCCTCAAGCTGCTGCCCGGCCGCGCCGGATTCTGGCTCGAGACCGCGCTTTTTCTTTTCTTCGTCTACATCGTCGGATGCTTCCTTGGCGGCGTACTCAAGATGGCGCTGTCGACAGCCACGCAGGCGCCGCTTGTCTCCGGCGATGACGCGGTGGTCGTTCGCGCGACATCGACGGCTGGCGCTCCGGTTGGCGCGCTTGTGACGCCCGCGCCCCGTGCGCTTGCGTCCATCGCGGAGACGCCGCGGGTCGCCCTCGATCCGACAACGGACTCGCTGATGTCGGCTGGCGTGACGCGTCGGTCGGAAACAGACCGCCTCGATGAAGAGGCGGCATCCGCGGCGGCCGTGGAAGAAGCGCGTCTCGCCGCGCGTCGGGCGGCCGAGGCTGAAGCTGATCGTAAGGCGGCGGCCATTCGCAGCGAGGACGCGGCGCGCGCCGCCGCCGAAGCGGCCGCCAAGGCGGAGGCCGATAAAAAAGCCGCCGCCGAAGCCGAGGCAAAGGCAAGGGAAACGTCCTCGCATCCGGGACAACAGCCCGACGCGCGATCGAAAGATGGCGCGGTGGATGATCTCAAGCTGATCAAGGGCATCGGGCCGAAAAATGAAAAGACGCTGAATGGCCTGGGCGTCTGGACGTTCAGCCAGATCGCCGACTGGTCGCCGGAGAACGCCATCTGGATGGGCCATCACATGGCGTTTCCGGGCCGCATCGAGCGCGAGCGCTGGATACCGCAGGCGCGCCTGCTCGCCGCGGGCGTCGACACGCCCTTCTCGACTGGCGTGAAGTCGGGCGCGATCAAGATCGACGAAACCGCGGACGCGCCGTTGAGCGCGGCGGAAGCCGACGCCTTCGCCGCCACCATGCCGGCGGCCGCGCCGACGGTCGAGGGCGAGGACGCGCACGAGGGCGCGCGCCCGCTCGGGCTCGCGGCGGCCAAGGGCGGCGCGCCCGACGATCTCAAGCTGATCAAGGGAATCGGCAAGCAGAACGAGGCGCGGCTCCATGGTCTTGGCGTCTGGCACTTCGACCAGATCGCCGCCTGGACCGTCGAGAACGTCAAATGGGTTGGCTCTTACCTCGCCTTTCCCGGACGCATCGATCGCGAGGAATGGATCAAACAGGCGCGGGAACTCGCGGCTGGCGTGAAGACCGAGTTCGCGCGGCGCGTCGAGGCGGGACTGGTCAAGTCATCCGCCGACGATGGGTCGCTCGGGCAGAATAATATCGCGAAAATCGATCCGAAGGATTGATCGGGTCAGGCGGCGTCGACGGCTTCGACGAAGGTTGCGACGCGCTCGATCGTGGGCGCGTCGAGCAGCAAGGGCGCGTGTCCCTGTCCCTCGACGACATGGGTTTCCATGCCGGGATGGCGGCGCGCCATTTCCGCGACGGTTTCCGCGCTCAGCAGGTCGGAGTTTTCGCCGCGCAGGGTCAGGACGGGAATATCCCGCAAGCCCCCGAATTGCGGCCATAGGGTCGGCAACGGCGCGTTGAAGTCGATGGCTTCCAGGGTGCGCATGATATTGGGGTCGTAACGGGTCGCGAAACGCCCGTTCTTTTCCTCGAAGGTGAGGCGGGCGTAGGCCTCGAAACCCGTGTCGTTCAATCCGGTGAATTGCGCGCCCATGACGTGACGGGCAATATCCGTCGCGTCGCGCCACGACGAGGGCGCTGGCAATTTGCCGACGTACCCGCGCAACCGCGCGAGGCCGCGCGCCTCCAGCACGGGGCCGACGTCGTTTAGCACCACCGCGCGCAGGGCGGTTGGTCGAGACGCTGCGAGCAGCATGGCGTGCAATCCGCCGCGCGACGTGCCGACGAATATCGCTTCCGCGATTTCCGCCGCCGCCATGACAGCGAGAAGATCGGCGTTCTCGACCATCAAATTGTAGTTTTTCCAGTCCTTGTCCCATTCGGACAAGCCGCGGCCACGGTAGTCGATGGCGACGACGCGGCGTGGTCCGGCAAGACGCGTGGCGAGCGCGTCGAAATCGGCGGCGGTGCGGGCGAGGCCGGGCAGGCAGACGACCGTCGCGCCCGCGCCTCGCGAGGGCCACTCGCGCAGATGCAGCTTGAGCCCGTCCTCGGCGCTGTAAAAACGGCTGACGGGTTCGGGCGGTGACGGGGACATGGCGGCTCCATCGCGGGCTGATGAAGCGTCATAAGCAAAGCCCGCGGCGGACGCCATGAAGCGCCGCTCACGTTCTATTGTTTGCCGTCGCCCGCGCGCAGGGTCGCCTCTATGGCGAGTTTCGTCGCGCCCCCGATGCGCTGGCGATAGACTTCCAGGTTCTCGGCGATGCGCTGCACGTAGTTACGCGTTTCCGCGATGGGGATGAGCTCGATCCAGTCGACGGGGTCGACGGCGGGATCGCGCGGATCGCCATGGGCGGCGATCCATTCCTTCACGCGCTTGCCGCCGGCGTTGTAGGCGGCGAAGGCAAGTATGAGCGAGCCGGGATGCTCGACGGTGAGTTCGCCGAGATGCGCCGCGCCGAGCATGGCGTTGAAGGCGGGATCGTTCAGCAGTCGCGCCTCGTCGTAGGCGAGGCCCTTGTGCTGGGCCGTGCGTCGCGCCGTCGCCGGCATCATCTGCATGAGGCCGCGCGCGCCGGCGCTCGAAATGGCTTTCGAGTCGAAAGCGCTTTCCTGTCGCGCGATGGCGTAAACGAGCGCCCGCGGCGCGGAGCCCGCCATCGCTTCGTAGCGGGGAATGCCGAAAACCGGGAAGGCGAATTCGTCGAGCGCCAGTCCGCGCTGGCTGGCGAGCTTGCCCACCGTCAACGCGAGACGCGCGTCGCGCGCGGCGACCAGCGTTTCGCCCAGCGCGGCGATGCGCGATTCGTCGGCTTCCACGCGGGCCATGTCGGTGGCCAGCGGCGCGGCGATGTCGCGCGCGTCGAGGGATTCCAGCAATTCCACCACGCGCACGGCCTCGCCGCGCTCGTCGCCGACGGCGACGCGGGCGGGCATCCGCATGGTCAGATCGCTCCGGCCAAGGCGCGCCAGCGCCAACTGGCCGTAAAAGGTCGTGGGACGGCTCGCCGCCTGCTCGAAGTGGCGCGTCGCCGCCTCTTCATCCTCGGCGGCCTCCGCCGCTCGGGCGCGCCAGTAGGCGATGCGCGCGAAGGACATGGGCGTTTCCGCCCATTCGGCCGCCTTTGCGAAGTGATCCGCGGCGCGCGCGGGGTCGGCGAGAAAGCGAAGCGCGATCCAGCCCGCGTGAAATTCCGCGTCGATGCGTTGATCGCGCGCCTGCGCCGAATGTTCGGCGCACAGTCGATAGGCCAGCTTGGGCGAGCCGAGATCGATCAGCTTGCGCGCGATCTGTCGCCGTTCCGTCCACCAGTCGTCGGGACTGACGAGAACCTCTGGATCGCGCGGCGCCGAAAGCATCAGCCGCGCGGCGTCGGCGACGCGTCCGTCCCTGTTGAGCTTCTGGACCCGCGCGAAAATCATCGTGGGGTCGTCGCGAAATTCCGGCGGCAGGGTCGCGACGAGTTTTTCATTCAAATTCTCGCGCGCCTTGGCCAGCGCCAGCACGTCCGGGCCGGCGAGGCCCGCGGCGCGCATTTCGGCGGCGCCGGCGTTGTCCTTGTAGGACAGGCGATCGGAACGCCGCTTGTGGTCGGCCCACGAGAGATAATCGCCAAATTCCTTGAGGATTTGAGTTTCCAGCGCGGGCGAGAGATCGGCGTCGCGCCAGACCTCGCGCGCCAGCACCGCGGCCGCGTCGGGGGCGCCCCTCGCCATGCGCGCGCGGGCCAGCGCGAGCTTGCCCAGCGGCGTCGCGGGCGGGCTGTTCGCGAAAAAGGCCTCGATCGCCTCGCTCGATTTTTTGTCGGCCCAGAGAATTTCCTCGGCTCGCCGTCGCAAGGCGTCGACAGAGGGCCAATCGCGGTGTTGATCGACGAAGCGGTTCAGTCGGTCGAGACCGGCGAGTCGAGGCTGGAGTCGCAGGGCCGCCCATTCCAGCGCGAGCCGCGCGATGGGGTCGTCGACATTGCCGGCCGTCGCGTCGCCGGCGGCAAGATCGCCGGAACGGTAGGCCGCGAGGGCCTCGGACACGCCCGCGGGCGCGACGACGCCGACCGGTTGCTCGATGGGCGAAGGCTCCAGGGGGGCATCGCCATTCTTCAAGGCATCGATATTGGCATAAGCGAGCTGCTCGCCCGCCAACCGTTCGGCCGCCCGCGTCGACGCGGGGAAGGGGCCGCGCAGGCTATGCCCGCCATTCAGGGCGGTATTCGTGAGCGCCCAGGCGCCGAGGCAACCAACGCCGGCCAGGAGGGGGAAAGCATAACGCCGATAACGCATGGCAGGCCTCGTCGGACCATCGGGTCGCCGAAAACGCAGTTTGCCGATCATGGTTTACGAATTCCTTATCTTTTGGGAATTCGTCGGGGCCGGGTGGCATTCGCCCGTCGGGGCCTCTTTCGTCCGGCGGCGCGACGGTCTATCTGTGTCGCGAAAGCCGGAGAGGTTTCCTGGCTGGAAATTGCGGCGCCGTTGGGGCGTCGGCGCGGGATTGGAGAAGCGGAATGGCCGTGAAAGCCGCATTCAAGGGCTCGATGCCTGCCCTTGTGACCCCTTTCAGGGATGGCCGGGTCGATGAAGCCGCCTTCCGGGCGCTGGTCGACTGGCAAATCGCGGAGGGATCGCATGGTCTGGTGCCCGTCGGCACGACCGGCGAGAGCCCGACGCTGTCGCACGACGAGCATCGGCGGGTCGTCGAAATCTGCATTTCGGAGGCGCGCGGTCGCGTGCCCGTCATCGCCGGAGCCGGCTCCAACAACACGTCGGAGGCGGTCGATCTGGCGCGCCACGCCGAAAAGGCCGGCGCGGCCGGCGTTCTTGTCGTCACGCCCTATTACAACAAGCCCAATCAGGAGGGCATGTTCCAGCACTTCAAGGCGATCAACGACGCCATCGGCATTCCGATCATCATGTACAACATCCCGCCGCGGTCGGTGGTCGATCTTTCCGTCGATACGATGAAGCGCCTGTTTGAACTCAGGAATATCGCGGGCGTGAAGGACGCGACCGGCAACGTCGGGCGCATCTCGTTGCAGCGGCAGGCGATGGGGCCGGACTTCCTCCAGTTCTCGGGCGACGACATCACGGCGCTGTCGTGCATGGCGGCGGGCGCGCACGGCTGCATTTCCGTTGTCGCCAATCCCGCGCCGCGCCTGTGCGCCGAGTTGATGGAGCGCTGGTTCCGCGGCGACGCAGCTGGCGCGCTGGAAATCCAGGACAAGTTGACGCCGCTGCACGCGGGCGTCTTCACCGAGGCGGGCGTGACCGGCGCGAAATACGCCCTGTCATTGCTCGGCAAGGCGCGCGAGGACGTGCGGCTGCCGCTGGTTGAGTCAACCGAGGGCACGCGCAAGATCATTCGCGCGGCGATGATTCACGCCGGCATTCTCAAGGCGTGACGACGGGTTTGGAGCGTTAGGGTTTGGCCGCCAGCGACAAAGAGCGATTCAAGATCGCGGCGGAAAACCGTCGCGCGCGCTATGACTATGAACTCGGCGAGGTCTATGAGGCCGGCCTGATGCTGACCGGCACCGAGGTGAAGTCGCTGCGGCTTGGCAAGGCCACCATCGCCGAAAGCTACGTCAGCCTCGAACGCGACGGGCAGGTCTGGCTCATCAACGCGACCATTCCCGAATACACGCAGGGCAATCGCTTCAATCACGAGCCCAAGCGGCCGCGCAAGCTGCTGTTGCACGCCAAGGAAATCGTCAAGCTCGCCAAGGGCGTCGAGCGCGAGGGCATGACCATCGTGCCGTTGAAAATCTATTTCAACGACAAGGGCAGGGCGAAGATCGAGATCGCCGTCGCGCGTGGCAAGAAGGCGCACGACAAGCGCGAGACCGAGAAGGAACGCGACTGGAATCGCGAAAAGAGCCGATTGCTGCGCGACCGCGGCTAGTTTCGACCAGCGTCGAGAAAGGCCCGGATATCCGCGAAAACGGATCGGAACATCGCGGGGGTCAGCACGCCCGTGTTCGTGTTGTAGCGCGAGCAATGATAGCTATCGAACAGCGCCGGTTTCCCGCCGGGCAGTTCATGGCGTCGGCCATGGCCGAAGGGCAGGCGGGCGGGGACGACGCCCAGCGCGCGCGCCGTGCTGTCGTGCGCGATGCGACCGAGGGCGAGGATCGCCTGCAAGCGTGGCAGGGTCTGGATGCGATTGGTCAGGAAGGGCCGACAGGCGTTGATTTCCGCCGGCGTCGGCTTGTTTTCCGGCGGCACGCAACGCACGGCGTTGGCGATGATCGCATCCATGAGCCGCAGGCTGTCATCGGGCCGCGCGGCGAAAACGCCCGCCGAAAAGCCGAATTCAGCAAGCGTCGCGTAAAGCAGGTCGCCGGCGAAATCGCCAGTGAAGGGCCGGCCCGTGCGGTTCGCGCCCTTGAGGCCCGGAGCGAGACCAACGATGAGAAGCCGCGCCGCGGGGTCGCCAAATTCCTGAACCGGCGCGTTATGCCAAGCGGGTTCCCTCGCGCGGGCGGCCAGGCGAAACGCGACCAGACGCGGGCACAGGGGACAGTCGCGACCCGGCGCGGCGCCGGAATCGGTCGCCTTGGCTGAGAAGGGCGGGCTCAGACCTCGCCGCCCTCGTCGCCGGCGTTGACGGGCGAACTGGCGGGCCGGCGCTCGACGTGGCGGACGCGGTCGGTGCGCTCGACAGGATCGCGACCGATCTTGCTGACCATCTGGGCGAGATCGATGAATTCATCGGCCTGCCGGCGCAGCTCGTCCGCGACCATGGGGGGCTGGGTGGCGATGGTCGACATGACCGAAACCTTCACGCCCTTGCGCTGGACCGCCTCGACGAGGGAGCGGAAATCGCCATCGCCCGAGAACAGAACCATGTGATCGATGTGCTCGGCCATCTCCATGGCGTCGACGGCCAGTTCGATATCCATGTTGCCCTTGACCTTGCGTCGGCCAAGCGAATCCACGAACTCCTTGGCGGGCTTGGTAACAACCGCGTAGCCGTTATAGTCCAGCCAATCGATCAACGGGCGGATCGAAGAGTATTCCTGATCCTCGACGAGCGCCGTATAGTAGAACGCGCGCACGAGTTTTCCGCGTGATTGAAATTCCTTAAGGAGCCTTTTGTAGTCAATATCGAACCCGAGCGACTTTGCCGTCGCGTACAGGTTTGCCCCGTCAATAAATAGGGCGATCTTCTCTTGGTTGGACATGCTGCATCTCTTTTAAACGTGATCGGCTACTTTTCTGACAAATGGAACAGGCGCGGCAATCGCTGATAAACGCATGCAGCCTGTTTTTCGCCCTGTATAACCTCATGGGGGTGAATCACATATAACCCTCTGCAATATAACGCGAATTACCTGATTGAAGCAACCGGTTCGATGCGCCGCCTTGGCCTTTGCCTTGGAAAATTTTCGACCGTTGGCCGTACTGTCGCTAGGAAGTTCCCCTTAAGTCAAGTTTTAAAGACCTCACTTTTTCATATTATCGTGTTCCGGTTAGGTCCCGTTGACAAAGTGATTGACGCTGGAATCGCTGCTTGATTCAAGGCTGCCTCTTGGAGGGAGGCGGATTTGATTCGTGGATCGATGTCGGA
>CAIOVE010000042.1 GCA_903861645.1 uncultured Hyphomicrobiales bacterium
ACCAACGAAACCCGGCAGGAGTCCACTTATCGGACGCGCGAAGCTGTTCAGACAAAGCCGGCCAGCTCTAACAGCGTACTAACATTGCGTAATTACGACAAACATGACACCTACGTGGAGATAAAACCCCGAGGTCGTTATGTCGCTTTCCACCCGAGAACTCTCACAGCTGAAGAAGATCATCGCTTTGGCTCAAGGCCTGATCGATAAGGCTGAAGCCGCTCCTGCAGTTCAGAAGACTTCGACCAAGACCGCGAATAAGCGCATTCGCCGCACGGGCAAAGAACTGGCCGCTTTCCGTAAGATGCTGAAAGCTGAGCGCAAGCGTGGCGTGTCTGCGACGGATCTCGCCAAGCAGCATGGCGTATCGAAGGCCTATATCTACACGCTTAAATAGGCAGCCATCCACGCAATCGGTGGCCCCATGAGCGTGCTTGGGGGATAGAGCTCGTGTATGGATTTCAAGCATTGACCGATGATGCGCCTGCCCTTGAGCAATCGCCTTTGGTGATGGCCATTGCGAAGACGCTCGAATACACGGCACAGAACGGGAGCATCGAACTCACCAAGTCTGGTGCTTTCAAGAGATCGTTCGTCAATTGGGCTGCTGCTGAATTCAGATGGCCTGGATTTACGGTGGAAGAGCTCTTCAGGTTCAACAAGGTCCTGAACGAGCATGACTTCTACCCGCTCGCTCAGCTGCATTCGCTTCTTTTACATCTGAAGATTGGTCGACATTTCAAAGGAACCTTTCGGCTCACCAAGGTAGGCATGTGTCTGGTGGGTCATCCGGCACAGATATTTGCGAAGGTAGCCGAAACCTATCTCTTCGATGTCGTCCATTCAGAAGCTGAACGACACGATTCCGGCGGAGCAGTGTCTTGGCAAATCATACTCAACACGCTGAACCTTGAGGCCGAGAACGGGATCACCAGCAAGCGAGCCGGCGAGCTATTCTACCCGAAGCCTGATCCGTCAACGAATTATCACTTGATCAGCAGTGATGCTTATGTCGCCATCTTGCGCCCGCTTTGCTGGATTGGCTTACTTTACGAACACCCGCATCCCGACATTCGAAGGTGGGAGGAAGCAGCGTTCACCAAGACGGCGCTTTGGAAGGCGGCATTGAAACTTCCCACAGATGATCTGATCCAATCCCCCACGATGCATTGAGAGCCGGAGAGCTTTTGTCTGCATCATGGCCTCGATGCTCAAAGCTGAGCGCAAGCGCGGGCTATCGGCGGCGGACCTCGCCAAGTAGCATGGCCTGTCGACCAGCCTCCATCTAAACGCCGAAACCCCTCATATCTTGAGTTACTCAAGATGTTTGGACTGGCGGACGCCTGCCCGGTCAGTCTTCCCCGCCATCATCCACCGGCGTCAGGTCCACAGCACCCACTGGCACCAAGTCATCGCCTCTTGCAGCCGTGACTGGCGCAGCCGCTTTGTACGTAGCGATCCCTGCCCGCTTGAGCTTCTTGCGCTTGGCGGTTTCGTGTTCGATGCCCACCAGAACGTTCGTCTGCCCATAATGGCGCTCGATCATGGCCACTGACGTGCCCATGTTCTTCTTGAGCCAATAGACATTGGTGCCATTTTGCAGGCGCAGCGTAGCGTAGGTGTGGCGCAAGCTGTAGATCGTGCGGTTGTCGCCGTGCGTGTCTTTCTCCAGCCCCACGGCCTTCAACAGCGCGGTAAAGCCCGTCCAATTGGCAATGGGCAGTCCGTCCGCATGGCAGAACACGAGATCGTCCGGCCCTGTGTGATGATCCCGTTGGCGCAAGCGGTTGAAGTACCGTTCCACGCCGGGCTGACACACCACAAGGCGCTCGCCCGTCTTGCCGTTGACATTGAGCGTGACCCAGCTGCCGTGCTCGTTGGCGTGAGTGTTGACGTCGCGCCATTTCAGCGGCCGCGCCTCGCCCTTGCGCAAGCCCGAATTGGTCATGATCAGCACATAGTCGCGCAGCAGCCTTCGGTCATTGGCCACACGCGGATTGGTCGTCTGCTTGATCCATTGGCGCATGAACAGCCACAGCTTGCGGTATTCGTCCGCCGTGAACGCCGGGCGCTTGTTGACCTTGGTTTTGTCGTGCTTGAGCAAGGCGATCACATTGGGCGAGACAAAGCCCAGATCCTGCCCATGCAGAAAGACGCCGCGCAGCACGATCCATTCCTGTTTTAGCGTCGCTTGCGCGGGAGCTTTCTTGATCGTGGAGTAGATCTCCTTGCCCGGACCGGTAATCCAATACGCTTGCCGCCAAGCGCGATAGTCCATTAGGTCTTTCTTGTGCAGCAAAGTGATGTCGCGCTTGCCGAAATAGGGAATGAGGTAACGCTGCAACGTGCCCTTGATGACGTTGTAACGGCCCAAGCTGTTGCGGCCCTCTTTCCACCGCGTCTCGGCGTCGCGCAGATAGCCGGCGGCCACTTCCGCAAAAGTCTTTCGGCTGATGGGCAGGTTCTGGCTCTGGCGCTGATTCAATTCGCCCAGGACCTGTAGCGCACGCTCCTTGGCTCGGTCCAAATCTGTCTCGCCAGTTGATCGGCGGACATAACCCTTGTGGCCTTTGAGGTTCATGCGGCATTGCCAGACGCCGTCTTTGACGTCATCGCGCTGGTAGAGGGTTATCTGCCCCTCGGCGATTTTGACTTGATTTGCCGCATGCGACATTGGGGCTCGCGTCTGGACCTGTGTAACGTCTGTGTAGATTAGGGCCGAGCTTTGGGCTGTCTATACGCCTATCGCCTTTAGTTCACGCTTTGTTCTGTGTAACACGTGTGTAAAAAAAGGGCTACCACATTTTGTATGTGATAGCCCTAAATTCAGCGTTTTCAGTACTATATGTTGATTTTTGACGCTAATTTCTACTAGCGCGAATAGAATTCGATGACGAGGTTCGGTTCCATCTGCACGGGATAGGGAACTTCCGTGGGGGTGGGAACGCGGGTCATCTTGGCCGTCATCTTGGAGTGATCGACCTCGTAGTAGTCGGGCACGTCGCGCTCGGCGAGCTTTGTCGCCTCGAGCACGATGGCGAGCTCGCGGGCCTTCTCGCGCACTTCAACGACGTCGCCCGGCTTGACCATGTAGGAGGCGATGTTGACCTTGCGGCCGTTGACGTTGACGTGGCCGTGGTTGACGAACTGGCGCGCCGCGAAAACCGTCGCCACGAACTTGGCGCGATACACAACCGCGTCGAGACGACGCTCGAGCAGACCGACAAGGTTCGAACCCGAGTCGCCCTTCATGCGGATCGCCTCGGCGTAGTACTTGCGGAACTGACGCTCGGAGATGTTGCCGTAGTAGCCCTTGAGCTTCTGCTTGGCGCGCAACTGCGTGCCGTAGTCGGACATCTTGCCCTTGCGGCGCTGGCCATGCTGGCCGGGACCGTATTCGCGGCGGTTGACCGGGCTCTTCGGGCGGCCCCAAATGTTCTGGCCCATGCGCCGGTCGAGTTTATACTTGCTTTCTGCGCGCTTCGTCATCGCGTGTCCTCAAAATGTGATGGCGAGAGAACAGGCGCCGGCAGGCGCGAAGGCGCTCCGGTTCCGCGATCCTCCCGCCGGTGGCGGAGGAACGCGCCCTCCTCTGCCCCCGAGGGAGCCGACAGGCCGCTCACGAAATCCGGAACGGCCACGGGTGCGTCAAATGCCGCGCGCGCCCAAAAGGACGCGCGTTGCGAAAGGGTGGATAGGGGATGGGCGCCCGCTTGTCAAACCGGTTGGCCCCATGGCGTCTTCCAGCCGCTAACGCCACCCCGGACCTGCCCGCCTCCTCCGGTGAGAAATATGGGTCGAATCGCCTCGAAAGCCCCGAAAGCGGTCAGATTTGGAGCCAATTGCACACCTTTTTGCCTTGCACTGTAATTTTGTGCGTCGCACAATTTCAAATGATCGCGAGCTTGGATCGGCGCATTCATATCGCGCCATCTCAGTCGAACGGTGGGTTACGGACGGGCGAGCGTCAAGTGGAGAGCGCCGACGACCGTATTGGTTCGCCGATGCCCGGATGATGGGAGAACGTGATGACGGAACACGCGAGAATCGACCCCCGATTGGCCGGCCTTATCCATCCAGACGGCGATCCCATTCGCCTGAACAAGCAAAAATTCGTCGCGGTCGATCGGCAACGCGACGCGCAATACAACGCCACCTATCGTCCGCAGGCGCTCTACAGCCGCGCCGACAATGGCTTCCACGCCAATAACGAAGCCTTCCTGCTGCACGAGGTGGCGACCAATCTGCCGATTTACCGGCCGGATACGGGGCCCACGGATTTTCATCTGCATCTGCCGCCCGGCGGCTTTCAACTCGTGCTGGTCACCTCGGGCATCTTCACGTTCGACTACGATGGTCGCATCTTCTACGTCGGTCCTGGCGCGGTGATGCTGCAAAGCGCCATCGTGCATCGCCAGCTGTTCTACACGTGGTCCGGCATGTCCACGGAGGAAAATCTGAACACGCCGCAATCGATCGTGCCGGATTCGCTGACGATGGGCTACTCGGGCAAGTTTCTCGAAGCCTTCGTGACCGACCCGACAACGTTCCCGAATCCGACAGTCGTGGGCAACGGACACATCATCGAATCCGAAACCTCGCGGACGGCATGCGCGCACCCGTTGCACGACCGCCCCGCCGACGCCTGTTTCTGGTTTCAGGATCCGCTGGCGCTCGCGGCGCTGTTCAGGCCGCTCTCCGCCGGCATGATCAAATCAGACGGGACCGTCTATCTTCGCGATCTGGAAATTGAAGTCCCGAGCGGTCATCTCGTCACCGGCCATATCATCGCAACCGACCCGCGTGGGCAATCCTTGTTGCCAAAAAGCGCGTCCGGCGAGGCCGACACGAGCGCCTTCGCGAAAAGCGAGGTCGCGATGTATCGCGTCATTCGCGGCTCCGCCGAATTCAGGGATCACACGGGAAAGAATTATGAACTCGTGACCGGCGACGTGATCACGGCCGGAAAGGATTCGCTCGATCTCGTGTCCGTCGGCGAAAACACCCAGATACTGCGTCTGGGCTTGCTCGGTGGCCTGGAGGCCCTGCGAAAATGGACTCCGACGCAGCGCGATCAGGTCGATGGCCTCGCCGGACAGATCATCACCCAGCGGGAACTTCGCCCCTTGCGGACGGAAGGAAAGCCGATCGGATATCTATACGGCTAGCTGCGCGAGTTCGGATTAATTCGCGCCCGCCAGAACCAATGGCGCTCATCCTAAAAATGGCGATGATGAATAGCTTCGTTTCCGGTGAGCTTGCCCAGTACGGTCGCGAGGTTCTCGGGAACGATATCCGAAGCCCAACCAATCAACTCGCCGGAAAGCGCGCTCGGCGCGCAATACCCGTAGCAGTGCATGGAGAACATTCCGCGTGGCTGCGCGGCGATGACGACCGTGCGAACACGCGCCGGATTGGAGTGTGAAAGCTGAAAACTGACACAATCATGATCGACGAGGAATTTGCGCGCGCCCAGTTCGGACAGCACGGTTTCCCCACCAAGATGAATCTTGATTGATTCAATCAAATCAGCCCCGAGAAGCTCCGTCGTCAGGTGAGGACGAAGCGCGAATCTGGCGCTTTTCAGATCGCAAGGCTCAAGGGGCGTGGCGGATTTCTCTCGATGAAACATGGCGCAAATCCAAAACAATGCCTGGAAAGCATCGCGCTCAGACCTGAATTTTTTGCATACGCCTGAAAAACGTCGCGGTTAAATCGATGCGACGTTCGATCACCCCTGTTCATAACGCTTAATTCACCACCGAAAATCTCGCTGCGCGATCCACGACTTCCTTCGGCGCGGCATAGGCACGATCAAGCAATGTCTTGATTTCCTCGCCCGTCATCGGGTCGAGCGACAGACGGATTTTGGCGGCGTCAGCGAGAAAGGCTGGATCGACGAGCGTCTCGGCGAAGGCCTTTTTCATGGCGGCGGCGCGGTCGGCGGGAATATCGGGCGGCGCGATGAAGGGCCGGCCAAACTCCTGCGGCAGAACCGTCAGTTCGAACACCTGCCGGTCGGCGGCGTTGCTTAACATGTTCAGCGCCATCGGGACGTCGGGCAAATCCTTGTTCTGTGTCAGTCCAAGCTGGGCGATGGGCCTGATCTTGCCCTCGGCCACCCAGCCCGGCGTGATCGCCTTGTAGGTCTGCCACGCCATGCCGCAGATGCCCTCGGTTTCGCCCCGTTCGAGCGCGAAACGCACCTCGTTGGTCGAATAGCCGCTGATCACCTTGAGCTTTGTTTGCAATAGCGTGTTCAGCACGTTGGAGAAGATCGCGGGCGTCGAGTTCGTGCCCGTCGCGCCAACGACGATTTCACGCTTGCGCGCGTCGTCGAGCGTTCTGGCCGCGGAGGTATGCCAGACGACACACGTCCCCGTTTGCTTGTCGAGACTGCCTATCCACGTGAACTTGCGTGGGTCGAATTTCGCGCCGGGGTCACCGAACAGCGGCAGCATGAACACCGTGTTGAACGGCGCCGCGAAGGCCGAGCCGTCGCGCGGCGCCGAATTGTACATGAAGTTGACGTTCAGCAGGCCGCCCGCGCCCGGCATGTTCTTGATGATGACGGCCGGCGAACCGGGCATGTGGCGACCGAAGTGAGGCGCGAACACCCGCCCGATCTCGTCGAACCCGCCCCCGGCGCCCGACCCGACATACATCGAGAACGGTGTGCGTCTATAGAACTCCTCGATCGTCTCGGCGCGCGCGACGCCCACCGCGCCCGCGAGCAACGCGATCGCAAGCGCGGCGAGCCTTCTCATTGGGCGCTGTAGGCCGGGCTTTTCGCCACCTTGGCCCATTTGGCGATGTCGGGCGCCATGGCGTTGGCGAGATCCTCCGGCGTGCCGCCACGCAGGATGAAGCCGAGCTTGTCGAGCTGTTCACGCAATTCAGGCGAGGCCAGAATGGCGTTCACGTCCGCGTTGATCTTCGCGATTATGTCCTTCGGCGTGCCCTTGGGCGCGAACAGGGCGAACCAGCTGGAGGTGTCCTCCATGCCGACGCCGAGCTCCTTGAAGGTCGGAACGTCGGGCTGTTCCTTCACACGGCGCGCGCCGGAAACGGCGAGCGCGCGCAGGTTGCCGCCCTTGATGACGCCCGCCTGACCGCCGTAGGTCGAAATCCACATGTTAATACGGCCCGTGGTGGTGTCGGCCTGCAATTGGCCGACGGACGTATAGGGCACGTGCTGGACCCGGATACCCGTCAGGTCCGACAGCAACACGGTCGCCAGATGGCCGCTGGAGCCGACGCCCAACGAGCCGTAATTCAACTGGCCAGGATTGGCCTTGGCGGCGGCGATCAGTTCGAGCGCGGTCTTGTAGGGCGAGTCCTTGCCGACCATCAGCACGTCCTGCGCGCCGCCGATGTAAATGATCGGCTCGAAATCCTTGATCGGATCGAAGGCGGTCGTTGGCGCCAGCGTGACATTGGCCGTCAGCGGCTGACCGCCCATGTGCAGCGTGTAGCCGTCGGGCGTGGCATGCGCCGCGGCGGCCGTGCCGATGTTGCCCGAGCCGCCCGGCCTGTTGTCGACGATGACGCCCTGCTTCCATTTTTCGCCGAGCTTGTCGGCGATGATGCGGGTCAACGCGTCGATGGTGCCGCCCGTGCCGAAGGCGACGATGACGCGAACGGGATGGTCGGGATAGGACTGGGAGTGGGCCGATGTGGCAAGACCAAGCGACGAAGCCGTGAACAATGCGGCGGCGCAAAAGCGCGCGCGAAGCGAAAACATGCCGTTCCTCCCGTGATGTAGTGGGCGCAAACTGCCATATTCGGTCGCGAAAGCGAAGCCCTCGCGACAAAATGCCCCTCAGACCAGCTTGACCAGTTGTTTGCCGAAATTTCCGCCCTTGAGCATGGCGAAAAAGGCCTCTGGCGCGGCCTCTAGCCCATCGGCGATCGTCTCGCGCCAACGCAGGCGCCCCGCCTCGGCGAGACCCGCCAGTTCGCGCAGCGCCGTCGGCCACAACGACATGTGGTCGGTGACGATGAAGCCTTCCATGCGCGCGCGCCGGTCCAGCAAGACGCGCACGTCCCGCAAGGGAGTCGGCGTGCCGTCATAGCCGGACGCGACAAGGCCACAGATCGCGACCCGCGCGAACGGGTTGAGCCGCCGGATCGTTCGCGAAAAAGGTTCGCCGCCGACATTCTCGAACAGGCCGTCGACGCCTTCGGGAACCGCCGCCGCCAGCCGCTCGCCGAAATCCGGCGCGCGATGATCGACGCAAACCTCGTAGCCAAGCTCCGCGACGGCGTAGGCGCATTTTTCGGCGCCGCCCGCGATGCCAACGGCGCGCGCGCCGGCGATCCGCAGCAACTGGCCAACCACCGACCCCACGGCGCCAGTGGCGGCGGAAACGACAACGGTTTCGCGCGCCTTTGGCTCGATGATCCGGTGCAGGCCCATCCACGCGGTCACGCCCGGCATGCCCAGCGCGCCAAGCCACGCCTGGATCGGCAAACGATCGTCCTCGATCCTGCGCAGGTCGCGCCCATCGGTCAGCGAATAGAGTTGCCAGCCGCCGGCGCCGACGACGTGGTCGCCCACCTTGAAACGGGCGTTGTTGGAGGCGACGACCTCGCCAACCGTGCCGCCGATCATCACCTCGCCGAGGGCTTGCGGAGCGGCGTAGGATTTCGCGTCGTTCATGCGGCCGCGCATGTAGGGATCGAGCGAGAGATAATGATGACGCACGAGCACCTGGCCGGCGTCGGGCTCGCCCGTGATGATGTCGACCAGCTTGAAGTTATGCGGTCCGGCGGGGGCGTCGGGGGTGGGACGCGAAGCCAGAACAAAGCCTCTATTGCGCGGCATTGCGTTCCTCCTGAAGGCGCGCGCCCGCCGTGGCGGGACCATCGGTCAAACCGAGTCGACGCGCGGCCAGCGCCCGGGCGACGGCGTGATTGGGTCGCGCGCCGCTCGTGAACAAAGCTTCGCCCGGCTCGACGCGCGTCTCGCTCGCGTGGCGATGATGCGCGAATCCGGCCTCGGTCAGCAGATGATCGGCGCGCCGGGCGATGGCCGGCGCCGGATCGACCCAATCGACCGGCCATGGCGCGAGTCGGCGCAGATCCTCCAGCAGCAACGGGTAATGGGTGCAGGCCAGCACGATATGATCCGTCCGACGCCCTTCCATCTCGACGAAGGCCGGCATGATTTCACGGGCGATGTCGGCGTCGTCGACGAAAACACCCTGCATGCGCGCCTCCGCCAGCGAGGCGAGGCGCGCCGACCCCACCAGCCGCACGTCGCAATGGGCCGCGTAATCGCGGATGAGATCGCGCGTATAATCGCGCGCCACGGTGCCCGGCGTCGCCAGCACGGAAATCAGTCGCGAACGCGACGCCGTCGCGGCGGGCTTGATGGCGGGCACGGTGCCCACGAAGGGAATTTCGGGGAATTTCGCGCGCAAGAGCGGAAGCGCCAGCGTGGAAGCGGTGTTGCAGGCGATCACGACGATGTCGGGGCGACGCGTCGCGATCAGCGCGCCA
The DNA here is from genome assembly GCA_903861645.1 of uncultured Hyphomicrobiales bacterium. Lineage (GTDB taxonomy): Bacteria > Pseudomonadota > Alphaproteobacteria > Rhizobiales > Beijerinckiaceae > Terripilifer. The sequence continues at coordinate 9,505 of CAIOVE010000042.1, forward strand.
AGCACGCGCACAACTTGCCCCGTGAGCGCCTCCGGCTCCCAGTCGCCATAGGGGAAAGCGGCGTCATCGGCCGCGTAGGCATAGGTCGCGTCGGGTCGCGCCTTCAGCAACTCGGCGTGAACGGTCAGGCCGCCGAGGCCTGAATCGAAGACGAGAATGTTTGGCGCGCGCGAAATCACGCGCCAGACCTACCGCGCCCCGCGCAAAAGGCCAACCCGGCCGGCGCGCTTCACTCCGGCTTGATGCCCGCCTTGACGACGACGGGGCTCCATTTGGTGAAATCGTCCCGCGTCAGGCGCGCAAGCTCATCGGGTCCGCCGGGCGTGACCTCGACGCCCAGCGCCTCGAGTTTTTCAACCATGGCCGGGGCTTTGAGGACCGCCGTGATTTCATTGTTCAATTTGTCGACGATGGCCCGCGGCGTTCCCGCCGGCGCATAGGCGCCGAACCAGGTGCCGGAAACGAGATCGGGATAGCCGATCTCGCCAACCGTGGGAACATCGGGCAACAGTCGGGCCCGATGATCGCTGGTCGTCGCCAGCGCCCGCAATTCACCCTGCCGGACATGCGACAGCGCGGTCAGCATCAGATCGAACATCACGGGCACGCGACCGCCGATCACGTCGATCTCGGCGACCGGGTTGGCGCGATAGGGCACGTGAACGAGGTCGATCCCGGCCAGTGACTTGAACAACTCGGTGCGAAGATGATTGCCGCTGCCATAGCCAGCCGAGGCGTAGCTGATCTGGCCCGGCTTCGATTTCGCCAGCGCCACCAGTTCCGGCAAGGTTTTCACTGGCAAGGAGGGATGCACGACGATGACGTCGGGGATGAGCCCGAACAGCGTGACCGGCGCGAAATCCTTGACCGGGTCGAAGCTCAGCTTCGTATAGAAGGCCGGAGCCAGCGCGAAGGAATTGGGCGTGACAAGCAAAGTATAGCCGTCGGGCGGCGCGTGCGCGACGAAATCAGCGCCGATGTTGCCGCCCGCGCCGGTCTTGTTCTCCACGATGAAACTCTGGCCGAGACGACCCTGCAATTCCTGCCCGACGAGCCGCGCCAGTGTGTCCGCCGAGCCGCCGGCGCCGAAATTGACGATGATCTTGACGGTGCGATCGGGAAATCCCTGCGCGAGGGCCAAGGGGGCGCTCAACAGCGAAAGCACGAGCCCGCGAGCCAAAACACCCATGCGCGAAAAGACACCCATGCGACATCGCCCCCCGGAAAGCGCGCCATCCGCGCTGTTTGTTGGGCGGACGATAGCACGGATCGGAAGACCGAAAAGCCCCGCTAGCTTTCTGAAACGGGCGAGGATTTCCCAGGCTGGCGCACGCGCTTGCGGGTTTGCACGTCGGTGCGCGGTCCCTCGACGAGACGGGTCATGGCGCCGCGCAGGGTGCGCACATCCTGTTCGGTCATTTCCATGCGATGGAAAATATTGCGCAGATTGCGGCGCATGACCGGCGCCTTGCCCTCGGGACGGAAAAACCCGTTTTCCTCAAGCGCGGCCTCCAGATAAGCGAAAAACGACAGGATCATCTCGCGTGGCGCGGGGGGCGAGTAATCGGTGCGCTCGAAAGGCGGCGCGTCGCCATGGGCCGCGCGCATCCATTCATAGCCGACCAGCAGCACCGCCTGCGCGAGGTTGAGCGAGGCGTACGCGGGATTGACGGGAAAGGTCACGATGGCGTCGGCGAGGCCGACCTCGTCATTATCGAGGCCCGTGCGCTCGGGCCCGAACAGCACGCCAATCCGCTCGCCACGATCGATATGGGCGCGCGCCTCGGCCATGGCGTCGACGGGCGCCTCGATGCGCTTGCCCTGCCCGCGCTCGCGCGCGGTCGTCGCGAACACGAGATTCAGATCGGCGATGGCGTCGGCCAGCGTGTCGAAAACCCGCGCTGTATCGAGCAGATGACCGGCGCCAGCGGCCGCCGCGTAGGCGGTGTCGTGATGCTCGTCGACCCGCGGCCATCCCTCGCGCGGGGCCACCAGCCGGAGATCGCTCAGGCCGAAATTCACCATGGCGCGGGCGCACATGCCGATGTTCACGGCCAGTTGCGGCCGCACGAGCACGATGGCGGGGCCGCCCGAAAGACCTGCCTGCGTTCGATTCGTGCCAGCGCCAACCATGTTGTCCTCTCCGGTCCCGCGAGGCGGGCGTGGTGGTTTGCCCCGGCTGGCGGCCCCAACGCAAGCCCCGCGGCGCCGCCGTTGACAGGGGCGGCGCGCCCGCACACATTGCCGGCGAAGAAACGACGAGGAAAACGCCGACGCCATGCGCTTCACGGGAACATGGACCACCAGCCCGCAACCACTGGACGATTCCGCTTTCGAGAACCTGACGCTGCGCATGATGGCGCGCGGCAGCATCGCCGGAAAACGCGCGCGGGTGCGGTTTTCCAACGCCCATGGCGTGGAGCCCGTGACCATCGCCGACGCCAGTATCGCGCTACGGCGCGGCGAAACCGGAATCGAATTCTCCAGCCGCCGCGCGCTGACCTTTGGCGGCGAAGCAAGGGCGACGATCGCGGCGGGGGCGCTGGCTCTCAGCGATCCCGTGGAGATCGACCTGCCCGCGCTCGCGGATATCGCGATCACGTTTCATGTGCCCGGCCCGGTCGCCAGATCGACCGGCCACGGCAGCGCGCGGCAAACGAATTATTTCTCGCCCCCCGGCAATCACGCGGCAGCCGCGGATATGCCCATCGGCCGCGCCATTGATTCCTGGTTTTTCGCGACCGGCGTCGAGGTGGAGACTTCCGTCGCCACGCGCGGGATCGTCACGCTCGGCGATTCCCTCACCGACGCCAATGTGTCCACGCCGAACGCCAATTGTCGCTGGCCCGATCAGCTCGCCCGGCGGCTGGTCGCCGCGCGCGGCCCGCATTTCGCGGGCGTCATGAATCAGGGCATTGGCGGCAATCGCATCCTGCGCGACAACCCCAACGCCTACAGCGGCCTGCGCCGTTTCGACCGCGACGTGATCGCCCAGCCGGGCGCCACCCATCTGATCGTGCTGTTGGGCACGAACGATCTGCGTAATCGCCGCGGCGACCCGGCGGAGGAAGCCACGGCGCCGGGATTGATCGCTGGCTTGAAACAAATGGCCGCGCGAGCGAAGGCCGCGGACTTGAAGGCCTATGTCGGAACGCTCATGCCTTACGAGAACGAGACCTTCGTGCCCGGCTGCTGGACGCCCGAACGCGAAAAAGTACGCCTCGCGGTGAACGCGTGGATTCGCGGCAACGACGCCTTCGACGCGGTGATCGATTTCGAAAAGGCGCTACAAGACCCCGTGAACCCTTCGAAACTGCTACCGAAATGGGATTGCGGCGACCACCTGCACCCCAGCGACGCCGGCTATACTCACATGGGGGACGCCATCGATCTCGCGCTGTTCGATTGACGCGCGTCGGGCGATTGCCCGGACCGGGAAAGTCGCTACCATCGGCGACGCATAAAAACTTCGGGGAGGACGTCAAATGTTGAAGGCACTCGATCGCCTGACACGTCGCGATCTGATGAAGGCCTCCGCCGCCTTCGCCGCCGCCGCGGCGACGCCAAGCGCCTTGCTGGCGCAGGCAGCCTCGACCGCTCAGGGCGTCGGCGCGCTGCCAGCGCGCGGCGAATTCATCATTCGCGGCGCGACCATCCTCACCATGGACCCGACGCTGGGCGATATCGCCGGCGGCGACATTCACGTGCGCGATGGCGCCATCATCGCCATTGGCCGCGGCGTCGTCGCGCCCGGCGCCGCCGTTATCGACGCCGCCAACATGATCGCCTTGCCCGGCCTCATCGACACCCATTGGCACATGTGGGGCTCGGTTGCCCGCAACATGGCCGCCGAGGATCCCAAGAACGGCTACTTTCTGTTCGCGCGCGCCGTCGGCGACGTTTTCACGCCCGAGGATAACGCGCGCGGCGTACGGCTGTCGCTGGCGGAGGCCATCCATGGCGGCATAACAACGGTGCACAACTGGTCGCACAATCTGCCGAAACCCGAATTCGCCGACGCCGAGCTCGCCGCGCACAAGGCCTATGGCGGGCGGGCCCTGTTCGGGTATGGCTACGCGGGCGTCGGCATGGTCGATCAGCCCGTCAACCTCGCCGATCTCGAACGCGTGCAGAAGCAATGGATCGCCACCAGCGAGGGCCTGACCACGCTCGGCATCTGTTCGCGCGGGCCGGAAAGCAACAACGCCGATATTTGCAAGCGCGAATGGGCGGCGGCGCGCAAGCTCGGCATCCGTATTTCGACGCACATGGGAACGAGCGCCGCGCGCGTCAAGCAACGCGAAGGCGTCAAGGCCCTCGCCGCCGACGGTTTGCTGGGCCCCGATGTCATTCTCGTGCACGACACAAATACGAGCATCGACGACATCGACCTTGTCGCGAAATCCCGAACGTTCATCTCGATGTCTCCCTTCACCGAGATGCGCACCGGCTTCGGCATTCCGCCGATCCTGCAAATGCTGGAAAAAGGCGTCTCGGTCAGCCTTTCCATCGACACGATCGTGCTGGCGGGCAACGCCGACATGTTCGCCATCATGAAGGGCATGCAGAACGTTGGCGACGGATCGAAGCCAAGCGAATTCGCCCTGCCGCCACGCAAGGTGCTGGAAATGGCGACGATCGAGGGCGCGCGGGCGCTTGGGATCGATGACCGCGTCGGCTCGCTGAAGCCCGGCAAGCGCGCCGACATCATTCTCGTGCGCGCCGACGACCTGAACATGGGCCCGGCGAACGACCCCGTGCGCATGATCGTGCAATCGGCGCAGCCCGCCAACGTCGACACGACCATCATCGATGGCCGCATCCTCAAGCGCGGCGGCGCGCTGGTCAACGTCGACACCAGAAAACTGATCGCCGACGCGGCGGAGACCATGGGGCGCGTGCGCGCCGGGGTTGAAAAAGTGCTGCGGGAAGGCGGCGTCACGGTCGTCCGCTGACCGCGGGCTTTCCTCGGGCCGGTTTTTCGCCAACACTAGGTCATGGCGCGCGGCCAGAACGCGCCCGCGGGAGGATCACATGTTTCGCCTTGGACACCATGCCCTAGCGTTCGCCGGAGCGATGCTGGCCGCTTCACCCGCCATCGCGCAGAGCCCGGATGGCTACTACAAGGGCAAGACGGTCACCATCAACATCGCTGGCACGGCGGGCGGCGGCATCGACATCGGCGCGCGCATTCTGGCGCGCTACCTCGGAAAATACCTGCCGGGCAATCCAGCCGTCATTGCCCAGAACATGCCGGGCGCGGGCGGCGTCCGCGTGCTGGACTTCCTCTACACACAAGCGCCCCGCGACGGGACCGTCATCGGCGCCTTCGCGTCGGGCCCCCTGCTTGATCCGCTGATCGGCGCGCGGCGCGCGCCCTACGGCATCGACGCCTTCACCGCCGTCGGCGCGCTGGAACGCGACGGCGCCTTCTGCACGACCTGGTACAAATCGCCGGTCCAGACCCTCGAACAGGCCCGCCAGCAGACGGTCACGGTCGCCGGAACCGGCGCGGGATCGGGCACGGATATCGAACCGATCATCCTGAACGAAGCGATCGGCACGAAATTCAAGGTGATCACGGGCTATCTCGGCACGCAGGAAACCGCCCTCGCGCTTGAGCGCGGCGAGGTCGATGGCCGCTGCGGTTTTGGCTACGCCAGCATCAAGGCGTCGAAACCCGACTGGCTAAAGGAGAAAAAGCTGACCTTCCTCGTTCAGAACGGACTCGAAAAGCACCCGCTCGCCCCGGACGTGCCGTGGTCCTATGAACTCGCCGATACGCCGGACAAGAAGGCCATGGTGAAGCTGATTTCCTCGCCGCTGGTCATCAGCCGCCCCTATCTCGCCCCGCCGGGCCTGCCCGCGGAGCGGGCCGCCGACATTCGCAAGGCTTTCATGCAGGCGCTGGCCGACCCCGGCTATATCGCTGAATTCGAGACCTCCAGCGGCGGCGACAAGCCCGAGCCGACCGATGGCGAGGCGATGCAGAAAATTCTCGTCTCCATGCAGGCCACGCCCAGGAACGTGGTCGAGAGGATGCGGACGATCCTCAACCCCTGACGCGCGTCAAAACGTCAGAAACGCCGAGAATCCAAGCTAAAAACAGGAGTAAGGCCATGCGGGCAACGCGAAGAACTTTCGTCGGCGGCGCCGTGGCGAGCGCAGGCCTTGGGGTCGCGGCGCCCGCCATCGCGCTGGCGCGCGTTCTGCGTTATGGCGACGTATCGCCCTTGCCCATGTCCTGGCCACTGTACATCGCCGACAGGAAAGGCTTTTTCCGCGACGAAGGACTGACGGTGGAAACCGTCTATACGAACTCAAATCCGGCGGTCGCCCAGCAGACCGTCGCGGGAAGTTTCGACCTGGGCGCGACGACCTATGAATCGGCCGTGCGCGCCATCGTTGGCGAGGCGCCGCTGCGCATCCATGCCTCGCTCATGCGGGCCTTTCCCTACATGGTCATGTCCAGCCCCGAGATCAAAAGCGTCGCCGACATGCGCGGAAAAACGGTGTCGCTACCCCTCGTCAAGAGCCTCATCACGGTGTTCTGGAACCGCTGGCTGGTCGAAAACGGCATGAAAGTGACCGATGTCGACCAGATCTACGATCCCGCCACGCCCAACCGCTTCGCCGCGCTGAAGAGCAAATCCGTTCATGCGGCGGTGCTCAGCCAGCCCTTCGACTGGGTCGCCATGTCGGAAGGTTTCAACAAGCTCCTCGATCTGGGCGCGCGCGTGCGTGATTACGGTTTCACCGCTTTTGTCGCCCGGCCGGACTGGGCGGCGAGCCATGGCGGCGAACTCAGGGGGTTCCTGCGGGCGGTGTCGCGCGCCGTGCCCTATCTCGACGATCCCGCGCACCGCGAGGAATGCGCCGAAATTCTCATGGGGCCGACGAAAATGAGCCGGGAGAACGCATTGCGCTCATGGGATTACTACGTCGGCGAACTGCGCCCCTTCGACAAATCGCTGGACCTGCCTGCAAGACAGCTCGAATTGCTGGTTGGAACCCTTATCGAGATGGGGGATTTCAAGCGGGATGGCGATTATCGGCCGGAACGCTTCGTCGATCCATCCTTCTTGCCAGTCTAGGCCCGGTTTTTATCGGCTCCGGGACCAGCGCGGATGCGTCTAATGGCCATGGTTTTGCCGCCCGACCGGCCTTTGCCCCCCGCGCGTCGGGTGATATAGGGACGCCCGAAAGAACATCAACGAGGTCGAGCGCCCATGGCTGAAATTTCCGTCGTCTGAGAGGACGGCGAAGCGATGATCCGCATCTTGTGGCCGCCGAGCGCCCAGTCATTTTCTTTAATCGGGCGACGTCCGATCTCACCTCCCCAAGCGATCGAGGCCCCCGATATCGGTCCGTCCGATCCGCGTCTGGCGAACGTCATGCCTGAAGCAACGCATAAAGGCGGGAAAATCAGGCCCGCTCCAAGCATCCATCGCTGACCGTCTGCCGGCCAGCCAAGCCCATTTCAACGAACAGAGGTGTCAATATGTCGAAACTCGAGATCATGTGGACCAAGGTTGATGAAGCGCCCGCGCTCGCCACGCACTCGCTTCTGCCGATCGTCGAAGCCTTCGTCGGCGCGGCGGATGTGTCCGTCAAGCTGCGGGACATTTCGCTGGCGGGCCGCATCCTCGCCAATTTCCCCGACAAGCTCGCGCCCGCCCAGCGCATCCCCGATGAACTCACCGCGCTCGGCGAACTCACGCTGAAGCCCGAAGCCAACATCATGAAGTTGCCCAACGTTTCCGCCTCGATTCCGCAGCTCAAGGCCGCGATCAAGGAACTGCGGAGCAAGGGCTACGACGTTCCCGAATATCCCGACAACGCCACGACCGACGCCGAGAAGGACATCAAGGCGCGTTTTGGCAAGGTGCTCGGCAGCGCGGTCAATCCCGTGCTGCGCGAAGGCAATTCGGACCGCCGCGCGGCCCCGGCCGTCAAGCAATACGCCCGCAACAACCCCCACAAGATGGGCGCCTGGGCGAAGGACTCCAAAACCAATGTCGTCTACATGCAGGGCGGCGATTTCTTCGGTTCGGAAGTTTCGACCACCCTTGCCGCGCCGACCAATGCGCGCATCGAACTGGTGGCCAGGGATGGCGCCGTCACCGTGCTGAAGGCGAAGACGCCGCTGCTGGCCGGCGAGATCATCGACGCGGCCGTGATGAGCCGCAAGGCGCTGCGCGCTTTCTTCGCGGAGCAGATCGACAAGGCTAAAAAGGACGGCGTGCTGTTCTCGCTGCACGTCAAGGCCACGATGATGAAGATCTCCGATCCCATCATTTTCGGCCATGTCGTGTCCGTGTTCTTCGAGGACGTGCTCAAGAAGCACGCCGAGACGTTCAAGAAGCTCAACGTCAATCTCAACAACGGCCTCGGCGATCTCCTCGCCAAGATCGAGACGCTGCCGGACGCCGAGAAGAAGGCCATCAAGGACGATATCGCCGCCCAATACGCCGGGCGTCCCGAACTCGCGATGGTCAATTCCGACAAGGGCATCACCTGCCTGCACGTGCCCAGCGACGTCATCATCGACGCCTCGCTCCCCGCGATGATCCGCGAGGGCGGCAAGATGTGGGACAAGGACGGCAAGCCGCGCGACGCGATGGCCGTGGTGCCCGACCGCAGCTACGCGCGCCTCTTTCAGGCGACCATCGAGGATTGCAAGGCCCATGGCGCGTTCGATCCCAAGACCATGGGCTCGGTGCCGAACGTCGGCCTGATGGCGCAGGCGGCCGAGGAATACGGCTCGCATGACAAGACGTTCGAGATTTCCGCCGATGGAACGGTTCGCGTCGTCGCCGACGACGGCAAGGTGTTGCTGGAACGCGCGGTCGAGGCCGGCGACATCTTCCGCATGTGCCAAGTGAAGGACGCGCCCGTGCAGGATTGGGTCAAGCTCGGCGTGCGCCGCGCCCGCCTGACCAACACGCCGGCGGTGTTCTGGCTCGACAAGAACCGCGCCCACGACGCCCAGCTGATCGTCAAGGTCGAGAAGTACCTCAAGGATCTGGACACCAGCGGGCTCGATATCCGCATCATGGCGCCGGTCGAGGCGATCAAGTTCTCGCTGGAGCGCATCCGCAAGGGACAGGACACGATTTCCGTCACCGGCAACGTGCTGCGCGACTATCTGACCGACCTGTTCCCGATCATGGAACTCGGCACCTCCGCCAAGATGCTGTCGGTCGTGCCGTTGCTGGCGGGCGGCGGCCTGTTCGAGACCGGCGCGGGCGGCTCGGCGCCCAAGCACGTGCAGCAGTTCCAGCAGGAAGGCTATCTGCGCTGGGATTCGCTCGGGGAGTTCCTCGCGCTCGGCGCGTCGCTTGAGCACATGGCCGACACCTACAATAACGCCAGGGCGCGCGTTCTGGCCGACACGCTCGACACCGCCATTGGCAAGATCCTCGAGTTCAACCGCAATCCGTCGCGCAAGGTTGGCGAGATCGACAACCGCGGCAGCCACTTTTACCTCGCCCTTTACTGGGCGCAGGCGCTGGCCGCGCAGACCAAGGACGCCGGATTGCAGGCCCGCTTCAAGCCGCTGGCCGAAAAGCTGACCGCCAACGAGGCGAAGATCAACGCCGAGCTGATCGGCGCGCAGGGCAAGCCCGTCGACATGGGCGGCTATTACCTGCCCAACGACGTCATGGTCTCGGCCGCCATGCGCCCGAGCGCCACGCTGAATGGGGCGCTCGCCTCGCTTTAAACCAACAGCGGCGGGCTCCGGAGCTTTCGGAGTCCGCCTTTCCGCCAAAGCCGACGCGCCGTCGCCATGGCCACGGCGCGCTTTCATATGACGCTGAAATATAAGCTAACCATCGCCCGGAAATGGGGCGCCCGAGCCAAAAGCCGGACTAGGCCGCGCGGGCCCATGATGCTATAGGCGGTGCGATTGAATCATGCCGCAGCGCAGCAAAATCCGAGGCCCCGATGCAAAAAATCAAGGTTGCGAACCCCGTCGTTGAAATGGACGGCGACGAGATGACCCGGATCATCTGGCAGCTGATCAAGGACAAGCTGATCCACCCCTATCTCGACATCGACCTCAAGTATTTCGACCTGTCCGTCCAGAGGCGCGACGAGACCAACGACCAGATCACCATCGACAGCGCCGAGGCGACCAAGAAGTACGGCGTCGCCGTCAAATGCGCGACCATCACGCCCGATGAAGCCCGCGTGAAGGAATTCGGCCTGAAGGAAATGTGGAAGTCGCCGAATGGCACGATCCGCAACATCCTCGGCGGCACTATTTTTCGTGAACCCATCATCTGCCGCAACATTCCGCGCCTCGTGCCCGGCTGGACCCAGCCGATCATCGTCGGTCGCCACGCCTACGGCGATCAGTACCGCGCGACCGACCTCAAGGTTCCCGGCAAGGGCACGCTGAGCATCAAGTTCGTCGGCGAGGACGGCGCGGTCATCGAGCGCGAGGTGTTCAAGTTCCCGGCGGCCGGCGTCGCCATGTCGATGTACAATCTCGACCAGTCGATCATCGACTTCGCCCGCTCGTCGTTCAACTACGGCTTGCAGCGCAAGTTTCCGGTCTATCTCTCGACCAAGAACACCATTCTCAAGGTCTATGACGGGCGCTTCAAGGATATTTTCCAGGAAGTGTTCGACAACGAGTTCGCGGCGAAATTCAAGGCCGCCAACATCACCTACGAACATCGCCTGATCGACGACATGGTCGCCGCGGCGATGAAATGGTCGGGCGGCTATGTCTGGGCCTGCAAGAACTATGATGGCGACGTGCAGTCCGACACCGTGGCGCAGGGCTATGGCTCGCTCGGCCTGATGACGTCCGTGCTGATGACCCCGGATGGCCTGACCGTGGAGGCCGAGGCGGCGCACGGCACCGTGACCCGCCATTATCGCCAGCACCAGCAGGGCAAGGAGACCTCGACCAACTCCATGGCGTCGATTTTCGCCTGGACCCGCGGCCTCATGCATCGCGCCAAGCTCGACAACAACGCGGACCTGAGAAAGTTCGCCGAAACGCTCGAGAAGGTCTGTGTCGACACGGTGGAATCAGGCTTCATGACCAAGGATCTCGCGATCCTCGTCGGCCCCGACCAGAAGTGGCTATCGACCAACGCCTTCCTCGACAAGATCGACGAAAACCTTAAAAAGGCTATGTCTTTCTAAGCCATGGTGCCGGCATGGATTTTCCACGCCGACACTTGTGCTTGATCGCGTCTAATCGGGCCGCGTAAGCGCCATTGGCGACAATTCATCGCCAACTGGCCTCAAAACACATGAGATCGTTGTCATGGTATCCTCGAATCCAGCATTGCCGGCTCCACTGTCCGCATCGAAGACGAGGATCGATATCAAGGAAATCGGCGCGCTGCTTCCGTTCGCCGATTTCCTGAGTCGCGTGGCGCCGCGCGGAAAGGGCGCGATTCCGCGGAAACTTGGGCAACTGCTGATCTCGCCTCAATCGGTTTATTTTCGCACGCGCCATGGCGGCAAAATCATAATAGACCCGAATTGCCTCGACGTTTTCGTATCCATGCGCCAATCCGGAAATGCTTGGGACTACGAGGATTTCAGGATTTGCCACGAACTGACAAAGGACGGCGACCTCAGCCATCCCCTCATTTTAGATAAGGCCGAAAGTTTGGGTGAAGAGGCTGTTTTGATTGAGTAATTCCGCGTATTTTTCGATGAGGGGCCGCAACCTTTGTTCCGGCATGTTGGGAATGAGTTCGTAGAGCAGGCAG